>JAKUPN010000009.1 GCA_022449545.1 Alphaproteobacteria bacterium | reverse complement strand
ATCTGGGAAGTGGATACAACTTGCTCCTTTACTTCGACGTATTCTTGTAAACACAGGCGAGTTTCTTAACAGATGGAGCAATGGTCGATTCATTGCAACACCGCATAGAGTCGTCAGGCCAAAACGAGACCGTTATGCTTTAACTTTCTTTTTTAATTGCGATGATGAGACGGTAGCTGATCCACTACCATCATGCATTACCCCTGGGGACGAGCCGAAATACGACCCTATGACATTTCATGAATATCAAGTAACCTATTTTGATGGTATATATTTTTATGATCGTTTGTAAGTTTCAGACAATAAAATAGAAGAACTCATCCGAGGAGCTACTAATGACAATAGCAGTCGATATTGAGCCTAAAGTCTCAAATGAAATATCTCGGTGCATAAGGGATGAAGAAATCCCTGTCATTGATGTTGGTAATTATCTGAATGGCGATATTGAAGCACGGGAGCAGCTAGCGATAGATTTGCGCGCCATTCAGGAAAGTTTAGGATTTTATGTGATTGTTAATCATGGCGTTGAACAATCCCTGATTGATCGAAGTTTTGAACAAGTGGCAGATCTGTTCTCACTACCTTTAGATACCAAATTGAAATATAGAGTTGATTTTCACCATATTGGTTATATTCCGGATAAGGCAACAGTTCTACGCTGGTCTAAAATTGCAGATAATCAGAAAAAAGATAAAAATGAGGCCTGGGCGTTTATGCGTGAAAGGGGGAATGACGACCCCAAGGTAATTGATAATGTACGTCATAGAGGGATGAATAAATGGCCTGAAGAGTTGCCTGACTTTAAGCCCATAATTTTATCATATCAGGAAACAATGGCTGACCTAGCTCAGAAAATGCTGCCTGTATATTCTAGGGCTCTTGATTTACCATCTGATTACTTTGATAAGTTTTTTTCTACTCCTGAATATTATAATCGTTGTGCTTGGTATCCTCCTGCGGATGTTGAGGAAGGTCAATTTTCTTTAGCACCACATTCCGATCATAGTTCTATAACTTATCTTCCATTAATGGATGTTCCCGGTCTAGAGGTTATGGCACCTTCTGGAAAATGGATTGAGATTGACCCTCTTAGAGGAGGAATAGTGGTGAACACAGGGGAGTTCCTTAATAGATGGACTAATGGTCGTTTTATTGCGACTCCGCACAGGGTAGTTCCGCCCAAAAAGGATCGCTATGCATTAACTTTTTTCTATAATGCTAACGATGAAACAATTGCAGAGCCCATTTCAACCTGCATTACTCCTGGGGAGAAGCCGAAATATGACCCTATGTCTTTCCATGATTTTTTTATAACTTATATGGACGGCAACTATATTTATCGTACGGCAGAAATGGACGAATAATAAGTATTTTTTTCATTAATTTCTTTTTAATAGGCTATGTATGCTCTTTACACTTTATTTGTTATACAGACCCTCAACAGAAAATGTTAATAGTCTTAGTTGCATTACAGAAGAACGGAGTTACTAGTTACAATGACAGAAAACCATCTTCTGGCTGAGGTGCGAGATAAAGTATTATATATCACTTTTAACCGTCCAGAAAAACACAATGCGCTGAGTCAACAGCTATTGATTGACCTCAAAGGAATTTTTGAGAGTCATTCAATGGATGAATCCATTGTTGCGGCAGTTCTTACTGGCTCAGGAAGAAAAACATTTGCCGCTGGGGGGGACCTTCGTGAACTGTCGAAAATTAGAACTGAATCCGCAGCTAGGGAAATGTCTAATAATTCCAAGTTAGCCTTGAATTCTATCCGAACATTTCCGCTGCCTGTTATAGCTGCTCTTAATGGAAATACTTTTGGTGGAGCTGCTGAGTTGGCTGTTGCATGTGATTTCCGTATTGCCGACTTCCATGCCAAAATTGGTTTTGTACAGGGGCGTTTAGCCTTGTCAACTGCTTGGGGTGGGGGCGCTGACTTATTTCAATTGGTCGGTCGTTCAAATGGATTAAAACTATTGTTAACTGGAAAAATGCTGTCTAGTTCAGAAGCCCTTGAAATAGGGCTAGTAGATCAAGTGGTGAGCGTTGAGGGAGAGTTAAAACAATCTGTAGAAGATTTTTTAATACCTCTAAGGAATCAACATGCTCATGTAATAAGAACTTTTAAAGAACTAGCAGATGCAAAAAGACGAGGCGATTCTAAAAATGATCTTAATGAGCTGGAAACTGAATTATTTGTTAGTAATTGGATAAATGATGCTCATTGGGAGGCTGCCGAAAAAGTATTACCAACACGGAAATAGAAAATGGCTACAAGTAAGAACTCTTCTGCTGAAATTATTAACGAGGTAGAAAAAGCACCTCCAAATCATCCTGATCCAGTAACTCCCTCAGGAATAGAGGTTCCTGTTGTGGTGGGGCCAGACATGATTGATTTTTCAAAACTGGAGCAGCCAGGAGCTTATCCATTCACTAGAGGTATATTTGAAAATGGTTTTAGAGGTAGGCTCTGGACTATTCGCCAGTACTCTGGGTTTGGGACTGCAGAAGAATCTAATGAACGTTACAAATTTTTGCTCGATCAGGGGCAAACTGGTTTATCTGTAGCTCTAGATTTGCCGACACAGTGCGGTTATGACCCCACAGATTCAATGGCTCGTGCTGAAGTAGGAAAGGTTGGCGTATCTTTATCTAATTTAGGCGAGGTAGAGCGCCTGTTTAAAGGCATAGACGTGGGTGGTATTTCTACATCATTTACAATTAATGGGACTGCTTCAATAATCTATGCGATGTATTGTGCTGTAGCAGACAAGCAAGGAGTTGATCGAAATAAGCTAACAGGCACGATTCAAAATGATATTTTGAAAGAATATGTTGCACGAGGTACATGGATATTTCCAGTTAAACCTTCTATGAGATTAATAGCAGATACCATACTTTTTTCTAATAAACATACTCCTCGTTTCAATGCTATATCTATTGCAGGAGCCCATGTACGAGACGCTGGTTGTACTGCAGTAGAAGAAATGGGTTACACTTTAGCCAATGGTTTGGCTTATACAGATGAGCTCATAAGAAGAGGTGGAGACGTAGAAAAGTTTGCTCGGCGACTGAGTTTCTTTTTCTATGTTCATATGGATTTCTTTGAAGAAATTTGTAAGTTCAGGGCTGGGCGCAGACTGTGGGCTAAATTAATGAATGAGCGATACGGAGTTGAAGACCCCAAGGCCCAAATGTTCAGATTTGGCGTGGTCTGCGGAGGTTCATCACTAATTGGATCACAACCTCATAATAATATTGTTCGCGTTGGAACAGAAACTATGGCGGCTGTGTTGGGGGGAGCCCAGTCAATATTCACTTGTGCGTTTGATGAAGCGTTTCAGATTCCTACAGAACACTCAGCAGAGATTGCTCTTCGTACTCAGCAAATTATTGCACATGAATCAGGCATTGCAAGGACTGTAGACCCACTTGGTGGTAGTTATTATGTTGAGTGGCTAACTGACCAAATGGAGAAGGGCATGATGTCTGTTATCGAGGAAATAGAAAAGTATGGAGGAGTCGAAAAAGCAGTTGAAGATGGCTGGCTGCAGATGAAGATAGCCAAAAGAGCTTCAGAAAGAAAACAGGCAGCAGATTCCGGTAAAACAGTAATTGTTGGACAAAATTATTTTCGTAGAGATGATCAAACTGAGGAAGTGGGAGAAGTATTCAAACTAGATCCAATGGCCACGGCCCGGGTAATAGAAAAGCATGAAAAAAATCGTGAAACACGTGATTCAAGTTTGGTTGAAAAGTCTCTTGTTGCTCTCGAAAATGCTGCTTCAAATGATAAGAACAATATTATGCCTTACCTCATAGATTGCTGCCATGCTTACGCCACTGTGGGTGAAATGGTTTCTACATTGAAAAACCAATGGGGTGAATTTCAAGAGCCAGTCCGTCTATAGAGAAAAATATTATGGTAAAAGAATGAGCTTAGAAGGAAAACGAATTTTAATAGCCAAACCAGGATTGGATGGCCATGACGTTGGAGCAAAAGTAATTGCGTTAGCGTTAAGAGATGCTGGGGCAGATGTAATTTATACTGGTTTAAGAAAAAGCCCTGATTACATTGCACGTGTTGCTGTTGATGAAGATGTGGACGCAGTTGGCCTAAGTATGCTTTCTGGCAGCCATAATGAAATCGTTTCCGAAACTTTACTTCACTTAAAAGAGCTAGACGCCTCTGATATAAAGATTTTTGTTGGCGGCACAATACCTAGAGACGATCATGCTGGGTTAAGAGAGGCAGGAGTATCGGGTATTTACACCTCTGATATGGCAATTGCAGATGTATTAAAGGAAATTGAACTAGAGTTAAGAAATGCCTAACGGCCCTTTGTCAGGAATTCGTATTTTAGAAGTAGGTCACGTTTTGGCTGGACCATTTTGCGGCATGATATTAGCAGATCTGGGCGCAGATGTAATTAAAGTTGAGCCGCCGTCAGGTGATATGGCTCGAAATATGACAGACAATTTTACCGGACAATATAACGATTACTTCACCAGCATTAATCGCAATAAAAAAGGTGTGGTATTAGATTTGGGTAGTACGGATGGTCGCAAGAAATTGAATGAATTGGCTGGAAAATCCCATGCATTGGTTACAAATTTGAGGCCATCAACCATCAAAAAATATGGTCTGACCTATAATAATATGAAAGAATTCAACCCTAAAATAGTTTGTGTTGCGCTAACAGGTTTTGGTCTTGATGGCCCTTACGCTGAAAAACCCGCTTATGATTATGTGGTCCAGGCATTAACTGGTGTTATGGAGTTAACTGGCGATCCAGGAAATGCGCCTATTAAAGCTGGTTATTCTGCAGTTGATAATTCAACGGGGATAATGGGAGCAGTTGGTTTACTAGCAAAAATCATAGAGGGTAAAGGTGGACAGGTTGATGTATCACTGTTTGATACAATGTTGGTTCAATTAA
The DNA here is from genome assembly GCA_022449545.1 of Alphaproteobacteria bacterium. Lineage (GTDB taxonomy): Bacteria > Pseudomonadota > Alphaproteobacteria > UBA6615 > UBA6615 > UBA6615. The sequence continues at coordinate 93,393 of JAKUPN010000009.1, read as the reverse complement.
ATTATTTAGCCTCAGCCTATCTTAATCATGGTATCAGACCAAAACGAATAGCCAATAGTGGCCATCCTCACATGGTGCCTGCACAGGTTTTTGAAACTAAGGATGGGTATGTGGTGCTTTTTATCAGTACTGATAAGTTTTGGAAGTTATTTTGTGAGATTGTTGGTTGGAGTAAAATGTCCACTGACCCAAAATTTGCCACAATGACAGCACGTTCTAAGAACAGATCTGAAGTAATAAACCTTACCTCTGAATTACTTAAAACAAGAACTACAAGTGACTGGGTAGAGAACTTAGGGTCAGAAGGTATAGTTATATCTGGAGTCGAAACATTGGACAGGGCTGTAGATGGAAAAATAGCAGAATCTAGGGAAATGATAGTTGTTATTTCTACCCCTGATGGCCCAATGCGCGTTGTTGGAAATCCCATTAAATTATCTGGTTATGAAATAGATTATAAGCCTCCTCCGAATCTTGGAGAACACAATGAGGACGTATTCAGATTTTTAGAACCGATCAATGCCAAATGAGTGGTGGAAAATTAAATAATAGACGTAAGATGAGCCAAGCCTTGTCTCGAGTGGCAAATGCCTCTGTTGTTGAGACACTAAAAAACCAAAAAGAATTACCAAAAGAAACTCTTTATCGGATTGGAATAACTGGAGCACCTGGCTCAGGAAAAAGCACTATTATTAGCAATTTGGTCTCTAAAAGGGTGGATAATGGTTCACGTGCAGCTGTTTTGGCTATAGATCCCAGTAGCCCTTTAACAAAGGGATCAATTCTTGGAGATAGAATCCGAATGGATTCAGTTTCTAATGATCCTAACGTATTTATTCGTTCTATTCCCAGTCGTCGATCTCATGATGGACTTGCAGATAATACGGCAGATTTGCTTTGGGAAATGGAAGGATATGAATTTGATGAGGTTATCCTAGAGACTGTGGGTGTAGGTCAAGCTGAGTATTCTGTTAGAGCTCTTGTGGATACCGTTATTCTTGTTCTATTACCTGAATCCGGTGACGCAGTGCAAGCAATGAAATCTGGAATTCTTGAGATGGCAGATATCTACGTAATAAATAAATCTGATTTACCAGGTGCTGAACTAATTGCTGCGGAAATAAATGAAATTGTTTCACGAAATACTTATAGTTCTAATGAATGGAAACCATGTGTTTTGAGCACCTCTAATCATAGTGTAGAAAGTTTTAACGCGTTAGATGAGGCGATCGATGAACACCGAGAATGGATAAAGAAAAGTATAGATAAAGAACATGAACGAAGATCTCGTGTTCGATATCAGGTTCAGTCTTTAATAAACCGCCGAGCAGAAGAGTTACTGGAACTTATGTCATTAAAGGAGTTCGATGGACGTCCAAAGGAAGTTTATGAAAAGTTAATTAAGAAGTTGTTAATTAAATAACTGTAATTCGATAATTTAGTGGAGCAGGATTTGAATAAAAAAAACAAAGACGGAGAAAAGGAGTTTGATTGGTATAGTTACATGATTCAATTAGAGCACCTAACAGGAAATAATGTTCCTGATGAATATAGGGCTGATGTTATTTCTTACCTTAAATTAACTAAACAAATAGTTCAGCCATTATTGGAATGTGATATTCCTGAAGAATTTGAAGCTGCTCCTGTATACAGGCCATGAATAATAAATTTCTCTACAAGGATGCTAATAGAATATCATCTGCAGTGCGCAAGGGAGAGGTTAGCGCAAGGGAAATTACTGAGGCTTTTATCCAGAGAGCCACAACATTAAATGATAAGTACAACTGTTTTTCCCAATTTTTATCGAACCGTGCCCTTAAAGAGGCAGATAGAGTAGATGAAATAATAGGTCAAGGCGGTGACCCAGGTGTTTTGGCTGGTGTGCCATATGGGGTAAAAAATCTTTTTGATGTTGAAGGTGTTACTACTTTAGCTGGTTCTATCATGTATAAAGGTCAGCCAGCAGCAGAAAAAGATGCAACGGTCATTAAACGTCTTCAAAAATCTGGCGCCATTCTAATTGGTGCACTGCATATGAGCGAATTTGCTTACGGATATACAAACGAAAATAGTCATTATGGGCCTGTGAAAAACCCCCATGATCTTACCAGGGTTTCGGGAGGTTCATCTGGTGGATCCGGTTCTTCAGTGGCTGCAGGAATGGTTGCATTTAGTCTAGGTTCTGATACCAATGGCTCCATTCGCCTTCCGGCTGCATTATGCGGTGTTTTTGGGTTTAAACCAACTTACGGAGCATTAAGCCGATTTGGGACGAAAATGTTTGCCTCAAGCTTTGACCATGTCGGTCCTTTAGCCCGTTCTGTTGAAGACATTGCTGCAACTTATGATGCTATGTGCGGGCCGGATCCTAATGATCCAGTATGTCATGGTGGGAAATTTGTTTCTTTAATTTCATGTTTAAATCAAAAAATCGACGGCCTTAGATTAGCTAGTCTTGATGGTTATTTTAAAAGCAATGGATCTGACGAATCTTATGAATCTGTTAATCAAGTGTGCAAGGCACTAAATGTAACAAAAAGCGTAAAAATTAATAATACTGATAGTGCCAGAGGTGCTGCCTTTGTGATTACTCACTGTGAAGGAGGATTAGAACATGCGAATGACATACGAAACAATCTTGATAAGTTTGATCCGACGACCCGATCAGGATTCATTACGGGCACTCTTTTACCGGCTAATTGGTATGTTAAAGCACAAAAGTTTCGAAGTTGGTACAGAACTCAGGTTCTAAATATATTTAATGAATTTGATGTTCTTCTGGCTCCTGCAACACCATTTTCTGCTACCAAAATTGGTCAGAAAACAATGAAGTTAGATGGATCAGATGTTCCAGTATTATCTAATCTTGGTATTTATGCTCAACCATTATCATTTATAGGGTTACCAATTTTGAGCGTTCCTATACATGGTATCGGAGATATGCCCCATGGAGTTCAGCTGATTGCTGCCCCTGGTAAAGAGTCATCCTTGATTAAAATCGCAAGTTATCTTCAAAATGAAGGGATTTGCGTCGCTCCTATTGCAAATGATGCAGTATAATAATTAAAGATTACTTTTAAAAGAAAACCGCCAAGATCAGATTAAAGATCCGGTGGTTTATACTGGTTTTGCCTCTTCTTCTAGGATTTCGAATACAACTGCGCACTCATCATCAAGCCGATCAGCTTTTTCTATTTTTTTATAATATTCATTACATATACGAAGAAGTGGAGCTGATAATCCTAATGCATCTGCTTGTTCTTGGACAATATCTAGATCTTTCCAAAGCAATTTACTTGGGCCTGCACAGGGTTGCCACTTTCTTTCAGCTATAATCGCTGCACGCATACCAAAAACTGTTGATCCGGCAGCACTAGGGCCAACTATATCCAACATTGTTTGACTGTCTAACCCCATTCTTTCTCCAAAAAGCATTCCTTCGGCCAGAGCGACTGTATTTGCTCCTACCATGAAATTAATCATGAGTTTTAGTTTGATCCCGGTTCCATAGTCCCCAACATACGATGTTTTAGGTGCCACGTGTTCAAGCATTGGTTTTACTGCATCACATGACGATTTATCGCCACTCATCATAATCACACCCTTGCCCGCTCTAATTACGGGTTGGGTGCCACTTATTGGACAATCTATTATTGTTGCAGGTGAATCATCAATTTTATCTTTAAGCTCTTCTTTTATAGAAACAGGAAAAGTGTTCATCTCTATAATTATTAAATTTTCATGAGCTCCAGAAATCACACCATTTTCGCCATAAAACGTATCTCGAGCAGATTCAACGGTGGGCAGTGCAGAAATCAGAAAATCACTTACTTCAGCTAGTTCTCGAGGGCTTTCAACCAAGTTTCCTCCCATTTCTGGAAAATCTTCCGTGCTTTTTCTTCTAATGGCATAACAATCATAGCCATGTGGAATTATTAATTCTGCTGCTAAACGACCTATTAGTCCTAGGCCGAGAATTCCTATTTTTTCAGCCATCTTTTTTGTTCCTTTACAAATTATGATTAGCTTAGAACTGCATCTCTGAATCTGTTTTTCAAAAAAACCCCATCAGTGGAAGGTAATATTTTTGGTGGTGTCTCCTGTTCCACTTTAATATTAGCGAATATAGGCCCCTTACCCAAATAAAGAGTCTGAGAAAGTTCTTTCACTTTTCCGAGGTTAAATACATCATCTATAACTTTAAGGGAGCATGCGCGGGCTATTGCATTCAAGTCTGTTCCCTTAGCGGTAGCAGTAGGTTGAGCGCCCGTTTCTCCATATATTTCGTTATCCAAAACAACAATAGCTAAATTTTTTGGTGCTTGAGCGCCAACTGTTGTTAATGCTCCTAGTCCCATTAATAAATCACCATCACCAGTAATAACTAATACTGGTTTATTTGGCTGAGCTATCGCAAGGCCTAAGGCCAATGGAACAGAGCCTCCCATTGCGCCCCATAAGTAGAAGTTTTTTTCATTATCTCCTGCAGCTGCGCAATCATACGTCGCAGAGCCAAGTCCTGAAACCACTAATAGGTCTTTTGTCTCAGCTAAGAGGCACTTAACTACTTCTCTTCTATGCAACGGTTGGTTAGTAATCATTAACTTATTTCTCTACAAATTCTTTGCGTCCTATAAGACGCTGAGAAAGTAAAACAGCTATAGCTCTAGAACTATCAAATGCGAGTTTGAGCCCGGCATCTATTGTCTCAACAACATCTTCTGGATTATCTATGGTATGGACTACGAACCCGGATAGGCTGAGGATTTCATGAGTGTTTTGTCCCATCTGAACTTGCCAGGGATTAAACTCTCCCCACTGTCCTCGCATAGTGATAAATGTAACAAAGGGTATCCGACACTCCGTTATTAGAGAAAACATGTTAACACAATTTCCAACACCACTTGATTGCATTAGCATTAACCCACGGTCACCTCCGAGCCAAGCGCCTGATAAATGCGCAACACCTTCCTCTTCGGTGCTCATGACAATTGTTTCGATAGTTCTGTCTCTGTGACACTGATTTATTAGAGACGAATGTCCCGAATCAGGAACATAAACAACCTGTCTAATGAAGTGTTTATGCAAAAGTTCATATATAGAAATAGACCACTTGGTTGAATTTTCTATTATGAGATCAGGGTTTTGAGGTGAATTCATTTGTAGTTCAAATTTTCTTGTTTCTACTTGTGGCCATCAGAAAACTATTACTCTTATCTGTTCTATATTAATTTAATGTCCTAAATTAAAATCAATTGAATATTTCTAGGCCTAGTTTGTTGGTCAGAAAAGATCACGTCAAGAACCATTGTGATTAATGCCGTTTTTATATTGTATATATAAATGTGTTTTTTTTGAGTTTAAGAGTTTTATGAATATGTTCTTAGATAAGAACTGACATCTGAAATATGAACTCATTTTGAAATAAATTAAACTAATCTTTTGATTGTGTAATTCTTCATGGAACCAGGTGAGTTAACAAAGTCTTATAGTACCAGTTTGTGGCTAATATTATTGGTTACAATATCTGTACAGGTTTTAGCTACTTTTACTGCTTTGTCATTGGCTGCAATTGCACCTGAAGTAGCAACAAGTATTAAAGTGTCCCCAGAGTTAGTGGGGTATCAGATAAGTTTGCTTTACCTAGGTGCTGCAATTATGTCCACAGCAGCAGGTTACCAACTTAGGCGATGGGGACCAATTCGAGTTAGTCAAACTAGCTTGATGTTTTGTGCGGTAGGAGCAGCTTTAGCAATTGTTCCATCAGTATTATTTATTGCTATTGGGTCATTTATTATTGGATTAGGTTACGGGATGACTAATCCTGCTGCATCTGAAATGCTCTTACGTTCTATGCCTGCTGATCGACGAAATCTCATATTTTCAATAAAACAAACAGGAGTTCCAATAGGTGGAGCACTGGCTGGTTTATTATCTCCGTTTATTGGCAAATCACTTGGATGGCAGTGGTCTCCTGCCGTTGCTGGTTTTCTTTGTGTTTTACTAGTTTTTTTCATGCAGCCAATGCGCTCTGCTTGGGATTCTAAACGCGGAAATAGAGCTGTTTTCGAAAGGCGTGTTTTTGATGCGATTACTATAGTCTGGAGTTCAGTACAATTAAGGTGGCTATCAATATGTGGTTTTTTCTATGCTGCGGTTCAGCTAACACTTGCTGCATTTGTTGTAACTTTATTAGTTTCTGATGTTAGTTTTGACTTAATAGAGGCAGGCCTGGTTCTTGCCCTGGTTCAGGTTTCTGGTGTTTTAGGGAGGGTGTTTTGGGGTTGGGTGGCTGATCGAGTTGGACATGGATTGATTGTTTTAATGTTAACGGGTGCATTCTGTTTGATATGTGCTTTCTTTGTCATGAGCATTACAGAGCTGTGGAATAAAATATTCATATATATTCTGTTTATTATTCTTGGGTTTAATGCGCTAGGATGGACGGGGGTGTTTCAAGTTGAGGCTACACGTTATGCCCCGGTGGGTCAGGCAGGCGCTGTAATAGGGGGAATTACTGCTCCTTCTTATATGGGTGTAATCGTTGGTCCTTCAATTTTTTCACTAGTCTATATCCTCAGTGGATCGTACACTAATAACTTTATCTTAATTGCTCTTTTTGCAACATTAGGGATGTTTTGCTTATTTTTTGTTGGTTTGGTTAATAAAAAAAGTTCTTAATTTATTCAAAATTTTTATTTAAGTGAGGTCTATAATAATATGGAAAAAGATATCTCATTTGATTCTGATGGTTTAAAGTTATCGGGAATCATGCACACACCTGATAACTTTAAGTCTGGAGAGAAAAGCCCTGCATTTTTGATATTACATGGTTTTGGTACAAGCAAAGATGGATCAACCCCTGAAATTTTGGCAAATATGTTATGTGATTGGGGTTACATTGCTCTTAGGTTTGATTTTCGTAGTTGCGGTGACAGCGAGGGCGAAAGAGGTTTAGTCCGTTGTTTAGATCAGGTATCAGATACTCAAAATGCTGTCTCATGGCTGTCAGAACAAAGCGAAGTTGATCCTAAACGAATAGGAGTTATTGGGCACAGCTTCGGGGCAGCGGTAGCTGTTTATGCAGGCGGTGTTGATAAGCGGATAGCAGCTGTTATTTCGTCATGTGGCTGGGGAGATGGAGACACAAAATTTCAACTTCAACATACAGGCGAAGATTGGGATAAATTTAAAAGGAGTTTGGACGAAGGAAAAAGACGTAGGGACGCCGGTGAAGCTGATCTAAAAATGTCACGATGGGAGATAGTGCCTATACCTGAACATTTACGCGGTAATATGGGCAAAAATGTGATTATGGAATTTCCATCAGAGACAGCTCAGAGCATGTTCGACTTTCGAGCTAATGATGTTGTGTCTCAAATATCTCCTAGGCCACTACTTTTATTTCATGCTTCCGATGATTCAGTTACTCCTACTGATCAATCATTGCAATTGTTTGAACATGCGGGGCAGCCAACAGATCTATTACTTATTTCCGGCACTGATCATTTTCCTTTTTCAGATGGTAACTCTCGTCCAAGAGACTCTGTTAAAGCTTGGTTGAATGAGTATTTTCCCGCGTAGGATTAATTATTATAGAATTTAATTGAACAACAGGGAGCAAAAATACAATGGCTACTGAAATATATACACCAACAGCAGAAGAGTTTGACAAACGAATAGGAAGATTTAAAGACTTGAAACCTATGTCTACTACAGATGACCTGTCATGGGTTCCACAAAAGGCTTGGGAGGTATTTTTTGCGCAAACTATAAAAGCGGTTATCCTGGAGGATACTAAAAGTCCTTTCGGTAATGAAGCACCAATAATTGGAGCTTCAGGCACGACTATGTTTATTTCAGAAATGCCTCCAGGGCAGGGGCCATGCTTACATGATCACAATAATACATTTGAGACTTTTATGGTTCTTCAGGGCACAATAGAATATCGAGTAGGTGATCCAATTGCTCATAAACGTACTTTAAACAAGTGGGACGTTTTTTCTTGTCCTCCTGGCATTTATCGTGAATTTAATAATGTTGGAGAAGATACAGCGTTTCAACTCACAGTCCTAACGGGACCAGTTGAGAGAGATGATGTTTCTATGCCGCACTCTGTAAAAGAGAGGGTAAGTAAAGAATTTGGAGATGAAGTAGCTGATGCATTTGGGGCTTTAATGCCTTTTGATTCTCCCAAAACTTAAACTCCTATTGCAGACTTATGGGTAAAAGGGGGAAATATCAAGGATGCCCAAAAAAAAAGCTAATGGAATAGATCATTATTATGAAATTTCTGGCAGTGGAGCGCCATTATTACTTGTTGCCGGCATGGGTGGAACAGCCAATTATTGGAAACAACAAGTAGATTTTTTTTCCACCTATTATACGGTTATAACCTATGATCAAAGAGGTACGGGTAGAACTGAACACAGGCATGTGAAGAATATTGACCAGTTGGCTGATGATATATTGTCTTTGCTAGATGTGCTAGGTGTTGGAACGGTAGATTTTGTCGGTCATTCGACAGGAGGAAATATTGGCCAATCAATAGCAATTGATAATCCTAACAGAATATCAAAATTAGTAATTTATGCCAGCACGACCTTTGGTGATCATTATCGATCTAAAGTGTGGAGAGTGAGGCGATCGATACTCGAAAGTCAGGGTGCAAGCCTTTATGGAGATATGACTAGCATAATGCTCTATCCAGCTAAATGGATTATAGAAAATTCTGCTGAGTTAGAACGACAACAGGAAGCCCAAAAAAACATGTTAGCCCCAGTCGAAATAATGACCAGCCGTATAGAAGCAGTTCAAAAATTTGATCGAAGGGGTGAGCTCGAAAAAATCTCTACTGATACATTGGTTCTTTGTTCTAGGGATGACATTCAAACACCTGCTTATTTTTCAGAAGAACTTGCATCAAAAATACCAAACTCAAAACTTATACTCATGAATTACGGGGGACATGCTTGTTCACGTACAATGAGTGATGAGTTTAATAACCACGTAATAACTTTCCTTAAATAAAATACAGAAAATAGTGAGGATTAAACAATGTCACATGAAGCTATTATACCTAAAGGATCCGCTCCTCCGCTTGCCCCATATTCACCAGGTGTCAAAGTGGGTAATACAGTATATGTATCGGGTGTTTTATCTATGAATGAAGCGGGTGATTTAGTTGGCGCGGATGATATTAAAACTCAGACTCGGCAAGTTCTTGAGATAATAAAGAGTGTTGTTGAAACGGCTGGAGGCAAAATGAGCGATATAGCCTTTAATCAAATATTTCTTTCTGACTTGTCACACTATAATGAAATGAATGAGGTCTACGCGGAGTATTTTTCGTCAAATCCTCCAGCGAGATATTGTATAAAAGCAGATTTGGTGAAACCTCAGTTTTTGGTAGAAATATCTTCTACGGCCCATATTGATTAATTATTGTTTTTGAGCCCTGCTAACCCGGAAGCGGTTAATGCGCCAACAATAATTAATGCACCAACAAATTGAAGTGGCATTAGTAGCTCTCCAAGAAATACAAAGGCAGCAAAGATAGTGAATAAAGGCTCAATATAAGAATATAAAGTTGCCTTGGCTGGTCCAATCATAGATATGGCAGCAAAGTAACCTATTATTCCGCAGGCATAAAATATAGATGTGCCTATTAAGCCTATCCAGCCATCAGTGTTTATCGGTATTTGGGGATCATATTTTATAAGACTGAATACTATAAAACAAACTGAAGCTGTTGAAACGATGTAGAACGTGACCTGTCTTGAGTCACCACTTTTTATCACACGACTACTAATGGCCGAAACAATTGCTAAGCCTATAGCTCCTACAAGGGCGTATAAAATCCCAACTAATGACAAGCTGCTGATTTCAACGCCAAGTGTGAGTCCTAAACCACAAAAAGCTACGATAGCCGCTATAGCTGTTGTAGCCGTTAGTTTTTCCCAGCCCATCAGGGCAACTATTAAGCTAGTAAATAAGGGGAATAGAAAAAAGATTAGAATGGCTAATGAGACTGACAATATTTCTATTGCGTTTAAAATAGCAAAAGAAAAAACTGCCGTTATTAAGCCAAGGCATAAAGCGGGCACAGCGTCTTGTTTGGGCAATAATAATTTGGCTCCTGTTATCCACAATAAGATCGCTAAAACAATTGTAGGTACTATAAAGCGCGCTGTTGCTACGGTTAATGGGTCAGTGCCGCCAGTATAAGCTAGACCTGCCATGCTATTTGTCAATGCGAAGCTTATAGTAAAGAATAACACCAACATTAAAGGCAGTAGAGATTGGTGTTTGTCCATGATTTTTCCTTTGATTTACGATCTAAAAAACAAATAATTTTAATTTGATCATTTGCCTTTCACGTTAACTGCCGTAATCTGGGTAGTAAAGAATATAAATGAACTGGATTGGACTATGTCATCAGAACCTTTGATTTATTTAAATGGGGATATTTTAGAATATGAAGAGACTCGCATTTCTCCTTTTGACCGAGGATTTTTATGGGGAGATGGAATCTACGAAGTTACTCCATGCTTTGACGGAAAATTGTTTAGATTAGAAGATCACTTAGACAGGCTTTATCGTTCTTTAAAATATGTAAGAATAGATCCAGGGGTGTCTATAGATGAGATGCACGACATAACTCTTAAAACTCTATCAGCAAATGAAGATAGATTAGAAACCGGAGGTATGTACAGATTAGGGCACTGGATAACCCGGGGTATAGATAACCCTTCCACCAGCGTGCTTGAAGCTGGCCCGTCTACGGTTATGGTTTTCTTTAGGCAAGCCGACGTAAGTCAAATTGCAAAGAATCAAGCCACAGGCGTTCGCCTATCAGTGACTGCTACGCGTCGTAATCCTCCTGAATGTATAGAAGCGAGGGCAAAAGTAACAAGTAAGATGAATCAGATATTGGCGGAGCTGGATGCTGCTTCAAATGACTCACTATCTCTTATGCTTGATATACATGGCAATGTTGCAGAAAACTCAGTTGCTAATTTTTTTATTGTTAGAGAAGGAGTAGTAATTACGCCTCCAGAACGTAACATCCTTGAAGGAGTAACGAGGAAAGTAGTGTTAGAGCTATGCGATAAATTGGGAATTGAGTTACAAGAAAGAGACTTTACTATGTATGAAGTGGCTCAGGCGGAGGAATGCTTTATTACCTCTAGTGCTGTCTGTGCAATGCCTGTGAGAGAAATTGACCGATTTCGACCAAAGTCAGAAATTCCTGGTCCCATTAATAGTCGGCTTATCAATGCCTTTGTCGAGGAAACGGGATACAATTTTAGAAACTACTTCTAATTTAATAACAGTGATATAATTAATTTAGTTAAAGTATTATATTAATATAATACTAACAAACTATTCATGCCTTACTACCAAGTAAGCCGAAAAAATAGAATTATTACGTTTTCCAAATCACAGCAAGAATTATCACTGTATATTTTGTGTAAAAAATTTTACGTCAACGTGAATTAATCTTAACTAAGGTTTGTTGAGAGTGGTCAAAATATAGGCATGTTGCAAAAATTTGAGGCGTGATTTATCAAAACCTATCATTGTATATTCTCTTTTTTTATTAGATAATTTTTTAATGTGTGTTATGTTATAACATAAATTACACATACTTTTTGAAAAGAGGGATATTATGAATCGGACACTTTTACTTTCTGGGACTGCAATTATTAGCGTTTTAGCTACAACTCCTTTAATGGCAGGTTCTATTGGAACAGGTAATAATATGAACGTATCGCTTTCTGGCGAAGTGCGTTTTCAAGCTCATACAGGTAGTCAAGACAAGGATTCAAGTGTTCGACAGACGGGTTTTAAAACTGATGAAGCCGAGCTAGCTATATCAGCATCTAATTCTGCAGAAAATGGTTTTTCGTATGGAGTAGATATCGTTTTAAACGTGAATACAGATGATACAACTAACGGAGATAAAGTTTGGGCTACAGTATCTAGTGATAGTTTTGGCACTCTGCAATTAGGTGATGTCGGTGGACCTGCTGACAATTATGCCATCGCAGGTGAAGATGTTATGGCGGGACGAGCAGGATTTGATGGCGAGCTGAGCAGTATATTTGATTTTGGAAGCACTTTTTTAGGAACAGGAAATGATCCTATTTCAGGGAATGCTACAAAAATAAGTTATTACACCCCAGAAATGAACGGTCTCCAATTAGGAATGTCCTTTACACCCGATGCTGGTGCAGCGGGTGCTAGCTTTGGTGAAAAAGACAATAATGGAAGCTACGAAGATATAATTAGTGTTGCAGCGACTTATTCAACTGAACTAAGTGGTGCAAATTTTTCAGCATCCGTTACGTATGAATTTGGAGAAAATGAAATAGCAACAAATTCATCAGGAAAGGCACTGGGTGTCGGAGCAACGGCTACTTTTGGAAATTATTCAATGGGAGTTGGCTACGCCAATTTTTATGATACTGGTTTAACAGCTTCGGCTGTATCGAGTGGTCAAGATGCAGGAACATGGTATAGCTTAGGAGTTGGATATACAGCGGCGTCTTATAACGTTTCTTTAGGTTATTATCATTCGACTGTAGGAAATGGTGGTTCAGTTGGTGATTCAGTTAGTAAGGCAATCAGTATTGATGCGGATACTTCATTGGCAGATGGCTGGACGCTTGCAGCAAATCTCAGTTTCAGTGATGCTGAAAACAGGGGACGTGTTAGCGGTGATGATAATAGTGGCACTTCTGTAATCATTTATAATATATGGAGTTTTTAGGTTATTAATTTTGTAATGATTGTTAACGCCCTGCTTTTGCAGGGCGTTTTTTTTTATTAAGTAAAAGAACTTTACTCTGAGAGAACAGATATAAATATAAAAGTTAATAAATCATCAAAAGATGGTCTTTGTTTTTGAAGATGCTATACTAAAGATCTTACATTGAATTTGGGAGATTTTTGTTCAGAGATTAATTTACTTCTATTAGAGGAGAAACAAATAATGTCTTTTAGGATCGCCGTTGTTCAGCCAATGGCACATCAGCCACCTGATGATGAAAAAAATGTTTCTGATGCAATTGGCCATATAAAACAAGCCTCTAGTGACGGGGCAGATTTTGTTTGTTTTCCGGAATCTTATCCTGGTCCATGGCGTATGCCAGCAACATATAATCCAATTGAACGAATATCAGATGCGGCAGCTAAATATAATATTCATGTTCAGTTCGGTACGCTTGATCCCATTAGTGAAATAGAAAACACAGCCTATAATCTTCTTATGCTTGCCTATCCAGATGGAAGGAATCCTGTTGCATATAAGCGAACTCATCCCCCAGGACCATGGATTTATACTGGCGGAGGGTATTGGGAGTTTCAATATGTACCAGGGGATGATTTTCCTGTATTTGATACTATTCATGGACGTGTTGGTATGGCTATGTGCAGTGAAGTGTACGTCCCTGAGGTTTCAAGAGCATTGGCTTTGCGCGGTGCAGAAATTATTTTCTTGCCAGGAGGCGTTGATAAACAAAAGCTTTGGGCGACTTGGCGAAATCTAATATGGTCAAGATCAATTGAAAACCTAGCGGTAACTGTGACCACTCAAAATTTATTTACTCCCGAGCAGAAAGGGCTCGCTATGGTTGCCACGCCAGAAGAAATTCTTTTCGAGAGTACCATTGCAGGGTCATATATTGTTAACATTGACTTTACCAGAATAAGAGAGCTTCGTTCACAAAATGATGAGGTTTTGTCCGCTAATCATAATGCTGCCAAGGCAGGGGTATTAGATCAATGGCAAAGACCGGAACTCTATACCAGGTTTTATCCTGATGTTACTGCAACAGCTAGTTTGGATAAGGTTAGCAGTAAATCTTAGTCTGAGATGAATGTGAGAGCTGCTGTTGGTATAATCTTACTTTACTATGATTTTAGGTGGTTTAAAGGCTGTAACTGGAGGAGGGTTTTTATCATATTTCTCGATCTCCACTAGGGTGCTGTGTGCTATTGGGCCCTGTCCTAAGCGAGAAGTCCCTTTGTCTATTGTTAAAACATTCGGGTTCCCGTGTTTATCAATACTATTGATAGCTGATGGATCAGCGGGATCGTACCATGCACCCGTAGATAATTGCATTACGCCTTCCTTTACCTCTGTTGTGACTAACACACCGGCAAGAAGTTGACCCCTTTTGTTATAAACTCTGACTAAATCACCATCAGTAATGCCTCGACTTTTAGCGTCTATGGGATTTATCCATATTGGTTCTCTGTCTTGTATTTTACTCTCTCGACTAATTTTACCATTATCCATTTGTCCATGTAATCTAGTGCGCGGTTGGTTAGATATTAGATGGAGAGGATAAGTATCAGCAACATTGCAGCCTAACCATTCTTCTGGCTCTAACCAAACGGGGTGCCCAGGGCAATCATCATATCCAAACTTTTCAATTGTTTCGGAAAAGATTTCGATTTTTCCTGATGGTGTAGGCAGTCTAAATATATTAGGGTCTTCCAGGTAGTCGGAAAACATAACATGAGGTTTTTTGGGTTTAAGTGTTTCTACATGTCCTTCAGACCAAAAAGTATCGAATGATGGCAAAGTGATATCTTTTTCTGCTGCTCTTTGCCGAGACCTATCGTATATGTGTCTTAACCACTCTTGCTCGTTTCGCCCTTCAGTGAATTCTGCTTCTCTCCCAAGTCTTTTAGATAATCCAGAGAATATATCGTAATCGTTCTTGGATTGACCCAAAGGCTCTATGCTTTTTTGCATTGCTAAAATAAAGCGATCTCGAGAAGTAGCGCCTATGTCATTTCTTTCAAGTGTCGTGGTTGAAGGCAAAATTATATCTGAAAACTTTGCAGTTGCTGTCCACCATGGTTCATTAACAATTATCGTTTCAGGTTTACGCCAAGCTTCAACTAAACGATTCAAATCTTGGTGGTGGTGGAATGGATTTCCGCCACACCAGTAGATTAACTTAATATCTGGATAGACCCTTTCTTCACCATTAAAGTCATAGTTTTTTCCAGGGTTAAGTAGCATATCAGATATACGGGCCACTGGGATCCAGCTTGGACAAGGGTTTTCTCCAATTGGAAGTTCAGGAGAGGCTATAGGTTCTCGTGGGTTGCCTATATTCCCCATGCTGCCATAACCAAAACCGAAACCACCACCGGGTAGGCCTATTTGTCCCAGCATCGCAGCAAGAACAACTGTCATCCAAAATGGTTGCTCTCCATGGTCACCACGTTGCAAGGACCAATTGGTATTAATTATGGTACGTTTTGAAGCCATTTTAATAGCTAGGGAACGAATTTTCTCTGGGGCAATCCCGCAGATTGTTGATGCCCATTCTGGAGTTTTTGGCTGATTATCTGTTTTTCCAAGAAGGTATTCAGAAAAAACTGAATAGCCTACACAATAAGTCTCTAAGAAATCACGATTCAATAATTGTTCGGATTCTAAGGTATAGGCTAAAGCCAACATTAACGCCACGTCGGTATTTGGTCTTAAATCAATCCACTCAGCATCTAAAAATTCACCCATATCATCACGAATTGGTGAGATGTTAACAAATTCGACTCCGGCATTTCTAGCTGCCCGTAAATAAGGGCCGGCTACATGTTGACCTGGTCCTCCTGAAGTAACTTGAGTGTTTTTTAAAGGAATCCCTCCAAAAGCAACTACTAATTCTGAGTTTTCAACAATTGAATCCCAAGTGGTTGCTTCAAGCATAGCTGATTGTGCAGTCCCGAGAACATGTGGAAGAATTGCATAGCCAGCTGCAATAGAGTACGTGTGTACTTGATTAGTGAATCCTCCAATAGTGCAGAGAAACCTCTGCAATTGGGTTTTAGCATGATGAAATCGGCCGGCGCTCGACCACCCATAGGAGCCACCAAAGATCGCTTGATTTCCAAAGTTGGTCCTCACCCGCTCGAGCTCATTAGCTACAATATCAAGGGCTTCATCCCAAGGGACCTCTATATACGGATCATAGCCTCTAGAATGTTTATCACCGCCCGGGCCCTTTTCCAGCCAGCCTTTTCTAATAATTGGCCGATTGACTCTACTTTCGTCGTAAACAGCATCAATCATTGAGTGAATGATTGGTGATGGATCTGGGTCTTTATCAAAAGCTTTAACACCAACAAGCTGGCCATTTTCAACTTGAGCGGTGAAGGTTCCCCAGTGTGAACTATGGTGATAGGTCGTTTCAGCCATTTGGCTTGGCCTCATATTGTTACACTATATACTTTATTCCTCACTGAAGCGAAGATGTCAAAGGAAGAGATTATAAGTTAATTTTTTCACATAATAAAAGTTTAATTATTTGGAGGATGTTTATGGATATTCGTTTAGACGGGAAGACTGCGTTAATCACTGGAGGAAGCGATGGCCTGGGTTTGGCAATGGGACTTAAGTTTGCTGAATCAGGTGGGAATGTAATTCTTCTAGCTCGTAATAAAGATAGACTGGAAAAAGCTGCTGACTTGATATCCAACTCAGTTAAAGGGACACAAGTTCGTGTTGAAATAATCAGCGCAGATGTAACAGATTCTGAACAGATTAGTCAGGCGTGGAAAATTTCAAAAGAGCGCTTTAACCAGATAGATATACTTGTTAATAACGCTGGGGCTCATGCTAGTGGCCCTTTTTTGGAGATTACCGATGAGATGTGGCAAACTGATCTAGACCTAAAACTATTTGCTGCTATTCGCTTCTCTCGCCTAGCAATGCCTGAAATGATTTCCAGGAAATGGGGTCGGATTATTAACGTCTTATCAGTTGCTGGAAAGGCTCCTGGAGCATCTAGCGCACCTACATCAGTTTCACGTGCCGCTGGAATGGCTTTGACAAAAGTACTTTCTGCTGAGGGAGGGCCTGATAATGTATTGGTTAATGCGCTTTTAGTGGGGCTTATTCGTTCGGGTCAACATGAGCGCCGTCACAAAAAAAATGCACCTGACAAGTCATTTCAGGAATATATTTCACCAATTGTAAAAACATTACCATTAGGTCGAATGGGAGAAGCTGAGGAATTTGCTAATCTAGCTTGTTTTCTCTCTTCTGAGGCAGGGTCATATATCACTGGCTGTGCTATAAATGTTGATGGTGGTCGTTCACCTGTTGTGTGAAGATTATTTTATTTGTCATCAAAACTTTATGTATCTAGGGAGGTGCTAATGAAACGTGAAGTACTTGTCTCTGCCAAAAAACTAGGTCAGTTAGCACGTGAAATTATATCTTGTGGCGGTAGTCACAGCTCTGAGGCGCAAATTGTCTCTGATCACCTAGTTGGAGCTAATCTTGCGGGTCATGATAGTCATGGAGTGGGAATTATACCGACTTATTTAAATAACCTTAAAAAGGAACTATTAATTCCGAACACACCTGTGACGATTATAAAAGATGATGGGGCATTTTTGCAGTTTGACGGAGGAAAAGGTTATGGACAAAGGGTTGCTGAGGAAGCCATGAAAAAGGGAATCACAAGATGTAAGGAAATTGGTCTGGTGGTTATGACGTTAAAAAATGCCCACCATATTGGAAGAGTCGGCACTTATGGAGAAATGGCTGTAGATGAAAATCTTGTTTCTTTGCACTTTGTAAACGTAACAGACCATTATGCGTTGGTTGCTCCCCATAGAGGCAGTGATGCACGGTTTGGAACAAACCCAGTTTGTTTTGCATTACCTACAGGAAAAAAATCTGAACCAATAGTTCTTGATATGGCGACAAGTAAAGTCGCGGCAGGGAAATTGCGTGTTTCCAATAATGCAGGTAAAAAGTTACCGGATGGTTTGGTGATTGATTTTGAGGGAAAACCATCAAATGACCCTGGGATAATGTTTTCCGAACCCAAAGGGGCCCTTTTGCCTTTCGGTGAGCATAAAGGATATGGACTTGCCTTAATAGCTGAGCTTATGTCTGGAGTCTTGTCAGGAGGAGGAACGATTCAACCTGACAATATTAGGCTTGATGGAATAATAAATACTATGACGGTCATACTGATTGATCCTTCAAGGCTTGGAGAATTTGATTGGATTAAAAATGAAATAGACTCTATGGTTAATTATGCGACGGGTTCTCCTCCGTCAGATCCAAAGCTACCGGTTCTTGTGCCTGGTGAGCCTGAACGAAAATCAAGGGCTGAAAGGAAGGAAAATGGAATTCCTTTGGATGCTGAGAGCTGGAGTCAGCTACTTGAAGCCGCTGAATCATTGGGAGTTGACAGTTCATTTACGCAGGATGTTGTTAACTAGTCTCATAGTAAATGAAGACTAAATCATTGTACTTACAACTAATGAGTTTCTTATGAATATATTAGTTTAAGTTAGAAACCTAAGGATAAAGCTATGCCAAATTATGATGGAGTGATTATCGGTGCAGGCCATAATGGTCTAACTCTGGCTGCGTATCTTTCTCTAGCTGGTCTTAAAATTGCTGTTGTTGAAAGAAATTCTCATATTGGTGGCGGAACAAGCACTCATGAACCGCTTCTTCCTGGCTATAAATTTAACCTTCATTCTAATTTCTTTATGGGCTTTGGTAATTCGCCATTGATTAATGATTTACAACTGCATCGTTATGGATTTTCATATATTGAACCACCCGTTCAGCAAGCTGCGACTTTCCGAGATGGGTCATGTGTTGTCATTCATAAGGATCTGGAAAAAACCTGTAATTCCCTTTCTCGATTTTCCAAGAGTGATGCTGATACATTCAGAGAGTTATACCATTTGTATGCTGTGAAGATGAAACCCTTACTAGGCTCTTTGATGTACAATGCGCCATTACCTTTGGACCAGTTGCGCGATCGTTTGTCTGGACCTGAGGCAAAAGAGTTTTTATCACATGCTGAGCATGATTTATTTTCTGTTGTAAGAAAATATTTTGTTGATGATCGGATAAGAACTCTCTTTTCTTCATATATGCATGTGATTGCCACAGAAAACCAACCTGGTGCGGGTATGGTTTTTCCTGCAATTTTCTCTAATGTAACGGGTTTTACCTTGCCGGTAGGAGGAGCAGTGGCTCTTCCAAATGCCCTTAGGCGTATCCTTGAGGAAGGGGGAGGAAAACTTATTCTGGATTCTGAAGTAAAGGAAATAAAACTGGAAAGTGGCAAAGCAAAAAGCATTGTACTTGATGATAGAACTGTGATTGAGGCCAACTATTTTGTTGCGAGTGCCATAGATGCTCCAACAACAATGAAAATGATAAACGAAAGAGTATTTTCCGATGAAGCAAGATCAAAACTAGATAATTGGCACTGGGGCAACCATAGTCTTGTAACTTTGCACTTAGCTTTAAAAGAGAGGCCAATATACAAGTCACGTGAATTTGATGCTGACATAGATTCTGCTTTTAACATTTTTTTCGGAATGGATACGATAGAACAAGTAAAACAGTGTTTTGAACATTGTGAGCAAAAGAAGTTCCCTGATGTTTTAATGGGTAATGGAGCGTGTAATAGTTCACTGGATCCCTCTTATGCTCCCTCAGACGGTCACTCCGCTTTTTGGTGGCCCTTTGCACCTTATGAAGTAGATGGAAAATCTCAGAATTGGGATGATCAAAAAGATTATTATTTGGACTGTATTTTAAACAATTGGCGAGAATACACTACTAATCTTAGGGAAGAGAATATACGGGGAAAGTTTTTATTTACTCCTCTTGATGTTGAGCGTTTAAACATAAACATGCGAAAAGGTGCCGTACGAATGGGGGCGTACATTCCTTCGCAATTAGGAATAAATAGACCGCACATGGAATTATCGAGTACTCGAACTCCTGTTGAGGGTCTTTATTTGTGCGGCTCATCTTCAGGGAATGGTGGTGGAGTTAATGGCGCCCCTGGTTATATCGCGGCTAATGCAATCACAAATGATTTTAATTTTCAGCGCCCGTGGAACCCTGTTTCACTTCCCGAGTGGAAAAACTAATATATTTTTTTGAATAAGGAATTATGAGATATGGAAAAAATAGCTCTTATCGGTTCTGGCCTTATTGGAACAGGTTGGGGAATTGTGTTTTCAGAATCAGGACGCAATCCAGTTCTTTATGACACGGACATAAATGCTTTGGATAAGGCATTAATGGAAATAGAAAAAGGGCTAAATGATTTGAATGAATATGGTTTGATTGATGAGTCACCTGAAACCATACTATCGCGCGTGTCTAAATCCACAAATCTTGAAGAAGTTCTAGATGGAGCTACTCACGTTCAAGAAAGCATCCCGGAACGGGCTGAGCTAAAAAAAGACTTATTTGAGAAACTTGATAAAATAGTTCCTCAAGAGGTGACTATAGCAAGTTCAACTTCGACCATTCCTGTGTCAGCCTTTACTGAACATTTGCCCGGTCGGGAGAGATGTATCGTTATTCATCCTGGGACTCCTCCACACTTACTTCGGCTTGTCGAGATTGTTCCTTCACCCTGGACATCAAGCAATGTAGTGATGAAAAGTAAGGAATTGATGGAAGACTGTAGGCAGGCCACAAGCGTCTTAAAAAAAGAAATTCAGGGGTTTGTACTAAATCGAATTCAATATGCAGTTATCTCAGAGGTTTATAGACTTTGGGAAGACGAGGTTGCCGGAATTGAAGATATTGAAAAAACTGTCAGAGAGGCACTGGGACTTAGATGGTCCTTTATGGGGGCAATGGAAACTATCTCACTGAATGCTCCAGGAGGTGTGCCTGACTATAATAACAGGTATGGACAGTGGGTAAATGAAATCAATACAAGCCAAAACGCTCGTCAATGGAGTGAAGAGTCAGTCAACAGATTGGAAATCGAGCGTCTTAAAAGCCGACCTTCAGTTAATAATAGTACTCGCAGAAATTGGCGAGACAAACGTTTGATGGCTCTATTAGCTCATAAAAGGGACCGTTCCAAAATAGAAGGTGATTAGTCAATGAGTGGGTTTATTATTACAATGGACTGGATAAGTTAGGTCATGTATCGAGAAAATGTTAAAATGGGTGTTTTTTTACCACCTCATCATCCCAATAATGAAGACCCTACACTAGCCTTGCAAAGAGATTTTGAATTGGTCGAATTTCTTGACCGTTTAGGGTATCACGAAGCCTGGATTGGAGAACATCATTCCGGTGGTTTTGAAATTATATCTTCTCCTGAAATTTTTATAGCTGCTGCTGCGGAAAGAACAAGTAAGATAATGTTGGGGAGTGGCGTTGTTTCCTTGCCATACCATAATCCTTTGATGGTGGCCGAACGTTTTCTTCAACTGGATCACCAAACAAGAGGAAGAGCTATTCTCGGAGTGGGTCCTGGGCAGTTACAGTCAGATGCCCGAATGTTATGTATCGAGGCGTCTAAGCAGAGACAAATGATGGCTGAGTCGCTGGATATAATTCTTAGATTATTTTCGGGCGAAGTAGTAACTTATCAGTCTGAGTGGATTAATCTAAATAAAGCACAAACCAATCTTAAACCTTATACATGGCCTAGGCCACCGGTTGCGATTGCTAGTGCTGTTACACCAACAGGAGCTAAATTAGCTGGAAAGTATGGGTTAGGGTTACTGTGTTTGGCTGCTAGTGTTTTTGCAGCTTACGATGTGCTAGATGTCAATTGGCGTGTCGCCTGTGAAGTGGCCAAGGAACACGGAACGGAAATGCATCCTGAGAATCTGAAATTAGTTGTGCCTATGCATCTAGCCGAGACAAGAGAACAAGCATGGTCCAATATTCAATTTGGGTTTGAGCCCTGGGAAGATTATAGTTTCTCGGTTAATCCTAAAACTGGCTTGCTGGGGTTAGGTGGAATAGAAGAAGCCGTAAATAATGGACTCGCAGTAGTGGGCACTCCTAATGATGCAATTGAATGCCTCGAAAAATATTGGGATAAGACCGGAGGGTTCGGTTGCTTCCTTCAATTGGCGACTAATTGGGCCGAATTTGAGAAAACCAAGAAATCGTATGAGTTGTTTGCGAGGTATGTAATGCCCAAATTTTCTTCAAGAAACAGTCAGCGTGAGCAATCATTACTTCGTATGCACAACAATCGTGAAGAGTACAGCGAATCTTATAGGTCCGCATCACAAGCTGCCATTGATAAACACTTTAGTGAACATATTAAAAGTCCTAAGAAGGAATGATTGTTAAGTGGTTTTAAATCAATTCTTTTTTAAACTAGGGTCCTACATTAATGTATGAACAATTGAAAAATATTGCTCTGTCATAAGGAGAAGCTTTATGGATGATGAAGTGGTTGTATTAACTTCAGATGAAATGAAAAAGAGGGTTGCTATCTGGAAGGATCAGGTTCCCAACAAGACTATGATGATAACCCAGAGAATGGAGGGTTATAAGCGCGATATATACAGTATAATAGGTCAGGGAGTTTCAGAGGACTCAACAAATAAAACTGCGATAACTGATTCAACAGGGTTTAACGTGGCTTATGTTGGAGCTGAGCCAGGAAATGGATCTACATTGCACACTCATCCAGAAGAAGTTGAAGTATTTATTCCGTTTTCTGGGACATGGTCGATATTTTGGAACGAAGGCAATGAAAGATTGGAGGCTCAGATTGGACCTATGGATTGTATTTCGGTGCCTCCAAAAGTAATGAGAGGTTTTCGTAACATAGGTGATGATTATGCACATTTATTGGTAATGATATCTGGTGCAGAAAATTCGACAGTAACTAGGCCAAAAAATATAGTCAAAGAGGCTGCTACGACAGGACTGAGTTTGGATCCTGAAGGAAACCTTATTGACGCATCAGGGTAATAAGATATTTTGAAAAGCAATTGGGTTTTGAAGTTAATATCAATATGGTTTCAAATAATTTAGTATAAGGAAAATAGAGTTTTATTATTTGCTAATTGTCTGATTCCAATTAACTTTCAGATCATAAGCTGAAATATTTATATAATAGAAAGAATTAATATGGGTATTAAACCTGATGACATCGTGGGTGTTTGGACACTAGAAGAAACATACATTGAAGATGATGAGGGTAATAAAACTCCAACGCTGGGTAATAGTCCTAAAGGTAGAATTATCTATACACCTGACGGCTATATGGTGGCTATAACAGAAAAAGGCGCGCGGAAGCCATTAACTAATAGTGCAAGTGAGATTGAGAAAGCGGAAGCTTTTGATAGCTTTATGACTTACTCTGGCAAGTGGAGTCTTAAAGATAATGTGGTCACTCATGAAATTGATACTGGTTCTAACCCTGTATGGGTAGGAACTAAACGTGATCGATCGGTAGATTATCATGGAGATCGTATGGTTTTTACTGGGTTATTAGATGATGGTACAACCACAGCAATAATTAAATGGCGAAGAAATACAGGTTTATGATTTTTAATGAATCTTTTTATTTTATATAGACTGAAAATTTCCGTAAATGAATCATAAGACAATTTTCTATGAAGAAAAAAATTGAACAAACGAACTCGAATTGTATTAGGTATGATCCCAGCAGTAAGTTTAGCGTTCATACTTGCTCATTTTTTACGATCTGCGCCAGCGCTTATAGCACCAGACCTTCGAACAGAACTTGATTTAACCCCTGGACAGCTAGCAAGTTTGCCAGCTGCAATATTTTTGGGGGCTGCATTGATGCAGCTTCCAGTGGGAGTGCTTCTAGATCGTTTTGGTCCTAGATTCTCAATGTTTAGTTTCATGCTTTTTGCTGCTTTGGGTACTTTTGTTTTTGCTTCCGCTAACAATGTATTTATGCTTAGGGTTGGTTTATTTCTTATTGGTTGTGGGGCAGCTCCAGTTTTTATGGGAGTAATAGTGCTGCTTTCTAGGTGGTTTTCAAGAGATAGACTTGCTACAGCAACGGCTGTATCTGTAGCTGTTGGAGGGATAGGGATGTTGCTTTCTGCTTCACCTTTTGCATTAGCTGTCGACGGTTATGGATGGAGAACGTCTTTGAAGGTAGTTGGTGTTATTACCTTTCTTGCAGCTATTTCTTTATTATTATTTGTTCGTGACCGTCCTCCTGATCAGCAAAAAAAGATAAAATCGGAATCCTTATTGGAAGTGATATATGGGTTAAAATATGTGCTTCTTGATAAACGAATTTATTTATTTGCTGCAGTTACATCGACTACTTTTGGTACATTAATAACAGTTCGTAATTTATGGATTGGCCCATACTTAAATGATGTATTTTCTTTGAATATTGTAGAACGAGGAAATATTATATTTTTAGTTTCTGTTGCATGGATAGTCGGGGCTCTCGTTTATGGTCCATTAGATCGCATGTTTGATACCCGACGAGGTGTTGTTACCGGTGGTTTGTTAGTTTTTGCTGGAGCAACTGCTTTGTTGGCAATTAACGGTAGTTCATCGACATTTATTGTTACTGCTTTATTGATTACGTTTGCAGTGACTGCTGCTATGGCTGGGCCTTTATTTGCGCACGTACGCAGTTTGTTTCCTGATGAATATAGTGGACGAGTTTTTACTGCTATAAATTTATGTACATGGTCTGGTGTTTTTCTTATGCAGATCTTGACCGGTTCAATCATTGATATGTTTGCTGTTGATGAAATTGGTCGGAGTCCTTCATCGGCCTACAGAGTTATGTTTGCAGTTTTGGCCATTGGTTTGGTTATTGTTTTATTAATTTATCGTAAAGTTGAAGATGTTACTCCATCATCAGACACGAACACAGAAAATCAGTTAAAACCTATAGATGAAATAAAACAATAATTTGATGTTTAATAACTAGCGTTTCTAGATTAAATACTTTGGTATATTTATTTATGCTAAATAGCTCCTGAGTCTCTTAACTCTGATATTTCTTCTATAGATCTACCGAGCTCTTCCAATACCTCATCTGTGTGTTCTCCGAGTGATGGAGGAGGTTTTCTTATAGTTGCGGGATTGTGTGAAAAACGAAATGGAATACCGGGTATTTTTATCTCACCCTCTGTTGTGTGTTTTGTTGTAGTAACGAGCTCTCTTGCGATTGTGTGTGTTGCTGTTAGCGCTTGTTCGACGGTATTTATTGGAGCACAAGACACTTCTGCTGTTTGTAGTTTTTCTAACCAAAAATTGGTTGTATTCGTTTGAAATAAATCCGAAATCATACCGTCACATGCTCCGCGGTTTTCCACTCTATCTCTATTTCTTTTAAATCTATCATCTTCAGACCAGCTTGTTTTTCCAACAGCATTTGAAAAGTTCGCAAACTGCATATCATTTCCTATTGAAAGGGCAATCATACCGTCTTTAGTAGGGTAGGCGTTATATGGTACGATATTAGGGTGGCCATTACCGTAACGGCCAGCTGTCTTTCCGGATATAAGAAAGTTTGAAGCAACATTGGCCAATAATGATACACCAGTATCGTAAAGTGAAACTTCTATTGATTGGCCTAAGCCTGATGAATGTCGGGCATTAATAGCGCCTAAAATTGTTGATAGTGCATATAATCCCGTACAGAGATCAACGATGGCTACTCCAAGTTTCATTGGGTCTCCGTCTGACTCACCCGTTATATTCATTAAACCACTTTCTGCTTGCAATAGAAAATCATAACCAGGTAAACCTGCTCGAGGGCCAGTTGATCCGTAACCTAGTATCGAGCAGCGAATAATCTGGGGTGCATTAATTTTAAACCATTCATCATCGAAACCTAATTTTGATAATGTTCCTAACTTAAAATTATCAATAACTACGTCTGCTTTTTGTAAAAGTTCCTTCAGCACTTTTTGGCCAGAAGGGTGTTTGAGGTTGAGTGTAATGCCTCTCTTGTTACGATTGGCTCCCAAAAAGTAAGCAGATTCATCTCCGACAAATGGTGGCCCCCAGCTTCTAGTATCATCTCCTCTGCCCGGTTGTTCGACCTTGATCACATCTGCGCCCATGTCTCCTAATAACATTGTGCAGAAAGGGCCGGCTAAAACTCTAGTTAAATCTATGACCAAAATATTATTGAGGACACCGGGCTCAGAAATTTTCTTCATATTAGTACTTTTCTATAAGTTTTTGTTGATCCTAATAAGTTCTTATACCTTATTCAGGTTTTGTTTGATTCCGATTATTATTAAAATCATCAAGATATTGATCTACAGCTTTCTTATTCTTCATCCGAAACTGCATAAAGTTTGGCTTGCGTTTTTCAAGAAAAGCTTCCATGCCTTCATTAGCCTCAGGACTTCCCCAAACATGAGCAAGTAATTCCATGCCATGCTGCCATGAAGCATAGAGTTCGTCTGATTCGTGATTCAAAGATTTTTTTGTCATTCTAATTGTCTGTCCGCTGTGCGACTTAATTGTTTCACACCATTTTTCGGTCTCTGCTCGAAGGTCTCCTTGAGGAACTACTTTATTAATCAGTCCTATGCTAACTGCTTCTTCGGCAGTGAATGTTCGAGCTAAGAATATCATTTCTCGGGCTAGTCGTTCGCCAATCATTCTAGGGATGTATTGTGTTGCACCAACAGTTGGACAAGCTCCTACTTTGGCGCCTGATTGACCAAACATTGCATTGTCGGAAGCAATAACCATATCGCACCAAAGGGCAAGCTCATGTCCTCCGCCCATGCACCAACCATTTACCATGGCAATTACGGGAATGGGCAGCCCACGGATGGTCATGGCTGTTCCAAGCATTCTATCATTCCAATGATAGGCATTAGCCCAATTCAGCTTCATCATTGCGCCAAAATCTCCACCAGCTGAGAATGAAACATCACCAGCACCAGTTACTACTGCACATGCTATTGATGGGTCATTTCTAGTAGACTTGAACGCCATTATTAGTTCATCCAGAGTGTGTTCACGAAACGCGTTTCGGGACTTTGGTCGGTTAATTGTTATCCAGGCAACGTTGTTCTTGACTTCAAAAAGAATGTCATTGAAATCGTCTGATGTGGGCATATTTGACATAAATAATTTCCTCCTAAACATATAATCTTATTATTTAACTAATTTACCGAAGTTTAATTAACAGATATTTGTATTCATTTGCTAGATTGTATAACTTGTCCCAACATATAAAGAGTTTTTTTCTCGCCAACAATATGCAGTTTATATTTACTTAAATTCATTATTTAAAATTAATTATCGGGAGTTTTCTGGAATGCTAAACCCATTTAAAGAATTAGAATTAATAGAAGCTAAGGTCTTTCAGCCATTACCAGAAAAGTTTCGTGATCGTCGTCGTTCTGATTGGTCTGATCCAAATCGACAAGGGGCTGAGGTTGAGTGTTTTCTCGAGGGACCATCATTTGATAGACAAGGTAATCTATATTTCACTGATATACCGTTTGGACGCATATTTAGAATTCCTCCGGGAGGAGATATTGAACTCGTTGCTGAATATGATGGGTGGCCTAATGGTTTAAAAATTCATAAAGATGGAAGAATATTTGTTGCTTGTTACAAATATGGAATAATGGAAGTCAACCCTGAAAGCGGCAGTGTAACAACTGTTTTAGGGTCTGTATTTAGTGAGGGGTTTAAAGGAACAAATGATCTTCATTTTAGTAAAGATGGAGACCTTTATTTTACTGATCAAGGGCAGACAGGGGTTGTTGATCCCACAGGAAGAGTATTTAGATGGGGAGCAGATGGTAGCCTGGATCGTCTCGCAGTGAACATACCCAGCCCTAACGGAATAACTTTAAATATATCAGAAAATCAGTGTTTTGTTGCTGTTACTCGTACTCAGCAAATTTGGAGACTGCCGCTTATGGCTGATGGTAATGTATCCAAGACGGGAGTTGCTATACAATTATCTGGTGGTCATGCGGGTCCTGATGGAATTGAAACAGACTCTGAGGATGGCTTACTGGTATGTCACTTGGGAGTTGGTATCTGGCGCTTTGATAATAATGGTTTGCCAACTCATCTAATACATGCTGGCAGTGAGCATCGTCTTATGACAAATATTGCCTTTGGAGGGCCTGACAATAAACAGCTATTTATTACTGACTCTTTGAATGGAAATATTATGCAAGTTGATTTCCCAATAGCGGGGAAAACAATGTACGGTCATAGTTAAATAAAATGATACTTCTTAATTTTACATTAGGAAAATAAATGAGTCCTCCAAACACTTTAGTAATAAAAAATATTCTAATTTTTGGTTATGGGGTAATGGGTAAAGCTGTTGCCAATACCTTCGTAAAAGCTAATTTTAAAGTTTCAGTTGTTTCGTCTAGAGGTAAGCAACTTAGTGGAACCGACGAGCGAATAGCATTTTATGAAAAATTACCTGACGCATTGCCTGATTTAGTTATAGAGTTCGTGCCTGAGAACCTTGAGGATAAAAAGGAGGTGTATCGTCTCGTTGAAGATAAGTATAAGGGTGCACCGCTTATTTCATCCGGAACTTCGGGTCTAGATTTGATTAAGCTTGCTAGCGACTTAGTTTATCCCAAAAGATTTCTAGGGTTGCATTACTTTATGCCAGCAGAAACTACGTCTGTTGTAGAGGTGATGGCGGGTCCAAGCTGTCCAAAAGAAGATATCGATTTGGTGTCCAAAGTACTTAATGAAACTGGGAAAGAAACAGTTGTTCTTTACCAACCGGTTGTTGGATTTTTAATAAATAGACTTCAGCATATTATATTGCATGAGTGCTACAATTTAATTGAGAATGGTGTTGCCAGTCCTGCAGATATTGATATGTCTGCACGAAAAATGCTCGGCCCTCGTATGTGTCTGAACGGACTAATACAACAGAAAGATATTAGTGGGTTAAGGATTCACGCTGATGCTCAGAGATCTATTGTTCCTGAGTTACATCCCATTGATACCCCAAATCAGATGATACAAAACATGGTTAATCGCGGAGAAGGGGGTTTAAGTGACGGCAAAGGATTTTACGATTGGAGTGGAATAGACGTAGAAAAAGTTCGTGACCAAGCAAGTTCCAGATTGAAAGACTTATCAAAATATTTAGCCTCTGATTCTGGTCAAGAAATTATAGAACCAAAACCTCGATCACTTGATAAGCTTGTAGGCAAATAGTTTAATTCTAAGTTAAAGTAAAACATTAGGAAATATTATGAAAATATCTAATATCAAAGCGATTCCTATTTCTTTACCGATGACCAAACCTCTAAAGATGGCAGGATTTGTTTTCAATTCAAGCGATAATGTTCTTGTAAAGGTGAGTACTGATAATGGTTTAGTTGGATGGGGAGAAGCTTCAGCAGCTCCTGGCATGACCGGCGAAACTATTGAAAGTATGGTTGCGGCTATAAACTATTTAACCCCATTTTTCGTAGGTCGAGACCCATCCGAGTTTGCTGAGAATCTCTCTCTGATGGATTTTAGACTTTATGGCAATGCAAGTGCTAAGACCTTATTGGAAATGGCATTTTACGACATAGCCGGAAAGGCCCAACAAAAAACTGTTGCTGAATTATTGGGAACCGTAAAAAGAACGAAGATGCCAGTTTTATGGATGCTAGCATCAGGAAAGCTGGAAGATGATCTCAGGGATGGTAGTCAGAAATTAGAAGAGGGCTTTAAATCTTTCAAAATAAAAGTTGGATCTAATCCAGTAGAAGAAGATGTCGAACGTTCTATTCGTATTCGTGACCTAGTTAACAGTGGGGTGCAGCTTTCTGCTGATGCAAATCAAGGCTGGAGTCGCGAGAAGGCAGTCGAGTTTGTTGAAAACGTTGGTGAGAGCTTAGACTTTGTTGAACAGCCAATATTAGGCTCTGATTTAGATGGTATGGCCCTGGTTCAAAGACACTCTAAGATTGATATTGGGGCCGATGAAGGGCTGCACAGTGTAAGGGATATAAAAACTCATAAGGAAATGTCAGCTGCAAAAGGTGGTAGCTTGAAAATGATCAAGTTGGGTGGCATAACTCGTGCCTATGAGGCCGCTTGTGTTTGTGATGAGTTAGGCATGAATGTGAATATGGCTGGAAAGGTTGCGGAGTCAAGTATATCAAGTGCTGCAGTTCTTCATATTTCTGCTGCTGCTCCTTCATTAAATTGGGGGCTGAGTATCACTAAACAGTATGTCGCAAAAGATCTTGTTCGAAACCCAATTGTTGTTGATTCTGGACTAGCAATCTTACCTGATGGAGCAGGTCTTGGTGTTGAGGTTGACGAAGATATTGTTAATGAACTGGCTGCATTCAAATAATAAATATTTTTTATTCCCTGTTTTGTTTGTCATGTTTCATGTGCAGCGAATAAACGAAACGTCCCTCTGGGTGAATACTTCTAGTTATTTCAAATAAACGTCCTTTATTATCATGATAGAGACGAATTATTGTCATAGCAGAAGAACCTTCTTGAACCTCAAGATGTCTTGCTAAAGGACGGTCTATCTGGCTTGCAAATATGTTTAGTTGTGCTTCTTCTATTAATGATCCATGGCGTAATTCAATAATTTGATGCACAGCATGATGGCTGAAAGGTACTCGTCTTGCAGCATCTTCATATTCTGGTAAAACGTAAACGTCTTGCCAACAAATAGGAGTATTTGAAGAATTTGAACGGCGGATACCACTTATCTGAAACCAAACTTCTTTTTTTATATTAAGAGTATTGGCAAGGTTCCTGTCGATCATGGCCATGCCTGATTTTTTTAGAGAGAACCTAGTTTCTGGATACCTTAATAATTCTGAAAGACTATTTACTGACTGTACGTAAGCATCCTTGGGTTTTGCAGATAAAACTTTTGTTCCTGAGCCACGACGAATGCTAATAAGCCCCATTTCTCTAAGAACTCTGAGTGCTTCACGAACAGTATATCTGCTGACCTCGTAATAACGACATAATTCTTTTTCTGTAGGTAAGCTAGAACCTACCGTAATCCTATTAGAGGTTATTTCAGTAATCAGATCATCAGCTATGATTTGATAACGTGGTCGTCTATGATCATCTATATTTGAAGTCATTTGATATTTTTGACTGATAAACGCAAATAATCTAGACCCTTATGAAATTTATTAGTCACGTACTAGTGCTAAAGATGATAAAATATGTGATTTTAAATATGAATCTTATAACAGAGGGCATGTCATGACCTATCCTTCGGGAGATAGTTTTTCTTTAAATGTAGAAAAAATTGGATATTGCGATCTAGAGGGTAGACCAGGTTTCAAGCTAGCTTTGCATAAGTCTGGCGACCGCTGGTATTTATATACCGCTAAGTTCTGGCACCCAGGCTTTTCTATTGTTGAGGTGACAGATCCGGCCAACCCTAGATTTGTTAGATTTATCGAAGGACCATCTAACACTTGGACACTTCAAGTTCAAATTGCTGATGGTCTTATGATTACTTCTCAGGAAAAGATAATGGAGGGTTGGGGTAATACACCTGGTGAACCAAATGGGGAGGGGTTTTTGATCTGGGGTCTCGATGATCCGGAGGATCCTAAACTTATAGGTCATTTTAAAACAGGTGGAGATGGAACACATAGAAATTATTATGATGGTGGGAGATATGTATATGCTACAGGGCTACCAGAAGGTTACATAGGTCAAATATTGCAGATAGTAGACATAATAGATCCAAGCAACCCAGTTGAAGTTGGACGTTGGTGGAGACCTGGACAATGGATTGCAGGAGGTGAAGACGGACCTCGGTTGGGAACCATGCTGCACGGAGGAGCATACATTAAAGGTGATCGTGCTTTCCTTCCATACGGTGCAGGGGGATTTGTCATTTTAGATATTTCTGATAAAACTCAGCCGACTATGGTAAGTGACTTGCCTTTTTCACCCCCCTTTGTGAATTTTATCTCTGTACATACAGCTCTTCCTCTAAATGGAAGAGATTTGGTTATTGTTAATTCTGAAGCAATAAAAGAAAATTGTGAAGAACCTCTTGGTTACTGTGGTATGGTTGATATAAGTGATGAGAAAAATCCTCATCTTAT
The DNA here is from genome assembly GCA_022449545.1 of Alphaproteobacteria bacterium. Taxonomy (GTDB): domain Bacteria; phylum Pseudomonadota; class Alphaproteobacteria; order UBA6615; family UBA6615; genus UBA6615. Next base: position 61,530 of record JAKUPN010000009.1, on the reverse strand, counting down.
ATCTTTATTCCCACTACCGGTTCCTCCGGAAGAAGCTCCTTATAAAAACTTTTGTGAAAGGGGAGGGCGCTTTGGCCCCCATAATCAACACCAACCCCAGCATCAGGATATTCTTTACCAAGGTGAAGACCTGTCTTTTGTGACTTATTTTAATGGCGGGTTGAGAATTTATGATATTTCAGATGAAAGACTGCCCCAAGAGGTAGGCTATTTTGTTCCACCTGATCCCAAAGAAAGAAGAGGCCTATTACCAGCTACTAAGCTAGTGGCTCAGACAGAGGATGTCATTGTTGACAAACGAGGGAACATCTATGTGTCTGATAAAAATCATGGAATTTATATTTTGCGCTATACTGGTTTAAATCCATAAGCTAGCCATAGTTTCAGGATAGGTGGAATGATATCCCGATTTAAGCGGAAATCCTTATTTGAATTTTTGCGTTATTTTATTCTTACTGTGTGGTTGTTAATAGTGGCTTTTCCACTTTTTTGGATAGTCTCCACTTCACTTAAGGCTTCGCATGAATGGATTACTTGGCCTCCGGTCTGGTGGTCAGAAGATCCTAACTTTTTGAACTACTATCTTGTTTGGATCTCTGGTGTTTTTAGTGCAGGACGTTATACAGAATCTATAGGCCCATGGGATGCTTTTATAAACTCACTAATTATAGCGTTTAGTGCCTCATTATTTGCTACTTTTTTTGGTGCTATAGTTGCATATGCTGCTTCTCGTTATAAAATACTGACGGACACCCAATTAATAGCAACTTTATTACTGAGACTGGTACCGCCCTTTGTTATTGCTGGTCCTCTTTTGCTTTGGTATTCTTTTATAGGTTTGGAAGATTCAAGGATTGGTCTTATATTATTGTATATTATAACAACAATTCCTTTTGCTTTATTGGTTTTAAAAAGTTTCGTTGACGATATTCCACTTGAGTATGAACAGGCAGCAGAGGTATTAGGAGCCCGCAGATTTCAGGTGATTGTCGAGATAATTCTTCCTCTTTTGAAGCCTGGCTTAGCTGTAACTTTCTTGTTTCTTTTTATTTTGAATTGGAGTGAGTTCTTTTTGGCTTTAATACTTTCCAAGGCTGATGTGTCTACATTACCAATGTATCTTAATCGGTTTGGAGGAGGGGGCGCCTACGGTATTCAAGCGGCTTTATCAATCGGTGCGACTTTGCCTCTAGTTATTATTGGTTTGTTTATAAGAAAGCACCTCGTACGCGGACTTACCTTCGGTTTTGTGAAACGGCATCGTTAAAAGAGCACTATATAAATTTTCTTAATGATTAATTAACAAATTCTTTTCACTTATTATAAAAAGTTGTTGTATAAAAACGTGTTTAAGAACTATTTATTTTTTACCTTCTCGTATGAGCAATATTTTGAGATATTATTAAATCATATAAAGTTTATAATTATAAATTATTATTATCTTTAGATCCTGTCAGTTATATATATTGGTTATAGAATTATTGGGGCAGTATTATGAAATTTGGTTTGTTTGGTGGTGCACAGGCAGTTCCAGGAGAGGTTATTACTGAAGCAGCTCTTGGTTATCATGAATATGGTGAATATATTCAACTTGCTGAGAAGTTGGGTTATAGCAGTGCGTGGTTAGTTGAACATCACTTCACTGGATTTTCGCAACTATCAGCAACATTGAATTATCTTTGCTACTTAGCAGGAATTACTTCCAAAATTCGACTTGGTAGCGCGGTTGTTGTTGTCCCATGGTTTAATCCAATCTTACTGGCTGAGCAGGTAGCGACCCTCGATCAAATATCTAAGGGGCGCTATGATTTTGGTATTGGTCGAGGATATAGAGCTAATGAATTTGCTGGGTTTGGTATTAAGGTAGAAGATGCGGAAGAAATATTTCAGGAGTCTATCGCTATTATAAAAAGGTCCTATGAAGAAACAGATAGGTGGTCTTATAAATCTGATAGATGGGAGTTTAATCAGATCATAGTTGAACCTCCTACTGTTCAAAAACCCTACCCTCCTATGTGGGTGGGGGCTGGCAGTGAAGCCTCAATAAGAAAAGCGGCAAAAAGTGGCTTTAATTTATTGTTAGATCAAATGTCCCCTTTTGAAGCGATAGGAGAGAGAATAAATTATTATCGTGATGAGGTAGAGAATCAAGGAAGAGAGTTTGATCCATACTCAGTTGCTGTTACACGAGGGCTTATGGTTGCCAATAATGATAATAAGCGAAAAGAAGCACACGTTCTGAGAGGCAAGTTTATTACTGAAGTGCAGGTTTTGGCCACAGATAAAAAGTTTCAGGCAAAATCGTTCAATCCCGTAGCTGATTCACGTTGGAAAGATCGTGGTGATCCTGATCTTATTTCCGAGGCAGGTGCAATTATAGGAAATTCTCAGGAAATGGGCGAAAGGGTTCAAAAGCTTTATGACCTTGGAGTTAGAAATATTTTAGCTCATGATCTAAGTGGATCCACTGAGGCCTTACAACAGTTTGCCGAGGAGGTTATGCCGCATTTTCTAGATAAAGAAGGTCCAGTTGTACAGGCAGCAGAATAGCTGTAGACATTTGAATTCTATAATTTAATAATATTACCAAGTCACGACTGATACGATAAATAAGTCTATATTTGTCGAGTTTTTGGCGAAGATATGATTATCTTAGACAGTTGCAATCCTTATCAACTTTAAAAAAGGAAAAAGCCGTGGATGTACCCGTATTTGGCTCAGGACCATATGCAGTCAGTCAGCCTGTAACCCGGAATGAAGACCCTCGTCTTCTTCGTGGGAGAGGCCAATACACAGATGACATGAATCTACAGGATCAAGCGTATATTATTTTTGTACGATCACATGTTGCCCACGGAAATATTGTCTCCATAGACACAGACGCAGCCAAATCTTCTCCTGGTATATTAGCTGTGTACACGTGCAATGATATTAATGAAGCAGGTTATGGTACATTACCAAATAATTTGCCATTGAAAAGCCGCGACGGTTCAGCACTCATTAAACCCCCACGACCAATATTGGCAACAGATCGAGTTAGAAATGTCGGAGAACCGATAGTTGCAGTAATAGGCAAAACAATCTCTGAAGCCCGTGATGCGGCTGAGCTAGTTGTTATTGATATTGAAGAATTGTCAGCAAGTGTTGATGTTTCTAGCTCTACTTCTGATGAGGCGTTACAATTGCATCAAGAAGCACCTGGAAATGTATGCATTGATTTTCAGATGGGAGACGCTGAAGCAACCAGTAACGCTTTTGAAAATGCAAGTCACGTTACTAGTATAAAGCTTAAAAACAATCAGGTTTTTGTGTCGGCAATGGAGCCAAGGTCGTTCATTGGAAATTACGATCTTAAAACACAAAGGTATACTGTTTATACCGGTTGCCAAGGTGTTTTTGGGATGCGAAACCTTCTTGCTGGTATTATCAAAGAAGAACCTGAAAATATCCGAGTTATTACAAATGATGTAGGTGGTTCCTTTGGTATGAAATCACTTCCTTACAATGAGTATCCAGTTGTTATGCTTGCTTCTAAAAATCTCTCGTGTCCGGTTAAGTGGACTGCAGATCGAACTGAAAGTATGGTTTCTGATCACATGGGCCGTGGCAGTGAGTATTTTGCTGAACTAGCGCTAGATGAGAATGGAATATTTTTAGCCGCTCGGGTGCATGGACTAGCTAACATGGGAGGGTACCTAACCGGAACTGGCCCACACGCACAAACAGTCAATGTCGGCAAAAATCTTACATGTATGTATAGAACTCCTGCCATTGACGTAAATATGCAGTGTGTTTTCACTAATACCAATTATGTAGGAGCCTATCGTGGTGCCGGTCGACCGGAGGGCAATTTTATTATGGAAAGATTGGTCGATACCGCGTCACGGGAGATGGGAATAGACCCGATTGATTTACGACGGAGAAATCTAGTTTCTAAAGAGGCAATGCCATTCACTGCAGCCAGTGGTCAAATCTATGATAGCGGGGATTTTGATCCAATGTTTGATAAAGCATTGGATGCTTCTGATTTACTTGGCTTTAATAAACGCCGATCTGAGTCTCAGGAGCGAGGAATGAAGCGAGGGTTCGGTGTTTGTGCTTATGTCGAAGTTTCGGCTCCTTCGGGAAAAGAAATGGGAGGCCTAAGATTTGGCGATGATGGCCGTATTACAATTGTTAGCGGGACACTAGATTACGGACAAGGTCATCGTTCTACTTTTGCACAAATTCTTTCAGCGCGTTTAGGTGTACCATTTGATAAAATTGATCTTCTGCAGGGAGATAGTGATCAATTAATAATTGGAGGAGGTACTGGTGGATCACGATCAGTTATTGCTGAATCAGGGGCTATCTATGAAACAGCCGAAAAAGTTATAGAAAAAGGGTGCCAGATTGCTAGCTATATCTTGGAAGCAAGTGTTGAAGATATTGAGTATAATGAAGGAAGTTTTCATGTTGCTGGAACAGATAAGTCTGTGGGAATATTTGAAGTTGCCAAACAGGCAAAAGATAACGCCGGTGACCACCAGTTTCCTGATAGCCTAGATACAGAATTGGTGCATGAGACTGCACCTTCGTCATTTCCTAATGGAATACACATTTGCGAGGTAGAAGTTGATCCAGAAACAGGGTTTACTCGTGTAGATAGATACAGTGTGGTGGATGATTTTGGTACTATTGTGAACCCACTCTTGGCAGAGGGTCAGGTACATGGAGGGATTGTCCAAGGTATCGGCCAGGCCCTTATGGAAGAAGTCGTTTATTCCGATGATGGCCAGTTGCTAACAGGTTCTTATATGGATTACCAATTACCACGAGCAGTAGAAATACCAGACATTACATTTGATGATCATCCTGACCCAGCGACATCTAACGTGCTAGGAGCCAAGGGTGCTGGTGAAGCAGGTTGCAGTGGAGCATTACCGGCAGTAATGAACGCTGTCATTGATGCGCTTTCTGAATTTGGAGTTTCTAACATTGACATGCCTGCTACTCCCTATCGTGTTTGGCAAACGATACAAAACAGTTCTGACTAATATTTTATTTTTCTACATCAGCTATGATTAGGAAGTTCCATTCTATAGCTTCAAAAATGGATCCGACAGTATATGCATTCTTGCTAGTGGTATTTGCTGCAGCTCTTTTTGCCTTGATGCACAATGTTATAAGGTATGTTACTACCTCAGAAGGCATACACCCATTTGAAGCTGCATTCTTTCGTAATTTATTTGGTGTTTTAATATTTGCCCCGTGGATTATGAAGAAAGGCTTTAGAAGCCTGAGGACTACTCGTCCATTTCTGCATATTACTCGGGCAGGTTTAAACTCCATATCCTTATTAGCTTGGTTTACGGCCTTAAGCCTTATGCCCGTTGCGGATGCAACTGCCCTAGGGCTGTTAAGTCCTGTTTTTGTAACAATTTTAGCTATTATATTCCTGTCGGAAACTGTCGGAATAAGGCGTTGGGCCGGTGTTGTCATAGCTCTTATAGGAGGACTAATAATAGTTCGACCTGGTTTTTCAGAGATTGGGGTTGGTACATGGTTAATATTATTTGCGGCTTTAACTGTTTCGAGTTCTAAATTAATGGCCAAGGTACTATCGAATACTGAATCAGCAGCCCAAATTGTTGGTCTTTTAACTTTGTTAATGCTTCCTATAACACTCGTGCCAGCTATTTTTGTTTGGCAAACTCCCAACTTATATCAGTTAATGTTTCTAGCTCTTATAGGATTTTTTGGAGTTATCGGGCATCTTCTTTTTGTACAAGCCTATAAATTAGCAGATATTAGTGTCGTAGAACCGGCAATTTTTACCCGAATGATATGGGCAGCTTTAGTAGGCTATTTTATGTTCTCAGAATTTCCTGATATCTGGACCTGGATTGGCGGTGGAATAATTGTTATTGGCACAACCTATATTGCGAGGCGTGAAGCTATAAGAGGAGAAGAGAGAATACCTGTTTCAGAATCCAGGGTTGGTGATTAAGAATTTCTATTATTTATGATTTTAGAAAGTGACTGTAACGCCAGCCTGTTATTGTGGTGGTTTTAAAAACGCCCGCTTTTGTAAAGGGTTCAGAGGCCACCAACTTTTTGGCCGCTTTCATATTTTCTACCTCTATAATAAATAAACTGCCTATCAAATTAACTCCATCATCACTTCTTAAAGGGCCGTGTGCGAAATAGTTATTTATAATCTGCCCCTGGTAATTATGGTGTGCCTCTGAGGTTTTAGAGCGAAGGTCACTTATATTCTTTTTATCTAGACATTCACAGACAAACAATTGCATTTGGGTATCAGGTGAACGATCTCCAAATCGGTGTTTTTTACTGTTAATAAATCTATAAATTTCTATTTTTTCTATTAGTCCTAGTTTATAACATTCATCTTTTTTAAGAAACGCCTCGACAGAATTACGATTCGGCATATTCATTATATACATCATGCCTATTTCTGTATCATTGTCTTCGGACAAAAGAGGGCCCACGAATTGGATGTCATTAAGTAATAATTTAATATTTAGCTCATGGGCGGATGATGCCTGAGTTAATGAATTTTTTGATTCTTGCTTGTAAATGCACTTAACGTAAAATTGCGTTGGCTGTGATAAATAATAATTTTTTAACTCTTCGCCCGAAAGACCAAAACGGGGGTCTTCAGCTCTATATCCATGTGGATTATGTATCTTGTAAGAAATCATTCTCTAACTCAGGAATGGTTATTCTGCCGCTAAGTTCGAATCTTTGATAAATGAAGAGGCATACGTTTTTCTGCGTATGAGAGAGGCAAGGAATTCTTCCTCAAAATTATCTGGTACAGCTAAAATAACCCTTTCATCAGAAAGCAGATTATCGGTCCAAGAGTTAATATGTGGGAAATTCTTTAAGACGTTATTATTGAGCATTTTATCGATAAGCCTATATCGTTGTAGGAAAGGAGCATAAGCTGCGTCTACCAAACAGAGTTTTTTTCCATTAAAAAATGGACCGTCCTCATCCTGGTTTATCAGTGCTTCCTCAATTTTCGCGAGAACTTTAGGGGCATTTAATAGGGCTTCATTCATCTCATCTAGGCTTTTTGAATATCCTATGGCTCCAAGGACTTTAGCAAATTCGGGTACGAAATCTGTCCAGGCTCTGTTATGTGCTTTTTTAATGGGATCAACTGGATGTAATTGTGGAGGAACTACTTCATCTAGGTATTCAGCAATCGCGTTCGATTCAAATAGAACTCTATTCTCCACCATTAGCAGAGGCACTTTACCATGGGGTGAAATGTCTAAAAACCATTTGGGTTTATCCAGTAAGTTAATATACGTCACGTCAAATTGAACTTTCTTCGCACGCATTATGATCACGGCGCGCTGCACCCAAGGTCAGGTGAACGAGCTAACAAGGTGATATTTAGTCATATAATATTTCCTTTAATTAAGAATAAAATCGAGACACTAATAGTTTGCTTTAAAACATAGGTTAAAGTAACTCCTAAAATTATATTAAATTTGTTTTTTGGGGAATGCCTCCATTTTTTACCCAGCTGTAACGCTCATCAAGTAAATGGGACAGAGGTCTTCTTTCTTTGTCATTCAAGCTGATCCACATTCTCATTAGGTGTCTTTTGCTGTTTGTCTCATCATCTGTGAAGGACGAGCGTCCGTGCAAAGTCCTATGATTACTTAGAAACTGCATGTCTCCTTCTTTGAGCACCATTTTTAGTCTTAGCTCTGGTCTTTGAGCCACCTGTTGAGCGAAGTCTATTGCTTCAAGTTGTTTTTTTGTTGCTGCTAGAAACTTTCCGTGACGCGTTACCATTTGTACAAACCTGCGACTCGTTATACGGGATGTAATTTTTCCATCTGCAACACTAAACATTGGCATGGAATACCAAGGATCAGTGCCTTCTGGTTCTTCGCCCGCCCAGTCAATATTAAGGGGTTGGTAGAGAGCTTCTAGGTAGTCAGCACGTTCAGCTAGTATGACATTATGTAAGGTTTCGGCACTTATCACATAACTCTCACCACCACTTTTTGCTGCTCTTGAACAGAAGAGTCCTAATATATCTACGGGCATAAGATCACAATGAAAATCCATTTTACTCGATGTTTGATATGGACGGGCATTAGGGTCGTTGATATCACGTCCTTCATCACGAACATGTCCCAACAAATGACCTCTTGAATTTTGCGAAACTGGGGTACCAATTTGTATGCAAATACCCCAATATATAATCTCACAGTCTATATCACTATATTTATCGCGGGGTAGTCCACGCAGTAGCACGATGCCAGCGCCCTGATTGATTGAGTGAGCTAAAGACCTTATTTTTTTTCGTAAGTTAGGTATATCAAAAGAACTGGCAGGAAATGGTATTTTTATTTTCGATTCCTTGATTAAACTTAAAGCGGCTTCTATTTCGTTAATATCGTCCTCATCAAGGTTCATTAACCAGCTCTGATCGTTCTGGATTTCTGGACCCAGCCAAGCTCCAGGTCCAGTTATCTCCTCAGTTATCATTTTTATGTCCATCATATGTCCCAAATGGTTTAATAATTACAGAGTTATGTTTGAACAATCTTAGTCTACGATTTCTAGAAAATATAAAAAATATTGATTTATTAATCCCTGGTTATTCCCGTTTTTTCTTCTAACAGTTTAAGGATAACTGCTGCGTCCTTCTCGTTCCATCCACGCATAGCTGCTTCATCATAATATTTCCCTGCCACTTTGTATAAGGGTGTTGGAATGTTGTGTTCTGCGGCAAATTCTTGAATAACTAATTTGTCCTTCAATGTTATCCCTAGTGCTGCGGTTATATCTTTATCATAGTTTCCAGTGATCCACTTATCAGCACGCGTATCAAAAATCTCTAAATGTGCGCTACTATTTTTAACTACTTTGACAAAGAGCTCTAAATCAACACCCACTTTTTCGGCCATTACAAAGGCTTCTGCACAAGTTAAATTATGAATGGCGATCATTAGATTTAGAATGTATTTTATTTTAATACTAACTCCAAATTCACCAACGTAAATTACTGATCTACAAAAGCTATTAAGAATGGTTTCTACTTTGTCAAAAGCAGGTTTCTTCCCACTAACGGTCATTGAAAGTTTTCCTGCTTGAGATTGTGGTCGGGCTCCTGATACTGGGCAATCAATTAGGACGATTCCATTCTCGGCTAGCATAAGACAGGATTGTTTCTTTGTTTTTTCTGAAAAGGTGCATAAGTCACCGACGATAAGCTTATCAGATGCATTTATGGATATAATTTTCATCACTTCTTCGTATGCTTCCAGCGTTGCAACTGCCACTAAAAGAAAATGGCTTTGGGAAGCAATCTTTTCAATGCTGTTTACCGATATAGCTATACACTCGTCCATACGATTGGGGTCGATATCAAACCCAAGAACCTTATATCCTTTTTTAGATATGTTTTTTGCAACTCCATTTCCGATATTACCTAGTCCTATGACACCAACCGTGAGATTCATAAAACTCTCCCAATGAATTAACAATAAATTTAAAATTAACTTTGGACGCTTCTCATTGAAGATTATTTATCTCGGTATTCCTGCCATTTGTTCACAAATCCGAGTTATCACTCCAGGGTCATGATCACCATACCCCTGTGATAAGGCAGCGTAGGTTAGTGACATGCTATTAAGAAATACTGGCACTGGCACACGGTAGTCTTTAGCATATTGTTCGATTAACTCATTGTCTTTCATCATTATTGTTAAATCAGCTGTTTTAACATTTAAGTCTGAATACTCATCGTCAATCATCAATGGACCACGGTATTCAATTACTCTTGAGTTTCCTGCAGAAGGTTTTAGTACTTCTTGAAACGTTTTTAAATTAACCCCAGATGCCCTAGCCAGAGTTATGGCTTCTGCAAAAGCCGCTCCATGAACAGAAATTAACATGTTAATCAAAAGCTTTAACTTTGTGCTCTCACCAAAGGTTCCTACATAGTAGTGTATTTTTGTAAATCCTGGTAATATTGACTTAATTTTGTTATAGGCTGACTTTGGTCCGCTGATCATTATTGATATCTCGCCCGCTTCAGCCTGTCTACCGGCGCCACTGACAGGCGTATCTAACATCGTGCCATTAATTAGTTTTAAAGCAGAACGATTTCTCTCTTTTTCTGCAAAACTTACAGTACTGGCTTCAAGTAAAACTAGATTTTTTTTGCCACTTGAAACAATTCCAGATCTACCTTGTATGACCTCATCTAAAACAGATGCTGTCGGCAATGAGGTAATAATAACATCTGACTTCATGGCCAACTCTTTATTGCTTCTAGCAATTTTCCCACCTGATTTTTTAAATTTTTGTTTTCTTTTACTGTTAGGGTCGTAGCCAGTTACCTGAAACCCGTTCTTGACTAGATTCACAGCAAATGCTCCCCCCATAATTCCTAAACCGCTGACGCCCACTTTTAGATTCATAAGATATCTCCTAATATTTGAGCTTGATTTAAATGCTACAGCCCTATGCAGTTATAATCTTAGAATAAAAGCTCAGTTTAACATAAGGCTTTTACTAGAAAATATTTTAAATTATGTTTGCAAGTTCTGATTTCAATGGAAGGAAGTAAAAGATGATTAATGCCGGTATAGTTGGTCTAGGATGGTGGGGACAAAATCTTGTTAATTCAGTTCAGGATAAAAGTGAATCAATAAAATTTAGCGCTGGCGCTGTTCGACACCCCGATAAAGTTGTTGAGTTTTCCCAAAAAAATCATCTCGAAATGTACAGTAGTTATGATCAAATGCTATCCGAAGCAGATATAGATAGCGTCGTTCTAGCCACTCCTCACTCAATACATGCTGAGCAGATGATGAATGCAGTTTCAGCTGGGAAACATATTTACTGTGAGAAACCTTTTACAATGAATAAAAGTGATGCGGAAAAAGTAATAACAGAAGCAAATAAAGCTAACCTGACAGTGGTTGTCGGACACAATAGACGCTTTCACCCAGTTATGACAAATTTACGAAAAATGTTAGCCAGTGGAGAATTTGGAATTCCTTTGCATGTAGAAGCGACGGAATCAGTGCCCGCGGGGATAATGTTACCACCTGACACTTGGCGTTTTGATCGAAATGAGTGGCCTGCAGGAGGCATGACTCCCATGGGCATTCACTTGATAGACGGAATGATAGATTTATTCGGAAGAGTGAAGTCTGTTTTTTGTCAGAGCGTAAACCGGGTTGTAAAGGCAGACATAGATGATACAACCTCTGTCTTACTTCAATTTGAAAATGGTATGACTGGTTACATAGCAGTTATGGTCGCTGCACAAATGAGTTTGAGTTTAACCATTCATGGGACTGACGCTGCAGCTCATGTAACTCAAAGATCATATAATAAACTCCAAATAACCCCTATGAATGGAGAAATAGAAGACATTGATTATGGAGATTTTAATATTGAAATGGACGCTTTAAACTTAGAACTGGAAGCATTTGCAGCAGCGGTTGAGAATAGAGAAGAACACCCAATTCCACAGGAACAAATTATTCATGCTGTAGCTGTTTTGGAATCAATAATTCAGTCTTCTAAAACAAAAGAATTAGTTCATGTTTCATAAAACAAATTGGGTAATTATATAATGATTAAAGCAGGCATATTAGGCCTCGGTTGGTGGGGACAAAACCTTGTTAGGTCAGTAAATAATACCGATGCCTCTATAAACTTTGTGGCGGGTTCAGTGAGACATCCGGAGAGAGTAACTCAATTTTCAAATGACTTTGGACTGAAAATTTTTGAAAGTTATGATGAAATGTTAAAGGAGGAAAATATAGAAGCCATTGTATTAGCAACTCCTCATACATTACATTCGGAACAGATAGGTAAAGCAGTCAGAGCCAATAAGCATATCTTTTGTGAGAAACCGTTCACTATGAATAAATTAGAATGTGAGTTTGCTATCTCTGAGATCAAAGAAGCAGGTTTACAGGTTGGAGTAGGCTATAACCGTCGCTTCCATCCTTCTATGAAAAAAATGAGGAAACTAATTTCTTGTGGTAAACTAGGCACTCCTCTTCACGTGGAGGCAATGGCTGCTATACCAGCGACATCCTGGATGTCTGAAGATGATTGGCGTTTCAGTGAGTTGGAGTGGCCTGCGGGAGGAATAACTCCAATGGGAGTGCATCAAATTGACCACATGGTTGAGTTGTTCGGAGAGATTTTAACTGTTTTTTGTCAAAGCGTTCGTCAGGTTGTGGATCAAAAAATTGATGATACAACTGTTGTTACTCTTACATTTAAGAATGGCATGACCGGGTTTCTATTAACCTTACTTTCTGCACCTCCCGATAATAGATTTGCTGTATATGGAACAGCAGGGACATCTGAGATTCGAACGCGGTCTTATAATAAGTTTCAGTTCAGACCTATTAGGGGTGAAAATGAAGATATTGATTTTGGGGATTATGACATGGATGTTGAAACCTTAAGGGAAGAATTAGAGGCATTTTCTAGGTCTATCCTAGAACAAGAACCGTTTCCTATTAGTCATGATCAAATAATACATGTTGTCTCTGTAACAGACGCAATAATAGAATCGTCTAGAACAGGAAAGTTAATTAAGGTTAGTTGATATCTTGTCGACAAATATTGAATCAATAAGTGCCATAACTTTATTCACAAAAAACATGTCAGGTGCAGTCAAGTTTTACAACTCCCTGGGTTTTCAGCTTCTTTATGGAGGTGAATCAACTTCATTTTCTAGTTTTTCTATTGGTTCTGGATATCTAAATTTATCGCTTTGCTCAGACGAAAATGAGCATAAAGATTGGGGAAGAATAATTATCTACGTCTCTAATGTTGATGTTATGTATGAACGAGCATTATCACTAGGACTGTTTCCTCTTTCGAGACCGAAAGATGCCCCTTGGGGAGAGAGGTATTTTCATATTCGTGATCCTGATGGACACGAAATAAGTTTTGCTCGCCGTTTAGAGGACGATACTAGAATATAATTAGCAGTATTTAATATTCTAAATAATTTAATAATTGACACTCAGCCAGTCCAGGATCCTCCATTCACATCAAGGATTGCGCCAGTTGTGAATGCTGCACCAGGAGTTGAAAGATACCAAACTGCATGCGCTATCTCTTCTGGTTCGCCTAATCTTCCTACGGGCATTGCTTTTTCTAGTTGTTTCATACGAGACGAGTGTAAAACAGCTATACGTGGGGTCATCACTGTTCCGGGTGCAACAGTATTTACTGTTATTCCATGGGGGGCTAACTCTATAGCTAATCTTCTTGAAAGGCCTCCTACAGCAGCTTTAGCTGCTGAGTAGTCTATGGATGCAATAAGAGCTGCCGTTCTTCCTGCCGCTGAACCTATGCTGACGATCCGACCATATTTATTTGATTTCATAATAGGGACAACTGATCTTATTGGTATATATACGCCAGAAAGATTCCATTCTATTCCGTGGCTCCATTTTATAGCATCGACTTCTTCAATTGGGGGGGCCGAATGAAATCCCCCGGCACAATTCGCGAGTATGTCAACTTTACCCCACTTCTTAGTCACTTCTGCTATAGCTGAGTCCATTTCCGATTCTGATGTGCATTCGGCTGGAGTAAACATAGCTTCTCCACCTTTTTCTTCCAATGTAGCTAAAGCTGCCATTCCATTTTTTTGATCGCGATCAATAATGGCTACTTTTGCACCTTCTGCAGAGTATCTTTGTGCACAAGCAAGTCCGATTCCCGCAGCTCCTCCAGGTATGACTGCAATTTGATTCTTAATTGATGATATATCCATTATTATGACTCCCCCCTCAATGTCTTGCCGATCAAATACTACCATATCGGTTTCTGACAATCAGATTAAATGTGTGTATGATGATTTATTTATAAGCATATAATGAATATTAGTTATCTATTACCAAAAGTTTTTGGTGAAGAAAGATATTTATTGTATTTTTCTGGACAAAATAATTTGCCTTAGACTAGCTTTTATATGCAACTTCAAGCCTAATAAGGCATGCTTGGAACACTTTTACTTTGGGTTATAATTCAGGGGGAGCTGATATGGACGACATAAAAACTGGCGTCGATGATATATTTAGAACCGAAGTTCGTGAAGGAATGCGAATAGATTGGGATGTGCCAATTGAAATGAATGATGGGGTGGTGCTCAGGGCAAATGTTTATAGACCTGATGATAATGGTAAGTATCCCGTTATAATGTCCTATGGCCCATATGGAAAAGATTTGCATTTTGAGGAACTATATAAAACTTGTTGGGATTTAATGTGTCAAAATCATCCTGATGTGCCAGCCGGATCGACCAATATTCATCAGGCTTGGGAAGTTGCAGATCCAGAAAAATGGGTTCCAAAAGGATATGCCTTGGTTCGTGTTGACTCTAGAGGGGCTGGTCGTTCACCTGGTTATCTTGAAGTTTTTGCCAGACGAGAAACCCTAGATTTTGCTGAATGCATAGAATGGGGAGGTGTCCAAAGTTGGTCTAATGGTAAGGTTGGATTAAGCGGAATCTCTTACTATGCTATTAATCAATGGATGGTAGCAGCTGAACAGCCGAAGCATTTAGCAGCGATATGTCCTTGGGAGGGGTCGGCAGATTATTATAGAGAAGGTGCTTATCACGGAGGTATTTACTCTACATTCGCCAAGCATTGGTATGATATGCAAATTATGCAGATTCAACATGGTTATGGTGATCGAGGGTATACTTCACGCGCAAATGGGGAATTAGCTGCTGGGCCAGTTACCCTATCTGATGATCAGTTAATAAAAAATCGATTTGATTTACATGGAACATTAAGTGCGCATCAACTAGATGATGAATTTTATGCTGAACGCTATATTGATTTTTCTAAAATTGAAGTTCCAATCTTAAGTTGCGGAAATTGGGGAGGCGCTCCACTACATCCCAGAGGTAATTTCAATGGATTTATGTATTCAGCTTCTAAAGATAAATATTTAGAAGTACATGGATTAGAGCATTGGTCACTATACTATACTGACTATGGAAATGATATTCAGTGGCGGTTTTTTGATAAATATCTCAAGGACGATGACACTGGATGGAGTGAGCAGCCAAGGGTCTCTTTAAATGTACGTCACCCAGGTGAGAAGTTTGTTCTCCGTGATGAAGAAGATTGGCCTCTGCCAAGAACTGACTGGACAAAATATTTTCTACTTCCTGAGGGGCAGGTTTTATCGACAACTCCTATTACAGAAAAGTCTGAGATGTCATATAAAGCGATGGGTGATGGACTAACATTTGTTTCTAGTCCTGTTGAGAGTGAAACTGAAATTTGTGGACCAATGGCTGTTAAGTTATTCGCTTCTTCTGATACAAAAGATGCAGATATTTTTGTTATACTTCGTGTGTTTCAGTCTGACCTAAAAGAGGTAACATTTAGAGGAGCACTTGATCCTCATACACCCGTTGCCTCGGGTTGGTTAAGAGCGTCTCATCGTAAGATAGATCCAGATAAGTCTGAAAAATGGGCTCCTTATCATACGCATGATGAAATAGAGGAATTAGTTCCAGGCGATGTATATGAACTAGATATAGAAATACATGCGACAGGGATCGTAGTTCCTGAAGGTTATCGTTTTGCTTTATCAATAAGAGGATGTGATTATGTTTATCCGGGCGAGCCAAACACCGGATTGTCTAACATGAAAAATACCTTTACCGGAGTTGGTCCTTTTTTACACGATGATCCGGTTAATAGACCTATGGACGTTTTTGATAACTCTGTAACCCTCCATGTTGATGAAGAGAAGTCACCATATGTTCTGTTGCCAATTATACCACCGAAGTAATGATTAGTTTCTTTGAACTGAGGTTAGTATCCTCAGTTCACATTTACTTTCACTATTACTTGGAAATTAATAGTCTTCGTTCGAAAAGGTTATAACAAAACAATTATAACAGGGGTAGGAAATGAAAGCTGCAGTTATGCATGAGTTTGGTGGGCCAGAAGTTCTTAAGTACGAGGAAATACCAACACCGGAGCTCGGGCTAAATGATGTTTTAGTAAAAGTACAGGCTGTGTCGGTTAATCGAACTCTTGATCTAGAAGTGCGAGCTAATAATTATGCTCGCACTCCTCCGCTTCCTCATGTGCTTGGAGTTGATCCTTCTGGTGTAATTGAGCGAGTAGGTCAGGAAGTAGAAAATTGTAAAATTGGTGATCGTGTTTATTGTAGTCTTTTTGTTCCTTCGGATGATCCGTCAGCAGTGAAGTTACCAGGAGTAGGAGGTGTTGATTTTCTTGGGGTAAATGTCTGGGGTGGTTATGCCGAATATGTTAAAGTTCCTGATTCTGTAGTCCATTCAATTCCAGATAACTTAGAATTCTATGATGCGACTGTAATCGGAAGACATTTAGCCACCGCCATTAATCAAGTAGAGGGTATTGGAAATATTTCTGAAAATGATTGGGTGCTAGTTATGGGAGCTGCTGGAGGTTTGGGTAGTGCTGCCGTACAGGTGGCAAAACTAAATGGTGCTAACGTAATAGCCGCAGCTGGTGCAGATGTGAGAGTTGAGGCTGCGATGTCGGTGGGAGCAGATTTTGGTGTTAATTATAGATCACAAGATTTGGCAGAGGAAGTTTCCCGAATAACGGAGGGGCAGGGAGTGAAACTAGTTTGTGAAAACATAGGTGACCCTGATCTTTTTAACGGTGCTTTTAACAGTCTTGGTAGGGAAGGAAAACTTGTGACTGCTGGGGCACACGCCGGAGGTCAAGTGTCTCTGGACCTTTGGAAACTCTATCTTTTTCAGCTTCAAATTATTGGCGAGCCACGTGAACAGCCGGGGGGATTAGATAAGGCACTTAAATTAGCAGGGGAACAAGAGATAAAAACACTAATAGACCGAGTGATGCCGTTAAGTGAAGCAGCAGAAGCCCATGCATTAGTTGATAGCCGTTCCGGTATAGGGAAGGTGATACTTGACCCTACACTCGATTAATTATTATTTGCTTGTTTATTATACATGAGGCTATGTTTTTTATAATACCCACTAGTAGAACTTGTTATGATATAAACAAATAAAGGTGAATCTGTTATGTCGGATGTTGCTAAAGTACCTAGGGAAGTAAACCCAGAAGTAATTGAAGATTTGGGCAATTTGCTAGGAGATAGAATTACGACTACTATGGCTGTTCGGGAACATCACGGTCATGGAGAAGATTATTTTGCTGCCTTTCCTCCTGATGCCGTTTGTTTTCCGAATTCAACTGAAGAAGTTGCTGAAATTGTAAAAATTTGTGCGAACTATAGCACTCCAGTAATTCCATTTGGAACAGGCACTTCGGTTGAGGGACATGTAACGGCGCTTCATGGTGGAATTACTATAGACCTAATGCAGATGAATGCAGTAATAGAGGTCAACCCTGAAGATCTTGATTGTCGTGTTCAAGCTGGTGTAACCAGAAAACAATTGAATGAACATCTAAGAGATACAGGTCTTTTCTTTCCCATTGATCCTGGCGCAGATGCTTCCATTGGTGGAATGGCCGCCACAAGAGCTAGTGGTACGAATGCTGTCCGATACGGAACTATGCGTGAGAATGTCATCGGCCTTACAGTAGTTACCGCTGATGGTAGAATAGTGAGGACGGGTGGCAGGGCAAAGAAATCTTCTGCTGGCTATGACTTAACTCGAGTTTTCATTGGCTCGGAAGGGACACTGGGAGTTATAACTGAAGTTCATCTTAAACTTCATGGAATTCCAGAAAAAATAACTTCTGCAGTGTGCCAATTTCCTTCAACCGCTGATGCCGTTGATAGTGTTATATTAACAATACAGTCCGGCATTCCAGTTGCGAGAATAGAGCTTTTAGATTCTTTAATGATGGATTGGACTATTCAGTATTCAAAGCTAGATCAGTATGAATCCAAACCTACTCTTTTTTATGAGTTTCATGGAAGTGAAGCCAATGTGGAGGAACAGACTAACCAAGTACGGGCTATTATTGATGAGTTTGGTGGGTCAGCGTTTCAGTGGGCCAGTTCAACAGAAGAGCGTAACAATTTGTGGCAGGCGAGGCACGATGTCTATCATGCTTGTATTGCGCAAGCTCCAGGTAAACAGGGTATTTCTACTGATGTTTGTGTTCCTATATCTCAGTTAGCTGAATGTATCTCAGAGACTGAACTGGATACGAAAGAATCCGGCTTTGATGCACCCATTGTTGGGCATGTAGGGGATGGAAATTTTCATAGTATATTTCTGGTTGATATAGATGATGAAGAAGAAATGAAAAGAGCGAAAGATTGCAATGATCGAATAGTTAAAAGGGCTTTAGCCATGGGGGGCACATGCACCGGAGAGCATGGTATTGGAGCAGGAAAAATAGATTTCCTGATTGCTGAACACGGGGAGGCAGTTAGCTTAATGAGAAGTATAAAAAAAGCCTTGGATCCAGAAAATATTATGAATCCTGGAAAAGTTCTACGTGTCTGATATTGAATAATTATACTTTTCTAAGCCTGATTAAATATAAAAATCAATTTTCTTTGGAAGTAAAAAGTTGAATGCTAATGTTGATAACCTGAGGGATATACCCTCATTACGTCATCAGGCTGGGGAGTCTGAATGGACGGCAAGAGTTGATCTTGCTGCTGCTTATAGGTTGGCGCATGAATATGGTTGGGCAGATAGTATCTATAATCATATATCTATGAGGGTTCCTGATGAACCAAACTATTTTTTAATTAAAGCCCATGAACTTCTTTACAATGAAGTTAGCGCATCAAATCTTGTTAAAGTTGATATGACTCAGAAAGATGTCGATGAGTCAGTGCATGTCAATAGACCTGGGTTTACCTTGCACGGAGGGCTTCTGAAAGATCGGAAGGATGTGAACTGTTGTTATCATACACATATACCAGCCTGTATAGCTGTAGCCAATCAAACTGATGGTTTACTTCCAGTGTCTCAGACTGCAATGCGATTTATCGGAGATATCGGCTATCACGACTATGAGGGTATAACAGAAAATTTAGAAGAACGCGCACGTATTGCCAGTAATATCGGAGATAAAAACGTTTTGTTAATGCGTAATCACGGTGTGGTAACATGCGGAAAATCTGTGAGGGATGCGTTTGTTCGTATGCGTGATATAGCGGATGCTTGTGAACTACAATTACGACTTCAGGCAACCGGAGCAAAATTTAGTTTGCCTTCAGAAGAAGTACTAAAAACATATAAAGCACAAAGGAAGTCACATGATTCTGGTCGTGGAAGTGCTGATTGGCCCGGTTTTTTGCGTCGTTTAGATCAAATTGATCCCTCATACAAAGATTGAGTAAAAGACAGCTAGTACGACTGCTTATGTTTTATTTATTATCATATTTCAACTAGTGAAATTTGCTTCTGGCTCTCTAAGTTATGAAGTTTTTTAATGAGATTACCCTTCTAAGGGAGGAGGCATTATGATTATTGATCATCGTACTTATTATACGAAAGCTGCTCGCACGGGAGATTTTTTGTCTCTTTGGGAAAGAATGGCTTTACCATATCAGATGAAATATCTTGAAGACTTTATTGGTATGTTTACATGTGATGTTGGAGATCTAAGCCAAATCGTTCATTTATGGCGTTATGAAAACCAAGGTGAACGAGAGAGGCGTCGAACGGAGATGTATAAGGATCCAGGATGGCTTGAATATATTGAAGAGCTAAAGGCATCAGAGCTTTTAGTGAAAATGGAAAATAAAATTCTCAAGCCAGTTTCTTTTTCACCAATGCAGTAAGTAAAGTCACTCATTATTTTTGGAGATATTTTGAAATGTCACGCATCAGAATAGGAATAATTTCTCCTGTTGATGTAGCTTTTCCAGCTGTTAGGGAGGCTTTTTCAGTTTTGTGGCCTGAGGCATCATCAGTGTGTTTGTTAGATGAATCGTTATATGCTGATTTTGTTAATCCCGATTTCTCAGTAAGCCCAGAGTATCCTGATGAGGCCTATGCGAGAATTGCTGAGCTTTTCAGCTACAGCAAGACGACTGGCGCTGATGGTATAATATTTTGTGGTTCAGTTTTTGGTCCATTAGTTGAAGAAGGAAGAAAGGGTTTTGATATTCCAATATTAACTTCATTTGAAGCTATGATTGAAGAAGGGCTTAAGCACGGACCAAGGTTGGGTGTAGTGACAAGTGCCCAATCATCCCTTGGTTTTCTAACGAATGATATTATTAGATATACTGACGAAAGATCTCTTGATTTTTCTATTACATCTCAGGTTGCAGAAGGAGCGTTTCAGAAAATACTAGATGGTGACGAAGAAGGCTCAGATTCATTGATAATTGAAGCTGCAGAAAAAGTAACTGAGTGCGATAGTTTAATGCTAGGTCAATTTTCCATGGGGGGAGTAGCCAAAAAAATTTCTACTATAGCAGAACGTCCCATTCTTACGGCTCCGGAGTGTGCAGTAAGAAAACTTAAATCTATTTTTCAATAGAGGGGTTTTTTAACTCATCAGTTCTTTTACTTTTTCAATAATGCGTTCTGTTGTTACACGATATTCGTTTTCCATTGTTTCCGCATAAGGAACAGGAGTTCTTGGCGCTCCTATGCGACGGACATGAGTTTTTAGTTGATCATTTAGATTTTCTGTCACGTCAGCAGAAATTTCTGCTCCAAACCCTGCTACTTGAACTGATTCTTGTGCCACTAGGAGACGTCCCGTTTTGGAGACCGATTTATAGACCAAGTCTTTGTCCCAGGGCCAGAGACTGCGCAAGTTTATAACCTCGACTGAAATATTATCCACTTCAAGGATTTTGGCGGCTTCCAGAGAAAGTAGAGCCATTTTTGACCAAGAAACAAGAGTTAGGTCACTTCCCGATTTCATTATGCTTGCTTTACCAATTTCGACTAATTCTTCCGGGTCTTCTGAAACTTCACCCTCAGCCATCCAAAGATCTTTATGCTCCATATATACAACTGGGTCGTCAGCTCGTATTGCAGATTTCATCAATCCCTTAGCATCAGCTGCTGTTGCGGGAGCTACAACTACTAGACCAGGGGTATGAATATACCATGCTTCTGTTGATTGTGAGTGTTGAGCTGCCCCACCTTTACGTACTCCTATTGCTTGGCGTACCACTAGGGGGACTCTTGCTTGTCCACCAAACATGTATCGAATTTTAGCGGCTTGATTAACAAGTTCGTCAACTGCACACATTGCAAAATCGGCCATTCGTAAATCTGCAACGGGTCTTGTTCCAGCTACTGCAGCTCCCACAGCGGCACCCATTATAGTATTTTCAGAAATTGGCGTATTTACAATTCGCTTTTCTCCAAATTCGTCTATTAATCCACGATATTGATCAGCGCTTGTTCCTCCATGAGCCGTGCTTAGATCTTCACCTAATGCCCAAACTAATGGATCTCGCCTCATTTCTTCAGCTAGTCCTTCACGTACTGCTGAGGCATGGGTCATTTTGTTATTAGTCATGAGCTGCCTCCAAGATATGGATTGCCTAGATCCTGCACATCTGTATAGGTGAGTGTTTTGTCGGGAAAGGGTGCATTCTTAGCTGCTTCAAGAGCTTCCTTAATTTGCTCATAAGCCATGCTGCTAATATCATCAATTTCCTTTTGTTTGATACCGTTTTTAATCATCCAATCTTTGCATTTTAGAAGAGGTTCATTTACTAAATGAGCCTCTGTTTCCCCCTCTGGTCTATAAAGCATTTTATCTCGGGAGATATGTCCTTTGATCCGATAAGTCCGTGCGTGAAGAAAATGAGGGCCATGACCATTACGTATTTTTTCAATTAATGTGCCAGCTATTTCATCCACGGCGCAGACATCGTTTCCATCCACATCAAAAGCAGGCATGCCGAAAGCTTCTGCGCGTGCAACTGGTCCAGGTCCAGCGGTTACAGTTTGTGTTGCTGTGGAAGATGCATAAGTATTATTTTCACAAACAAAAAGAATTGGCAGTTTATAAATCATAGCCCAATTAAGAGCCTCGTAGAAGGGGCCGCGATTCGTTGTGCCATCTCCTACAAACACGGCAACTATTGCGTTCTCTTCTCTTAAAACTAAAGCTTGTGCGGCTCCTACTCCCATAGTTAGGCCGTCAGCAAGCACTCCATTCGCTCCCAACATTCCAACAGAAAAGTCAGCTATGTGCATTGATCCTCCTTTGCCGCCACTTGTCCCTCCTTCTCTTCCCAATAGTTCTTTCATCATTGCCTCAGGGTCAGCACCTTTTGCTATAGCATGCCCATGTCCACGATGATTTGAGAGAATATAATCGCTTCTTTTTAGGTTTGCACATACTGCCGTTCCTATGGCCTCTTCGCCTATATATTGATGAATTGAACCATTAACTAATCCAGCATCAAAGGCTTCTTCAGCAATCTCTTCAAAGGCACGAATAAGAGTCATTGTTTTGTACATTTCTAGTATGCGATCAGGATAATTGGTAGAGTTTTTGGCTTTCATCTCTTCCTCTTAAATAATATTTTAGGCAATTCGGTCGCCTTTTTTGATTGGTGCTGATCGGTTATCGACCCCTGGAAGCATTTGTGCTGCGTCTCGCGTAACAACTACATCTATCAGGGTAGGCAAATTGCGTTCTGATAGTGCTTCTTTAAAGGCTTCAGCTAATTTGTTTGGTTTAGTAACTCTTATCCCCTTACATCCAAGTGATTCAGCTATATCTGCATAGTTCAAATCTGATAGATCTGAAGACTGATAACGGCCACTAAACATAGCGTGCTGTAAAGCCTTTATATATCCTGAGGCCGCATTGTTGACTACGATCATGGTGAGGGGGACCTTTAGACGCGCTGCCGTTTCTAAATCACCCAGAGTCATATTTAATCCGCCGTCACCTGTCAGGGAAAAAACCGATTTTTCAGGAGCCGCTAATTGTGCTCCAATACCACCAGCGACACCATATCCTATTGATGCCATCCCTCTGTCTACTATAAAACCTCTGCCTGATTGTTTTGTATCATACAGTAGCCCTGTCCAGTGAGCTGCAAAACCACCATCGGCAACTAATATTGAATCTGCGGGTAAAACATTGTTTAACTCATGACACAAGCGAGCCATATTAACTGGTTCTTCTTTAGACGTTAGGCGTGCATTTACATCTGCCCTCCATTTATCTTTGCCTTTTGTAAGTTCATTAATGTATGAATCTCTTTTCTTTCTAGTATTTTCAGAGTTTGCGGAAAGCGCTTCACGCAATTCATTAAGGCTCTCTCGTGCATCACCCCAAAGCCGTATATCTGTCTTAGCCCATCTGCTTATTTCTTCAGGATAGATATCTAGGTGTATTATTGGGATACCAGGGCGTGGTATAGTGTAACGTTTGGTTGCTATTTCGCCAAGTTTGCAACCGACTACTAAAATACAGTCACTATTATCGATGACCTGATTAGCAGTGCGATCATATCTACCAAATAGGCCCAAAGAAAGTTTGTCGGTGCAAGCTATTGATCCCTTGCCAGATAAAGTGTGAGCTACTGGAATTGACTGTTCCGTTGCAAATGCGGTTAGAGCTTCTTGAGCTTGCGATATATGGACACCACCACCGGCAAGAATTATTGGTCTTTTAGCCTTGGAAAGTAACGAAGCAGATTTTTTAATGTCTTCCAAGCTAGGTCGCGTTCTAATAGCTGGCGAAGTTATTGTTGATTCATCTATAAATAAGTCGTCAGCATCGAATTCAAATACTCCATGACATATATCTTCTGGCACGTCTAAGAGAACTGGCCCTGGTCGACCTGATGTTGCCACCGTATATGCGTATCTAACATGCTCGGGAATACGTGTGCCGACTTCTACTCTAATGACTTCTTTTACAGCTGGGCGAAGCATTTCAACTTGGTTTGTCTCTTGTGTCATGTTTTTCCAAGAATGAACACGATTAGTATCTCCAATCATTGCTATGACTGGAATTCCCGCATTTAAAGATTCTGTAAGCGCGGTTAACAGGTTTGTAGCTCCTGGGCCCAGTGTAGCATCACATACGCCTGGTCGACAGGTGACTCTAGCCCAGGCATCAGCCATAAATGCTCCGCTTCTTTCATCTGCAATTAAAGTATGATCCATGCTCAGATTACGCACTGCGTCATAGAATGGTAGTAGCTGAAACCCCGCCATTCCAAACATCGGTCCTACTTTGTGACGTTTGAACATTTCTGCAAGAACTTCGCCACCCGACATCTCGAGGCGCACGTTATCTCCGCTAAGTGTCTCAGTGGTCTTTTTATTCATATTGTCACCATTTTCTCTCTTATGGAGTTTTCATGTCTAGTTTATCTTTACCTGATGGATCTGCCGAGTAATACTAACAGTAATTAGCCGTAAGCCAATGCTATAGATATTGTATTAAGAAGGAGAAAAAAGAGTGGCGCAAGTCCAAACGAATGAGCCGGCTAGAATATTTAATATGTATAAAAAAATGCTTCTTATTAGAGCATTTGAGGAAGCTGCTGCAGAGAATTTTCATGCGGGAAATGTAAGAGGATCTGTCCATCAATATATTGGTGAAGAGGCTATCGCTGTAGGAATCTGTGAAAATTTGCGTAATGATGACCTGCTCACTAGCTATCATAGAGGTCATGGTCACTCTATCGCCAAAGGGGCTGATCCTAGGGCAATGATGTTAGAATTGTTTGGACGAGTAGGAGGCACCAGCGGGGGAAAGGGAGGCTCAATGCATATTGCTGACTTCTCCGTTGGAATGCTTGGTGCAAATGGGGTAATAGCTGATGGGTGTACAATTTCGGTAGGTGCTGCGCAGGCGATAAAGTTACTCAAACAAGATAAGATTATAGTAAACTTTATAGGTGACGGTGGTATCAACAGGGGTCCATTCATGGAAGCTCTAAACTGGGCAAAGGTATACGAATTGCCAGTTTTATTCGTTTGTGAGAATAATCAAATTGCTGCAACTACGACTACGAAAACTGTTACTGCAGGAGATGGAATTGAAGCTCGGGCAAAAAGCTATGGGATTCCAGCAATCACTATTGATGGCAATGATCTCTTATTAGTGGATAGCACAGCTGCAAGAGTTGTCGATGAAATCCGTGCAGGAAGTGGTCCACAATTAATTCAAGCAATGACCTACAGACTTAAAGGACACTATGCTCATGATGAAGCTCTTTATCGAAATCCAAGTGAAGTTGAAAGTGCATTAAAAAATGAGCCAATGCCTAGAACAGAAACTTGGTTGAAGGATCAAGGAGTTTCTATAGAAGAAATTGATAAAGCCAAAGATCAGGCTAAAGAATTGATAGCCAATTATGTTTCTGATGCGCATGAGGCGCCTTGGCCTGATGTGTCTGATGCATTCACTGACGTTCAAGATGTCGGTTCACCGGCGGAAGGAGCGAATTGATGACAAAGATGACTTATGCCGAAGCCGCAAGGCTAGCTCTTAAAGAGGAGATGGAACGTGATTCTACCGTCTGGGCTTTGGGAGAAGATTTAGGATTTGAAGGTGGTATGGGTGGACAATATAAAGATCTACAGGCTGAATTTGGCGCTGATAGAATTGTCGATACACCAATTTCGGAAGCAACTATTATGGGGGCGGCAATTGGTGCTGCTCTGGCTGGTACCCGTCCTATTGCTGAGTTACGCTTTTCTGACTTTGCAATGTGTGCGGTCGATGAACTGGTTAATCAGGCTGCTAAAGCTCGTTATATGTTTGGAGGGCAGGCGAGAGTTCCAATGATCGCTCGTATGCCCATAGGTATTCGGGGTGGCATAGCCGCTCAACACTCCCAGTCTCCCGAGGCTTGGTACACACACGTACCAGGTCTAGTAGTTGTAACGCCAGCAACTCCTGCTGATAATCGTGGTTTGCTTAAGGCTGCAATTCGTTGTGACGATCCCGTTGTTTATATGGAGCACAAAGGGTTATGGGGTGCTGAAGGAGAAGGTGAATAAAATGATTAAGATCCTATTCCTCTAGGCATAGCTAGAAAAGTACTTACTGGCAGTGATCTTACAATCGTAACCTGGTCCGCTATGGTTAACGTTGTCAAGAAGGCCGCTTTAAGCCTTGCTGATGAAGGTATATCTGTTGAAGTGATTGATTTAAGGACACTATGGCCTTGGGATAAAGATTCCGTTTTTAATTCAGTTAAAAAAACAGGCCGACTCATGATTGTGCATGAGGCAGTGAAGGTAGGTGGATTCGGCGGTGAAATTTCTTCGGAAGTAAGCGAACATTTATTCAATATACTCAAAGCACCTGTGAAGCGTATGGGTGGGGCTCGTATCCCTATACCTTTTTCAATACCTCTCGAGGCTGAATATATGATATCTGAAGAACAAATAATAAATAAATCAAAATCATTCTTTAGCTAGTATTTTTATTAATCTCGTCGACAAATTCGATAGTAGTCATACCAACTTTGAGATTTAAATCTATAGCACTCTCATTAAAATGAGAGAT
Organism: Alphaproteobacteria bacterium; assembly: GCA_022449545.1. Taxonomy (GTDB): domain Bacteria; phylum Pseudomonadota; class Alphaproteobacteria; order UBA6615; family UBA6615; genus UBA6615. The sequence goes on along the minus strand of JAKUPN010000009.1, from coordinate 35,065 downwards.
TATACCATCATTATATGTTGATCTCGCATCGCCAATCTTTGCGCTTGAATATGAAACCGTGGCAGCCGGGATGCCTAGCTTGTCCAGGTCTGGTAAGCGGCTAACCGAATTAGAGCCAGCATCGTTGAACACAGCTGCTAAAACCAAAGGACGGTTTCCCCACGTTGGTGAGGATGCAAGAACTTCACCATGTGATGCAGTTATGACCACTGTATCTTCATCTTCTTCTTTTACTAAAGAAACTGAATCGCATCCTCTTACTATAATCCCATCACTTCCATCTCGAATAGTAAAACGCGCTTCTTCATAAACTGGCACTGGCATTGAAATAAAAGGAGATAATTTCATTTCATTTGCACATTCTATTGAGGTTTGACCAACGGCACATCCTGATTTTGCGGCGGCATTATTTACAAAACTGATTCTACCGTTATTAGCTAGACTTTGACCATCACCAATAACTGCTGTGCGGTAGTCTACAACTGCAGCTGCTATTTCTAATTTATCTAAATATTTTAAAGATCCAATTCCCGCATTATCGAGACCTACTCCAGCGTCATGAAGTATAATGCCACGAACTTGTGCAGTGGCGGCTTCAAAGCCGGCGTATACACCACCGTGTGATCCAGCTATTACAACATTCTTAGAGGATTCAGGTCCTAGTTTGGTAACTGTATCAAAAATTAATATTTCGGTCTTATTCATAATAATGATTCATTACGGCCTATTCGGACGATTAAGAAGTCCACGAGCAATGATGCCAGCTTGAATTTCAGCGGCACCTTCAAATATATTTAGAATACGAGCATCACAAAGTAACCTAGAAATAACAAACTCTTCTCCGTAACCATTACCACCGTGTATTTGGAGGCCATTATCTGCATTTGACCATGCAACTCTGGCAGCCAATAATTTTGCCATACCTGCTTCTATGTCACATCTTTGGTCAGCGTCTCTCTGACGAGCAGCAAAGTAAGTCAATTGTCGAACAATCATAGTTTCTACTGCCATCCAACCTATTTTTCCTGCAACACGGTCAAAGTTCACTATACTACTGCCAAACTGAGATCGATCATTTGCATATTTCAATGATAACTCTAACGCATTCTGTGCTACGCCAACTGCTCGAGCAGCAGTTTGAATACGTGCAGTTTCAAAGCTAGACATAAGCTGCTTAAAACCATTTCCTTCAGCTCCCCCTAAAAGAGAAGTTTTACTAATTTCAAATCCGTCGAAGGCAATTTCATATTCTTTCATTCCTCTATACCCGAGGACTTTAATTTCACTTCCACTCATTCCTTTAGCCGGGAAGGGATTTTCAATGCTTCCTCTGGGTTTTTCGGCTAAAAACATGCTTAGTCCGCCATACCCTGAATCGTCAGCATTGGTTCGAGCAAGTAATGTCATTAGATCCGATCGCGCTCCATGTGTAATCCATATTTTATTTCCCGTTATCACGTAAGAATTACCATTTCGTTCTGCGCGTGTTCTTATGTGAGCTAAATCTGAACCATGGTTCGGCTCCGTAAAAACTGCGGTGGGAAGAATTTTTCCAGAAGATATTGCTGCTAAATAATGTTCTTTTTGTTCGCCAGTACCGTTAAACCTAATAAGCTCTGCTGCAATTTCTGATCTAGTACTTAAGGAACCCACACCTATGTATCCACGTGATAATTCTTCGGTAACAACGCACATAGATACTTTATCCATTCCCAGTCCTTGATACTCTTCAGGGAGCGTGAGACCAAAAACGCCTAAATCACTCATTTCTTCAATTATTTCTAACGGAATCAATTCATCATTAATATGCCATCTCTGAGCAGCTGGTGCTATTCGATCATCAGAGAATCTAGAAAACTGTTCACGAATTATAGTGTAAGTTTCGTTTAATCCTAGGGCTCCAAAATTACCTGTGCCAATATTTTCACAGAGAATTTTAGCGATTTGCGACCTGACATAGATACTATCTCCTTGACTGATAAGCTGATCTATAGTGGAGGTATATAAATCCTCAGTCCTTTCAATCCCAAGATCACCAGGTCTAGCAAACTCATCTTGGCTCATGGCGATTCCATGACGTAACTGCTTCAAGTAGCCGCCAAAACCACATTGTAAAATTAAAGTTTCCAAATCTCCTAATCGTTCATCGGAACTAAGCTTTTCTGCCCAAGATAATAATTGCTTTAAGGCAATGATATAGGTTGCCATCCAAGCAAATCCGTGCACTGCATATTGATTGCTTAGAAGAAATTCAGAATCAATTTTACCACCTTTAGTAGCCAGACCACTTGTTGATGATTTTAAATTCTGCAAATGTGACTCAGCAGAAACCATTGCCTCTTGACATAATTTTAGTGCCAATTTTGATTCAATTGGATTGAGAGAATGCTGGGAAATAATCATTATTATTACCTAATCAAATTTGGCTGTTGCTGTCATAGCGACGACCGAGTCATTACGAACGGCCTCAAGATTGATTTCGCCATCTTTTGAGGGAGTTCCTATTGCATAAAAGGGCCAAGGTTCAAATATGGGTGCCTGACCACGAAAACTAAATGACTTCATCGGTTTATTTATTTTAGACCTTACAAGTTCAGATAATAAAAGTGCGGTAAGTGGACCATGGACTATAAGTCCCGGGTACTTTTCTACATTAACTGCATAATCTCTATCATAGTGTATTCTATGACTGTTAAAACTTAGAGCAGAGTAGCGGAATAAAAATACTGGATCTGCTTTGTGTTTCTTATACCATTTATTGTTTGGGGGCACATAAGAATCTCCCCCAGGCGTCGGAGTAGGATCATTATTATCTAAGTAAACAATGTTATGAGTGTCTTCGATGCAAAGTACTTCATTCTGTTTAATCTGGTAATGGGCGCTCAAAAGGATCATGGGCCCTTTTCGTCCTACTTTTTTTTCTAGGTTGATTATTGTTCCAGTGCGAGTAGCTGGAAGTCCTATTTTTAGTGGAGAGTGAAAAATGATTTGTTCTCCTGCAAACATGCGTCTCTGTAGTTCAATAGGCGGGAAAAAGCCTCCCCGTTTTGGATGCCCATCTTCCCCAATATTTTCTGTGGCTGCGCGATGTAAAAAGAACAACCAATGCCACATAGGAGGGAGATCGTTTTCAACCTCAAAAGCGGTCTCATCAATATTTAGAACCCCTGCGAGTTTTCTGACCTGAGTTAGGTCAATTTGTTCTGTTGAACTCTCTACATATGGTGTCCAGTCACCATAACTTATTTTAGCGTTTTTTTTCATTTTCTGCTTCATATATAATCCCTGAATCATGTAGTTCACCAATCTTACTCTGACTCAGACCGATTTCGTCAGCAAGTATCTGGATTGTGTGCTCTCCTAATCGAGGAGCTCTTGTATGTTTATGCTCGATTTCACTGAATTGATGAGGGATCCTTGGAATTAAATATTTTCCCAACCCGGGCTGGTCCATTTCGGCAAATAAAGGATTTTTTGTAGAACATCTGGGATCTTCATTTACCATTTGACTGAAACTTTGGAATGGTCCCCAGCAGACGTTATTTTCCTCAAAAATCTTGCGTATATCACTAAGGTTACGACTCTTACACCAAGGACCAATAATACTTCCTATTTCTCTGCGTGCTTCAAATCGATGTTCTTCTAGGTTGAAGTCTAGACCCATCTCTTTTTCAACATTGCTTATGGAATCGTGACACTCAGTAGCATCTAATAGTTTCCTCCATTGTGAAACAGACACAGCAATAATCATTACCCTTCGCCCGTCCTTTGTAGCAAAATCCTCGCCGTAACTTCCATATATGCTGTTTCCAATATTTGGTCGTTCTTCTTTATTAATTTGGACTTCCCCAATATATCCAAGGTTACCAACAGTTGAGAAGGCAACATCTGAAAGAGAAAGCTTTATTTGTTGGCCTTTGCCAGTTCTGTTTCGATATCTCTCAGCAGCTAAAACACCCATCGCAGCCGCATACCCTGTGGCTACGTCCCACCCAGGAAAAACATGATTTACAGGACTTTTATTGTTACCTGAACCTGTTACTAAAGGAAAACCCACCGCTGCGTTCACAGTATAGTCGACAGCTACACTTTCATCAGGGTTGCCAATTATATTCATGGCTATCAGATCGGCTCGTCTTTTCTTTAAAGTCTCATAATCAAGCCAGTCTCTCATTGGAAAATTTGTAGATAAAATACCGTTTTCTTTACCTGGGGCAGTAATAAGTTCTGTTAATAACTCTTGTCCTTCTGGACGACGAAAATCGACAGCTAAAGATCTTTTTCCCTTATTCATACTTGCCCAATAGATACTTGTTCCATTATCTGATTTTGGCCATCGACGATAATCTATTCCTCCGCTTGGGAGATCAAAGCGAATTACATCTGCCCCCATTTGTGCAATGGTCATTCCGCAAAGAGGGGCGGCAACGAAGGCTGAACCTTCTATTATACGTAGTCCAGATAGTATGCCAGTCATGTTTTATAGTCCGAGGTTTAAGTTTAAGATAAGTTAACAGTTTTCTTATAGAGCATAGTAGATAATTGCTTTAAAGAACGGAAATTTTAAAAATGTACTAAGTAATATTTCAGAACACGAATAGGAATTGAGAAATGGGTAGTATTTTTTCTACAGACTTTAAACGACCGACTCCAGAAATAATTGATGAAGCGAGATCAATTTCTACTTCGTCAATTCATGAAGCCGCTGGAAAAATTGGATCATTACCATCCGCAATAAAACCTCTGAATTCTTCGTTAGGTTTGTGTGGCCCTGCTTTTACTGTTAAAGGGGCGCCAGGAGATAATTTATGGCTACATTATGCTTTAGCTGAAGCTCGTCCAGGCGATATTTTGGTGGCTGATATGAGCGGATTTTATGAGGCAGGTTATTGGGGAGAAGTTATGTCTGTATCTGCTCAATCACGAGGTGTCGCTGGTTTGGTCATTAATGGTTGTGTTCGAGATGGAAAGGCAATGATTGAAATGGGTTTTCCAGTTTTTTCAAGGGGTACTTGTATGCGAGGAACTGAAAAAAATCCAGAATTTAAGGGTGCTATAGCAGAATCACTGCCAATTGGGGATGTAATTGTCGAGGCAGGTGATTTAGTGATAGGAGATTTCGATGGAGTTGTAGTCATACCTAATGACAGAATAAAAGAAGTGATTACTTCAGCAAAAGATCGAGATGCTCGTGAACTGGAGATGATGAAAGAGTTACGTAAGGGTATAACGACATTAGAAATTAATGGGTGGGAAGTAAAATGAGTTATCGTACGTTTAAGGCTGACATGATTGATCATCAACAGGCGTATCGCATGTTGATTGGTTCTATTGTTCCTAGACCCATTGCTTGGGTTAGTTCTATTAGTAATAAAGGTGTTCCTAATCTAGCTCCGTTTAGTTTTTTTACAATGGTATCTCATTATCCACCAATGGTATCTATTTCGGTTGGTGAAAGAGAGCGTCGTATGAAGGATACAGCGAAGAATATTACTGATACGAAAGGGTATGTTATTCATACAGTTGTGAATGGCTGGGAAGAAAAAATGAACGCAACTTCAGCAAACTTTTCTCCTGATGAGGATGAGTTTTCAAAAGGAAATCTGGAAACAGTATCATCTGACTTCGTTGACGCTTTTCGTATTGCCAATGCACCGGTAGCTATGGAATGTGAGTTTGATAGAATTATAGATTTTGGAAGTGACTGGGTTACGCATCTAGTTATTGGTAAAATACTCTGTTGGCATGTTCGAGAAGATTTAATTATTGAGGATAAATATATAGACCCTTATAAACTAGCTCCAGTTGGACGCTTAGGTGGTCCTAGGTATTGCAGAACTCAAGAAATATTTGAAATGACAGCTCCTTATTTACAGCCTGACAAACTGCACCCAAATGAAGTTCCTCCAGAAAAATAAATACTAAAGCTTCAAAAAATTAAAATATAATAGTTAGGTTTTAATAATTCAATTAACTGTAATTTGAAATAGTCAGATCGAAGTCTGCGATACTTTGTCTGTATTCTGATTTAAGTTTTTTAACTAGTTCGGCTACATTTAAGATATCATCTATTTGGCCTACGCCTTGTCCTGCTGACCAAACATCTCGCCAGGCTTTTCGTTCCTCTTGCATATTGTCTCCAAACTCAGCCTGATCTGTGCCTTTCTCAGGAAGCTGGTCTGGATTGAAACCTGCGGCTACGATGCTAGGCCTAAGAAAGCTTCCGGGTATTCCGGATATAGCAGGGGTATGAATGATGTCTTTTGCAGAGCTAGCCACTATCATTTGTTTAAACTTTTCTGCTGCATGACTTTCTTTTGTGGCTATAAATCTGGTCCCTAAATAGGCTAGGTCAGCACCTAGCATTTGAGCTGCTGCAATGGAACGACCATCTGAAAGTGATCCAGCAAGTAATATTGTTCCTTCAAAGAATTTTCTTATTTCAGGCAGTAGGGCGAACGGACTTAATATTCCAGCGTGTCCTCCTGCTCCGGCGCAAACAAGTATTAATCCGTCACAACCTGCTTCTGTCGCTTTTTGGGCATGACGAACAGTGGTTACGTCATGAAACACAAGCCCTCCATAGGAATGCACTTCATCAACTAAATCTGCGACCGCTCCCAATGAAGTTATAATCAGCGGTACTTTGTGATGAACACAAGATTGAAGGTCTGCTTCAACGCGTGGATTAGTTTTATGAACAATTAAATTAATTCCGAATGGTGCATCATTATCGTCTGTCGAATCTTTAATTTGCTCTATCCATTCATTCAGTCCTTCAGTTGATCGTTGATTAAGGGCAGGAAAAGTTCCTACTATTCCAGCTTTACAACATGAGATAACTATTTCAGGGCCTGATACAAGAAACATTGGAGCAGCAACCACGGGTAGAGATAAACGATTAAGAAATGAATTTGGTAGAGACATTTTAATGAACCATTTCGTTATGAATCTCTCTTTTTAAGAGTAATTTTATATTATATTTCTAACTATTTATTTGCTGGTCTCAATTGGTAGCGTTTTGTCGAAACCCCATTCTTGCATAGATGCATCGTACAAAGCGATGTTCTCATAACCTAAAAGTTTTTGGGCAAAAAAACCAATAGTGGCTGAAATGCCGCCGCCGCAATAATTAACGATTTTGTCGTCTTTTATAGCTCCTGATTTTTCAAGCGTGCTCTTAACTGTATCAGGATCATTTAGGGTGCCCGTTGAGAAGTTTGCTAGAGCAGAATATGGAGCATTACCTGAACCAGGAATATGTCCCGGGCGACCGAAAACCATTCCACCTGTGCCCCGATACTGTTCTTCACTTAAAGCATTTATAAGGCATATTTTTTGATCACCTATGGATGAAAGAACTTGGTTTTTATCTACGATGACTTCATTCCGTCTCTTTGGGGTAAACGTAGTTTCAGGATATGTGCACGGATCTGTGCTAATTGGATGTCCCAAATTAATCCATTCTTGTAATCCACCATTTAAAATGACTGCATTATCAAAACCGTTTGCATAGAGAGCCCACCAAGCTCGCGTAGACCAAAACAACTCCGCGGTACTATACAAGACCACTTTTGTATTATCACCTATTCCTAGCGAGCCAACTGATCTAGCAAATTCATGAGGGGCGGATAGCATGAATCGAAATTTGCTATTGGTATCACACATATCGCTTTGGCAGTTGAGGTATCCAGAGCCACGTATATGGCCTGCAGCCCAGTTGTCGCGAGCGTCCTCGATACGGTAGCCTAATTTATCGTCAGGGATTAAACGAGTTGTGCAGTCAAATATGCGTAAATTCGGGTCGTCAATGTGATTATTGAGCCACTCCGCATCTATAAGTAAGTGTCCATTTGGTTCATTTGCCCAGGAATTAGTCATTAGGAAGGTCCAATTTTGAATATTTTGATATTATCAAGAGTTTTAATTATATAATTAAGTGTTGTTTTATTAAATACTATTCTAGTTTCAAGTAGAAAAGATAATACAGCTACAAGTTGGATGGCTATTAATAGCGAACAAGAGGGGAAACAATGAGTGATTTAACTGGTAAAGTCTTTATGGTTACTGGTGGTGAGTCGGGAATTGGTCAGGCTATTGCGCTTCGAGCAGCACGCGATGGTGCAAAAGTGGTTGTTGCCGGACTTAATAGCGATGGACTTAATGACACTGTATCCACTATGTCAAATTATTCTGGAGAAGGTTTTGCAAAACCTACTGACGTCACCAATCAGGAACAGGTTAGGGACATGGTGGCTGCAACTGTTGATAGGTTCGGTCGTTTGGATGGTGTAGTTGCAAATGCTGGGGCTTTTGTAAAGCAAACCTCTTTTGCTGAAATGGATCTGGAAGACTGGAATCGAGTATTGGATGTTAATTTGACCGGTGTATTCCTAACTCTTCAGGAAACACTTAAAGTATTACTTGCTCAAGGAGAAGGGGGCTCATTGTTAGCCACTGGATCGTCGACAGCCATAAGACCAATACCGGGAATGATACCCTATACGGCTAGCAAAGGAGGCGTGCATCAACTAATGCGTGCTTTGGCTATAGAACTAGCAGAAGATAAAATTAGGTGTAACACTGTTGTGCCAGGAGTAACCAGAACGCAAGCTTTGATGGTTGGTGGGCCTGAGTATGCCTCAAGAGGACTAAAATATGTGCCAATGGACGAGTTGGTTGAGCCAGATGAATTGGCCGCTCTAGTATCTTTTGCTCTTAGTGACGAGGCCCCTCATATGACCGGAACCTTGCTGAAGGTAGATGCTGGGCGAACTTCCGGATAATAAAATAAATAAGGAAATAAAAATGCAAATTAAAGCCATACAAATAGCCAAACATGGGGGCCCCTCGGTAATGAAATGGAAAACCATAGATTTACCTAAACCTGGAAGAAATGAAGTTACAGTTCGCCACACTGCGGTAGGGTTTAACTTTATAGATTGTAATCATCGATCAGGTCGTTATCCGTTAGAAATGCCAACTGGAATTGGTTCAGAAGCATCGGGTATTGTTGAAGCAGTTGGCAGGGGCGTTAAAAATGTAAAATTAGGACAGCGCGTAGTCTATATAGGCAAAGTAGGAACTTACTCTGATGCCCAGAATGTTCCTTCAACTATATGTATCCCAATTCCAAGAGGTGTTTCTGATGAGGAAGCAGCTGCTACTCATCTCAAGGGGATGACTGTTGAAATGCTCGTTGAGCGTGTTCATAAAATCCGAAAGGGAGAAGTGGTCCTTATGCATTCAGCAGCCGGAGGTGTAGGGCTGATGCTTTGTCAGTGGGCTAAGTCTATGGGGGCAATTGTCATAGGTACCGCATCTTCTGCCTCAAAATGTAAAGAAATTATTAAGGCTGGCGCTCACTACTCTATAAACACATCTCGGCAGGATGTAGTCAAGCAGGTGATGCGATTGACTAAGAAAAAAGGCGTAGATGTTATTTATGACCCCGTAGGAAAAGACACTTGGGAAACTTCTCTTTCATGTCTTAGAGATAGAGGATTACTAGCTAGCTTTGGCGGAGCGTCAGGTCCTATACCCCCAGTTAATCTTAATGAGCCTAGATTTATGGGGCGTGCCCCATTTATTGTGAGAGCTTCTCTTTTTAATTATGCTGCATCGCCACAAGATAGGTTACATAGCGCAAAAAGAGTATTTTCAATGATTAGGAGTGGGAAGATAAAGCTCAATATAAATCAGCGCTATCCGATGAAAGATGTTGTGCAACTTCATAAAGATGTTGAATCACGAAAAACTACGGGTATTAGTATTCTTATTCCATAATTGAATAAACATTAAATTTTATCAGATCTGTTATTTTGAGTTCTTTTCATTTTTACAAAAAAGAGAATTAAGAGATGACTAATATTTATGTTGTTGGTGTCGGTATGACTTCCTTCGGAAAGTATCTTAATCGATCCATTAAGGAGATGACGAATATTGTTGTTAATGATGCTTTGGGGGATGCCAAAGCTGTTCTAGAAGATATTGAGGTGGCTTACTTTGCTAACGCGGCACAATCAGTTCTAGAAGGTCAGGCAACCATTCCTGGAGAAATTGCTCTCAGGTCTATGGGAATCGAAAGTATACCAGTGATTAACGTTGAGAATGCATGCGCAAGTGCTTCCACTGCTCTAGATATGGCTTCGACCTGGCTTAAAGCTGGGCGAGGGGGGGTTGCCCTAGCCATAGGTGTTGAAAAGATGTTCCACGAAGATAGAGAAAAAATGTTTAGTGTTTTTGATGGAGGGTGGGATGTTCATAACAGCAAAGCGGCGTCTGCTTTGTTACTTGAGTTAGGTGCGGGCATTGATGATCCGGAAGGAAGTCATGATTCTGGTGAACGTAGTATATTTATGGATGTATACGCAGCATTAGCAAAATACCATATGAAAACCTACGGAACCTCTTATGAGCAAATTGCTGCTGTAGCCTCTAAAAATCATTATCATTCACAATATAACCCATTGTCACAGTACAGAAACCCTATTTCAGTCGAAGAGGTAATGTCTGCGAGAAAAATAAGCTGGCCGCTAACATTACCTATGTGTTCTCCTATTTCAGATGGGGCGGCGGCTGCCATATTGTGTAGAGAAGAAGATCTTGGGCGGTTTGATCAGACAAGAGCTATTAAGCTTGAAACGACTGTACTTCGAACTGGAAGTGATCGAAAACCCGAACAGGCGGATAAGCACGTAACACATTTAGCTGCCATGCAGGCATATGAAGAAACTGGTTTCGAGCCATCCGATATGGACGTTGCGGAAGTACATGATGCCACTGCCTTTGCTGAAATTCAGCAAATAGAGAATCTAGGTTTCTGTGATTTTGGTGAGGGAGGACCGATGACATTATCCGGCGCCACCACTTTGGGTGGCAGTATTCCTGTTAATCCTTCAGGCGGATTGGAATCTAAGGGACATCCTGTTGGCGCAACTGGGTTAGCTCAGATATATGAGCTTGTTTTGCAGCTGAGAGGTGAAGCGGGAAAAAGACAGGTAGAAGATGCAAAGATAGCTATTGCAGAAAATGGAGGCGGATTCCATGGGATCGAAGAGGCAGTGGCGTGTTTGAGTATTCTCAGTCGGCAGTAAACTAATTTCGTTCTAGAACACTTTGGAGAATATTAGTTATGAGGGTAATTGATTTTTTTGACAGAGGTGCGCTTCTTTACCCAAAAAGGGCTTTTATGGTTTCCGAAAATGGATACGAACCTACATATCGTGAGAAACAAATAAAATCTCATCGAATTGCTTTGGCTATGCACTCAGTGGGGTTTGAGTATAAACAAAACGCAGCTATATACAGTCCGAATCATCCTGGTGCTTTTGAATCATTATTAGGCTTATATAGAGCTGGTGGTGTCTGGGTCCCCTTAAATGCAAGAAATGCAATAAAAGAAAATTGTTTTATATTAAATCATAATGATGCTGAGTTTCTTTTTTATCATTCTTCATTCGAAGAGAACGTTCAGGTAATAAAAAATGAATGTCCTGGGATAAAGAATTTTGTTTGCTTGGACAAAGTTGTGTCGGATGATCCATCGCTAGATGATTTCATTTTTAACCATCACGGTGAAGTTGAACCATATCCAGACGATCCATCGGATATTTGCGGAATATTCTCTTCTGGTGGAACAACAGGCCAACCAAAAGGTATATTATGGACGAATGATGTATTTGAAACACTTGTTTCTGAATGGATGGTTCATCTGCCTCTAAAAAAACCGCCCGTGCACTTATGTGCAGCTCCTATGACTCATGCGGCTGGGTGTGTCGCGCTAAGTATGATGGGGTATGGGGCAACTAATGTCATTATGAATGGAGTGGAGCTACCAGGCTTAATGGAAAAAATTGAGACCTATGATGTTACTCATTTATTTCTGCCTCCAACGGCAATATACATTATGTTAGCTCATCCCGATGTACGTAATTACGATTATTCTTCACTTGAGTATTTTATTTACGCTGCGGCACCGATGTCTGTTGAAAAACTGAGGGAGGCCATAGATGTTTTTGGTCCGGTAATGACACAGACCTATGGACAAGCCGAAGCTCCAATGATTTGTACTTTTTTTTCTCCTGAAGACCATATTGAAGCTTTAGAAACAAATAAGGTGCATCGATTGTCTAGCTGTGGTCAGCCCTCTATTTTAACCCCTGTTGAGATCATGGATGATGATGAAAAGATCTTACCGCCCGGTGAAAGCGGAGAGATTGTAGTCCGTGGGCGTTTGGTGATGGCTGGTTATTATAAAAATAAGGAAGCGACTGAAGAAGTGACCACAAGTAATGGTTGGCATCGCACAGGTGATATTGGTCACAAGGATGAGGATGGCTATATTTATATTGTCGATAGAAAAAAAGATATGATAATTTCCGGTGGCTTTAATATTTATCCTAGTGAAATAGAACAGGTTATCTGGACTCATCCATCAGTCCAGGATTGCGCGGTTATTGGTATACCGGATGACAAATGGGGCGAGGCTGTTACTGCAGTTATAGAATTGAAATCTGGAAGCGATCTTGAAGAGTCGGAAATTATTGAGCTGTGTAGGGAAGAGCTAGGTGGTGTTAAAACTCCTAAAACCATAGAGTTTTGGGATGAATTGCCTAGGAGTGCCGTGGGTAAAGTGCGCAAAAAGGATATAAGGGATCATTTTTGGAAAGATCAGGGTCGTCGCATATAGTGTTCACGTATTATACAAATTCTTCATTTCTTTGATTTGATTTCTTTGTAACACCTAATGAAACTATAAATACTTATAATAAGAGTGATGCCAATCAGTGTATATGAGAATGCAAAACTAGTTTGTTCAATTAGAAAGGCGAATCCTGCAGGACCTAATACTAATGCGCCAAAAATAAAAAACGTAACTCCACCTGTTACCTTACTCACAGTTCCGCCGGGTGATTGCCTGGCAGTTTCCGCAAGAAAAACTCCATTCCATCCAGCAGCACTGGCACCAAATATAGCACCAACTAAAAAGATTATTCCTAAGGCCCAATATTCGGTTTGCAATGATGTTAGGATTGAAGAAATAGATGCTAAAGCGGATAGACAAATTAAGACTATTAACGGGTGTGCAAATTTAACTGCTAATAAACCAAATAATATTCTACCGCCAGCACCTGCTGCTTGAGCTATTCCTAAAACCCAACCAGCAGTTATGACTGAAAGATTAATATCTTTTTGCAGGTAAATTACGATAAACGTTGTTAACGAGTATTGCGCTATGACAAGTGGCATCATTCCCAGAGTTAGCCATTTAAGGGATGGAATGGATAAAACTAATTTTATTGGTTCTATAAAATTTATTGAATGTTTGTCCTGAGATATGGCATGAACATTATATGATTTAACCCAAATTTCTACTATCGCTATAGAGACTAGGCAGGGGATAGCAATAGTCATAAGGGATATTTGCCAACCCCATTGTTCCATCAATAATGGAGTTATTACTCCTGCTAAAACGCCTCCTAATGGGACCGAGGACTGTCTTATTGAGAACACGAGAGGTTGTAAATTCTCTGGTGTGACCCTTGCTAGTATATGTGAGCTTGCGGGAGTTGCTGGCCCCAAGGCTGTTCCAATTAAAGCAGACCCAACAATAAAAGAAACTATATGGCCAGTAGATATAAGGATTACACCGACGGCTGTGCAAAACACAAAAATCTGAGTTGCACGCATCGGATTAATTTTAGCAACCCAGGAACTTGCCAAAACTCCAATTATCATGGCTGCTATAAAAACAATGCTTGGTTGGCCTCCAATCCATATAGGATTAAGGCCGATATCTGGTAGCGCCTGCATTGCAACTACAGGGGGAGCAAAAACACCCCAAGAAATCATTGATTGTGTCAGGATAAGTAACGTTAATGGACCCAAAAATTTGGGCCCTTTTATAGGGCTTATTTTAAAAGGGATTAAGTTGGTAAAGTGTTTAGTAATCTGATTTAGAATAGAGTAATACGCCAGCTTTCGCGCCTATTCTTTCACCTTCCTGAGGGCTGGGTTTAGAATCATCCCACGGTTTAGCATCATACCTCATACCACTTATCCCATCGGTTGCGTCTGACATCAACCAAACGATAGGTGCCTTATATTGTTCTGGTTCAATAAGTATTGGTGTATCAGCTTCTCTGCTCATTTGTTTCATCTCTTCCGCCATGCCAGGAGTAGCAGCACCTGCACCGGGATTAAGTATATTAACTGTAACTCCAGTACCTTCTAGGTCTTGATGCCAAATCTCAGTTGCACATTCTAATGCAGCTTTAGAGGGGCCATATGGTGAAGCTCCGCGTCTTGTCATTGTGGTATACATAGTGGTGACATTTATTATTCGCCCCCAGCCCTGTTCTATCATTATTGGTGCGGCTCGTCTGGCTAGCCTATCAGCTCCTATAAAATTTGTAGTCATAACATTTTCTATTATTTCGTCTTTAGCTTCATAGAAAGCAGGAAAATGCTGGTGTTCTGTCCATTCTTTTCGTCGGAACATATCAGGCCAAATATATGTAAACGTTAAGCCGGCGTTATTTACCAATCCATGAAGTCCTCCATAAACATCTTTTGCAACAGATATAATTTTGTCACATTCATCAGCATTTCTGATATCTGCTTCGTGGCAATAAACCTCTCCCGGATTTTCCTTGCACGATTCTTTAAGATCAGCAAAATCATTGCTTATGTGAGCAGCAGCTATCACATTAGCTCCTGCCTCGGTTAGAGCTTCCGTCATCGCACGGCCGAGTCCTCTTCCGGCACCGGTTACTATGATAATGCGATCATTTAATTTGTATTGAGGCATTTTTAACTAATCCTAATTTATTAAAAACATTCATTAAAATTGATAGATTTCGCTTGTTTAGCCTAAGATGTAGAAGGAAATAGTGCAATAATCGCAGTTCATATTAATCTATTATTACAAAAAATATCTCTATAAGGCTTGCCCAATTGCATAATTCCATGCATCATTAAACTGAAAAACTTGAATTGTATTGCAAAAAGTCGGTCCTTTGTATTAGGGCTGGCTTTAAATTAGCTACCGTTGATTATGTTACAAAGTTTAATTTAATACATTTACAGGGGCCACTCAGGCTCAGTCAGTACACTGTGTGGCTAACTAACAGGGAGGGGCTATTAATGAGCCGAATTCTTAAATTTCGCGTAAGCACGATGTTGCTAGGTGTTTTGTTTGCAGCTGCATTCACGCTGACAACGGCCTTTTCGCCTTCCGCTCAGGCGAAGCCGATAAAGGTTGGATTTAGTATGGCGTTAACAGGCGCTCTTGCCGGTGGTGGTAAGCAGGCACTTGAAGCTATGAAGATATGGCGAGACGACATAAATTCAAAAGGTGGAATGATTGGAAGACAAGTGGAGCTTGTCTATTATGATGATCAGACTAACCCTAAAAACGTACCTGGCATTTATGCTAAGCTGCTCGACGTTGATAAAGTTGACTTTATAGTTAGCGGCTATGGTACCAATCTAATAGCACCTGCTATGCCAGTTGCAATTGATAGAGACGTTGTATTTATGGGTCTCTTCGGTATGAACAACAATAAAAAGTGGAAATATGATAAGTATTTTCAGATTTTACCTGCTGGACCTGATCCAGCGGTCGGTTTCTCATACAACTGGTTTGAGGCACTTAAAACATTCAAACCCAAGACGATTGCATTACTATCAGCTGACGCAGAATTTGCGCGTAACTTGAAAGAAGGCGCTGTTAAGAATGCGAAAAATATGGGACTAAAGATAGTTTATAATGAGAACTATCCGCCCAAGACGGCCGACTTCACTCCTATAGTAAGAGCCGTTAATGCTAAAAAGCCTGATGTATTTTACATCGCTTCTTATCCAAACGGATCAGCTGGTTTAGTTCGTGCATTAGCAGAAGTTGGTACAAAGGCAAAAGCTGTAGGCGGTGGAATGGTAGGCCTTCAGTTTTCTGGTCTAATGGCTGGTTTAGGACCTAACTTGAATGGAATTCTAAACTATGACTTCTACGTTCCAGAGCCCACAATGGCATTATATCCTGGAGCTACAGAATTAATCGCAAAATATCAAAATAAGGTTAAGACTGAAGGTCTTAAAACTGATGCCTTAGGCTACTACCTAGTGCCATGGGCGTATGCTTATCTTGATGTATTAGGCCAAGCTGTAAATGCAGTGGGTAAAATAGATCACGAAGCAATAGCGAAATATATTCATGCTACAGAATTCACTTCCGTTGTAGGTAAGATTAAATTTACCCCACTCGGCGAGTGGTCTGAAACACGAACGATTGTTGTTCAATATCAGAATATTAAAAATAATGATTTGCAACAATTTGCTAGACCTGGAACCCGGAAAATTATGTATCCATTGGATATTAAAACCGGAACTCCACAAACTTATAATTCGCTACGTTAGTATTCGAATTGGCCGGGGGCTATTTCTATAGCCCCCCGGTCTCCTTTGAGACTTTAATTATTTAATAAGTGAGGCGCTGTGGAATTCTTAGAATTGCTAATCAATGCACTTATAGCCGGTATTTTGTTGGGAGGCTTTTTTGCTGCGTTGTCGATAGGTCTTTCTATATGCTTTGGTCTACTTGATGCAGTAAATATCGCCCATCCGACTCTTATAGTTGGGGCGGCATTCTGTACATTTTTATTGAATGACTTGCTTGGAATAGACCCTATTGTAGCTGGCTTAATATTAACTCCTGTATTTTTCTTGTTGGGGATGGGAATTTATTCCCTCTACTATCAATTCTTTGAACGACAGAGTGCTGAAGCTTTAAGAGGATTAGCTTTCTTCTTTGGATTACTCTTCATAGCAGAGGTCGTAATGATTATGATCTTTGGCGTTGACCATAGGCTCGTAAATGCTCCGTATATAGGGGAATCATTTACAGCGATTGTGACGGGTATGACGTTCTCAATTCCATATAGGTTGCTTGCTGCATTTGTTATCGCAGGTCTCATGACTTTAGGAATTTCCTACTATCTCAATAGTTCATATTTTGGTCGTGCAACTAGTGCTGTGCATCAAGATATGATGGCTTTATCCTTGATGGGAGCCGATCCGGTTATGATCAAGCGGATCGCATTTGCTCTTGGGCTAGCAACCTGCGGTTTGGCTGGGGCGCTTATGATTATAGTTATTCCCATAGAGCCAGCGGTTGGACGTTTCTTTATTGGTAACGTTTTCGCAATTGTTGTTCTGGGGGGGCTAGGCTCAATACCTGGCACTCTAGTGGGCGCTTTAATATTGGGCATAGCTGAGAGTTTAGTATCAACCTTCTTTGGCCCATCTTGGGCACCGGCGGTCTCCTTCGGAATATTATTGGGAGTTTTGGCGTTTAAACCGACCGGGTTATTTGGCACCGGAGATACAAGGTAATGTTAATGCGCTATAGGTTTGAAATTGGATGTGTGGTGGCGTTGTTAGCCTGCTTCCTAATTACTCAAGTAGAGCTCAATAGATTTTATTATTTTGCAGGCTTCGCTATCCTACAATATGTACTCATCTCAACCGCATGGAATATATTAGGTGGATATGGCGGTTACATAAACTTTGGAACCGCGGGCTTCCTTGGCTTAGGAACCTACGTAGCTATAGCTATGATCCAGTTCTACGGAGCTGGTATTATAGAACAGATCATAGTTGCTGGAGCTTTAGCGGGTCTTCTAGGTCTTGGGATTGGGTATATAACCCTCAGGTTGAAGGGGGTTTATTTTGCCATTGCGACATTGGCAATCGCAATTGTTCTGGAAACATTTGTTAACAACTGGGACTACGTAGGTGGAGCTGCAGGCGTATCAATTTTGCCGCCCCGCACACCAGAACTTCTAGGTATAACAATTGTCGATAGAAAAGGTGGCGGTATTTTCTATAATAATAAGGAATTTTTATTCTTCCTTATGGGCGCTCTAGCAATTATGAGTGTCTGGATTGCAAGAACGGTTGAATTTGGCAAACTAGGTCGTGGACTAAACGCGATCAAAGATAATGAAGAGGCTGCCGAATGCATGGGGGTACCGACCTTAAAACTTAAACTAATTGCAACAGTTATAAGTGGTTCTCTTATGGGAGTTGCGGGAGCAGTCTTCCCGAGTTATCTCACATTCGTTGATCCGCCCACGGCTTTTAATTTGGAGTTTGCTGTGAACTCATTGGCTATGCCAATGATTGGTGGAACTTTCACTTGGATTGGACCGGTGGTTGGTTCAATTTTATTAGGAACTGTCCAACAGGTTGCTATTGTGACTATTTCGTCTGAGATCAATTTATTGATCATAGGTCTGTTGTTAGTCATATTTGTTACAATAGCTCCACATGGTATTGTTGGCTGGTTTATGAAAAAAAATAAATAAGGTGCTTTAAGAAATGGCTGAAGCTCTTTTGAAGGTTGATTCAGTAACTAAAAACTTCGGTGGTTTTACAGCTCTGTCAGAAGTGACAACAGAGGTAAAATCTGGAGAAAGGTTTGGTCTTATTGGGCCTAATGGATCAGGTAAAACTACTCTGATAAATTGTATATCGGGTACTCTTACAAATGATGGCGGTAGTATTATTTTTGATGGACAAGATCTTCAGGGTATGAAGGCACATCTAAGGACTGCCGCTGGTATAACACGGACGTTTCAAATACCTCGTCCGTTTCACAGTATGACTATAATTGATAATCTCAAAATTCCACTTGAATTTGTTAGCGCTTCTGGAAGACCTCAGGCCGAAATTAGAGATGAAGCAATGTCTATACTTGAAACTATGGGTATGGCTGAAAAGGCTGATGAAGAGACCTCTGGTTTAACGCAGATCGAATTGCGAAAATTAGAATTGGCTAGAGCTATTGCAGCAAAACCTAAGTTACTCATTTCTGATGAAGCTATGGCGGGACTAACAGGCAACGAAGTCGATGAAGTAACACAAATATTAATAAACTTTAATGAACAGGGTATGACTATTATTATGATCGAGCATATCATGAGAGCTGTGATGCAATTTTCACAACGGGTTATTTGCTTGGATGCTGGGCAATTAATAGCAGAAGGTACTCCTGACATAATTCAAAAAGATAAAGGCGTGGAAAGAGCCTATCTAGGTGTCTAAAAATGGCTGAGCTGATCATAAAAGATTTAGTTGCCGGATATGGCAATGTTAGTGTTCTTCATGAAGTGTCTCTAGAAGTTGCAGACGGAAGCATAGTCGCGCTTCTCGGGACGAATGGTAATGGAAAGAGTACGTTGATGCGTTGTGTGGCAGGACTAATAAAGCCTACTGCGGGAAGCATTACATTTAAAGATGAAGGGGCAGAGATTGACCTTATTTCTGATAGCCCCAAGCAGATTGTTGATCATGGAATAGCCATGGTGCCTGAGGGTAGAAGACTGTTTCCGTTGTTGACAGTTGAGCAAAACCTTATGTTAGGTGCGTACCGCAAAGCTGCAAGAGAACGGATAGATGAAAGTATAGAATTTTGTTTTGAACTCTTTCCTCGTCTAGCAGAAAGACGAGAACAGAAAGCGGGCAGTATGAGCGGTGGTGAGCAGCAGATGCTTGCTGTTGCCAGGGCCATGATGAGTGTTCCTAAGCTTCTTTTGATTGATGAGCCTTCCGTGGGTTTAGCTCCTATTCTCGTTGCTCAAATGATTGAAAAAATTGGTGAGTTAAGTGAAAGCCGTAATGTAACAATTTTGATGGCAGAGCAAAACTTCAATCAAGCGATTAAAATTGCTGATAGAGGCTATATAATCGTTCATGGAGAGATTGCGTTTGCAAGTAAGGACGCGCAGGATCTCGCTGACAACGATATGGTTAAGAGTTATTATCTCGGTGCTTAGTTAGCTCGAAAGAATAATCGTTAATCAACTACGTTTGTGCATTATTTCCCACAACTTTTCTGATGTGGCAGGCATGTCTATATGCGTTATGCCGTAGTCTTTCAGAGCATCAACAATCGCTGAAATAATGACAGGCGGAGCGACCAAAGCTCCTGCTTCCCCAGACCCCTTAACTCCCAGTATGTTTGTTTTGCACAGTACTTCGTTGGTGTCTATATTCATTAAAGGTAAATCATCAGCTCGTGGCATTGTATAATCCATAAAAGAACTTGTTATTAATTGACCTGAATTTTTGTCATACACTGTATTTTCTAGTATGGCTTGTCCTAGCCCCTGTGCTACCCCTCCGTGAACTTGTCCAGCGACCAGTAGAGGGTTTATTACTCTTCCAAAATCGTCCACAGCGCAATAGTTAAGGATCTCTATTTCACCTGTGTCTTTATCGATTTCAAGTTCGCAGAGGTGACATCCATTCGGATAGTTCCAGTTTTCAATAGTGTGAGTGTCAGAACCGGAAAGGGGTCCCTTTAGTTCTTCAGGCAGAGATACAGAAGAAATAGCTTCACGTCCAACGTCAAAGAGAGATATTTCTCTGTCGGTACCTGCGATACTAAATGCTCCATTATTATATTCTATATCTGCCGGGGCGGTCTCTAGAATTTCTCCAGCTATGAGCTTGCCCTTAGCAATCATTTTATCCGAAGAATTAATGGTCGCTATACTGCCAATTTGGCTAGTTCTCGAGCCGTGGCTGCCCCCACCACTTGGTAAGTTATCACTATCACTAGTATCAATAATCACATCCTCAAAATCGACACCAAGTTTCTCGGAGACAAGTTGCATAAAAGATGTATCATGTCCTTGCCCCATTGGCTGGGTTCCAACTTTTACCACTACCTTATTATCTTTTATTTCCACTTCAGCGCTTTCGGTCGGGTTACCTGCTGTAGTTTCTATGTATTGGCAAATTCCTATACCTCTGAGGCGTCCATTGTCTAGTGAGCTTTGACGTCGTTCTTCATAGTTATTCCAATCACCAAGCGACATGGTTGCGTTCATGTTTTCTTCAAACTCTCCGCTATCATAAGTTGTTCCCATGGCATTTGTATAAGGTAGTTGTTCTGGTTTTATTAAGTTCCTTCTTCTCAATTCAACAGGGTCTATACCTAATTCTATTGCTGCAACGTCAACCAGTCTTTCCATTACATAAATCGCCTCAGGGCGCCCAGCGCCTCTATAAGGGCCTACGGGAGCTGTGTTAGTCATGACACATTTGACGCTCACATCAGCTGTAGGGATATCGTAAACATTGGTTAGTATTTTTGGGCCTACCTGGGTAGGTATCGCAACACCTGCTGAGCATGAATAAGCTCCAATAGCAGCAATTGTTTCAACTTTAACTCCTAAAAATTTTCCATTCTCATCTAAGGCTAAATAACATTCTGATAAATGATCTCGTCCGTGCAGATCACTCAGAAATGCCTCGGTTCGATCACTTATCCATTTAATGTTTGTTCCAAGTTTTTTAGCTGCGTATAGAACAAGAACCTGCTCATGATAGGCGTGAGTCTTCATGCCGAACCCGCCACCAACGTCATCCACTAGAACCTGTAGCATTTGAGGGTCGCATTTTAGAAAACTATTTGCTATCCAGTCACGAAGCATATGGCGGTTTTGATTTGACGTGTACAAGGTGTATTTTTCTTTTTTGGGATCATAACTACCAACCGCACCTCTAACTTCCATAGAGTTTTGTACTATTCTATTATTTGTCAAACCTACATGAACCACGTGGGTGGCTTCATTGAATGCTTTTTCAGTTTTTTCTTTATCGCCTACTTGTGCTTGAAATAAGAAGTTATTTGGGACCTCTTCCCACAATTGAGCTGCCCCTTCATCCATTGCTTCAGAAGTATCCACCACAGAGGGTAATTCGTTGTAGTCAATTTCAATAGTTTCAGCTGCATCCTTCGCATTCTCTAAAGTGTCTGCAACAATAAACGCTACTGGATCTCCAACGTAACGAACACGATCGGATGTTAATGCGTATTGGGGCGGATAACTAAGTGGCGAGCCATCAGGTTTTGTAAGATCGGCAAAAAACGGAGGGGGTCCTGGGAATCCACCTATTTCGTCTTCATGTAGGTCTTCCCCAATAAAAACATCGAGAACTCCAGGGCTATTCTTAGCTTTCGAGGTATCGATAGAGATTATTTCTGCATGGGGATACGGGGATCTAAGAACATATCCGTATGACATGTCATCGATTGAATAATCATCGTTAAACTTGCCGACCCCTTTAAGTAAACGTGGATCCTCAGTTCTAAGAACAGGTTGTCCTACTCCATATTTAGTCATTTTCTTTTCTCCCTAAAGAAAACCTTAGCACGGTGCTGTCTCACTTGGTATAACGTTAGTTAATGATAATAAATATTGAGGGCTTCCGTGACCATCCCTAACCAGAGAATTGTTTATCTAAATGGAGAATATATTCCCGAAAATGAGGCAAAACTGCCATTTCGCGATCGTGGAGTTAAGTATGGAGATGCAGTGTTCGATACTACACGAACTTTTGGGCATAAAATATTTAAATTGGAGGAGCATGTAGAACGTCTTTTTCGTTCGCTTCGTTATGTAGGAATCGATCCTGGTTTAAGCGTTAATGAAGTCACTGAAATTACTGAAAAAGTTCTCGAATTAAATTTACCTCTAATTGCGAAGGATGAAGATTATTGGGTTTCACAAAGAATAACACGGGGTATTATTGACCCGAATGAGAGAACGGCCTGGCCTTCATATACTGGCCCCACAGTCATAATTGAGTGTTTACCCTTACCTCTTTCGACAAGATCTCGGTTATACAGAGATGGAATTGATATGATTGTATCATCTGTGCGCCGTAATTCTCCTGATATGCTAAGCCCTAGAGCAAAAACACATAATTACCTTAACCTAATTATGGCGGATGAGGAGGTATCTGCTCAGGATCCTAATGCATTTGCGCTTATGTTAGACCACAATGGAAACATAGCTGAGGGTCGGGGTAGTAATGTATTCTTTGTATCAGATGGATGTCTTTATACACCCCAGGAAAGATTTGTGCTTCCGGGTATTAGTAGACAGACAGTTAAAGAACTAGCAAAAAAGATTTCATTACCTTGTATCGAAAAAGATTACGATTTATACGATGCTTATAATTCTGATGAAGCCTTTATAACCTCAACAAGTTTTTGTATTTGTCCTTGTAGAAGTATTAATGGACGTACTTTTGCAGAGGGCGGGGTTCCTGGTCCGGTAACAGAAAAGTTAATGAATTTATATGTTGATTTAGTGGGTTTTGATTGGGTTTCTCAATACACAAGATATCCCGTAAAAGACGTCCCTCGAATGTAATCTTCCAATTTAAAATAAAAGACGCTGAAATACTATTTGTACAGCAGCGTCTTTTCCAAATAAAAAGTCTAGGCTCGAATTCTATCTCCGTTTGAATCAAAGAGGAATATGTTTTCCTGGGGAAAGTTGAGTTCGACGGGACTTCCTGCAGTATGATTCTCTGTTCCATCAACAACTGCAACAAAGGGTCGATCAGAGTCAGTCTCAAAATATAATAGCGTGTCTTTACCCAGTGGTTCTACCAAGCCAATTTTTCTATCAGAACCATTTGATGAAGACACCACTTTAACGTTCTCGGGCCGAATGCCAAAAGTGCCTGATCCTATGGGAACGCTACTAAATTTTTCATTTAAGGGGACGTTGAATTGATCACTTTTAAACTCAATTCCTGATCCATTCTGTACAAATTCCCCCGGGATCAAGTTCATAGCTGGGTTGCCAAAAAAGTCAGCAACAAAATAGGAAACAGGATCACTATATATATCGATGGGTGATCCCATTTGAACAATTACCCCCTGATCCATAACGACTATTCTGTCGGCTAGTGTCATGGCTTCTTCTTGATCATGAGTGACATATACGAATGTTTTCTGTAGCTCCGCATGCAATCGATCGCATTCTGCTCTTAGTTCACGACGCAACTTTGCATCAAGGCTAGATAAAGGTTCATCAAGTAGAAAATTTGATGGCTCTGTAACAAGTGTTCTGGCCAATGCTATTCTCTGTGATTCACCGCCAGAGCATTGAGCGGGCATTTTCGTTAAAAGATGAGAGATTCTGACTAAATCTGATACTTCTTGTAGCTTTTGCAATTGCTCTTCTTTGCCGACATTTTTCATTCTAAGACCGAATACAATATTATCTGCGACATTTTTATGCGGGAAAAGAGCATGGCTTTGGAAAACCATTCCTAGGTCTCTATCTCGGGGTTCGAGATCATTAACTATAGAGCCATCAAGTTTAATTTCACCTGCTGTTGGGTCTTCAAAGCCAGCAATCATGCGAAGTGTTGTGGTTTTGCCACAACCTGATGGACCAACTAGAACAATAAATTCTCCATCTTCAATTGTTAGGTTTAAATCCTTTACAGCCACAACGCTGCCGAATTCCTTTCTAAGGTCCTTAAGTTCAATTCGAGACACAGCTTGTTACCTCCTTACCATACCGAAGCTAAAGCCTCGGGCCAAATGTTTGCGTATTATCAAACCAACAAATATTAGAGGAATAGTTATGCCGACAGATAGTGCAGCCTGTCGCCCATAAACTCTTCCTTCTGTTGATCCTTGATATTTAGATAGTTCCACAGGTAGTGTAAGAACTTCCGCTTTTGAAAGAAGAAGTGCTAGCAGATACTCACTCCAGGTTAGTATAAGAATAAACAAGAAAGTTGCGACTAGCCCAGATCTAACCAGTGGTAAAACAATTTCCCAGATAGTTCTCCACCGACTTGCTCCTAATATTTCAGCGGCTTGTTCCATTTCTCTTGGGACCTCATCAATAAAACTTTTACACATCCAAACTGCGTAGGGCAGAGAGGTCAAAAAATATAAAAGCACAAGCCCAGTTATAGTGTCCAACAGTCCTATTTGGCGGTACCATAATGATATCGGCGCTATCAATACTATGGGTGGCACCATTCTTAACATTAATAGCTGAAACATTTTTCCTTCAGATATTATATTATGCCTAGATACTCCATATGCTAGAACTCCTCCAAATAAAACTGCAAATGTTGTTGCTATTCCTGCAATTATAGTGCTGTTGCGTAATGCAACCCAAGGTCTTTGCAGTGATTGAGTGTATTGGGATAATTCTCCAGTTTTTTCATCGATGTGTGCGCCATCAGCTTTAGTGTACTCATTGATATTAGCCCACACGATTAAGTAATTTCTCATCGTTGCGTTTTCAGTTATGTAGACAGGGGGCCAGGCAAACCATTCTTTGTCTGGCTTAAAAGAGGTGCCCACCATCCAGAACATAGGAAAAGCAACAATAAGTAACCATATTGTCAGTACAAAATAGCGAAAAACAGAAAATGTACTTCGCTTTTGTGACATTGTCATAGCCATAATAATAACTTCCCTTATTCTGATTGCTGAGGTCTGGAGAAGTACATTTCGTCCAGATTCTTTTTCTCTCTCTGCAGGAAGTAAATTCCTCCAGCAACAATAGCCACCATTAAGACAAGAACTACATAGGATAGAGCCGCTCCATAGGAAATATCAAAATATTGCCATGTAGTTATGAAGATATAGACTGGTATTGTTTCGGTCGCCGATCCAGGGCCTCCTTGTAAGAGTCCCCATGTTTTTGGAAATTCTGCCATAGATTCGAGAAAACGAAGTATTAAGCAGAGAAGAATTACGGGCCTTAGCAATGGCAATTGAATTTCCCAGAATATCCTCCACTTACTCGCTCCAAGTATCTTAGCTGCTTCTTGGGGTTCTTGGGGTAAAGCTGCGAGTCCTGCCATCATGATTATAAAACTAAACGGCGTCCAATTCCAAACTTCAAGGAATGCTATGGTTGTTAGCGCTATTTCTTTTTTATACAGGAATTGGGCATCAACTCTCAATCCTGTTATTCGCGATAGAACATCATTTAATGGGCCATTTTGGTAGAGTATCATTTCTCCTGTGTAAGCTATGACGATTGGAACTGTGAGCATAGGAAGGATGAAGAAAATGTAATATAGAGCCTGGCCTCTGAAAGGGCGGTACATCAACAGTGCCAAGCCAAAACCAATTATGAAGCATCCTAGAGTCGAACCACTGGCAAATAAGAGGGACCTTATACAAGCGTTCCAGAATCTTTCATCATTAAAAACTTCTATAAATAACTCTAAGCCAATCCATTCTGATGCATTCAGATATGAGCGCCAAGTATCGTCATCACCTGCATCAAATATTGAAAAGTGATTTAAAGAAAAGAAGACTTGAGCGATTAAAGCGGGCATTAATATAAATATCAGCAATGCAAAAAATGGAGTTAAAACTGTCCACTTAAACCGTCTAATACCCTGCGCTCTTGAAGCAGCACGCCCTGTCAGTGGTAAATTTTCGCCAATTGTCTGTTCAGCAGTCATTTTAAAGCCTCACATACCTAAGACACTTAATGAGTAAAATCTCTATTTGCCTAGATTTTGTTTATTATAGTCAAGATAGTTATTTTTACATAACTAATGCATATCATTAATAAAAATTAAATAAATTTCTTTTACTAGAAAGTGTTATCTAGAATGCTAGCCCTTAAATCGTATCCCATTATTTCCTCCCTCATTACTAACGCTTCAAATGTTTATCGCTGCAGAGAGATTTTAAACGATATAACTCTCACTAACAGCAATATTGATGCTTACTATAAGAATATTATTCAATCTAACAAGTATATGAATTACAAATAAATTAAAATATAGGCAATTTTTTGTTATTAACTGATAATATACACCAATAACGGGTTAATATTTATAGGCTTTACAATTTAAACTAATTTTTGGATTTTTATGAATAAAGAAAATTTTGATATTTCGAAGGTGGATTTTATACAGATTGGTGAGGGGCCTGATATAATGCTACTTCATTCTCTTCTGTCTGACCGTACTGTTTTTGAACTTATTTTAGATGAGCTTTCAAAAGAATATCGCCTAACTTTACCTAATCTTCCGGGTTATGGGGATACCCCTGAATTAGATCTAACTAATCCGGAGTTATTTGATTTAGCCGATTTCATACATGTTTTTATGAATAGTTTAGATCTGCCAAATGATACAGCCGTACTGGGTAATGGTGCTGGCGGTTTTATTGCCGTGGCGCTAGCTATTCGTTACGGCACAAGGATTGGTAAATTAATATTAGCTGACACTGGGCCAGCTTTTTCTGAGACTGATAAAACTCCATTACGTCTTTTGGCTAATCGGGTTGAGACAGCAGGAATGGAAGTGGTTCTTGATGCTGCAATGGCAAGGATGTTTCCCCAAAACTACATTAAGGAAAATCCAGAAATAGTGGAGAAAAGAAAAGCGATCTTGGCAACTTGCAATCCTGTCGCTTTTGCCTCAACAGCAAGAGCTTTAGCTGATGCTGATATGGCTGGTGATCTGATCAAGATAAATAATGAGACGATGGTTATGGTTGGTCTTGAAGACGAGACAACACCGCCTATCATGTCTTACGCTTTAAAAAACGGTATACAGAAATCAATGCTAATTGAAATTCCGGGTTGCGGTCATTGTCCGCAAATACAATCAAGAGATATATTCGTGTCCGAGTTGTTATCTTTTTTGCAGGCTTAATTAAGTGATTTCTTTCCTGCATCGTTACAGCTAATTTCTTAGAGGATTACCTTTTATAAACATTAAGTCACATTCAGAAAGGCCAAAATATGCGGTTCGCAGTAGATACAGGGGGAACATTCACCGATCTAATCGTTGAGGAAGACGATGGGAAGTTACGAATGTTTAAGGCTGCAACGACACCTGATGATCCAATTCGCGGACTCATGAATACTCTAGAGAATGCTGCGCATGAATATAAAACTGATTTAGGTGAACTCTTGTCTAAAGGGGAACTATTTATTCATGGCACTACTCACGCGATTAATGCCATAGTCACCGGTAATACCGCTAAAACCGCATTCCTAAGCACGGAAGGACACAGAGATATTCTTGTGTTTCGTGAAGGGGGTCGGATGGAACCATTTAATTTTACTGTTCCCTTTCCTGAACCATATCTTCCGAGAGCATTAACATTCGAAGTGCCTGGTAGGATTCTGGCTGACGGTTCTGAAATGACCCCTTTGAATGAAGAAAAAATTATACAGATAATTGATTTGCTTAAGGAGGAACAGGTAGAATCTGTTGCTGTTTGTCTCTTATGGTCGATAGTAAACTCAGATCATGAATTGCGAGTTGGTGAACTTCTTCAAAAACACCTTCCTGGTATCCCTTTTACTTTATCCCATGCCCTGAATCCTAGTTTACGTGAATACCGCCGTGCGTCTTCTGCAGCTATAGATGCGTCATTAAAACCATTAATGAGTGAGTATATGAACAACCTTAGTGGAAGACTTCGTGATGCTGGATTTATAGGTAGAGTGTTAATTGTAACTTCTCAAGCAGGGGTGATGGATGCTGAGGATATAGCTGATTCACCAATACATCTAATAAACTCTGGTCCATCAATGGCGCCTGTATCGGGCAGGTATTTTGCAAAGGTTGATGAAGAGTACGATTCTGCTGTAGTTACTGACACAGGTGGAACCACTTATGATGTTAGTCTTGTGAGAAAAGGAGGTATACCCTGGACTCGTGAAACTTGGATCGGTGAACCTTACCGTGGTCATATGACGGGTTTTCCTTCTGTTGAAGTAAAAAGTATTGGAGCTGGAGGTGGATCGATTGCCTGGGTAGATGAGGGTGGCATGCTTCATGTTGGCCCTCAGAGCGCCGGGGCTGTTCCAGGGCCTGCTTGCTATCGTCAAGGTGGAGAAAAAGCAACTGTAACAGATGCCTCTTTAGTACTTGGCCATATCGATCCAGTCTTCTTTTTAGGAGGTGAGATGGAATTAGATCTTAATTCATCAGAAAAAGTAATTCTTGAAGATGTCGCTAAGCCCATGGGACTAGCTCTCGAAGAGGCATCTGCGGCAATTATAAGCGTTGCTACAGAAAATATGGTTCAAGCAATAGTTGATATTACAGTAAATCAAGGTATAGATCCGCGAGAGACAGTACTTATCGGTGGTGGAGGCGCGGCAGGGCTTAACGCCGTTGCGATTGCTCGACGTTTAGGATGTTATAGAGCAATTATTCCTGAAGTCGGTGCAGCTTTGAGCGCGGCAGGGGCTATGATGTCTGAGCTGGCATATCAATTCAGAAGAACTCATTTTACAACCTCAAAAGATTTCGACTATCAAGGAGTTAATCACTTATTAGAAAACCTACGAGATAGCTGTAATGAATTCATTGAAAATACTGGTAAAGGGGCAATTGAATCAAAAGTGGAATATTTTGCTGAAGCTAGATATCCAGAGCAAGTGTGGGAAATCGAAGTTCCTATAAGTTCACATATATTTGAAAGTGACAATGATATTAATAGTTTAGTAAATGAATTTCATAAAACACACGAGGATTTATTTGCCATTAATGACCCAGAAAGTGGTATAGAAATTGTGGGGTGGACTGCTTCTGTAAAGTGCCGTCTTCGTGATACTGAGGGGGGTAGTTTAGTCACAGTTAATACGCAAGATACGATTGAGAAAGAAAGAGAGGCTTATTTTGTTAATCAGGGTTTTCTTCCGTCAAAAGTTAAAAGATTTGAGTCTCTTCAGATAGGAGAAGCAGTAGTTGGTCCAGCAATAATTGAATCCCCTTTTACAACTGTGGTAATTGATCCTGGTGCCAAAGCTTATCGGAAAGTTTCCGGAAGTTTATCCATTGACCCAGGAGTTAGCTATGAATAATGAGAGTGTTGATGGAGTTAAATTAGCGCTGTTGTCTAATCGATTCGAGGGCATATCTCGTAAAATGGGTAATACTCTGATGCGCACCGGTCGATCTGGAGTATTAAATATAGCTCGTGATTTTTCCTGTTGCATTTTGACAGGTAAACACGAATTACTGGCAGTTGCCGAGAGTCTTCCTATTCATGTTCTTTCCGGCCCAGATATAATGGCTGAATCTATGATGTCTTTTCATTCAGATATAAGAAGGGGAGATGCTTTTCTTCATAACTCTCCTTATCATGGATGCTCCCATCCTGCAGATCATACAATTCTTGTTCCGGTAATTGATGATGATGGGGTACACAGATATACGGTTGCCGCAAAGGCTCATCAAGCTGATATAGGCAATTCAATTCCTACGACCTATCACGGGACAGCACGAGATGTTTACGAAGAAGGAGCTTTAATATTTCCGGCTACAAAGGTACAAGAAAACTATGAAACAAATATGGACATAGTTCGTATGTGCCGGATGCGTATTCGGGTCCCTGATCAGTGGTGGGGCGATTTTCTTGCAATGATTGGAGCG
Organism: Alphaproteobacteria bacterium; assembly: GCA_022449545.1. Classification (GTDB taxonomy): domain Bacteria; phylum Pseudomonadota; class Alphaproteobacteria; order UBA6615; family UBA6615; genus UBA6615. The sequence continues at coordinate 4,804 of JAKUPN010000009.1, read as the reverse complement.
GCTCGTATTGGAGAGCGAGAGATTTTGGAGTTAGGCAGAGAAGTTGGCTGGGATAATTTAGAAAAATTTAATGAAGAATGGTTTAACTATTCTGAACAAAGAATGGTTACTGCCATTGGTAATCTACCTCAAGGAAAAGCAAGTTGTAGATCAACCCATGATCCAATTCCTGGAACTCCTGAGGAAGGAATAACTATTAAATCTACTGTGTCAATAGACCCAAAAGCAGCAGAAATAACTGTTGATCTGTTGGATAATCCAGATTCTTTGCCGTGTGGTCTTAACTTGTCAGAGGCCTGCTCAAGAACTGCAGCCATGGTAGGTGTGTTCAATTCTATAGACCATACGGTTCCAAAAAATGCAGGTTCGTTCAGACGAATAAAAGTTCTTTTGAAGAAAAATTCCGTTTGCGGCATACCATCACATCCGACTTCTTGTTCAGCAGCAACCACAAACGTTGCTGATAGAGTTACAAATCCAACACAGTCAGCAATGGCTGAAATATCTGACGGCCTGGGTTTGGCAGAGTGTGGAGGAATCTTTACTCCCGGGCTTGGAGTGATTTCAGGAATCGATCCAATTAACGGGAAACCCTATGTTAACCAAATAATGCTAGCTTTTACAGGAGGTGCAGGAGGTCCAGAAGCTGATTGTTGGCAGACCATTTGTCATGTGGGAAATGGCGGTTTGTGCTACTATGATAGTATTGAATTAGATGAGTTAAGACATCCACTTTACGTTCATTCTCGTGAGTTTATTAAGGATACAGAAGGCGCTGGCCGATTTTGTGGAGCGCGCTCTGCTTATAGTGAGTATGGGCCAATAAGAGGAAAAATGGATGTTGCTTATATAAGTGATGGATCAAAAAATTCAGCGAAAGGAGTTCGTGGAGGATTACACGGTACCCCCTCTCAGCATTACAAAATATCTAGGAATGGAGATCGAGTTGAACTAACCAATGTTGGTGTAGTTTCTCTGGAGGTTGGAGAACGTATAGTTTCTATGACCACTGGAGGTGGGGGGTATGGAGAACCAATTGAGAGAAACCCTGAAATGGTTCTCCATGATGTGAATGAAGACTATGTAAGCATGAACCGTGCTGAGGAAGTTTATAAAGTAGTGTTTGACGAGCTTGGTAATATTGATGTTCCTGCTACTGAAGAGCTTCGATCTACGTCTGCTCCTTAATTCATTATGACTTCGCATGTAAATACAGCAGGTGTGCAGCTTGCTCTTATTAGTAATAGAATTGAAGGTATTGTGCGTAAAATGTCTAATACGCTTTTACGCACCGGCCGATCTGGCGTTCTTGCCATGGCAAGAGATTTTTCCTGTTGTGTTGTTACTGCGCAAGATGAGTTACTAGCAGCTGCTGAAAGCCTGCCTATACATGTTCTTTCTGGGCCCGATTTAATGTCTAAATCTATGAAGAAATTACATCCATGCTTTAAAAAAGGTGATGCTTTTTTGCATAATTCACCATATCACGGTTGTTCCCATCCAGCTGATCATACAATCCTAGTGCCAATAATGGATGGTGAAGGAAATCATAGATTTACGGTTCAGTCTAAAGCTCATCAAGCAGACATAGGTAACTCTATACCAACCACATATTTTGGAAATGCTAGAGATGTTTATCAAGAGGGAGCTATAATTTTTCCTTCGGTTAAAGTGCAAAATAATTACCAAAACATAGATGATATTATACGCATTTGTCAGTTAAGAATAAGAGTACCCAGCCAATGGTGGGGGGACTATTTAGCAATGATAGGGGCTGCAAGGATTGGCGAGAGAGAATTAACAAAACTTGGGGAGGAAATAGGTTGGGATACTCTGGATGAGTTTATCAGCGACTGGTTTGATTATAGTGAAAAACGAATGACAAACGCGATCAAAAGTATTCCCTCTGGTGATGCCGAACATACTAGTGTTCATGATGCTTTTCCAGGCACGCCAACTGAAGGTATTCCTATTCACACTAAAGTAAAAGTTGATGGAAAGGCGGGAAAAATAAACGTTGATTTAAGAGACAATCCTGATTGTCTTCCCTGTGGTCTGAATCTTTCTGAGGCCTGTTCAAAGACTTCGGCAATGCTAGGAGTCTTTAATTCTATTGATCATACTGTGCCAAAAAACGCTGGGTCGTTTCGTAGATTAAAGGTTCACTTAAGAAATAACTGTGTGGTTGGTATACCCAGTCATCCTACAAGTTGTTCTGTCGCAACCACAAACGTTGCTGATCGAGTAGCTAATGGTGTTCAATCTGCAATGGCGCAGTTGTCTAATAAAGTTGGAATGGCTGAATGTGGTGCTATAAATCCGCCCGCGGCTAGTGTTATTTCGGGAAATGATCCTCGAACTGGAAAAGACTATGTGAATCAGGTCTTTCTGGGTAAAACCTGCGGGGCAGCTTCTTCATCGGCTGATGCATGGCAGACAATTTCACACGTAGGTAATGGTGGTATGTGTTTTATGGATTCCGTTGAACTTGATGAACTACGACATCCAATTTATGTCCACTCCAGGGGTTTTGTCGAAGATACAGAGGGGGCTGGATATTATTGTGGCTCAAGGGCGGCTTTTGCCATTTTTGGTCCTCAAAACTGTTCTATGGATATCGTTTATAATAGTGATGGGAACATTAATGCTCCTAAAGGTGTTCGCGGTGGTACTTCTGGAGCTTCAGCCTATCAGCATAAAATTGATAAGAACGGAAAAAATGTCTCTGTACCCAATTGTGGTCGTATTACTCTTGATAATGGGGAACTGATAGTTTCCTACTCTTGCGGAGGGGGGGGATATGGCTCTCCTATAGAGAGAGACCCTAATTCTGTTGCAAAAGATGTTTCAGAAGGATTTATAACTGTAACCAGAGCTAAAAATATTTATGGAGTTTTACTTGATTCGGTGGGTGGTGTTTCTGTTGAAGAAACAAAAAAATTACGTTTATCTCTTCGAGAAGAAGTAAGTAAATTTCAGTAAAGTATTTTATTTAAATTAATCTAATAGAGGGCTGATTTATGCGCTTAAAAGACAAGATCACTTTAGTTACTGGAGGCTCTTCTGGCATTGGTGCCGAAATTTGTAAATTATTTGCGGAGGAGGGTTCAAAAGTCGCTGTTGTAGCTAGCCGAGACACAGAAAAAGCGCAAAACATTGTCGAAGAAATTTTGAAAGAAGGCTATGAGGCAGAAGCTTTTTCTTGTGATGTTCGTGAATTGAACGAAGTGGAAAAACTAGTTGATAATGTCATTCAAAAATTTGATTCAATTGATATCTTAGTTAATGCTGCGGGAGTATTTTATCCTACTAGAATTGGAGAGACACTAGAAAAAGATTTCGACCATATAGTCGATACTTGTCTTAAGGGTACTTTTTTCATGTGTAATACTGTTTGTCCTATCATGGTTAGTAAGGGCTCTGGAAAAATAGTTAACTTTGGCTCAGCTGCGGGGATACAAGGACGAAGTTCTTATATCGTTTACGGTGCTGCTAAAGCTGGCGTTATGCAGATGACAAAATCCCTTGCATGTGCACTAGCCCCATCAGGAATAAATGTAAATTGTATTTCTCCAGGAAACACCGCAACTCCGATGAATGAGGATGTAAGAACTGAGGAGGCTTATTCGGAAACAAGAGAAATCATTTCTAAAAGGGCACTTAGCGGAAGACCATTTTCCGATCCGAAAGAAATAGCTAATATGGCGCTGTTTTTGTCTTTAGACATTACGAAGCCAATGCACGGTGAGACAGTAGTTATGGATGAAGGCGCTAATATAGGATTCTAAACAAACGACTTAAATGGAGTGTCAGATTATGGAATTGAGGAATAAAGTTGCTCTAATAATTGGCGGGTCTTCTGGGCTAGGTGAGGCTACGGCACGTCTGTTTGCATCAGAAGGAGCAACGTGCGCTATTGTTGCTAGTAAAAATGTAAGAAAAGCTAATAAAATAGCCAGAGATATAAAACGTAAATCAAAGGGTTACGTTTGTGATGTAACTAAGTCTGGACAAGTTACTAAACTTGTTGAAAAGGTTTTAAAAGATCATAAAAAGATTGATATTTTAGTCAATTCTGCCGGTATTTTTGTCCCAACTCCAGCAGGGTGCAGTAAAAACTCTGATATAAATCTCATGATTGATGTCAACCTTAAAGGGACATTGAATACTATAAATGCTGTTGTCCCACATATGAAATCTCGTAAAAGGGGGAATATCATTAATATGGCTTCTGTTGCAGGAGTTAGAGCCCTGCCCTTGTACGGCGTTTATTGTGCTACGAAAGCAGGAATAGTAATGCTTACAAAGGTAATGGCGACGGAGCTGTCCAGAGATGGTATTCATGTTAACTCTATCTCACCAGGTAATACTGAAACTCCTATGAATGAAACGATACGCACAGATCCTGAATGGAAACCAATATTAGACTTTATGCAGAAAGTTACCCCCTCTGGCCGTACCTATTCAACAGCTGATGAAATAGCTAATACTGCACTTTTTCTTGCTTCACCTAAGACTGGAAACCCTATTTTTGGAGCAAACTTTGTAATTGATGAGGGATTTGGAGCTGGGTTATTTATTGCAGAATAATTAAAGTATAATATCTTTTTTGAGTTTATTACCAAAACTGTTTAAGGTTAGAATATATCTGGAAGGTGATGATAATGAGCGTTCAATTAGAAGTAGAAATCGAACCAGGTGGTGAGAAGAAAACGGAAGAAATTCCGGTTCTTGATCTTGGTCCTTATGTTGCTGGTGAAAAAGGAGCGGCGGAACGTTTAGCTGTTGAGCTAAGATATGCTCA
>JAKUPN010000008.1 GCA_022449545.1 Alphaproteobacteria bacterium | reverse complement strand
TCGAGCCATTTCTGTTTTGAACCAGATTCTAAATAACCGACATAGTTCCCACGAGGATGTAACGGCTGACCAGCCCAACTCGTGGCTGACAGCAGCGGGACTTGTATTTTTGAAAAATCTGCGTTCCGACCAGAGTAGTATTGATCATCAAGTGGATGTGATCTGTAATCTTGACCCAAATTAGTTCGATTTTTCTCGAGCTGCTCATCCGAAAGAGTTTTTGGTCCAGCTACTAGTTCTCCAGTAACTCGGCTCTTATGACCACGCTTTCCAAGCCCATGCTGTACCGTTTTAATTTGTAGATTATACCAATTACTAATGAAAGTTGTATGAATACCTCCATGGTGGGACATCTCCCGGTAAAAATCACTAAACCCTTCCCAAACACACATTGCGGCCAGATGTTTTGGCCGTAAAGCAGCCACCTGCCACTGATTAACAGCATAATAAGAAATTCCGGCCAATCCTACTTTTCCATTTGACCAGGTTTGTTGGCCCGCCCATTCAATACAATCTTTGAAATCCGTTGTCTCGCGGGGCGACCAATGATCAATAAACCCTGGGGATCGGCCGGCTCCTCGGGAATCTACACGAATACAAATATAGTCATCGGGCACCCATTGTTCCGGATCTACAACCTCCCAACTCTGATGAATGTTTGTTGAACCCGCAATAGCTTCCGGATGATCTGATGAAAAATGTTCCCAAACGCTCGGGTATCCGTCTTGAATAGCGAGGTCTTTTGCGTAGGGTCCATGAGATAAAATAACTGGATAGGCACCTTTTTTAATTGGTCTGTAAACATTGGCACGTAAAACAAGACCATCATCCATCGTTATGGGCACATCCCACTCAATACGCATACCCTCTCTGACTTCACTCCAAGATCCATCTTTTTTTTTGTTTTTAGGTCTACGCATTAAACTCTTAGACATCTTTAATCTCCAATTATAGTAGGTGAAACATAATAGTTTTAGCTACGTTCATTATAGTTTTTAATTGTTTAAAAAACCGTTTACAAATTTTTTATGTGGGCCAAATTTATGGAGTTTAGATTAAATTATTCCTAGTTTATGAGTTCGTTTAGCGAACTTTTTGACACCAAAAACTATACATCCCTATAAACGTTCGAGGATTATTGTCTTCAAAATCATGCCATTTATTTAAATCGTATAAATCATCAGGTTCTCTATTTTCTGCCATAAACTCCTGAAGTATCGAAACCGAGTCAAATCCACAAAATTCTAAACCTAGCTCAGAAAGGGAGTCATCTATTTGAGGAATAGTGAACGTTTGCTCTTGAACATGAAATAAAAGATCTCGTAACGAACTCATAGTATAAAAATCACCAGTTAACACTACCCTTTTATGATGGTCTTCCTCTGATTTAATAATCTGGTTCCTAAATTCTTTCATGGATATATTATCAGATCCTACTCCTAATCGAACCACCTCATCTCGCGTTCTTAAAATATGCTGTCTTGCTAATTTACTGTATAATCCAATTCTCATAAGCCCACCTGGTTGCAGGCACTGAGCCAAAATACTCCAAGCTCCCAAGGGGTCCTTCATATGATGCAAAACTCCCGCGCTTTCTATGATATCAAATTTTCGGTCAAGTTTAACCAAATCTAATATATCTGCCTGCAGGTACTCTATATTATTTACGCTTAGTTCATTGGTTTTTCTTATAGCGTAGGCTAGACTTTTTAGACTCAAATCTACAGCAGTTATGTTCCCATTCTTATATTTTGATGATGCCCCAATAGGATGTTGTCCTGTTCCGCAACCAGCAATAAGTATATTTATATTATCAAGTTGCTTTATTTTATCATCATATGTTTTAAGATTTATTTCTTTAATAATCTCCGAAATTGACTGGGAATTTATGCTCATTCCAAGGTCCAACCATCTTGGGTATGGATTAACTTCATATTGGCTTCTTACCTTTAAAGATGTTTCGTCTTGGATTTCTTGAAGAATAGGAATGCTTGACTGAATATCTTTTTCTTCCTGTATTTCTCTAATTTGCCGTTTTTCTAATTCTTCAAATTTATCAGGAATGGATAATAAATGGTGCCAAGCATACTCGTGTAATGTTTTGTAACTAGCCAAAATTAGAATTTCAATAATTGAGGGCTGAATACCGGATAAGAGCTTTTTTTCAACAGCTCGTTCAAGTTTTGTTAGGGCTTGAGTTTCTTCGTCTGTTTGATCGTACAGATATTCATTTATAAAACATTGTAGGGCCAGTGCTGAAATGAATTCTAGGGCTTCGTCTTTATATATAATCTCAGAAATACATAATAGCGCAGAAGATCTAATCTCTGTAAGCAGGCCTTCAACCTCTATATCCAGGATAGGGCAGGTCTTCATTGTTTTCGTCATAAGAGAATTTTTGGCAAGGTCTGCGCAGGTTCGTTCTATATTTTGGCGTGTATTTCCTTCCTTATGTTTATTCAATGCGTTGGTTATTATCGGATCAAATTTAAGAAGGCTAATTGTTGCTCTAATTATATCTATTGGTCGAACAACATTTCCTTTCTCCAGCAGTTTAAGAATAGTTTCTTGCATGCCCTTTACAGGTTTTAGGAAAGTGGCGTCCTTTAGGCTAACTCCCAAGTTACTATAGGGCTCATCAACGTCAGGATTTATTTCGATAGCCCGACTGAAACTCTGTATAGCTTGATCCCGATTCCCATTTTTATAAAGATTAACCCCCATATTACAATAAGCCTCGGCATAATTAGGTTTACGATTAATAGCTTTCTTATAGTTGTCTATGGATGCCTTTAAATCACCCTTTAAAGCTAGAGCAATTCCCAAATCATAATAGATCTCAGCATAATTAGGCCGAATAGCTATGGCCTCTTGATAGCTTCTTATAGCGTCTTCAAGCCTTTTCTCGTCTTTAAGTGCATGCCCGAGATCACAATAGGCGTTAGCGAAGCCATTCTTGATAGTGAGGGTCTTTTCTTGACTTTCTAAAGTTGTTGGAAAATCTTTTCCTTCATCACTCTCTTTCTTATATTTACCGAGAGTTAGTAGGACCTCATCCAGTTCGCCTAAATTGATTAGCGCATTTATGTAACTTAACCAGTACTGATCTACTTTAGAATTAGTCTCGACCGCCGTTTTAAAAAAGGGTAATGCTTCTTTTACCTTACCCAGACCAACGGCTAATACTCCAATATTATGATTGGCATCAGAATGTTTCGGTTGAGCCTGAAGAATTGCAATATAATATTTTTCCGCCTCCTCAACTTTCCCTTCCCTATGTGCCTTAAGCGCTCTTTCTAGGGCGTTTCTGATAGTAATCTTATTCATTCAAAAAACTCTGGCAGATTTTAATAAAGATGGGGAGTCTAAAAGTAGATTAGCTAACTTACCAATTATCCAATTTAAATTTCACGGGAACTCTCACCCATGAACGAACTACCGTACCCTGCTTAATACTTGGTTCAAACCTCCATTTACTAACTGCTTGCAGGGCTGATTTATTTAAAACGCTATGTTTACTGGGGCTATAAACCTTTATATTACCAACGTGTCCAGATTCAAGTACTTCAACATCTAAGACGACGCGTCCCTGCAGCCTTTCCCTAATGGCGACCTGTGGGTAGTGGGGGCCAGTATTTTCTGCACTTGGGACTGCTTTTGCGACAACAGATTGATTGCCCATATCTTTAGCTACTTTTCCTTTCAGAGGACTGGTTTTTGTCTTGCTTTCAGGAGAGCTTATCTCCTCATTTAGAAAAACATTCTCTATCGTCTTATTTTCCTTCAAACTTCTGGTTTCAAGAGCTAATGGGTCATGATTAAATGCGTGTTTCTTTAAATCACCACTGTTACTTACAACAATCGACTTGTTTTGCGCTGGTATCTGATCCGATCTTTTTACAAATATCTCTTTTAGGGGTTTTTGTTTTTGGGAGTAGACTTTAGGTTTTAAGATCGGTTTGACTTTTAAATAACCTGCCTCTCCTTTGTTGTTAGGACGAAAATTATCCACAATATTGGACTGAACTGCTTTGGCTGATATGCCTTGATAAAAAGCATCCTCTTTTTTTTCTTGCTTCTCAGTTAGGTGATTAAATTGATTTTTAATAGTTAGCGGCTCCTCTGAAACGAACAACTCATCATATGGATTAATGTTACCGTAGGGCTCCAACATCACATCCCGTTTTGCTTCAAGGAGAGGACTGAATACTAGTTCTAACCGAAGTTTATCGACAGTATTTACCTCTTGTGTCGGTAGGTTCAATAGATAGACACCTCCTATAAGATGAACAATTAAAGAAGAAAATACAGCTAAGAAAAATAATTCTTTGCGCCGGTTAGCTCTAAAGAACCTTTTTCGAACAATAGAAAAATGAGTATTTTTAGTATTTGAAACAGTCATATGAGGTTCTAACTTTTTAGAAATCATGACCACCTCTGCCTCTATGGCCAATAACAAGCGGGCGACCATCTTTAAGAGATATATCAGCCACTATTCCATAAACCTCGATCAGATTTTTTGAGGTTAAAACATCTTTTGGATGCCCATCTGAAACTATAGCTCCCTGATCCATCAAAATAAGCCGGTCACAATATTGGGCTGCAATGTTTAAATCATGTAAAACTGCAACCACTCCGTTAATCTCAGAAATATGATCTAAAAAATTGGACATCACATCCACTTGGTGACCAGGGTCAAGACCCGTAATTGGCTCATCAGCAAGAAGCAAAGGAGAGCCGCCCATTAGACAGCGTGCTATCATAGTTAAGGTACGTTCTCCACCAGATAAAGTAGGTACTAATCGATGTCTAAGTGATGAAAGTCCCAATTTATTAATTGCTTGATTCAATAAAGAGAGTTTACTGGCAATATCATTATTTCTAGCTTTGCCTCGAGACAAATAACCAAGTTCAACCACTTTCTCTACGGTTAAGGGCCAGTGGCAGGGGGAGCCTTGAGCAAGGTAACCTATATGACTTGCAACACTTTTTCTGGAAACCTTTGATATTGGTATATTATTCAACTGGACTAGTCCGCTTGTAGGCTCAATAAGCCCAAGCAATACTTTTAAAAGGGTTGTTTTTCCCGCTCCATTAGGACCAATCAGACCTACCAACTCTCCTGAACCAAGGGAAAGGGAAATATTTTTAAGTATATTTCGACCACTACGTTTGAGATTAACGTCTTTTGCGCTTAGGTGAGTCATTAATCATCCTCACGAAGCTTAAAAACTAATAGTATAAAAAATGGGGCACCCAAAAGGGCAGTCAGAACTCCTAGTTGTAGACCTTGTCCAGTAGCTATAAAGCGGACTGATATATCAGCTGCTAAAGTTAAAGTGGCTCCTCCCAAACCGGAAACGATAAGAAGGCGCCCTGGACTATGGCCTACTGCCGGTCGCAACAAATGCGGGACTATGAGTCCCACAAACCCGACCACTCCCGCAACTGATACAGAAGCTCCAACACATAAGGCTGTACCAAGTATTATTCGAGCTTGTAAATTTCTTAACCCCACACCTAAAGAACGAGCAACATCTTCACCCAAGGTCAAGGCATCTAATCCGCGTCCTGTAGTTGCTAATATGATTAATCCCACACATATGCATGGAGCCGCAAGAAAAACATGATTCACACTTGTGTTTTCTAGAGAACCAAGGAGCCAGAAAAAAACTTCATATGCTGCATAAGGATTAGGCGAAAGATTTAGAGCGAGAACAGTAAGAGCCCCTGTAAGAGTGTTAATAGCCACTCCCGCCAGTATAAGTTTTAATATAGAAGGATCCTTACCCGCCAAAAAATATAATAACAGGATAGAAAGGGCTGCCCCTGTCATGCCCCCCACTGGTAACGCAAAGGAATAGCTCACAGATAAACCAGTATAAAATACTATTACAGACCCTAAAGCAGAAGCACCTGAAACTCCAATCAAACCAGGTTCGGCTAGGGGATTGCGCAACAACCCTTGAAGCGCCGCTCCTGAAATACCTAATGCTGCGCCCATAAATAAAGCTAAAATAGCTCTGGGCAACCGAAGCTCTAAAATAATCGTTAAATACAATCCCTCCAATGCCGAAACAGCACTTAGAGATTTTTTTATGGATATGCTTGTTGTACCCAAAAAAATTGAAGAAGTAAAAAGTATTAATACGAGACCCGAAAGAACTGCGATTAGTATAAAATAATTTATTTCGTCAGATTTATTTTTATCCTTTTCAATCATGTTGACCGACCCGTCTACCAAACTTTAATCGAGCTTTTATAAGTAGATCCAGTGCATAAATGTTTGGTAAACCTCCACAGAGCCAGGCCCTCTCAGGCACCTCAAGATGTTTCCACCTGTAATCCTTATCCCTAGTTTCTTCAAATACTGGATGAAGAAGCATAGACTGGGCCAAGGATGGAAACTTTGTTGATGTTTCAGGAGTGATAATAAAATCAGGCCTAGCAATTAGTATTTCTTCTAAATTTATCCTTGCTTGGCGTCCAATCTTAAGGTCGTGAGCAAGATTTTTAAATCCAGCTGAAACTACCAATTCATTAATCAGGGAGCCTTCACCGGCTGTCATGCCTCTTGGAAGCAAAATAGCTGCTAATGGCGAGTAGTCATCCCCGTTTTCTAACCGTAATTTACTATCAATATTTGATATAATTAATTTTCCTTTACCAGTATCGCCAACTACTCGAGAAACTTTCTTTATATTCTTCTTCAACTCAGAAAAATTATTAGCCGTTCTAAGGGACAAAACATTTAAGCCAAGTTTTTTTAAATGCCTCAGTGAAGGACGGGGCGAGTCCTCATTTACAATCACGAGATCTGGTCTCATCATGAAAATTTCTTCTACCCAACCCCGATTTTTTTGTAGACCTTCAACCCTTTCAGAAAAGAGTGAAATTGTCTTATCCGCAGAGAGATAACTAACGGATAATATTTGTTCTTTATTTGCTAATGACAAAACTAGTTGATCAACACATAAATTAGTCGAAACTATGCGTTGGGGAATTTTCTGTTCAGATTTTGCTAAAACGAAGTTATTAGAAGATACAAATAAAGCAAAAAGAGAAACTAATATAAGTTTGGATGCTAGTGCTAAGTTGGGCCTCATGATTTAAAGACCAAACTCACTGCGAAAACCAATAAGAGCCCCTATACCAGCCTCATTGAAATCAAAAACTTCTTCATAGTCCTCATTTAATAAATTTTCAATTCGGCCAATAAGAGAAAAATTTTCTGTTATCTTATAAGACGCTGCGACATCAACTATAAAGAAATCATCTAGAGTGACGTACTTCTGGGTCATAAAATAGTTTGAGAATTGGATATCACTTTGTTTGCCGTTGTAATCGAGACCAAGGTCAAGAGAGACACGACCGCCATAAAACGAACGTGAAACATTTAAACTGGCTAAATGTTTTGCGCGTCTAACTAGTTGTTGACCTCTAGAATCTTTACCTTTTGTGTAGGTGTATTGACCAGAAAAAATAAAATCATCAAATACTCTAGCTTCAATCGCTAATTCTAAACCTTCAACTCTAGTTTCTCCGCTAAAGTTTATAGACGTATTTCCACTTCCTTGAATAAGGTCAGTTATATGATTGTTAAAATAAGTTGCATCTATAGTCAGACGATCATCAAATAGCCTCTTTTCAATTCCAATATCCCAACCAATACTGCTCTCCGGTTTAAGTGAAGGGTTTCCTAAATAGTTTTCAGTAGAACCAAATAACTCGAAAAGCGTGGGGTTTTTAACTGCTTTTCCGTAACTCGTGTGCAAACGATATCTAAACTCCTTAGATAGATATGAGCCAGTAAAACGAAAAGTATTAGAGTTTTTAAATATATCGTTGTTATCATGACGGTAACTACTGGTGAAGGAAGCTTGATCCTCAAAATCTATTCCGTATTCACCTAAAAAGCCGTAATTTGTGATTTTTCTATTGGTGCTTCCATAAGAACTAAAAGTTTTACCTAGTTCCGTCTCTTTTTCTGATAAAATAGTGAAGCGGTGTGTGATTGAAGAATTAAACGACTTATAAAAGAAATTGGTCTGATACCTTAGTTTATTCTTCTCTCCTTCAGTTTCAAAAGAGTTCTGACCATTAGTAAATGAATCTGATTTAATTTTATGTTTCCCAGCTGTTAATAAATGCTCCCAATTATCCTCTAACATTTTGTATCGTATATTTAACTTACTAGTGTTCTGTCTCAGTAGAGACTCTTCATCAGCTTCCTTAGTATTAATCACGCCTGCAACTGCCGGCTGTGAATCTAGTTCTGTTTTATCTCTTACGTGCCTAGAAAATATTCCAATCTCTAGATTTTTAGAGAGCTTTACGCCAGCTTTTAGATTAAAAGTTAAATTTTTATTCCCATCGTCCTCGGTTTCATTTCCTTGATTTTCCGCTATAGAGTGTCCCCCTGTTGAAAACCCGGTAATTCCTAAAGAGTAATGATAATTTTTTCCACTACCTCTAATACTTGTCGCCGAATTAATAGTCTCGTCTGTACCTGCTTCTGTACTTAGATAAACTTTTCCAGGGCCACGACCTTGTTTCATTATAATATTGATTACACCCCCTACTGCATCACTACCATAAATTGAACTTTGTGGTCCTCTTAACACTTCTATACGCTCAATATCAGCTGCCCTTAAACTACCAAAATCAAACTCCGATGCTCCACTTGGGTTGTTCACCTCAACTCCATCTATTAAGACCAAGGTATGATTACCTTCGGCACCTCGAATTCTAATTTGAGTAAAACTACCTAAAGCACCCGATCTTCGAACAGCTAACCCGGGAATCTTTCGTAACAGTTTTGGTACAGAATGTACTTTCAATCGAGCTATATCTTCTGACGTGACAACATTAATAGAGCTACCAACACGACTTGATAACACGGGCACTAATGTTGCCGAAACGACTGTTTCAGGAAGAACAGTTGTAATTTTCTGGGCAGACGCCGAGCCAATAGTTAGTTGCAAATAAATTAAACAGACGAAGAAGAATAAAAAAGAATTTCTGGTTTGAACGTAAAAATAAAAAACTCTACTCATAAAGGTCCCCTACGGTTGATCTCTTGAACAACCGAACGATCCCCATAGAAAAAAAAACGAGCCAGTCTAAGATCATAAATCGTAATAAGATCAAATATTGATCTTAATAGTAAACTGACCGTTCGTTCTCCTGCGTTGAAAACGCTCGGTATACACCCTGCGCACGATTAATATGAAGGACTCACAATTCTATAAACAAAATAGCCAAAACGAGCCTTCTAATCGTACAAACAAGACGTCACCACGAACGGTCATTACCGCGCCCTTAGCAATACCCGGCTAATGGCTGGGCGACGTTTTCCCTGGCAGGTCTCCTGGCTCACGGATCAATAGCTTAGGTCACCTTCCCTGGGAATTACCCAAGTGGTTCTCTGACCACCGCCTAACCGCTCACAGTTGCGGGTACAGCCGCAGATCGTACCTAAACTAAAACATTGGCACTACTGCGTTCCCTTTTCATCCACTAAAATAGAGGAAACCAAGGATAAGAGAATAGAACATATATTTCATTTGGGAACAAACACGATTAAAAATAATTTTTTCCTATGAATAAAATGTGCAACATTATCTTACTAAGAAAGGGTAAAAGGATGATCAGTGGGAAGGTAGCTTTAATTACAGGAGCAAGCCAGGGGATAGGCGCAGCCACAGCGAGAGAGCTTTCAAAACAGGGTGCCTCCGTTGTTTTATTATCCCGAAATAAAGAAAACTGTGAAAATATAGCTAATGAAATACAGGACAGTGGTAACAAAGCATTAGCTATTAGGTGTGACGTTTCAATATTTAAGGAAGTCAAGTCAGCTATACAGAAGGTGGTTGAAGTATTTGGTGGCTTAGATGTTTTAATAAATAACGCTGGTGTAATAGAGCCTATAGCGAGCATACCTGAATCTGACCCAAAGTCATGGACCGATGCAGTATCTATTAATCTTTTCGGTGCATACTATATGGTTAAGGCTGCTCTACCTTTCTTTGGAGATGCAGGAGTTATTATCAATATTGGTTCTGGAGCAGCAAACAAACCGCAAGAGGGGTGGAGTGCCTATTGCGCTAGTAAAGCTGGTTTATCTATGCTTACTCGCTCAATAGCTCTTGAAATACCATCAAAAAAGATAAGAGTTTATGGTTATGCGCCAGGAACAGTTGATACTCAGATGCAGGATAAGATTCGTGCCTCTGGGGTAAACCCTATAAGTCAGATAAAAAAAGAGGATCACTGGAAGCCTGAAACAACTTCTAAATTAATCGCTTGGCTCTGTACTGAAGAAGCAATAGATCTATCAGGTGAAGAGTTGAGTATAAATGACAAATTTTTATGGCAGCGCGCAAAAATTCAAAACAAGCTCTGATATTAAATCAGTACCACTCCTGCTCACGCTTTGTTTATAGAAAATAAATTATAATGATTCTTTTAATTTAAAAGGCGGTTAATTATATCAGTCGTTGAAAAACCATCCAACAAAGTAGCAAGAAATATTTTTCCTTCATAGGACTGAACAAACTCAGCACCCACAACTTCTTCCAATTTATAATCTGCTCCCTTTATCAAAACATCAGGGCGAATGAGTTGTATTAGGTCTATAGGAGTGTCATCTTCAAATATAATAACTGCATCTACATTAGCCAGTGAAGCCAAAATTTGGCTCCTTGAAATCTCATCTTGTATTGGCCTATCTAGCCCTTTTAGTCTTTTGACAGATGAATCACTATTAACTCCTATGACTAATCTATCACATCGTGCAGAAGCCTGATCAAACAAACTTATGTGCCCAGGATGAATCACGTCAAAACAACCGTTAGTGAAACCAATTTTTAAATTTTGTGAACGCCATTGAGCAATCTGATCTATTAGATTCTTTTTATCATAAATATTACTTAAAGCACTCCTCCGAGAATTTATAGAACTTTCTAGGTCAGATTTTTTAACAACGGCTGTTCCTACTTTTGATACGACTAAACCTGCCGCAATATTTGCTAAGGTCGCAGCATCTCTAATTGTCATTCCTAGAGACAAACCTGTGGCCAAGACAGCGACTACCGTATCACCAGCCCCAGATACATCATATATTTCCCTAGCTAAAGCAGGTAAATGAAACGGCTTGTCATCCGTTGAAATCAAAGACATACCCTTTGAGCCACGAGTAACTAACACATTATTAACACCTGTGATTTCGATTAATTTGTTACAAGCCTCAACAATTTCCTCAGGGTCATTCATAGACATCTGAGTGGCTTCAGCCAATTCCCTCCTATTGGGAGTTAAAATATCTGCACCAGTATATTTAAGAAAATTATTTCCTTTCGGATCGACAATAACCGGGATTTTGGCTAATCTTGAAATAGATATGATTTCAGTAATCACATAATCAGTTAAAACCCCTTTACCGTAGTCAGACAACACAATGGCACCCAGTGTGTTGTTGTCTAAAATAGACTTAAATTCTGTAATAATTTTATCCGAAATGGACTCAGTAAGCCCATTTATTGACTCTTCATCGGACCTTAATAATTGCTGACCATCTGCGATAAATCGAGTTTTCTGCGTAGTAGGTTTCCCTGAATTGATTAATAGTTTTGGAACTACTTTCTGGTTCATTTTTAGAAGACGGCCGATTTCTTCACCAGCCTCATCATGACCGACCTCTGCTAGCAAATGGCCAACACTTCCCAAACTGGCGATATTGCAAACCACGTTTCCCGCTCCACCAATGGCTCGTTCCTTTTTGCCTACATTAAGTACTGGAATGGGTGCCTCTGGAGACACTCGGTCAACTTCTCCATAGACGTACTGATCCAACATAACATCACCAACACACAAAATGTTAGCCCTATTAAACAACGGCAACCAGTCATCAATCCTTTTTTTAGTGTTCATGAGATGTTTACTATGAGTAATTGAGTTTAGCTAAAACGCCAATAAAGCTTATGAAATGACTTGGGTTATGCTTTTTAAAAAGATCTAGCTTCATCTTATTAATACCCCAAACTATTCCCTTGGCGCATGTTTCGCCAAAATCCTTTGTAGAGTGCGTCTATGCATATTAAGTCTCCGTGCGGTCTCAGAAACATTTCTATTACATTGTTCATAAACACGCTGTATATGTTCCCATCTCACACGATCAGCAGACATCGGGCGTTCCGGAGGAGGGGGCATTTCTCCAGTATTGCTCAGTAGTGCTGCAGCAACTTGATCCGCGTCAGCTGGTTTAGGAAGATAGTCTATGGCTCCAGCTTTAACAGCACTCACTGCAGTAGCAATGTTACCATAGCCGGTTAAGACAATCACTCGGATATCTTCTCGGCTTTTGCGAAGTACTTCTACTACCTCTAAACCACTTCCATCTCCTAGCCTTAAATCGACAACCGCATATTTAGGGCCCTTAGAGATGGCAAGATGTTTGCCTTCGGCAACGCTCTCAGCCGTTGTTACTATAAAACCACGTCTTTCCATTGCTTTAGCTAATTGGTTGCGTAGGTTTTTTTCATCGTCAACAATCAAAAGACTCATATCAGATGAAGATAAAGTATTTTCGATCATATCAGGCTTTATTTTATTCATGATTACTAACCGATTACATTGACTGTGCCCTAATATCAAGACTTTCTCTTGACCAATTTATAATCACTTGTCCTCCAAACACATTACCAGCCTCATCTCTAATGTTGGTAACATTCATACGACCACCGGTTCTTTGTAGTAAAGACTGCGCTATAAATAGTCCGAGTCCTAAATGATCACCAGCTCGACTAGATATATAAGGTTCCCCTATTCTATCAAGAACCGCCGGGGCAAATCCAGGACCGTCATCTTTTACCTCTATATCAATTGATTCCAAACTCCATTTAACATCAATAGACACAGAGCTTTGAGCAAATTGAAAAGCGTTTTGAACTATATTACCTAATCCGTGTAAAAACTCGGGGCTATTTTCTAAAACTGGTTCTATCGCACTACTTTTGCTATCAGATTTAATTTGTAAATCAATATCAGGAAGTCTGTGTCTTTCTGCTGCAGAACGAACTAACCCTGATAACTGGATATGAGAAAAAATAACCCCAGAATCATCAGAAGAAGGCTGTATCAATAAACCTGCTAATATCTCTTTACACCGAACTGCCTCAGTACTGAGAATCTTTATATCATCGGAGAGAGGACTGTTTTCATCTACTTCTTTGCTAAGTTCTGTTGCTGTGACCAATATAGTAGAAAGTGGACTGCCAAGTTCATGAGCAGCAGCAGCAGCTAGGCCGCCAACAGCAGAGATTTGTTGTTCTCTAGCAAGTGATAGCTGTGTTTCTGACAGAGCATTAGACATTCTGCGGCTCTCGGCGGCTAAACTCCCTGCATAAACTGCAAGAAATAAGGTTCCAATTATAACAGCCGCCCACAAACCCCATACATATAAACTGGGTAGTTCTAGGCCCAGATCCGACCAAGGTAACGGCATATGTCTAAAAACGAGAGCAGTTGCAAGCATAATAACTAATCCACAAAGCATAGTAGTTGCTCTTCTAGTTAAAACTGTTGCAGAAACCGTTACCGGGCCTAAAAACAAAAGTGCAAAAGGATTTGTTAAACCTCCAGTTAAGTAAAGTAATAATGCTAGTTGCAGGGTATCAAACGCTAGATAGGCCGCAGCCTCCCACTCTTTCACAATACCCTGTACTGGCCTTCTAATGGTCATTATTAAATTTAAAATTACAGAAAGAGACACAACCACCAAGGCTGACGTCATAGGCAAAGGCCAATCAAGACCAAATCTTACCAAGAACAAAGCCACTAACTGTCCAATAATTGCGACCCATCGAATTCTTGTGAGAGCTCTTAATCGTACCCTTCCACCAGCACCAAGAAACCAGCCCGAAGTGTTAACGTTTGGTGCCTGATCGTGGGCATATTCTTTAGTTTTAACCTCGTTCATATTTTCATGAGACCCCAAAACCCTCATCCACTTCTGGTAATTCGTTGTGACAGACTAAAGCAGCACGAACTATATTTATAGCCAGGACTGCTCCAGTTGCTTCGCCAAGAGAAATATTAAGTTTTAACAGTGGCTCTTTCCCTAATTTATTTGATACTTTTTCCATTGGAGTTCCATTACTGCAGTGAGACACCAGACAATGGTCAATCAACTCAGGACTTAATTTAAAAAGTATTAAAGCCGCCGCCAAACTAGCATATCCATCTAACAAAACAGGAGTTCTAGCAAAACGAGCTGCTATTATAGCGCCTAGAATAGCTGAAATTTCTTGTCCACCAACACAACGCAAAATACTCAGTGGGTCCAGCATAGCTTTTTCGTTTGTATTACATCCGGATATAATTATTTTGCTTTTCCTAGCAATATTAGTGTTTTCATAAAGTGTGTTAGACCATACCCAGTCTTTGACGTTCCCACCAATTAAAGCGTAGCAAATAGTCGCTGCCGAGGCATTACTAGTAATACCCAAATCGCCTAACGCCAATAGCTCTAAACCATCATCAACTGCTGTCATACCGTAACTTATTGCCCGAACACATTCGTCCTCTTGCATAGCAGGGCCTAAAGTAAAATCTCTTGTTGGCTCTTCAAGGGCCATTTCATAGACTCTTAGCTCTGCATCCACCATTTCAGCCAGTTGATTCGCTGCTGCGCCTCCGTTAATAAAATTACTTACTCTCTGTTTAGTTACTTCGGTTGGAAGAGACAAAAAATCACCTTTCATCACTCCATTGTTCCCTACAAAAACGCAGATTCTAGGGCGCTCTAATCTTGGCGGATATCTACCCTGCCACTTGCAAACCCATTGAGAAATTGTTTCTAGTCTTCCTAAAGCTCCAACTGGCTTGTAAAGTTTTTCTTCGTGAGATACGGCTTTAGAATTAGCCTCAAGGTCAGGGCCTGGTATGTTTAATAAAAGATTTTGTATCTCTTTGAAGCTAGATGATTTTGAATTAATTGATGTATATTGATTATCAGTATTGGTCATTTTCTTTACAGACTAATATGCTAGTTGTTTATTCCGAGGTATATTTATTTGTCCTATAACAAACTATTGAAAGTAAACACCGTCTTATCTTAAAAAATACATTAAGATCTAAAATATGATTGATAAGCTACAAATAGCCACCTCTTATTTAACCAAAAGAAAAATAGAGGGTAAACACGAAACGGAAGATCTGGACTCCGCTTCTTTAGCGGAAGTCATTTGGTTGTTTCCTGTTGTTGGATTTGGAATAGGCGGTTTAGGCGCTATAGCACTTTTTGCTTTAACCTGGGTAGGTATTCCCGCTGCCGTATCAGCAATTATATCCATAGGCTTTGTTATTTGGCTGACCCGCGCCAAACATGAGAAAGAACTAGGTTTTTTAGCGGATGAGCTTAGCAATAGTGATCTTGTGGAAAATAATTTAGAAGTGGAGAGAAGAGATCGGCTAAGGCCTTATGGCGTATTGTGTCTGGCTATTATGACGGTGACTAGAATAGCTACTGTTGCAAGTATTGCGCATGTTGATATAGGCGCAGCAGCAGCAGCTTTAATCGCTGCCAACTGTTGGAGCCGTTCTATGTTTGCTTCTATAATGAGGTGGCTTCCAATTATGGATCACAAAGAAAACTTAATTTCTGGGATAATGCCAAGCGAAGGCGAAACGTGGAAAAGTTTAGCCCTGGGTTGCCTATTATCTACTCTTTTATTACTCACTCCAGCTGGTGGAGGGTTAATAATAATTTTAGCTGCAGGTGGTTTGGCTTCATTCGCAGTTGGTTGGCTATCATTAAGAAAAATCGAGGGTTACACAGAAGAAGTACTAGGGGGAACGCAACAGGCAGCTGAAACCGCCACACTGGTTATTGCAAGCGCCGTAATAATGGGGAAAATAGTATGAGCATACGTACTCGCTGGTGGTGGGTTCGTCACGCCCCTGTAACTTCAACGGATGGCCGGATCTATGGAAATACTGATCCTCCAGCAAATGTAAATGATCCACCAACTTATAATGCTTTAGCAAATTTTTTACCAAACGATGCCGTATTGGTTACGAGCCATTTGCAGCGCACCCTGCAAACTGCTGCCGCTATTAGATCTGCAGGGCTAACTTTGCCTGAGGCGCTCGTAGAAAAAAACCTTGCCGAACAAAATTTTGGCAGTTGGCAAGGCAGAAAACGCGAAGAAGTATATGCAGAACAACAGCCTAAACACTTATTTTGGTTAGCAAACGCCTATACCAAAGCTCCAGATGGGGAAAGTTTTGAGGATTTAACAAAACGAGTTTCTAATACGATCGAAAAGCTAAATAATCTATATTCCGGAAAAGATATTATTTCTGTTGGTCACGGGGGAGTAATTCGTGCAGCCGTTGGACACGCTTTAAATCTTGACCCTGAAATTGCCTTGGGGTGCCAGATCGATAATTGCTCCGTAACTCGCTTAGACCATTTCGGCCCCTCAGAAAGTAATCCTGATGGAGTATGGGCAGTCTTTCATATTAATCATCACACGACCTCAGAAAGTCTTCTAGTTCCTGATCATACAGCAATGTTAGCTTTGCTTAAGCGCTAAACTAATTAAATAAGATAGATATTGTTCTCCAGGTTATTAGTTCGCGCCCATAGATTCGAGTAATTTAACTAAATGTTTTGAACGACTATTCCGAGCTAAATCTAATACTGACCGACCTGTAAAGTCTGTATGACTAATATCTGCTCCGTGATCAATTAATAGCTTAACCACGTCAACCTTACCTTTTTCTGACGCATGCATTATCGGAGTACGACCATCAAGGTTTTCTGCGTCTATGCTTACTTTTGCATGCAGAAGAAGTTCGACGACTTCGTAGTGCCCATTCCCTGCAGCGTAATACATAGCTCCATTTCCTAGGTCATCGAAGATATCGGTTCTAGTTTGAAATTCTAAAAGTACGCTTATGGCCTCATAAGATCCCTGGATACAACCCCATATCAAAGCAGTCTTGCCATCATCATCAGTTCGAGATGTTGAAGCACGCCGCACCAATAAATCCCTTACGTCATCTGGCCTATTTTCATAGACCGCTACTATCAAAGGATCTTCTTTGAATATCTCAGTCGCAGCCCAAATGGGGCTTATAAAAAAAGCGAGTGAAACGAATAAATATATACTTTTTTTAAACATGTTTAATCTGGAGACCGTAACAGGTCTTTGCCATTTTCTTATGGTAATCTTAGTAGCTTATATTTAAATAAAGTTAAATAGTTCTTAAATTCTCGTGCGATTTTAAATTTGTCGAACTTTAAGCAAAGTTATACTCTAACTTCTTAATTTGTTTAGTTTTAGCTAATCCATAATTCTACTATGAAAATTTAATGCATAAAAAGCCATTCTGGAAAGAAAAAAAGCTTGAAGATATGAATAAGGCAGAATGGGAGTCATTGTGCGATCGCTGTGGCCAATGCTGCCTTAATAAGCTCGAAGACATAGACACAAAGGAAATAGCCCTAACAAATGTATCTTGTCGTTACCTTGATATAGAATCTTGTAGCTGCACCGATTATAAAAATAGAACCAATAATGTTTCTGACTGTATTGAACTAAATCCTGAAAATGCTGGTGAATTAAGATGGATGCCCGAATCGTGTGCTTATCGTTTGTTGGCTAATGGAAAAAGTCTTTACTGGTGGCATCCACTGGTTTCAGGAAATAAGAATACAGTTCATGAGGCAGGCATTTCCGTGAGAAATAAAGCAATAAATGAGGACAAAGTCGAAGATCTAGAAGATCATGTGGTTGACTGGATCAATTCAGAACTTCGAAAAAACTTAGGCCACAAAAGATAAAATGAATGAAGCGTTAGTAAACGTATCCATAATTGGTATTTTAACATTTTTTTGAAAGTGATTTATATGACAGATAATTCAAAACCAACCGGAGTTTTTGCAGCCTCATTAACCCCGATGAACGACGATTTGACGCCCAACTTAAGTAAGATCATAAAGCATAATCGATGGCTTTTATTAAACGGCTGTGATGGTGTAGCTCCTCTGGGGACGACGGGAGAAGCGAACTCTTTAAGTGTTGACGAGCGTCTATCTATTTTAGATGCATTGGCCGATGCTGGCATCAGCGGGAATCAATTAATTGCTGGTGTGGGATGTTGTGCTCTTATCGATACTATAAATTTGACTAAAAGGGCGGTTGCTAACGGGGCTGGAGGAGTACTTATGTTGCCTCCTTTCTACTATAAAGAGCCCAGCGATGACGGACTTTTTGCTGCTTACTCGAATATCATAGAAAGAGTCGGCCACGAATCCCTAAAAGTATACTTATATAATTTTCCTCAGCAGGTGGGCTTCGATCTTTCATTAGAATTAGTAGCCAGACTCCATGATGCTTTTCCAAATACTATAGTAGGAATGAAAGATAGCTCAGGGGACTGGCCACGAATGAAAAAAATACTTTCACAGTTGTCCAATTTTCGCTTGTTCCCGGGCAGTGAGGAGTTTCTTTTACCTTCATTGCACCTTGGGGGAGTTGGTTGTATTTCTGCCACAGTAAACGTAACTGCCCCTTATGCAAAAAAACTTTATGATAATTGGAAGAATGAAAGTTCTAAAGACCAGCAAAATCATCTAAGCAAACTAAGAAAAGCTTTTTCTGGTATGGCGCCAATACCTGCTATGAAATCGTTTTTTGCTGATCTTCACAGTGATTCAGGTTGGGCCAATGTTAGACCCCCTTTTCTTAAGGCTAGTGCAGCTGATCTTAAAACAGCCAAAAAGCGCTTAGCTGAACTAGATTTCATAAGTGAGGCTTAGTAAATCAAATTAGAACTTACAATCTATAAAACCTTTTCGCAGTATTATAAAAAAAGTTTTTTTGATCAGATTCAGGACGAAACTCCAGAGTTTTTTTGCATGTATCAATCAAAAAATCATAACCAGTTTTTAGTTTTTCTACGGGAAAATTACTACCAAAAAAACATCGGGAACTTCCAAATAAATCTATTAACGTATTGTATTGCCTTGATATATCTGACTGATTTCGTAACTTATTCTCTTTACTGAAAAGATTAACACCTGAACATTTAACAAATATGTTTTTGTGTTCCACAAGATTAGTAAGCGCCTTATGCCATTCGTTAAATACTTTTTCGTCATCATCAGTTAGCAAGCCGGCATGAACTAAACAGAAACTAACTCCTGGATTATCCCCTATAAGTTCTGAAAAATAACTAAATTGATTAGAAAAACCTTGTAGCTCAAGACTTACGCCATAATCACCTAGCGTGCTTACACCTCTACGATACTCTTTACTAAGACAGAAATCTGGGCGATCAACAACTTGTCGACTGGGATGATCAGCCTGCCAATAAACCACGTGTCGAATGGCACGGAAGTTATCAAAAGCACAATGAGCTGAAATTAACTTTTCTACCTCTGGATCAGTTAGATCTGCATATCCTGCAATAGCATGGGGAAAACCATGTTGATCTGCTACTGACTGCAACCATTCGGTTTCACCCACAGGATTAGAAGGATCATAGTGTGCTTGAACATGTACTGAGCTAACTACATTATTTTTACCAAAATCTGTTAATAAATCATCAATTAAATAGTCATTACGTAACATCTCATATGAGTTTCCAAATATTTTAGGTGTCTCAGGGGCAAGCAACCATGGATAGTTTTTTACCTCCCATAAATGATGATGGGTATCGATTATCGGGCCTTCATACATCGAAAACACATTTTCTATTTAGTTCAATTTTTAAAAACATTATAAATTATTTTTTGTCTTTTTTACCTAGATTAAGTAGGGCCAATCCTGCAAAAACTAATAAAACAGCTAACCATATCCAGCCACTGGGTTTTTCACCATAAAACCAGGCTCCCCAACCCAAACCCATTAAAGTAGTTATATATCCTACCTGAGCCAAGTATACAGCACCTGCCAATGACACTACAGTAAAGTATAGAAAAAAGGTGCAAACTGTGATCAGGCCATACAAAATAAGAGCCTTATCACCTAGCCCAAAGTCAAACCAAATTGGATGAAATGTGCCAGTAACAAGTGAAGCAAAAAGTGAAGTAATGGCTGCCGCGAACATGGTTCCCATCGCTAAAACCATTGAGTCTGTATGCCTCGGACGGGCAGACTCAGCATATACATTTGTTAAGGCCCAAGCAGTAGGAGTTATAAAGGCTAAAAGAGCAAAAGGTAACATTTCGGGATCTGGCAAGCTCCCACGGGGTAAGACAATTGCTCCAACTCCAATAAGACCTAGAAAAACCCCACTAGAGCGGTAAATATCTATAGCCTCTAGTCGAATAACCACGGCTACTATGTAGGTTATAACTGGAGCTGTAACGATAATAACCGACATTAAACCCGCTGGTATATGTCCCAATACAAAAACCATGTTAGAGTTTGGTAATGCAATTCCGACTGCGCCCATCACGGCAAAATATCGTAAGTGAATAATATCATAAACAATATTGACGCCACGAAAACGACAAATGATATATAGACCGATGCCAGCTATGAGAGTTTGCCAGAATACTGCTCCAATTGGAGATATGCCCTCCAAAGCTAGAAATTTAGTAAAAACGGGACTAAGCGCCCAAAGACTGCCAAGCGTAAGAAGAAGAATTAATGGAAGATAATGTATACTTTTTTTCGTTTGATTATCTGACATTTTGACTAGTCCGCCCAGCTTTTTCGGTTCCCCCAAAGTTAACTAACGCAACCCCTCCGGCAATTAAAAAAGCGGCAAGCCATAACCAAACAGAAGGTTTTTCTGAAAAAAACAGTATTCCCCAACAAACCCCAAAGACTGTCACAAGGTAGCCAACTTGGCCTAAATAAACTGCTCCAGCCATTTTAATAATTGAATAAAATATAATGAATGCGATGGAGGTCGAGAAAATGAATAAAATTAACAAGATATCTATGTGTCCAAAATCAAGCCAAACCTGATGAAAACTGTTATCTATCAAACAGCCTATTAAAGCTCCAAACGCAGCAGCAAACATAGTGCCCATTGCCAGCGCTACATTATCGGAATCCTTAGGCCGAGCAATATCTGCAAAAACATTACCCGCCGCATAGCCAAGAGGGGTTATAAAAGCGAGCATAGCAATCGGACGTAATTCTTCAGACGGAATGCTACCCTCAGGTAAGACTAATATGGCAGCTCCTGCAAGACCTACAGCAATTCCTAATGCTCTAACTCTGATTAATGGTTCCATTCTTAATAATAAGGCCAATGTATAAGTGAGCATTGGAGAAAAAAGGATTAGAATTGAGACATATCCGGCGGAAAGCTTTTCAGCTGTGTAAACTAAAGTGATGTACGAAACATCAATCCCTACCACGCCCATGAAACTAAAATAAACTATATGCTTAACGTCGACTTTTAATTTTACCCCTTTTATTAGGCAAATTATTAGTAGTAGTATCCCTGCTCCAAGTGTCTGCCAGAAAACAACTGAAAAAGGCGATAAACCAGCTAATGCCAGGGCCTTTGAAAAAGATGGATTTGCTCCCCATAAGGCTCCTAAAAGAATCAGAAAAACTAGCGATAGCCAATTAAACTCTGACTTAGTAATTGCTCTAAATATCATGTATTTACTTTTCCTGGGTAGCTTCTAAATCTATGCCTAACTACCCTTATAGGTCATCAGGGCCCACTGAAAATATAGGTGTGATACAGGTAGAATGATCTCATAACAAGGCTGATATGAAAATTAGAATCAGTGATAAAGCAGAAAGTAAGTAATTTATGTACAAGATTAAAAAAGCCTCCCTATCACCTCACTTATTAGAGTTACGTAATGTATGTCTGACTCTGAACAAATCCCAAATGTTTTCGAAGTTAAATATTAAAGTATCAGCGGGCGAGGTCGTAACAATTATGGGCCCCAGCGGCTGCGGAAAATCCTCTTTATTAGCATTTATATGCGGGACACTTCCAGATGCCTTTCAAGCTTCAGGTGATGTTTTTCTAAACGGTAACTCATTGGAAGGAATGGCCCCAGAAACCAGACAAGTCGGAATTTTATTTCAAGACGATATGTTATTTCCTCATATGTCCGTGGGACAAAACTTATTTTTTGGTCTTACATCCCAGATAAAAGGAAAACATGAAAGAAACAAAAGGATAAATCAAGCGTTAGACGAATCTGGCCTTCCAGGTATTGCTGACCGTATGCCAGAAACGCTATCTGGTGGACAAAGAAGCCGAGTAGCTCTAATGCGAACTTTATTATCTGAACCCAAAGCCCTTCTTCTAGACGAACCTTTTTCGCAACTGGATTCTGATTTGAGAGATCAGTTTAGAGAGTTCGTCTTTAGTCACTTACAAAAATATAAAATACCAACTTTACTAGTAACACATGACCATATTGACGCTGAAGCAGCTGGTGGCCCAGTGATCAAACTTATTTAAAATGGATATATTTATTAGTTTAGTTCCAAAAAATATTTGGGCTACAGATATAGTATACGCTTGTATTACACTTTTTATTTCTGGTCTTATCAGGGGCTTTTCAGGATTTGGATCCGCTATGGTGAATGCGCCAATTCTGAGTTTATTATGGGGGCCAACTGTAGGAATTCCTGTCGCCGCCCTAATTGAGTTGGTTCCAGCAATACAATTGACTCCAAAAGCCATACCAAATGCAAACTGGCGATTGGTATGGCTTATGGGCATACCAGCTTTAATCCTCATACCTCTAGGATCATGGCTACTTACTACATTACCAGCCGACTTTATTAGACGTTTTGTAGCTTTAATTGTTCTGATGTTAGTCATCACACTTTGGTCAGGATGGCGGTACAAAGGTAAAAGAACAACTTCATCGACTATTTTAGTAGGTTCTTGTAGCGGATTATTGTCTGGCGCCACTGGGATGGGAGGACCGCCCGTAATTCTTTATCTTATGGCAGGAAAAGAATCTGCCAAAGAGTTGCGTGCAATTCTAGTCTGTTATTTTACGATTATACTAGTTGGATTAATGATAAGTTTCGGTTTTCTTGGTTTGTTCAGTCAGTCAGTAATATGGCAAACAATTTTTTTAGTGTTACCTTTTCTAATAGGCATATTTATTGGAGCTCTACTTTTTCCTTTAGCAGCTGAAAAAACTTATAGAAATATATCTCTGTTATTTCTTGTTATAAGCTCTTTATATGTTCTTGTTAATTGAAAGGCATTAAAGGCAAGTAGTTCCGTTTGATGATTGTAAGACGCTAGTCACAAACTTTTTCCAAATGAGCGCTGGAAGACCCCCACCTGTTACCGGTCGACCATCGATTGGATTTAATGGACTACCATCATCATTTCCTATCCAGATACCAACTACTAAATTATCCGTATATCCTATAAACCATGCATCACGAGATCCTTGGCTAGTTCCTGTTTTACCAGCTGCTGAGCCTCCAAAATCCGCATTACGGCCTGTACCTTGTTTGATTACGGATCGCAGTAAATCATCTATTGTAGCTGCGTTCTGAGAGGAGATTACTGAATTGAGATGCCTGTTTTTGTGCAGAAAAAGTACTTCATTACCTGCACTGATTTTTCTGATACCATAGGGCCGAACTGAATAACCCCCGTTGGAGAAAGTAGCGTAAGCAGCAGTGAGCTCAATAAGGGTTACTTCCCCAACTCCGAGTGAGATCGAAGGATGTTTAGTTAGTTCTGATGTTATGCCTAATCTTCTTGCCGCCTGCAAAACATTTTTCCTGCCTATATTTTCTGCCACCCTGACTGCAGTTGTATTAATGGATCTAAAAAAAGCCTCCCGAAATGTGATCTCACCTTTAAACTGCCCAGTAAAGTTTTTAGGGCTCCAGCCAGAAATTGTTATAGGACTATCCACCAATACTGTAGATGGCCTCAAGCCCGCTTCTATCGCTGGCAAATAAACTATTGGTTTAAAAGCAGACCCTGGTTGACGAAGAGCCTGTGTTGCACGATTAAACTGACTTTCCGAATAATTCCTTCCGCCAACCATCGCACACACCCTCCCTTCTGATGACATTGCGATCAAAGCTATTTGCGCATCTAGTGTTTCCACTTCATTAATGACGGTTTTCGCTAAATTTTGCATCATAGGATTCAGCGTAGTTTTGATAATCACATCCCTCCCCTTATCCGCAATAATACCTTTAGCGTTTTTTAGAGCCCAATCTGAAAAATAATCAGGCTTAGCTTTGCTTATACTGTTACGAGACCCCTTCGTTTTTCCGTTAATTAATAAGTTTTTATAATTATTGACTTTTTCCTTATGAACTGTGGCTTCAGCTCGACTTAAATGCCCTGTTTCAACCATAGAGTTTAGAACCAGCTTTGACCTTTTAATCGCTATATTTACGTTGTTTATTGGGTTATATCGAGCTGGGGCACGGAGTAAACCAGCAAGCATCGCAGCTTGAGAAACATCAATATTTTTTGTCTGCACACCAAAATATTGCTTAGAAGCAGCTTCTACGCCATACGCTCCAGAGCCCATATATACCCGATTAAGATAAATAGATAAAATATCAATTTTTTCAAATTTATATTCTAGCCAAAAGGCTAAAAGCAGTTCTTTAATTTTTCTTTCAATAGTTCTTTCAGGAGTCAAAAATAAATTTTTAGCCAATTGTTGGGTTATAGTTGACCCACCCTGAATGAATTTACCTTCGCGCATATTTACAAAAGCAGCCCTTAATATTCCTCTGATATCAACCCCAGAATGTTCAAAGAACCGTCTATCTTCTATTGAAACCACCGCTTGGATCAGACGCAATGGGAGATCAGAGCCATCTATGCGATCACCATAAAAATCACCATACAAAGCTATATTATTATTTTTCGCATCTAAAAGTAAAAAACTTTGACGTCTGTTCTTAGCCGCAGATGATTCTAGTCCATCAGTGGAGGGCAAACCAATCGCGAACCAAACAACAGTAAGAGAGCCTATAACTAAGACCCAAATTGAAGTAACTAATGTCCATTTTAGAAACCATGAAACCATGCCGACGGTTTTTACCTGCCAATTGATTTATACTAGAGCTACCCAAATCTTCTATAGATAAAATAAATCAAAAAATTTTTATTTCTAAAAAAAATCAAACATCAAGATTTGCAACTTTTAACGCATTTTGCTGAATATAGTCTCTTCGCGGCTCCACATCATCTCCCATTAATGTTTCAAAGATCGAACTGGCATTATCGGCCTGTGCAACACGAACCTGAAGTAACGAACGAGCCTCCACATCAAGGGTAGTCTCCCATAATTGCTCAGGATTCATCTCCCCAAGTCCTTTGTACCTAGCTATTGATAAGCCCTTACGGCCAGTTTCCAGTATAGCGTCCAAAAGGGATATAGGACCAGTAATCTTATGCTCAACGTCCTTATCTATTAAAGTTAAATGACGCATATAATCTTCCTGAAGCTCATCTCCTAAGGAGTTAAGTCCTCGAGCCTCAGCTGAGTTTATTATTCGCTGATCAATAACAAGACGCTCGGGCACTCCCCTTAAAGATCGAGTAAACTCTAAAGCACCAGTATCATCTACAGTGCCTTTCCACCCCCGCTCTAGTAGAGGAGCAAGAACATCTAATCTATTAGAGATATAATCAGCTGCCCCAATTGCATTATCGGGGTTGGCAAGCATTTCGGGATTTAGAGCCCCAGCAATGGCCGCTTGCTCCACGACTGTGGCATTTGGCAGGTGATGAGTTAAAGGCTTCATTAACCGACGAACTTCTTGAGCCGTTAAAAGCATTCTTTTTAGGTCTTCACCAGCTCTTTGATTACCATTAGGCATTGATAAAACAACATCCTCTAGTCCGGATTCAATCAAATGAAGTTCCAGCGCCCTTTCATCTTTCAAATAAACTGCCGATTTACCTTTAGAAACTTGAAATAGAGGGGGCTGAGCAATAAACAAATGGCCTTGCTCAATTAATTCTGGCATTTGTCGATAAAAAAAGGTTAGTAAAAGTGTACGTATATGTGATCCATCCACATCAGCATCTGTCATAATAATGACTTTATGATATCTCAATTTTTCTAAATTAAAGTCTTCCCTTATTCCAGTCCCTAGAGCTGTAATTAAGGTTCCAATTTCCACGGATGATAACATTTTATCGAAGCGAGCCCGTTCAACATTTAAAATTTTTCCCTTTAGTGGCAGAATCGCTTGATATTTTCTTTCGCGGCCTTGTTTTGCTGAGCCTCCAGCACTGTCCCCCTCAACTAAAAATAATTCTGACTTTGATGGATCTCTTTCCTGGCAGTCGGCGAGCTTGCCTGGTAAAGAAGCAATATCAAGGGCCCCTTTACGACGAGTTAACTCCCTAGCTTTGCGTGCAGCTTCCCTAGCAGCAGCAGCCTCTACAATCTTCTCTAAAACTGTTCTTGCCTCATTGGGGTGTTCTTCAAACCATTGATTCAGTTTATCTCCGACAATTGACTCAACTATTGGCCGAACTTCAGAAGAAACTAATTTATCTTTTGTCTGTGAAGAAAATTTTGGATCAGGAACTTTTACGGACAAAACACAAGTCAACCCTTCCCGCGCATCCTCCCCCGTCAAAGATAATTTTGCCTTTTTTGTCTGAGAATTAGATTGAGAATAGTTATTTATTGTACGAGTTAATGCTCCACGAAAGCCCGCAAGGTGAGTGCCTCCATCACGTTGGGGAATATTATTTGTAAAGCAAAGTACACTTTCATGGTAACTATCATTCCACTGCATAGCGACTTCAACAGTAACTCCATCTCTATCGCTAATTAAATGAACTATTTCCCCGCTGAGAGCTGTCTTATTACGATCGAGGTAATCAACATAAGCGGTTAAACCCCCTTCATAATGCATCTCAATACTTTTTAACTCTACGCCCCTTGCATCATTTAGAATAAGAGTGACACCCGAATTCAAGAAAGCTAACTCCCTAAGACGGTGCTCTAAATTATCAAGAACAAATTCTACACTAGAAAATGTATCGGTAGAGGGTAAAAATCTAATTTGAGTTCCTGTAATTAACCTTTTTCCCCCATCAGGTAAACTTTCTTCAGGTGCAGGGCCGACTATCTCTAAATCAGAGTCCGGCTCGCCATGTTTGAATATCATGAAATGTTCATTACCATCCCGCCAAATCCGCAATTCTAATAGGCTTGAAAGGGCATTAACCACCGATACACCAACACCGTGTAACCCCCCGGAAACTTTATAAGAATTTTGATCAAACTTACCACCAGCATGAAGCTGGGTCATAATCACTTGTGCAGCTGATACACCTTCCTCATCATGAATGTCCGTAGGTATACCTCGACCATTATCAACGATTGTTACAGAACCATCTGGATTGAGAGTCACTTCTACAGTATCACAAAATCCAGCTAATGCCTCATCAATTGAATTGTCCACTACCTCATAGACCATGTGATGCAATCCTGAACCATCGTCAGTATCGCCAATGTACATACCTGGCCGCTTTCTAACCGCATCTAAACCTCTGAGGACCTTTATTGAATCCGCACCATAATCTCCCGACTGAGTATCTGTTGTTTCCAAACCCGAATTAGAAGGGTTCTCTATAGGTGTATTTACCATCTCATCGATCCACAAATTGAGGCATGAAATCTTTCCTATCCGCCATTAGCTAACCTGATATTACCATCTTCTATCTTCAAAAACTGTGCTGAACCGTAAAAATTTGTAAATTGATTTTTATCACTACCTGTAAGCCAGGCCTGTAGTCCTAGATCGAGAATACGAAATGCCAGACCTTCCCTGGCTTTGTCATCCAAATGTGCGGTGATCTCATCCAATAAAAGTATTGGAGATAATCCATAATCAAGCGTTAATAAATATGAGTGTGCCAAAATAATAGCTATTAGTAGAATTTTTTGCTCACCAGTAGAACAAAGTGCAGCGGGCATTTCTTTATTTATGTGGGTAACCTTTAAATCACTACGATGAATTCCATGGTTAGTTCGTCCACTAAATCGATCCTCTTCACGTGCCTCAAAAAGGGCAGATTTTAACCGATCTTCAGCAGCTAATGCAGGCCCCTCATAAAGCCAACTATCTACTTCTCCAACTAACTCAAGGTCGACAATAGGAAAAGATGATTGTCCTGTCTGAAAATCAGTAGAGCATAGTACATCATTGAGTCTTTTAATCACCTCTATCCTTAAAGCAGAAATCGCCACCCCCTCAGTAGCCAAAGTGGTTTCAAGAACTGACAGCCAATCAGGATCATAGTTATTATCCTTCAAAAGTTTCTGCCTTGCTCGTAATGCTTGCTCATAGGTCGATAATCTTTGAGCATGTTCAGGGTTAAAACCAAATGTCATTCGATCTAAAAAACGACGCCGACCTGAAGACCCGTCTAAAAATATTCGATCCATCTCGGGAGTTAGCCATATTATACTAAAATGCTTAGCTAATTCTGCTTGAGTACCAACTTGTTTACCATCTATTTGAACTATCCTTTTTTTAATACGACCAAACTGGGTTTTGCCGCTAATTCCTGAACCTACCTTAATCTCACCTGTTGGCCTTTCTATACGTACAGCTATAGCCCAGTTAGAATCATCACATTTAGCTATTTCATCAAGTCTCGCACGACGCAACCCTCTGCCAGGCGCTAAGAAAGAAAGCGCTTCTAAAAGATTAGTTTTGCCCGCCCCATTAGCCCCAGTTAAAATAACTGGAGTAGGGTCTACATCAATCCTCAATGAGCTATAATTACGAAATGATGTAAGGTCTATTCGCCTTATCGCCGTGATAGAACTTCTTGAAGTCAAGATTTCTCTGGCAGACACAGAATAATCCTGCTGCGAGTAATTACCAATGTTGATTTCCTTAGTATTCACACTCTCATCGGCATAAGCACGTAAAGAGATCTATTATCATTCGTATCCCTTACAATTGTTGGCGAAGAGGCATCTGCTAATATAAACTGTGCTTTTTCACCTATAATTTGGGACGTTATATCTAGCAAATATCTAGAGTTAAAGCCAATTTCCATATCCCCATCACTGTAACTAACCTCCAACTCTTCATTAGCACTACCATTCTCATTACTGGTAGCAGACAATGTAAGAGAGCCAGAACTTAACCCTAGCTTAATAGAACGGCTTTTTTCTGAAGAAATAGTGGAAACACGATCGACTGCAGCGGCAAATATACTACTATCAACTGAAAGAATTTTGTCATTTTCGGTAGGAATAACTCTTTCATAGTCTGGAAAAGTGCCATCTATAAGCTTAGAACTAAGAACTATACCATCGAATTCCAAACGAATTCTCGTATCACTAAGTGAAACAAATATATCATCTTTGGTTTCATCAATAAGTTTTCTAATTTCCAAAATTGCTTTACGCGGAGCTATAACCCCGGGCATGCTTTCAGCACCTTCAGGAAGATTTGTCTCCGCTCGGGCTAAACGATGGCCGTCCGTGGCCACTGCCCGCAAATAATGGCCACCTTCAGCCTCTACCGAATGTATGTATATTCCATTTAAATAATATCTAGTTTCTTCCGTAGAAATAGCAAACCTAGTTCTATCAATAACTGCCCTAAGCTCTTCTGCTTGAAGTGAGAAAGTAAAAGGAAGATCTCCGCTGCTCAAAACAGGAAAATCTTCAGTCGGCAGAGTGCTTAGGCTAAAGCGAGATCTGCCTGCTTTTAAAATTAGTTGAGCTGCCTCCGCATCAGTCTCCAGATCCACTTGAGAACCCTCCGGAAGCTTCCTCACTATGTCATAAAATGTGTGCGCAGGAGCCGTACTCGTGCCCGATTGACTAACATCTGCCTCTATTTTTTCAGTTATAGCCAGATCCATATCTGTTGCTGTTAGAGTTAAACTACCCTCATTCGCATCTAACAAGACATTTGCTAGAATAGGTATCGTATTTCTGCGTTCCACAACGCTTTGGACATGAGCCAAGGACTTTAATAATACAGATCGTTCGATCGTTAGTTTCATAGTAATTCTCAAACCGTGTAGCCGACCTTATTTTAATCTACCTATTTTTTTTCTTAATTAAACCAACATCTTAGTAGATTATACTATTAAGGTACGAGCCCAAATTAATTTCCTAAGTCGATTTTATTTTTTATAAAAACCGTATTTTCAGCTAATAAATAATTCCTCCATATTTTCAGTCTGTTAATATGAAAGAATAAAAACACAGTGTATATGCTTATTTATAGCAGGGTTAGAATGATTCGGCACGGATTTAGCTGCAAATATAAAGAGAGCTGATACTTCTTTTAATGATTTAATATCAAGCGCTTATCCAAGACAAAGTTCATTAAAATAAACTAAATTTCGAGCATCCTCTTCAATAATTCAACATCTTCATGAAAACTGTTGTCGGTTGACCGTAGTTCTTCCACTTTTTTTACTGCATGCATAACAGTAGTATGGTCTCTCCCACCAAACTTACGCCCTATTTCAGGCAATGAACGGGCCGTTAATTGTTTCGACAAATACATTGCTACTTGACGAGGACGGGCAACAGCGCGGGCTCTCCTCGCCGAATGCATATCAACCAATCTTATGTTAAAATGCTCAGCGACTTTCTTTTGTATCTCCTCGATTGTCACCCTTCGGTCATTGGCACGCAGAAGATCTCTTAAAACCTCTTGAGTGGTTTCAAGAGAAATGGGCCTTCCCACTAATGTTGACTGAGCTACAATACGATTAAGCGCGCCCTCTAATTCTCTAACATTTGAGGTGATTTTATGTGCTAGAAACTCGAGAACCTTATCTGGTAATTCAGCTCCTAAGTGATCAGCTTTATCCTGCAGTATACTCAGCCTAAGCTCATAATCAGTAGGATGAATGTCCGCCACTAATCCGCATCCTAAGCGAGAACGCAATCTCTCTTCCATGCCGTCCAAATCAGAGGGAGATTTATCGGCTGATACAACTATTTGTCGATTTTGGTCGACTAGTGCATTAAATGTATGAAAAAATTCTTCCTGGGTAGATTCCTTACCACATATAAATTGAATGTCATCTATCATTAAGACGTCTACTGACCTGAATTGTTCTTTGAAATCCATGGTAGTACGAAATCTCAGGGCACGTATAAATTGATACATGAATTTTTCAGCAGACATATATAATACTCTGCGTTTTGGATCTCGTTCAGTAATATGCCATGCTATAGCGTGCATTAAATGTGTTTTACCCAATCCTACACTTCCAAATAAAAATAATGGATTAAACTGCACTTGATCCGATTCAGCAGCCCTACGTGCTGCTGCATGAGCAAGTTCATTAGTCCGGCCTACTATGAAATTCTTGAAAATAAACCTCTTATCAAGCAAGGCTTGAACATTTTCGGTTTCATCTTTGATTGATTCCTCGTTAACTCCGCCCTCTATTTCATTGCTAGTTCTTGAACTCACTAGGGTTGTTCGCAGGTCGCCTTGCCCTCTTAAACCCTCTAATGGAGCCTGCACGTTTGTTCTCTGAGGCTCCACAATTACTTCAACCTGACTAATGTTTGGATTCTCTTCCTTCCAAAATTCTGTAAGTTTTGTGCCGTAATTTTGCTCTATCCAATCACGCATGAACCTAGTCGGCACTGCAATACGCAAGCGTGTGCCTAGTATTTCTCCAAGTGTAAGTGGTTTAAGCCAGCTATTAAAAGCTGCATCGCCGACTTCAGCCCTTAGAAGGGCTCGTATTCTAGTCCATTGCTCGGCTAACTTAGCGTCAGTATGTTCCCATTGCTCCGTCATAACGTTGCGCTCTTCTTATTAGGGTTTAATGTTGCGCTCTGCTTATTAGGGTCTAATACTGCCAGGTATGTATCAAATAAAACTTTAGTTTGTCTGAGATTCCCAAAGAGCAAAACAGAATGACATGAAAGCGTGTCAAAAAGTATTTCTTTTCTGCTACTCAATTAATCTCTCCCAAAAAAACAATAAATCTACATTCAGCAAATGGTCTTTCTTATTACCGAAGTCGGCATTCATATGATTGAACAATCAAACTAATGACAAGGTGGAAAGACTAAATAACGGTAAAGCCATCATCATTTTCTTATGTGCCATTTTACTTGCGTAATATTTCATTTTTATTAATTTTTACTATAATATAAAACGTTATTACTTTACATACGCAAATTAATACTTATAGATACTAGTCTCCTGAATATAGTTTAAATCACAGATTATTGATTATTTCATTTTTATTATATTTACTTTTTTCAAGACCGTGAACCACAATACATATGACGGTCACAAGTAACAACAGAAAATAGAAATGAATCTAAAAAAAATGACATATTTATTAGATTTATAAATGTAGTAGGAAAATTAAGATCCATTAAAGAATGCAAAAAGGCCGCACACATCAAAGTGCGGCCGAAAACAAAAATCAAAATATGCAAGTAGTTAGGACATTACTTTAATACGAGCTGATAAACTAGACAGTCGTCTATTTACCGTATTACGTTGCATGACTCCTTTATTAATGCCCCGATGCAATTCTGGTTGAGCTAAACGAAATGCTGACATGGCATCATCTCGATCCCCGCTTTCTATAGCGACTTCAACCTTTTTAACCAGAGTTCTTATCTTGCTTATTCTATTTCTATTGATTTTAGTTCGTCTATTGTTACGACGAATACGCTGCTTTGCAGATGCATGATGTGCCATTATTTTTTACTTCTTCTATCTTTAGTGTGCGGCGGGGCTTATAGCTGTCATATCACGAAGCGTCAAGATACAGAAAGACTATAGACCTATATCTTAATTCAATTATCTTTAAAGTTTGGAGGCCGTTTTTCAATAAACGCAGACATTCCCTCTTTTTGATCGTCACTAGCGAAGAGTGAATGAAATAACCTACGTTCAAATCTAACTCCTTCCTGCAAAGTGGTTTCAAACGCTCTATTAACTGACTCCTTAGCTAAAATTGTGACAGGCATAGACAATTTAGCGATACCTTCAGCTACTTTAATAGCCTCTTCAACCAATTCTGCTGCAGGAACCACTCGACTTACTAATCCAGATCTTTCAGCCTCAGCTGCGTCCATAATACGTCCTGTAAGAACCATTTCCATAGCTTTGGATTTGCCAACAAATCGAGGTAATCTCTGTGTTCCACCTGCACCGGGTATAATACCTAATTTAATCTCTGGCTGCCCAAACTGGGCATTATCAGCTGCAATTATAAAATCACACATCATCGCTAATTCACATCCCCCGCCTAAAGCAAAACCCGACACAGCAGCAATAACTGGCTTTCTACAAACCGTGACCTTTTCCCAACCATTAGTAATAAAATCTTCCATATATGCGCTCATATATGTTTTAGGAGCCATCTCTTTAATATCGGCTCCAGCGGCAAAGGCCTTCTCAGATCCAGTTAAAACAACACATCTAACTTCATCATTTTTTTCAAAGTCATCCAACGCATGACCTAGTTCTGAAATCAGTTCATCACAAAGGGCATTAAGGGCTTTCGGCCTGTTGAGACGTACTAATCCCACCTTACCGATGAATTCTATTTCAATGTTTTTATAGGTCATTTCTTACTTCCTTAATTAGATCCCAACACAAAGGTTCAAATGTTTTCAACTATTTAGGCGATATAGAGTATCTCACAATCCACAAATTTCCATCTAAAACAACTTCAATTCTCAGCATTTCATTGCTCCGTTTCCAGAGAGATCCTGTTATATCAGAATTTATTAGATCCCATCCCAAGCCAGGCAATACTGAGGAGTAGAAAGACAAAACTGATGACTGTAGCACAGCTCCTTTAGCTATAGCTTCAACAATTCTACCCCCCGGCTTATCAAAAGCAACGCCAGCTCCAATCTCTTCCTTAAGCCCTGTCAATAGCGGTAAATCAACAATAGACGTTAAATACTTATTTTCTTCTCCCTGAACATCAAAAACAATAGAAATTGTTACACAAAGACAAACAATAAAACCCAAAAATTTATAAGGAGCATAAAACATATTTAAATTCGATTTTTATTCATCGCTGCCACTGAGAACAGTGAAAAGTAGATCGGCCATTCTGTACTATTCTTTTAATGCAACCTTGAGGATGGTTGGCTACATTACACCGGGGACATAATTCATTTTCTCGGCCATACACGGCAAATTGATGCTGAAAATAACCAAGCCCCCCATCAGATTGACGAAAATCTCTTAGACTAGCGCCACCAGCCTTAATAGCAGCTCTTAATACCCGTTGGATGGATGAAGCAAGCCTTTCAGCTCGTTTTCCTTGTATGGTATACGCTCCTCTTCTTGGGGACAAATTAGCATGATAAAGCGCCTCACAAGCATAAATATTTCCAAGACCCGCTATGGTTCTTTGATCCAATAAAGCCGTTTTAATATTTGTTTTCTTTTCAAATAGCCTTGCAGCAAGCATAGCTCCATTAAAGCTTTCTGAAAGCGGCTCTGGACCCAAATTACAAATAAAGGCATGAGTTTCTAATTTTTTTACAGACACTAGATCAAGAGCTCCAAATCTTCGGGAATCGTTAAAACGAACTTCAGTACCTCTTAACGTCCTAAATATTACGTGGTCATGTTTATCAATAGGAGGAATTTTATCTCCTTTAGTAAATACTCTCATTCTTCCGCTCATTCCCAGATGAGATAATAAAACTAGGTCTCCCTCTAAGCTTATGAGAAGATATTTTGCACGTCTATTAATACTTGTTACTCTGCGGTTCTTAATTTTTGATGATAGGTCGTGCGGAAATGGAAACCTCAATCCAGAGGTACGGATATCAACGTTGGACACCGTGTCACCAACCAATGCGGGGATAAGGCCTCTTAGTGTAGTCTCGACTTCTGGTAATTCAGGCATGGGGATTCTCACTTATTTTCTTTAGATTAAGTGATATTATCAAAAAATGTAACTACTTAGAGAAGGTCTTACATAGATGAATTTGCAACTATTTGACGCAGAGTTTTCCTTTGCGAGCACAGGGGCGTCTCAGATATGGTCATCTGATGAGCATTTCAGATAAAAAAACTGAACAGAATAAAACACATTTTGGTTTTACCGAAGTAGACGCTTCCGAAAAGACTAATCGGGTGCGTAAAGTGTTTGATTCCGTATCAAATAAATACGACCTTATGAATGACGTTATGAGCCTGGGCCTTCACCGCTTATGGAAAACCGCTCTTATAAATCAACTTAAACCCAAAGAAAACATGAACATAATTGACGTCGCAGGCGGCACTGGAGATATTTCAGGAAGAATCCTGAAAAAAACTGACAATAAAGCATCCGTCACCATCTGCGACATAAACATCAATATGATGGAGGTTTATAGAGACAAATTAATAGATCGAGGAATAATTAATAAAGTTCAATCGGCACAGCTTGTATGCAGTAACGCTGAAGAACTCCCCTTTCCTAATGCCTCATTCGACGCATACGTGATAGCTTTTGGACTCAGAAATGTAACACACATAGAAAAAGCATTGCTAGAAGCACATAGGGTAATAAAACCTGGAGGAAGATTTATTTGTTTGGAATTTAGTCAGGTTATTTCCCCTGCACTCAAGAGCTTATATGATGATTACTCTTTCAGGGTTTTGCCAAAACTAGGATCTATAATCGCTAGGGATCACGCATCATACAAATACCTCGTTGAAAGTATTCGTAAATTTCCCAATCAAGAGGAACTTTCTTGTATGTTGAAGGGAGCAGGTTTGGGTTCTATTAGCTATAAAAACCTCTCTGGTGGCATAGTTGCGATCCACTCAGCCTGGAGACTTTAATAATAGATTATGATTCATTCTCTAATACACATATGCAGAATTATTAAAATAAGCCGAACTCTTGCCTCACACGACGCACTTTTTCCCTTAGACTGGCTTCCTTTATCAAAAGGCCTAATACTGATGGCTAGGCTGCTCTCAGGCTTTAGAGTCAAAAAAGATTGCCGTACACTTAGGCCTGGACAAAAGCTTGCCATTGCCCTGCAAAAACTCGGACCCAGTTTTATAAAATTTGGTCAAATGCTTAGTACTCGTCCTGATTTAGTAGGAAATGAGATAGCGTCAGATTTAACGCACCTTCAAGATAACTTACCTCCTTTCAGTAGCTTAAAGGCAATAGAAATAATAGAGTCCGAACTTGGAAGCTCAATTAGTGACTTGTTTGAAAGTTTTGATAAAAAACCGGTAGCAGCAGCATCGATCGCTCAAGTTCATTTTGCTGTAACCAGAACCATCAACAGCGAAAATGACGAAACCGACAGATTTGATACCAAAAGCATACCTCGTGAGGTTGCAGTTAAAATTTTACGCCCGAATATAGAAAGAGATTTCAAGCGTGATACTGATTTATTTCTGTGGGTTGCAAAAATCTTAGAGTTCGTAATGCCCAAGATACGTCGCTTGCACCCCGTGGCCTCGGTGGAAACCTTTATTGAGACAGTAAATTTGGAAATGGACTTAAGAATGGAGGCCTCTGCTGCAGCCGAATTGAGAGAAAACTTTAGTAATGATAATAAATATATTGTACCAAACATTGACTGGGAACGCACAAGTCGTCGAGTTTTAACAACTGAAAGAATCGAGGGTATTCCGATACATGATGTAGAAGAGTTGCGTGAAGCAGGTCACGACTTAGAGAACCTAGTCAAAAGAGCTTCTGAAAACTTTTTTAGACAAGTTTTTAGAGATGGGTATTTTCATGCCGACATGCACCCAGGTAATGCTTTTGTACTCAATGACAGCTCTTTAGCAGTTGTAGATTTTGGTATTATGGGGCGTATAGACAAGGAAACCCGCCACTATCTTGCCGATATGTTACTTGGGTTTGTAATGGGAGATTATGACTTGGTTGCTGATGTCCACTTTAGAGCAGGTTATGTGCCTGCAAATAAAGATCGACAGGCATTCAAGTTGGCAGTTAGAGCAATTGGAGAGCCTATTTTCGGACAAGCCTCCTCAGATATTTCTATAGCCCGCTTATTAGCCCAGCTTTTTCAAGTCACTCAACAATTTGACATGGAAACTCAGCCACAACTATTGCTTCTACAAAAAACAATGCTGTTGGCCGAAGGGGTCGGACGTCAACTCGCCCCCAATACAAACATGTGGCAGCTATCTCAGCCATTAATAGAAGAATGGATGAAAGAAAATAGAGGCCCAGAAGCAAAACTAATCGAGGTAACCACAAATACACTTAATGCCTTAGAACGGCTTCCTAAAGCGATATCTAATTTAGAAAATATAACTAGTAAAACAATTATTGATAGACTAGATCTTAAAAAGAAAGATACTCAAAGACTTCTAGTAATATGGCCACTCTGGTTTGCAATAGGTCTTCTTGCGGTTCTTTTTTGGTTAAAACATTATTAACCCTGACATAAACTAAATATAAAATTTTATTTAGATCGACTTGCTCCAAACTGAGCACAGGTATAGATTTCTACACAAACGAGTTGTAAAATACCATTAAGCGCTACTTATTCTTCCTTTAAGGAAGTGACAAATAATATGCTTCACGGAAAACGAGTATTATTAATCATCAGCGGCGGAATAGCCGCCTATAAAAGTCTTGAGTTGATCCGGATAATGAAGAAGACCGGACTAACTGTAAGGTGTATTTTAACGAAAGGGGGCGCAGAGTTCGTAACC
Source organism: Alphaproteobacteria bacterium (assembly GCA_022449545.1). Lineage (GTDB taxonomy): Bacteria > Pseudomonadota > Alphaproteobacteria > UBA6615 > UBA6615 > UBA6615. The sequence goes on along the minus strand of JAKUPN010000008.1, from coordinate 63,420 downwards.
CCTCTTGCTGTTTCATCGCTCAGCGAAAATAAAGTTTATAAAGACCTGTTTTCTCTAACTGACGAAGCCGAGATGGGGCATATTCGGCTCTCTAGAGAAACAGACCTTATAGTAATAGCACCAGCGAGTGCTGATTTACTTGCCAAAATGGCTCAGGGGATTGCAGATGATTTGGCGTCAACTACACTATTGGCAACCAATAAACCGGTTATGGCGGTGCCAGCCATGAATGTCAGAATGTGGGAAAACGCTGCTACGCAAGAGAATCTTAACACATTACATAAAAGAGGAATAAAAATTATTGGCCCTGACGAAGGTGATATGGCATGCGGTGAGTTTGGTCCAGGAAGGATGGTTGAACCAGAAGAAATTTCTGCAGAAATAATAAAATACTTTGGTGATAACTCTCCCCTCGCTGGTAAGAAAGCGCTGGTTACTAGTGGCCCCACTCAGGAACCTATTGACCCGGTAAGGTTCATCTCTAACCGCTCATCCGGGAAACAAGGACATGCGATTGCTGCAGCCTTAGCACGCCAAGGAGCCATAACGAAACTAGTTTCTGGCCCAACAAATCAACCAGATCCAGCCGGTGTTGAAGTAGAACACATTGAAACCGCTCAAGAAATGCTAAACGCCTGTCAAGCTGCATTACCTGTGGACATAGCTGTTTGCGCGGCTGCGGTTAGTGATTGGCACATAAACGAAGAGGCTAAAACGAAAATTAAAAAAACAAATGATACCCCCCCAACATTAAGAATGGCAACAAACCCAGACATCTTAGCAACATTAAGCTCGGCAGGTAAAAATCGTCCAACATTGGTTATTGGTTTTGCAGCTGAAACGGATAATATAGTCGCTAATGCTAAAAACAAGAGAGACAAAAAAGGATGTGATTGGCTGCTAGCAAACGACGTTTCGGCCGAATCAGGTACTTTTGGTGGATCCAAAAACACTATCCACTTTATAAATGATTCGGGTATAGAAGACTGGCCTGAAATGACTAAAAAGGAAGTCGCTGAAACATTGTCTGAAAAAATAATTAGATGCTTTAATGAAAAATAATGTTTGAAAAATTGAATATTCAGCGTCTTCTGGACCGATGATCCTAAAGCTAAAACCTTGTAATAGTAGGAGATTTGGCAGTCTATGTTCCGCCTATCACGAAAAACCATTTTTGCTATAGAAGCTGTTCTTGATATTGCTTACAATTCAGGTCCTTCTCTTGTTCAAAGTAGAGAAATAACAAAACGCCAGGGAATACCTAAAAGATATCTAGAACAGGTTCTACAGAACCTTGTCAAAGCTAACATACTTAGTGGGGTTAGAGGGCCTAAAGGAGGGTATCGCCTTGCCCGCGAGCGAAGACGAATAAGTGTTGGCGAAGTCACTAGGGTCGTCTTAGAAATGGAATCATACAATCATTCTTTAGGAAAAAATCAAATTTCATTATTAAGTGCCGAAGTTGTTGAGCCGGTCTTAGATAAAGTTTCTTTTAAAAGCATGGAACTGTTAGACCAAATATCAATTCAAGATCTATGTAACTTAGCAAGGGAAAGAGGAATAGATAGAAATTCAGCTGATAGACTTGATTTTACTATATGAAACATAGCTTTTACATCATCGTAATTACATAAACTATTGGACATGCCAAACCAATGAGCAAAGATTTGAAAGAGTTTCGTGGAAAAATTTATGATTCTATCGTTGACACTATTGGGGCTACACCTTTGGTTCGTATCAATAGACTCGCTGTTAAAGAAAAATCGAAAGCAGAGGTGTTAGCCAAGCTTGAATTTTTTAATCCTCTGGCATCAGTCAAAGATAGAATAGGTCTAGCGATGATAAAGGCAGCTGAAGAGCAGAAAAAGCTAAGCTCAAATAGTGTTATAGTGGAGCCAACCTCAGGTAATACTGGTATAGCACTAGCGTTTGTTGCTGCAGCAAGAGGCTACCGATGTATTTTAGTTATGCCTGACTCTATGTCACAAGAACGTAGGAAAATGTTACTACTAATGGGGGCAGAACTAATATTAACGCCTGCAATTGATGGAATCACAGGTGCTATAAAAACCGCAGAAAAAATTGTCTCTGAAACCCCCAACGCTTTTATGCCACAGCAATTTAAAAATAGTGCCAACCCAGAAATACATCGAAATACGACAGCGCAGGAAATTTGGAATGATACAAATGGGGAAGTAAATGCAGTAGTAACAGGAGTAGGCACTGGAGGCACCTTGACCGGCGTTGCAGAAACTTTAAAAACACTCAAACCAGGTCTGAAAATGATTGCCGTTGAGCCTGAAGACAGTGCTGTACTATCAGGGGGCACCCCGGGAATTCATAAAATCCAGGGAATAGGAGCAGGCTTTATTCCCGATATACTAAACACTGATCTAATAGATGAAGTTCTACCCATCGCCAATGAAACTGCCGTTCGAATGGCCCGTTTAGCGGCAAAATTTGAAGGAATACCATGCGGTATTTCTTCTGGTGCCGCATTAGCAGCTGCCCTGGAAGTTAGCAAACGAGATGAAATGAGTGGTCAATCTATAGTTGTAATATTACCTTCATTCGCCGAACGATACCTCTCTACATCTCTTTTTGAAGGGCTTTGAAGGAAAAGAAAATGGATTTTTCAGAGGAACAGTTTCATCGTTATGCAAGACACCTGATTTTAGACGAGGTTGGAGAAGAGGGACAAAAGCGACTGCTTGAATCAAAAGTTCTTGTTGTTGGAGCTGGAGGCTTAGGGGCTCCTGCCTTGCTGTATTTAGCAGCAGCTGGCATAGGTTCCCTAGGTATAATTGATGATGATGAAGTTGACCTAACCAACCTGCAGCGACAGGTAATACATAACACCAAACGACTGGGCACAAAAAAAGCAGATAGCGCAAAGGAAACAATTGCAGAACTCAATCCAGGGATAGAGGTAAATTCGTATAATTTGAGGCTAAATAAGAAAAATGCTGCAAACATTATTTCATTTTACGACGTAGTTTTAGATGGATCAGATAATTTTGAAACGAGATACTTACTTAATGATACCTGCTATCACCTAAATAAAACACTCATTAGTGCTGCCCTTCTTCGATTTGAAGGACAACTCTATACATTCCGACAAAAACAAAATCAAAAAACGGCTTGTTATCGTTGTCTTTTTTCAGAGGCCCCTCCACCTGACTTGGTCCCACGTTGCGAAGAGGCAGGTGTTTTAGGGGCTTTGGCTGGAGTTATGGGATCTTTACAAGCAGTTGAGGCAATAAAAGAACTACTTGACCTTGGTGACAGTATGGCAGGAAGAATTTTAATATTTGATTCCCTAAAGTCTGGTTTCCACACTATTAAAGTCCCCCACAATCCAAATTGTGCTTTGTGTGGGGATCATCCATCTATTCAAAATTCACCAATATAAAAACCTAGGTAAATTTTAAGTCGTATTAATTAGAAATGATGTGAAAAGTTTAATGCCCTAAAAACAAATATTACGTTTGAAAACCCATGTCAGACAATATGCGTTGACTTGATTCCAGTAGAATCTCTTTTTTCACTGAAATATCCTTGAAAAGAAGCTTACCATTCCTCTTTACAACCTTTCCATCAACAATAACTGTATCGACATTTCCTGGGTTAGCATAACGAACCACTGCATTTACTGCATTGTTAATTGGGAAGAGGTTTAGATCTTCGCCTCGTATTATTATAATATCAGCTTTCTTACCAGGTTCTATTGTGCCCGTGACATTCTCTTTCTTGATCATACGGGCAGCATTTATAGTTATCCATTGAAGAGCCTCGGAACAAGATATTGATGATGTTTCAGGCAAGGAGCCATTTCGACTGAGGGCGTTAAGGTTATCAATATTACGCTGTACATTCATAGTGAGTCTCATTGCGCTAAACATATCTCCAGATGTCGCGGGCTCAACATCAGATCCTATAGTCATGAGCGCACCTAATCTACGAAGACAACCGGTAAGTGGATCTCCAAATCCCATTTGCATCTCGACATCAGCCGTTACAGTAAATGATGCACCAGCATCTACCAGACTTTTGACTAGTTGATCATCAAAATTATTAGCATGCACAATATTACTTCTTTCATCAATTAAATTGAGTTCAATAAGTTTTTCAAATGCACCCGGAGCAAGCATCGGCCCCCCACCAGTATGAGCACTTACAACTAGTTGGTAATCTTTTGCTAATCTGTAGTCCTGCTCACAAACATCATAAATGGAGTATTGGGGTCCAAGAACAGCAAGCCCGAGTGTTACCAACGCATCGTCAGAAGCTAGAAGACCTTTACGAAGACGTTCTATCTCACCATAAGGCATGGGCACCTCACTGTAATGCTTCTGCCCAGGCTTAGGATCAGGTTTGGGAGATCCGTGCAGAAAGAGTGCCCTTGCTCCCGATTCGACCAATCCTTCAATAGCGCAGTTAGTATGATCTGGTGTTGGATTATTGTGACACCAATCAACCAGTGTCGTTATACCGGCGTCCAATTTTGATAATGCCCCTATCAGATTTGCTATATATATATCTTCGGGCTGAAAGTGAGTGGCTAAGCCTCCGTGCATCGCTCTCATATACTGAGGAACCGTCCAATCTCCAGCAATACCTCGCAATCCCGTTTGCCAAGTGTGGACGTGAGAATCTATCAAACCTGGAAGAACAATACAGCCCGTGGCATCGATAACTTCCGAGTGTTTAGAGGGGGCAATATCTCCAACGTCACTAATTTGTCCATTTTCTATAAGAACATTTTTAATTGATCCATCTGACTGACCCTGTTCCATCGAAATGACAGTGCCTCCCTGTATTAGGATCTTTTTCATAGCAACTCCAAATTATTAATCGGGTCTATAAACTCTAATATTGAGATGTATGGTCTTCAAGGCGGTTAGATAATAATAAATTAGCTTTAACCTATAGTTACACAGTTGTGGGTTTAGTAAATTCTATGGAAACACCTTAGACTAATCGTTCTCTATGACTTCGAAATTAATATTATAGCTAAATTAATTCTTTGTTTCGGAAATCAGTGAGGAATGATGATGGATTATTGGCCCAGGGAGGCTTAAATCTAATAAAAAGGTAAAGCGGGCTGGGAAATTTAGGAGACTTAAATCGGCCTTGAACGAAAAGGAATAAGTGCCATAAATAATACTCAGACCTTCCCTAGCGTTAAACGAATTTTTTTTAACCTCCCTTACATCCACGCTTACTGAATCTTTTGCAAAAAGCTCGTCAAAATAATATTTAATGTCAGCCTTATAGATTGTACTACTCGGCGAAAACGTAGGAATTAAAATAGCATTAGTGTCGTATAAATCTACAATTGATTGGGTTTCTAAACCATTGAATAAGTCCACCCATAAACTCAAAAACTTATCTGCATTATATTTCAAAATTATCACCTTGATCTTATTGTTTAAAATTAGATTTTCTGTTTTTTATGAAACCTTGTTAATTTTTTTGAAAAATTTCTACTATCCTGTTTGTGAACCTTTATGAGGCTAATTTTAGTAACTTAATAATAAATTACCTTCAAAATCTTGACTGATCACGGAGAAATTGCGTACAGGGCATATTTATTATGAATCTATCTTTAAAAAAAGTGCTCAAGCGACTTTATTTCGTGTGCTTTTTAAGTTCATTTTTTTTTATTAGTCAATTCTCCGTTTTCGCTGAATCAGGTTTACCATTACCTCGATTTGTCAGTCTAAAGTCAAACGTAGTCAACCTCAGAACAGGCCCAGATAAACGTTATCCCATTGAGTGGGTTTATACATTTACAAATTTACCAGTAAAAATCATTTCAGAGCACAACGAGTGGCGGCAGATAGTAACTCAAGAGGGAATATCCGGCTGGCTATATAAAACCCTCGTACACAACAAACGGTCCGTTGCCATAGAAAATAAAGAACAGAAATTATACATAAAACCTAATAAATCTTCCCAGATCAGAGCATACGTAGAAAAAGGTGTTATTGCTTTTTTGATTACATGCAAGGATGAGTGGTGTCACATAGCCACCGATAACCCAAAAATCACTGGCTGGATCCCTCAGACCGCCCTTTGGGGGGTTCTTAAGGAAGAGTTTAAAGAATAAATAGAACGCTAATCAAAGTCTTTGGCCAGAGCTTCTTTTACAGAAATAGACATAACGGCCATATGGCTATAATTGGTATGATTAAACCCTATTATAATCTCGGTATCACTAGAATTAAAAACTTTAACCTGCTCATCAGTAAATGGGAAACGGATAAACTGCACAGCACTTGCTTTTCCCTCTGAGCTAGTCCGATCTATATCCGCTTCAGGTATACCCATAATCTTTTCATCGTTGAATCGTAAAAAAGCTGTTTCTTCAACCCCTCCTAAACGGGCTAAAAAGTTACGCCGTCTTATTTCGTCATCAATTTCAAACATTACAGTTGCAATAAGCTCTCTTCCTTGGGGTATAAGTGGATTGTAGGCTTCTAGTTCATCACTTATCTGTTCTTCTCCTCCTTTTTCTATAAACAACATTTCATGGATTTGATGCCACATAGTTGCGTAGTTCTCAAAATAAAACGAAGCTACAGGACCTACTTCGATACGCCTATCCTTCTTTATCACAACGACTTCGTTACGACGCACAGAACGTTCAGCAGCATAAATATCTGACGCTAAAATATCTTCACGATATATCTCGTGCTTACCAACCATTCTATCCTCAACTATTTTTTTTATTTGTCTTTAAAGTTAAACCCATACGCTGCCGCAAATAATTCAACCGGATGAAAAGAACGAGAAGGAACTGTCTTACCCTTTTTTTCCCCAGAATCACTTTGTTTTGTCGATAGTAATTCCAAACCTTGTAATATATGATCCGCAGCAAGTGGACATTCAGAGACAATATATGCGGCTTCTTTAGATTTATTTGCAACCGGTCGACCAACTTTGATCGAGGTTTCAAAATTATCTTTATAAATACCCCAAGTGCCGCCATGACCTGAACAGCGCTCAATTACATTTAAGTCAATATCAGGAATTAAACGTAGTAACTCTGTTGCTTTTTGTCCCATGTTTTGAGCCCTGGAATGACAGGCCAGATGCAATGCTATTGGACCAGGCATCTGGCTAAGACCTTCTACCAGACCTTCGTCTTTAGATAATTTCACTATATATTCTGATATATCACTAGTAGCTTCTGCTAATCTAAGGACATCATTATTATCAGGTAATATCAATGGCCACTCAAACTTAAGCATTAAGGAACAACTGGGCGTCAAAGATATGACATCATAACCCTTATCAATCCAAGGCTGCATTTCAGTTGCTACCCTTTTCGCTTTGTTAGAAACTTCCATCAGATCACCTTGCTCTAATTGTGGCATACCACAACAGGATGGATAAATTATTTCAGTCGTCACCCCATTGTGGGCCAGTACTTTTCTAGTTAGTTCGCCCATCAACGGATTATTATAATTTATAAAGCAGGTGGCATATATAATTGCTTTTCTGCCGTATGCTGGCGCAGCTTTATTGATTTCCGGCAAGTCAGAGATAGAAATATCAGAAAACGATTTTTTAGAAAATTTTGGCAAAGTCGCTCTACGGTCTATACTAGTGGTTTTTTCTATTACAGAACGAGCAATAACATTATCGGTACTAGAGGCCCAATTTACCAAACCAGACATCGTTGACGCTACTTTTCCATTGCGATCAGTCTTACTTATTTCACGTTTCGTCACTGGCACTTGATTTTTACTATTTTCAACTGCTCGATAGCGCAACATCAAATGAGGAAAATCTACGTTGAACTCGTGTGGTGGCACATATGGACACTTGGTCAAAAAACACATGTCACAGAATGTACATGCATCTACTACTGATTTAAAACCTTCTGATTCAACCGAATCAAGTTCTCCAGAATCCGATTCATCTATCAAGTCGAAAAGGCGCGGAAAACTGTCACAAAGATTAAAGCAACGCCTGCACCCATGACAAATATCGAAGACACGTCTAAGTTCAGAGTCAAGATCCTCCTCATCGTAGTATTTAGGATCTTCCCACTCAATAGGATGTCTCGTTGGAGCACCCAGACCACCTTCGCTGGAAGAGGGCACCATTTCTCCGTTTACAGTTTCATTCGGCATGGTAACCCCCAGCTATAACTATAAGCTTGAAACAAAAAATCGAAATCTTCAACAAGACTACTTACGGTCTACCCATTTTAGTGGTTTCTATTGAGTAAGGTGTAATTCGAAACAGCTCATAGTAGCAAGTTTAGTTTAATCTAATTCGTCTCTTGCTTTTTGAAAACGTCCAGCATGGCTTTTTTCTGCTTTTGCCAGGGTTTCAAACCAATCAGATATTTCATCAAAACCTTCTTCACGAGCTGTTCTAGCCATTCCAGGATACATATCTGTATACTCGTGAGTTTCACCTGCGATAGCCGCTTCAAGGTTAAGCGCAGTTGTACCGATTGGATTCCCGGTAGCAGGATCACCAACCTCTTCTAGAAACTCCAGGTGACCATGTGCATGACCAGTTTCACCTTCAGCGGTAGATCTAAACACAGCAGCTACATCATTGTAGCCCTCCACATCCGCTTTTTGAGCAAAATATAAATACCGACGGTTAGCTTGACTTTCACCAGCAAAGGCGTCTTTTAAGTTGCCTTCCGTTTTACTGCCTTTTAATGACATATCATTCTCCTTGTTACGGGACTAGAGGATCAGTCTTTTCCTCACAATATCAATCTTATTAATTTTAGATATCACATCGGGGTACAATATGAACCAATTGAAAAACCTAGTCAATATATTAGATCTATTCTAACTTACATGATAATTCATTTATATTACAGTCTTATTTACTATTTTTAAACTCTTATTATCTAATCCTTTTCCACACGGACAACTACATCAAATCTTTTTACTTTTGTCCCTAATGGCGGCTCAGGAAGCGAAGCAAGTTTTATGGCATCCCCAGGAATATCTTCCAGCGTTCCATTGTCTTCACAAAAAAAATGGTGATGATTAGTAATATTTGTGTCGTAATAAGAACGTCCTGGGGCAACAACAACTTCAGTCAATAATCCTGCTGCAGCAAACCGGTTTAGTGTATTATAAACCGTAGCAAGTGATACTTTGATCCCTGCAGCAATCGCTTCTTCATGCAATGACTCGGCAGTAACGTGTCGATCCGCGTCATCAAAAAGTAACTTACCCAGTGCTAGTCGCTGACGGGTTGGTCTCAGACTCACACTTTTTATTTTGTTTAGTATTTCTGTGTAAGGCCTACTATTTTCTGTTTTCTGTATTTCTATCATACACAAACATATTTACCTTACTAAGGTTATGTAAAGAAGAATCTTTTCAAAACGCTGGTTAACTCTATAATACCATGTATATTTTAAATTATTTATTATTCTAGATTTTAAAAGTTAGTGTAGATGGACAAATTGACAAATTTTATAACCTATAGATTTTTAACGATAGAAAAACATATAAAAAGATGGCCATTAGGGGTAGCTTTCTGTAATAAGGTACGCCACAAAAACATCTCTTGGCATGCAAATGTCATTTTAGGTTTAGGCTAATGAGCATAGACGCGCCTTTTTCAAAAAATAGTTTTTCTTATGAGGACTTGTTGTTATGCGGTCATGGCGAGTTATTCGGCCCGGGCAACGCTAGACTACCCTTACCACCCCTTTTAATGTTTGATCGAATTATTTCAATTAATAATGACGGGGGAGAGCATGGTAATGGAGAAATTATAGCTGAATTAGATATAACTGATCATTTGTGGTTTTATAAATGCCATTTTGAAGGTGATCCTGTTATGCCCGGCTGCCTGGGACTTGACGCCCTTTGGCAAATGCTAGGCTTTTTTCTAGGATGGTTAAACCGACCAGGGCCAGGCCGAGCACTGTCTGTTGGAGAAGTCAAGTTTACTGGAGAGGTTAAGCCTGGGGGCAAAGTGCTTCGCTATCATATAAATGTGAAAAAAGTTATAAAGAGAGCCTTCACTCTCGCTATAGCTGATGGATATGCTCAACTAGATAAAGATCGAGTTTATGAGGCAACTAATCTACGTGTGGGGTTATTCCCAGAAGGTGAGAAAGCAGGTGTGTAATGCCTGAATTACGTCGTGTTGCTGTAACTGGCTTGGGTATAGTTTCCCCTCTAGGAAACGATCTTAATAATGTGACACAAAACTTAAAGAAAGGTCTATCAGGAATTGTTTTTTCTGAAGAATATGCTGAAAGAGGCTTTCGTAGTCATATCCATGGAGCACCCAATATAGATCTGGATAATTATATAGATAGAAAACTGAGAAGATTTATGGGCGATGGATCAGCATACAATTATGTGGCGATGCGGGCTGCAGCGGAATGTGCTGGCTTAACGATGGATGAAATAAGGAGTGAACAAACAGGCTTAGTTATGGGCTCTGGGGGACCGTCAACATCAGCACTAGTTAACGCCGCTGACGTAGCTCGCGAAAAAAACGCTAAACGTGTAGGACCCTACGCAGTACCCAAATCTATGTGTTCAACAAATTCCGCCAACCTTTCAACTGCTTTTCAAATGCGTGGTCTTAGCTATTCTATAAGCTCTGCTTGCTCCACCAGTGCCCATTGCATAGGCAATGGAGCCGAGCTTATACAATGGGGAAAACAGGATGTAGTGTTTGCAGGTGGGGGAGAGGAACTTCATTGGACCCTCACGGTACTTTTCGATGCTATGGGCGCTTTGTCTTCTAAGTTCAATCAAACACCTCAAAAAGCTTCTCGACCTTTCGATGTAAATAGAGATGGTTTCGTTATCGCAGGCGGAGCAGGTGTAGTTGTTCTGGAAGAACTAGAGAGAGCAAAGGCTAGAGGTGCTAAAATATACGCTGAAATCACAGGATATGGAGCAACATCTGACGGTGTGGATATGGTAGCGCCTTCTGGAGAAGGTGCTGTCAGATGTATGAGCTTGGCAACAAAAACACTTGGAAATACTGCTGTTGATTATATTAATGCTCATGGCACATCTACTCCGGCCGGAGATATGATAGAACTCAAAGCTATTAAAAAAGTATTTGGAGCACACAGACCTAAAATCTCATCAACTAAATCTCTGACAGGGCATTCACAAGGTGCGACTGGCGTCCATGAAGCAATATATTCATTACTTATGTTAGATGAAGATTTCATTGCTGCCTCAGCGAATATAGAGTCTATTGACCCTGAAGCTGAGGACGCAGAAATAATCACGGAACGTCTTGATAATGCCGGTCTAAATTGTGTTATGTCCAATAGTTTCGGCTTTGGTGGTACAAATGCAACACTTGTATTCGAGCGTTACAATGGCTGATTCACTCGCTCCAAAAAAAATCTCTTCTCCCAAATCTAAGCCTATGAGTTCCACGCAACTGCCAGAAAAAGGCTCTATTATGTCTGGAAAACGAGGTCTGATTATGGGTGTTGCTAATGATCATTCCATCGCTTGGGGAATAGCCAAAACCGCAGCCGCACAAGGGGCCAAACTAGCATTTACCTATCAGTCTGATTCGTTTGCCAAACGTGTCGAACCATTAGCAAATTCCGTTGGAGCATCCAATTTAATCGAATGTGATGTTTCTAATCCAAATAGTATAGATTTAGCTTTCAATATGCTTAAGGATGACTTGGGTAAGTTAGATTTTGTAGTTCATGCAATTGCATATTCAGACAAAGAAGAACTTAAAGGCCGTTATGTAGACACCTCTCAAGAAAATTTTTTAAATACAATGAATATATCTTGTTACTCGTTCACAGCAGTTGCCAAGAGAGCCGCCAAAATGATGAATAATGGAGGTTCTATGATTACTCTAACATATCATGGAGCCCAACAAGTGATGCCAAATTATAATGTTATGGGAGTCGCTAAGGCTGCTCTGGAGGCGTCTGTAAGATACCTCGCTGCTGATCTAGGGCCCTTAGGGATAAGAGTTAATGCTATATCTGCTGGACCAATGAGGACATTGGCAGGCTCTGCAGTTGGCTCTGCTAGACAAGTTTATAATCATAGCAGAGAGGTCGCTCCCCTACGCCGCAATGTAGTACTTGACGATATTGGAGGTGCAGGCCTGTACCTTCTATCTGATCTTTCTGGAGCGGTAACGGGCGAAATTCATTATGTAGATTGCGGCTTCAAAACTATAGGTATGCCTCCTCCGAAGGAAGATGGAAACCCCCAAAAATAACCTCTTAAAATTAAGACGAGATTTCCATTTCTTAGTATATTCTTCGAAACCGTTTAGTCTGTAGCTCTTCGTCTCCTAGGTCTTCGAGGAGGGCGACCATCGCTATCGGTCTCTTTAGCCCGCGGCTCTCTTGGAGGTCTGGGATCATCAATTTCTTCTCCGGATTCTTGATCAACAACCCTCATCGATAACTTAACTTTCCCCCTGTCATCTAAACCTATTACTTTGACCTTAACTTCGTCCCCTTCATTAACAACATCAGTTACTTGCCCAACACGTTCATTCAATAATTCGGATATGTGAACTAGACCGTCTCTTGGGCCAAGGAAATTAACAAAAGCTCCAAAATCCATAACTTTTACAACTTTCCCAGTATAAATAACCCCCACTTCCGGCTCAGCAACTATACCCTTTATCCATTCTATCGCTCGTTCAGCAGCCTCTCCGTCAGAAGATGCGATCTTGATCAAACCCTCATCATCAATGTCTATTTTACAACCCGTCTCTTCACATATTTCACGGATTATTTTTCCTCCTGTGCCAATAACATCACGAATCTTGTCTGGAGGAACGTTCATAGTACTAATTCTGGGGGCATGTTCAGATAAGTTATCACGAGACTCAGCCAATGCTTTAGACATTTCTCCTAATATATGTAAACGGCCCTCACGAGCTTGATCCAGGGCAATTTTCATAATTTCTTCCGTTATAGAAGTGATCTTAATATCCATCTGAAGAGAAGTTACACCTGTTTCAGTGCCTGCAACTTTAAAGTCCATATCACCTAAGTGATCTTCATCCCCTAATATATCTGATAGAACCGCATAACCATCGTTTTCTTTGATCAAGCCCATAGCTATACCAGCGACAGGAGCCTTAAGAGGTACGCCTGCATCCATCATTGACAAAGAACTCCCACAAACGGTGGCCATAGATGATGACCCATTAGATTCTGTGATTTCAGACACTACTCTTATTGTATATGGGAAAACTTCTTTTGACGGCAAAAGAGGTCTAATAGCTCTCCAGGCTAACTTTCCATGCCCTATCTCACGTCGGCCTGGACCAAACATTCTACCTGCCTCACCTACTGAATAAGGAGGAAAATTATAGTGTAACATAAAATGTTCCCGATACTCACCTTCCAGAGCATCAATAATTTGTTCGTCCTGACCAGTACCTAAAGTGGTAACAACAAGAGCTTGGGTTTCACCTCTGGTGAAAACTGCAGATCCGTGACTTCTAGGTAACATTGAAACCAGACAGTCTATTGGACGGACAGTAGTCGTATTGCGTCCGTCAATCCGTTGGCCCGAATCCAGTATATCTCTTCTAACAATATCTTTTTCTAAGTCTTTAATAGGGCCATCCATAACGGCTTGTTCTTCTTCTGAAAGCTGCTCTGCCACCTCTTGTTTCACCACTGAAATTTTTTCATGCCGAGTTTGCTTAACCGTTTCTTTATAAGCTTTTCTTAACTCTGATTCTGCCAGATCTTTTATTTTCTTATTTAAATCAAGAACTTCTTGTGGGGTGTTTTCAAGAGGTCTAGGCTCTTTAGCTGACTGTTCTGCCAAATCTATAATATTATCAATTACTAATTGATAAGACTCATGTCCGAACATGACTGCTTCCAACATAATTTCTTCAGAAAGTTCATTCGCTTCTGATTCCACCATCAAAACTCCTTCCCTTGTTCCAGCAACCACTAGATCGAGCTCTGACTTTAGCATCTCCTCTGCTGTCGGGTTTAAAACGAACTCCTTATCAATATACCCTACTCTCGCTCCAGCAACTGGCCCCATAAACGGCAAACCCGAAATTGTGAGCGCTGCAGAGCACCCAAGCAGGGAAACAATATCAGGGTCATTTTCCAAATCATGTGAAACCACTGTAGAAATAACCTGCGTTTCACAACGATAACTAGGATGAAAAAGTGGACGAATTGGCCTATCTATCAACCTAGAGATAAGTGTCTCTTTTTCAGTGGGGCGACCTTCACGTTTAAAAAAGCCGCCTGGTATTTTTCCTGCAGCAAAGGTTTTTTCTTGATAATTTACTGTAAGAGGAAAAAAATCCATACCTGGTTTAGGTGCCTTAGCACCAACAGCAGTGCAAAGTGCGGATGTCTCCCCATAAGTAACAACTACAGCCCCATCGGCCTGCCTTGCTAATCTCCCAGTTTCAAAAATAAGAGGCCTGCCACCCCATTCAATTTCTTTACGAACAACGTCAAACATTGATATTTATCCCAACTAACTCAAGCGATTTGGGCCCTCCTAAATCACTTGCCCACATATTGTGGGGTTTTAAACACCTAAGAATCGTTTCATTAGATGTGTGTACAGCGGATCCGTACTAAAACGACCAAAAATACCGGATTGTATTTTTGTGTCGGTATATTTTACTTGGTGCAAAAAATTTTCACTATCGACGTAAACCTAATCGATTAATGAGATTTTGGTAGCGCTCTTCACTTTTTCTCTGAGTGTAATCAAGTAATCTCCTGCGCTGTCCAACCATAAGAAGCAAGCCGCGACGAGAATGATGATCCTTGGCATGACTCTTTAAATGTTCTGTTAGATTTATAATACGCTCTGTCAAAACAGCGATCTGAACTTCCGGAGAACCAGTGTCATTTTCTTTTGTTTGGTACTCCTTAATTACTTCTGCCTTACGTTCTGGTGTAATAGACATTATATATTTCTCCCGGTATCAAAGGTTTAATACACGAACCGGACGGATCTGAATTCCATCGACTCTAACAAGAGCAACTGGCGTTTTTGATTCTATAGCAAGAACTACGCCTCCATCACCCACCGCTTCTATTTGAACCCGATCATCGTGACGTAAAACCGGGATCGCTTGCCCATTCCGTAACTTAGTTGCCTCGTTCACCGTAAGATCTAGCGCCGGGATACCGTCCAGCGCTGTCTCAATTGGTAATAGAATAGGCGAGGCAGCCGCACTATGACCAAGTTTTTCAATTTTTTCCAGTGAAATTGCATTTGATTCACTAAAAGGTCCTACAGAATTACGTCGTAAGTCTGATAAATATCCTAAAGTTCCCAAAGAATAAGCCAAATCTCGCGCCAAACCGCGCATATAAGCCCCTTTTCCACTTATGACAGAAAACCTTGATCGATTGTCATCAATTGTTTCTAAAAGCTCAAAAGAAAATATCGATATCTTACGCGCCTCGAGATCTACATTTAGTCCAGATCTAGCCAAAGAATAAGCTCTGCGACCGTTAACCTTTATAGCGGAATATTTGGGAGGCACCTGTTCGATCTCACCTATAAAACTAGGCAACACTTCTTCTATATCTTTTTTTGTCGGCCTTTGATCGGAACACTCTAAAATTTGGCCCTGAGCATCATCAGTATCTCTTAGTGCCCCCCAATTTACAGTAAAGGAATAATGTTTTTGCGCCCCTACTATAAATGGCATCGTCTTAGTTGCCTCACCCAGAGCAATAGGTAATATACCGCTAGCACCCGGATCGAGTGTACCTGCGTGCCCTAGTTTGGCTGCGTTGGTCGCGCGACGAACACTGTTAACACACACCGCAGAAGTAATGCCTATCGGCTTATCAACATTAATCCATCCTGATATAGGTAAGCCCTCCCGTTTTCTACGCCCCATTACCACCCCCATCTTCTTGACGGCTATTTGTCGATCGGGATTTACTTAATATCAAGTCAATACGCTCTGCCTGATCAAAGCTATCATCATACTCAAATTTTAGATTAGGGGTATGTCGAAGTCTCGTGTCTGAAGACAATTGTCTTCGTAATTGGTTAGAGGCCCTTCTGAGTGCCAGAATTATAATTTTCGCATCACCCGCAAGAGGAGTTACAAAAACTGTGGCATTCCTCATGTCAGGACTTATTTTAACTTCGGTCACTGTAATTGATTGCCCCATCAAATCTGGATCAAGAAAATCCTCTCTCAGCAAAATTTTTGCTAAAGAATGACGGATTTCTTCACCCACCCTCAGCTGACGCTGACTTGGAGGGCGGCCAGTGCGTGCAACACTTGCACGTTTATTCATGCGTAATAGTCCATATTATAATAAAAAGACCGATTAAATGGCGTATACTTCAGAAACTTAATTTAAAAAGTAGAATTTTATATTCACGATCCATTTTTTAATCCGGTATACTTTATCCAACACTCAACTGACGGGCTATCTCTTCAACCTCAAAACACTCAATAACATCTCCTGGTTGAATATCATTATAATTTTCAAGTGCCATGCCACATTCGTAACCATTTTGTACTTCCCGAACATCATCCTTAAACCGCTTTAGTTGAGCAAGCTCTCCTTCATATACAACAACACTATCTCTCAGTAACCGTACCTTGGCGCCACGACGAACCGTGCCTGCTGTTATCAAGCAACCTGCTACTTTGCCAATTTTCGATACGCTGAACACCTCACGAATTTCTGCGTTACCTAAATGACTCTCTTTTAGAGTAGGAGACAATTTACCTTCGAGGAGCAATTTTACATCATCTACGACATTATAAATTATGTTATAATATCTAATATCTACGCCATCACGCTTAGCCTGCTCTCTAGCTTTAGGAATTGCCCGAACATTAAATCCTATCACTAGTCCTCCCGAGGCTGAAGCTAAGGAAATGTCGGACTCATTTATACCTCCGACTCCTGAATGCAGAACTTCAACTCTTACTTCATCAGTAGACATTTTCTCTAAAGAGCCAGCTATAGCCTCTACAGAACCTTGGACATCGCCCTTAATAACCAAAGGAACCAAAGACACTTCTCCAGAAGATATCTGCTCAAACATTTCATCGAGTGTGCCACGAGCGCCAGCTGTTGCTCGTCTATCTCTAAGGATTCTTTGCCTGTACTCCGTAATCTCACGAGCACGAGATTCCGACTCAACAACTGCAAAATCATCACCAGCTTGCGGGGTTCCATTAAAACCAAGAACCTCAACCGGCATTGAAGGTGCTGCCATGTCTATATTTTGGCCGTAATCATTAATTATTGCCCTTGTTCGTCCCCACTCAGCACCAGCAACAAAAATATCTCCTACTTTAAGTGTACCCGTTTGAACCAATACAGTTGCCACTGCTCCTCTTCCTTTTTCAAGCTTCGCCTCTACAATTGATCCATACGCCATGCGATCTGGATTGGCCTTAAGCTCAAGTATTTCTGCTTGAAGTGCTATAGCCTCAGTAAGAGTTTCTAGACCAGTTTTTTCTGTCGCAGATACCTCAATACACTGAACCTCTCCACCCAACTCCTCAGGTACAATCTCTTGGGAAAGCAGTTCATTTTTTATTTTTGTGGGATCAGCTTCATTGCGGTCAATTTTATTTAATGCAACTATAATTGGCACATCAGCCGCACGAGCATGATTTATAGCCTCTATGGTCTGTGGTTGAACAGCATCATCAGCAGCAACAACCAAAACAACTAAATCTGTTACATTTGCCCCACGCTGCCTCATCTGAGTAAAAGCTGCATGACCGGGCGTGTCTAAAAAGGTAATCTTATCTCCTGAAGCTATTTCCAGTTGATACGCACCTATATGCTGAGTAATTCCTCCTGCTTCACGACTAACGATATCTGTCTCTCTAAGTGCATCCAACAATGAAGTTTTACCATGATCCACATGGCCCATAATTGTAACAACAGGAGCTCGAGGTGAACTTTCACTATCATCTTGGGCATCCATAACACCTAGTCCGATTTCTACATCAGAAGCGGTTACTAATTTCACAGAGTGACCAAACTCTTCAGCTACTAATTGTGCAGTTTCTTGATCAACAGTCTGACTAGTAGTTGCCATAACTCCATTTTTCATTAAGGATTTGATTACTTCGTTAGCTCTAACTGCCATTCTGCTAGCCAAATCACCTACTGATATGTGTTCAGGTATCTGCACCTCTCTCACGATTTTTTGCTTTGGCTGAGCACCTGCTGCTTCGCGTTTTAAACGCTCTCGTTCCTGTCGTCTACGGAAAGCAGCAACCGAGCGCTGCCGGGCACCACCATCTTCATCGAGAGCCTCTGATATCGTAAGTTTACCCCTTCTTCTCCTCTTTTGTTCAGTGTTTCTTCCACCCGTCCGTCGTTCCTCTGAACGACCAGACGCCCCTCGTCCTTTAGGTTTGGATGAAACTTCAGAATCCTCAGCCTCATCTCCAAATTCTTCTTCTGATTCTGTTCGACGACGGGAAGATACACTTGACCGCTTAGTTGTATCAGCAACCTGAGAAGCCTGCAATTCTTCTGCCTTCAAGATGCTCTCATTTATTTCTTCTTGGGCGGTTTCTCCGGCAACCTCAGGGGGATTTTGAGCTTTTTTATTCGTTTTTCCCTTGTCTTTTACGTTTTTAGATTTCCTTTCTTTAGGGGTTTCTTTTTTCTTCTTATCTTCTGCAATATCAGGAGGGGTGACTTCAGCAGAAGCATCAATTTTAACATCTGATTCTTGTTTAGATTCCTCTTCTTTCAATTCCTCTTGGGCTTGTTTTATCTTGACTTCTTCCTCAGCAAGTTTTGCCTCTTCAATTGCCCGTTCCTCTGCCTCAATTACCGCCAATTCAGCAGCCTTACGGGCATCTTCAAGTGCACGAACTCTTGTAGCCTGTTCTGTCTCGGTAAGGGTTCTAGCCTTAGTGGTTGTTTCAGCTTTTTTTTCTACTTCTTCTACCTCTTTTAATGGTTTTTCCTTGGGGGATTCTTCAATCGGCTGTTTAGACTTAACCTCTGTCATTTCACCGCCAGCATCCTGTCGAAATGTTCTTTTCTTTTTAACTTCTACAGCTACAGTTTTAGAGCGGCCATGGCTAAAACTCTGTTTAACCTGACCACCTTCGACGGTTCTGTTAAGCTCTAACCGACCAGGACGAGACAGAGTCAGCGGTTTTTTATCTTTTGATTTTTCTTCTTTTGTCGTAGCCATAAGTCTAATCCGCACTAGCTCCATTAGAAAAATTTATTCCACTAGACCCGAAACCAATTTGATCTTTAATCCCTCGGTAAGTAGCAATCTTAATTGCTGCACTATAGAGTTGGACACCGGTTCCTTGCTTCTCAAAAAATGTGTGAACAATCCGTTCACGACCAACTGCATTACCCATTACTGTAGAGTTAAACAATCGCAATTGAACTATATCTATACCAGCCTTCACCAAATGTCTCCCTAAAGCATTAATTTTTGCTTGCCCATTGTCAGAAGCATCTATTGATGTAAGTACTATGGAAGATCTCTGCCCTAATTCACTAGTATTACTCTTTTCAGATAAATTCTGGAGAGTTTTATAAACTTTGTCGAACCCAATTTTTAGTTTATTTGCCTTCCTTGCCAACCCTAAGGCCTCAAGACATCTTTTTGATAATTGGGCATCAACCACCTCCGCTAATGTCTGACCCTCAGGGCCAATCATTGTAGTCACAGGCCCATCAAAAAAGTCCTGAAAAATATTTTTTTCGCAAGCCTTTTCTATCATATCGTATCGGCCTGATAACCAACACCCTCGACCTTGTGCACGACCAGTAACATCAGGATAAATAATATTATCAGGACCCAATATAAAACGTACTAACTCTTCACGCATTAATTTATCACCTGATAAAATACAATGACGAAACTGACCTCCATCTTTTATGGAGTTCAATAAATTCGTATTACTTTCCTGTCTGGCTAACTGACCCATCCCAACAAGTTCCTCCTTTTAACCTCTACCAGAAGGCAAAATAGGGGCATCTTCAGAACCACTATTAGGTACACCGAGATCTTCATCGACTTCAGTAATAGGGTCAGGCGTTAAAACATCATCGCCATAAATCAACTGTCTTGCCGCCATTATAATAGAATTGGCCTCTTCCCCTTGAATTGGACTGTTTCTTATAAGTCGGCCGACATCACTCTCTGTCATCTCCCACAAATCATCAACCTTTACTTCTGTTTCTATCTCCATGAGTAAAAATCTTAATTCGTCGGGGGTTAAACCAGCTATATCATCTATTGTACGAATACTATTCTTACCCAATAAAACAACCTGAGATAATGATAGACTCTGAAGTTCAGTCACAGCATCTTCGACGCCTAATTTTTTTCTCTCCAAATCAAGCTTTGAATCGCGTTCCTCTAGCCAATTACGAGCTCTTAATTGTAACTCTTCTGATATTTCATCATCAAACCCTTCAATAACCGATAGATCGCTAACCGGAACAAAAGCAACTTCTTCAACCGAAGCAAAGCCTTCTGTGACCATTAAGTGCGCTATAACATCCTCTATATCAAGGGCCTCAATAAATATTTGACTTCGTAAATTAAACTCCTCTTGTCGTCGTTGTGATTCTTCCTCCTCAGTTAGGATATCTATATCCCAACCGCTTAAAATTGAAGCAAGTCGAACATTCTGACCTCGCCTACCAATCGCCAGAGAAAGCTGTTCATCAGGGACAACTACCTCAATTTTATTAGCTTCTTCATCTATAACAACTTTTGTAACCTCAGCCGGAGCAAGAGCATTAACAACAAACGTTGCAGTATCCGAGGACCAAGGAATAATATCTATCTTTTCTCCCTGAAGCTCTCCCACAACAGCCTGCACTCTACTTCCTCGCATCCCAACACATGCTCCAACTGGATCTATAGAGGCATCTTTAGAGATGACTGCTATTTTGGCACGGCTTCCTGGATCTCTGGCGGCAGAACGAATTTCGATTATCGAATCATAAATTTCTGGAACCTCTTGAGCAAATAATGCTTTCATGAATTCAGGACGAGTGCGCGTTAGAAAGATTTGTGGCCCACGAGCCTCTCTTCTGACATCATAAATATAAGCCCTAACCCTATCTCCCGTTCTAAAGTTTTCTCTTGGAAGACTCTCGTCCCTCCTCAAAACCGCCTCACCACGTCCCAGGTCAACTGTTACATTGCCATACTCAACACGTTTAACTAAACCATTTACTATCTCACCTGCTCGATCTTTGTACTCTTCAAATTGACGTTCTCTTTCGGCATCTCTAACCCTTTGAACTATAACTTGCTTAGCCGTTTGTGCAGCAATACGGCCAAAATCAATCGGTGGTAGATCATCAATTAGAAAATCCCCTATCGCGACGTTATCTTTTTCTGCCTGAGCTTGATCGATTGTAAGTTGAGTGTTTTCATCTTCAACCTCCTCAACTACTTCCCTATATCGCGCCATTGATATGTGGCCAGTATCCCGACCAATGCTAACTCTAATATCGTGCTCAGTACCATACTTAGAGCGACCAGCCTTCTGAATTGCCTGCTCCATCGCCTCTAAAACTTCTTCACGTTCAATTCCTTTATCACGAGCCACCGCATCAGCGACAGCTAACATTTCAATCCTGCTAGGGCCTCCATCCATCTTCTTTTACCTTTAGTTTCCTTGTTCCCGTCGCACGGAAGTAAATAGTTCATCAGGTATTAAAATATTCGCTTTATCTATTGCCTCAAACGGTAGAAAGACTTCTACTTCCTTAGAATCAACAGAAATCATAATCTTTATATTATTTTCTTCTATTCCTAACAAACGACCCTTAAAGCGACGCCTGCCATCCATTGCAGTCTTTAATTCAAGTTTAGCATTACTGCCTATATAGCTTTGAAAGTGCTTTGTTCTGGTCAACGGACGATCCAGACCAGGTGAACTAACCTCTAGCTCATAAGGTGTTGAGATTGGGTCTTCAACATCAAGTAAGGTAGATATTGTATTACTAACCAACTTACAATCTTCAACTGTGACCTCAGCCAAATCAGTCTTATCTATCATTACCTGCAAGACAACTCGGTCATCACCAGTAAGGCGGACGCGAACGATTTCATAGCCAAGATCTATTAATGATGGCTCAATTAAATCAAGAACTATGCTGGTCTGCACATTATCACTAACTAAGTTCATTCGGTTTATCTCATTACATAAATAAAGGCCAAACCCTAATTACATGTAGGCAACGATAATAAAAAAGGTGGCTCCGGTTTTCCGGGCCACCCCTTGTTCTGTTATTAACAGACAACCGGGTTTTATGGGTTGAATATAGGCTATAACGAAGAAAAAGCAAGTATTCCTAGCTAATTACTTTAATTGCGGGGCAATCGAACAAAACGTAAGTATACAGGCCCTAATCCTCCACTTCTATTTTTCTCTTCATACCTTGTAAGTGGCCAATCAGATGGCCGAATCCGCCAATCATCTGGACGTAGTGCTGTCCATTCAAATGATTTATGTGATAATCCAAGCCGCAACATCCATGAAGCATACTCAGCATCATCAGTAGCCAGGCGAAGTTCGGCATCATCAGTCATAATCCTGGCGAAAATATCAAGAGTCTCTATATTAATTAAACGGCGTTTCTGGTGGCGAGATTTCGGCCAAGGGTCAGGGAAAAGAACAAAGACTTTGTTTATTGATTGGGAGGGTAAACTATGAAGAATTTGAGAAACAGTATCAGGGAAAATTCTTATATTATTTATATTTTTTTCTTTTATCTTGGATAAAAGACTCGCCACTCCATTCAGGAAAGGCTCTGCTCCAATAAAACCTACGTCCTCATTATTTTGTGCCTGCCACAAAAGATGTTCACCCTTGCCAAAACCGACTTCTAAGCAAAACTGCTGGGTAGATTTACCAAAATAAGTACTTAAATCGAGAAAAGTTCCATCGGATGAAGGAACGATCTCTATTTCAGGCAAAAACGTTTTCATAAGATCTTTTTCTTTTTGTCGTAAGCTGCGAGTCCGCCTACGGCCATAAAAACGTTTATTAGGCTTCAAAACTTATATTTCCACTAAATGTTAGATTTACAATATGTAATTGGTCTAAAACTGAGCCTTTAGTGAGTCGGCTAGATCAGTTTTTTCCCAAGAAAAACCCCCGTCTGCATCAGGATCTCTACCAAAATGTCCATAAGCCGCAGTTCGAGCATATATGGGTTTGCTCAGTTCAAGATACTCTCTTATCCCGCGTGGACTTAGATCTATTGCTTCCTGCAAAGTTCTTGCTAATTTCTCTTCCTCAACTTTACCAGTACCATAAGTGTCAACATATACCGATAGAGGATGAGAAACGCCAATAGCATAAGCAATCTGTATAGAACAGCGTTGAGCAAGACCAGCTGCCACGACATTTTTCGCAAGATAACGAGTAGCATATGCTGCTGATCTATCAACTTTTGTAGGGTCTTTACCTGAAAAAGCCCCTCCACCATGTGGAGCAGCCCCACCGTAAGTGTCGACGATTATTTTTCTTCCAGTAAGTCCTGTATCTCCATCGGGCCCTCCCACCACAAATCTTCCCGTAGGGTTAACGTAAAAAGAGTCTTCTGAACACATCCATCCATCCGGTAAAATTTTTAAAACATGTGGCCTCACTATTTCCCGAACTTCCTGCTGACTTAAGGCTTCATCATGTTGAGTTGAAACAACAATCGAAGAAGTACCAACCGGAACATTATTTTCGTAGCGCAACGTAATCTGACTCTTCGAGTCCGGCCCAAGACCAGGCTCTAGTCCAGAGTGACGAGACTCAGAAAGTGATTTAAGAATAGCATGTGCGTAGTAAATTGGAGCCGGCATAAGTGATGGGGTCTCATCGCATGCATAGCCAAACATCAGACCCTGATCTCCCGCTCCCTCGTCTTTATTGCCAGCGGCGTCAACTCCCAGGGCAATATCTGGTGACTGAGAATGAATAAAAGAATCAACAATCATTTTTTCCCAATGAAAACCTTCTTGTTCATAACCAATATCGCGGACAACTTCTCTAGCAATTGATTCTATATAGGAGCTATCTAAATATTCAGGCCCTCTAACTTCCCCAGCCAACACTACCCTGTTAGTGGTTGTTAAAGTCTCAACTGCAACACGACTATGAGGATCAGCAGATAAAAATGCATCTACTACTGCATCGGAAATACAATCGCAAACTTTGTCAGGATGCCCCTCTGAAACAGATTCACTGGTGAAAAGATAATCGGCGTTTAACAAGTTTGTCACTCCTTATTAGTTTTAGTAACTTAATCAATTAATATGTTTGGAGAAAAGATTTTATCTACTCTAAAAAAGATAAGTCCTCCGGAGTCTTGTTTGAAACAAGTATTTTTCTTAAATTTAAATTAACCCTTCAGAGGACATAGAGTCACTCTAGACCCCTGTTTCTCTTTAATAATCCCATATACCATAATAACAAAACAACTAAACCAATCAAACCAATAGCTATTGTCTCTTGCCATCTTGAATAAATAGTTGCATAAGGCAGCGCTTTGGGTAACCCGCTATCTAACACTCCTTGTTCTCCTAAGCCGAGAGTTAATAATTTTCGCCCATAGGGATCAACTATCGCGGATATTCCTGTGTTTGCTGCCCTGACCATGGGCACACCATGTTCTATAGCCCTGGTTGAAGCAATTGCCAAATGTTGTTGAGGGCCTGCAAATTTCCCAAACCAAGCATCATTCGTTAAATTAAGCAACCATTCACCTCTTACGCCTGCTTTTAAGGCTAGGTTAGGAAATATAGCCTCATAACAAATAAGTGGGCTGAGCCTGGGCAAGCCGGGCAAGTCCATTGTCCTGTATGTGGGGCCGCTTATAAAACTTGCCTCACTAGGAACTATTTTATCAAACGGTAGCCAATCCGCTAACGGCATATATTCTCCAAAAGGGACTAAACGCACCTTATCATAGCGATCTATAATTTTCCCCGATGGATTAATTACATAAAGACTATTTCTAAACTGGGATTTTTCATCCCTCACTTGACTAATTGACCCAGTAAATAAAAGCCCCCCTTCAGGTGCTGCCGAAGCTACCATCATTTGAATTGAATTATTTTTTTCTAATAGAAAAGGAATTGCTGATTCTGGCCAAATCACATGGGTGGGAGAGATAGGGGTGTCTTCTCTACTCATTTTGATGTGTCTTAACAAATGCGCAGTTTGTAAATTAGGTTTCCATTTATCTTTCTGAGGAATATTTGCTTGAACAATTCTTAGCCTAACCCCTTGCACCATTGACCCTGTATCTTGTTCTTCGTAATTGGGTGCACCCGCCAACCTATTTGAGCCTCCTGTCCACAAAATGGAAGGGACAATAAAAGAGAAAAAAACAACCAGAACAATTTTTTTCCAATTAAAATTGGAGACCAATAACGCCGGTATTGTCGAAGCTAAAAGAGTTATAAAGCTAAGGCCAAAAATTCCAATAAAGGCTGTAACTTGCATTACCTCAGTAATATCTGCCCATACGTACCCTATTAGGTTCCATGGAAAGCCAGAAAGAACCCAACCTCTTACCCACTCGCTAAACACCCATATTATAGAAAATAATAATATTCTGCCCAGAACACTAAAATCATAAAACCGTAATATAAATGAAGTTAAAAAGCTGGTAATTCCGATGAAAATTGCTAAACCAGCAGGCAAACCTATCAGCGCAAAGGGTATAAGCCAAGCATGGGTTGAGCCATCAATTAGTAATGGCTCTATAATCCAGTGAATTCCAAGAAGGAAATGGCCGAACCCAAAACAAAATCCAGTTGTAAAAGAAGCCCTTAGTGGATTTTGAGATTTCTCTGCTAAAATTAGAAACCAAATAAAGCCAGTAAAAGCCGGTAATATTAATGGAATAATATGCCAAGGAGGTAGAGCCAAAGATGACATGACTCCCAGCATCATAACCAGCCCTAGGCGATTAATAGGCCCTAATGTTGAAGCTTTATTATAAAGGGGATTTAACATCGTTAAATGATTGAAACATTTTTAAAGCTCAAATATTTATATGATTTAATCTTCAACTTTTTGTTGTAAATCCCTTACACACAACTTTTTCAATCGTCGAGAATCTGCATCTAAAACTTCAAATTGTAGTCCTGAGGGATGAGATATTATCTCATGCCTTCTGGGAACCCTATCCACAAGACTAAAGACAATACCGCCTATTGTATCTATTTCCTTACGTTCTTCATCGGAAGCAAATTTTCCTATTACTCTCTCAAGCTCTTCAATTTCACTCCTAGCGTCAGCCAAAATACTTCCATCTTGTCTTCTAATAATCGTCGGGCCTTGAATATCATGTTCGTCTTCAATTTCTCCGACAATTTCTTCTACCAAGTCTTCGATGGTAATAAGCCCGTCAACTCCTCCAAATTCGTCCACAACTATCGCAATATGCGTTCTGCGATCTCTCATCTCCAAAAGTAAATCTAAAACTCTTACTGATGGAGCAGCGTAAAGAATCTCTCTGGTTAAATCTTTAATACTTTCCCTTTTCCTGTTTCGTAAAGAGGATAGAACATCTTTTATATGAACAAATCCAGCTAAATTATCTAGTTGTTCCTGGTACACCGGTATACGTGAGTGAGCACTATTTATCATTATGTTGATCAACGAATCTAAACTACTAGAAATGTCTACTGCAGCAATATCTGCCCGGGGAACCATGACATCTTCAGCAGTGAGTTCGTGGAGCTTAAGGACGTTAACAATTAATTTTCCTTCATCTTCTCCAATTTGTGTTGGTGACCCATCCACATCCTCAATCAACTCCTCGATATGTTCACGAACAGTACTTTCTTCATTACGGCCAACACCAAACCGACGCAAAAAAGTAGTCAGAATTCTATATGGCAGAATTTCCGTTGATTTTTCTTTATCATCGATATGATTACTAGTTTCGGATATATTCAAAATCAATCCTTCTATGTACGTTCAATTATGGAATCGTTATATGGATTCGGCACACCCAAAGGCGCTAGAATATCTATTTCGAGCTTTTCCATCTCTTTAGCTTTTTCCTTACTTTCATGATCATAGCCTAATAAATGTAAAACTCCATGAACTATCAAATGCAGCAAATGATTGCGTAATAGTTTATTCTCTCTCTGAGCTTCACTGAGACAGGTTCCATAAGCTATTACAACATCGCCCAGTAATTCTGGAAAAGCTTTTTTATGAGCACTACTAAATTTCTTAGCGTCTCTCTCTCCCATAGTAAAAGATAGCACGTTAGTCGACTCATCTTTACCTCTAAAAGAGTTATTGAGTATTCGCATCTCATCATCATCTGTAAGCCTTATACCTAACTCAACTGTTTCTTTAAGTTCTAGCTCGTTGATGACCGCTTTCGCTACTGTCCCCGTAAGCTCTTTTAAAGACTCTGCTTCAGGAAAATGCTCTAGCCAAACAGCAGAAATAATTTCAACTGAAATAATGTGTTCTATGGGAGGGGCAGGTGACTTCACTATCATTGAACCGTTTAAGGTTTAATTGATCCACGCTTATCATAAGCACGCACGATGCGTGTGACCAAATCATGTCTAACGACATCGGAGTCATCAAACTTAATTTTGCTTACACCAGAAACCCCTTCTAATACCTCCAACGCATCTCCTAAACCAGATCGAACACCTGAAGGCAAATCTATTTGTGTCATATCACCCGTTACTGCCATGCGCGATCCCTCACCAAGTCGAGTAAGGAACATTTTCATCTGCATTGCTGAGGTATTTTGGGCTTCGTCAAGAATTGCATATGAATGACTTAATGTTCTGCCTCTCATAAATGCTAATGGTGCAACCTCTATCTCCCCGCTAGCCATTCGTCGCACTACTTGATCAACAGGCATCATGTCATGTAAGGCATCGTAAAGGGGGCGCAAATATGGATCTATTTTCTCTTGTAAATCACCAGGCAAATATCCAAGCCGTTCTCCAGCTTCAACAGCAGGCCGAGATAATATTATTCGATCTACTTTGCCTTGTAATAGGTGAGTAACTGCAACAGCAACTGCTAAATAAGTCTTGCCAGTCCCAGCGGGGCCCAAACCAAAAACTAAATCAGATTCATCAAGGGCTTTCACGTATGCTGCTTGATTCGGTGATCTGGGTCTAATAGTCCGTTTTTTAGTTCGTAATTGGATATAATCATCCACTATATCGTTACCCGAAGCAATTCGCACGGCTGCCTTAACTTCTCCCTCACCAATCTCAAGATCATTTTTAAGTCGTGTATAAAGGGATACTATCACTCGATCCGCAATTTCCCTGGAAGTTTCGGGGCCTGAGATTTCTAAACTATTTCCTCTATAACGTAACCTTACATCCAGCAATTGCTCAATTTGTATAAGATGTTCATCATGATCACCAAAAAGCTCTGGTAGGAGAGAGTTGTCGTCAAACTGAATTTTTCCTTGTTTCTGGTCAGCGGATGCAGATGTATTCAAACGTGTTCTCCCTCTATTCTTTCCGATTTTTGTCTACTTTCTATATCTTTAACATGGTTTTTAATTGAACCCTGAAGAGTATGAGACAAAACAGAATCTATATATACGTCTTGAACCTGTCCCACATAATATTGAGACGCGTTAACGTGCACGGCCTGATTATATTGACTGCGGCCGATTAATTGAGATGCATGTCTACCTGATTTTTCAAGTAATACTTGAAGCACGTTGCCGACTTTTGAAGAATTAAATTCGGTTTGTTGTTTTTTCAGAACATCCTGTAAGACAAATAACCGTTCATCTTTCAATTCTTCCGGGACTTGTTCAACCATAACACCTGCTGGAGTTCCTGGTCGAACACTATACTTGAAGCTATAAGCCTGTGAAAATTTTACCTCTTTTATTAAATCAATTGTTTGTTCAAAATCTTCATCTGTCTCACCAGGAAAACCGACAATAAAATCAGAGCTCAAAGCCATATCAGATCGCGAATTTCGTAATTCAGATATAACGTTAATATAATTCTCTACACTGTGTCGTCTGTTCATTGATTGAAGGATTTTATTGCTGCCGCTTTGTACAGGTAAATGCAGGGAAGGCATAAGTTTTTCCTGCTGGCCATGGGCTCTAATCAGATCTTTATTCATATCGTTTGGATGGCTGGTTGTATAACGAATTCTTTCAACACCATGAACTTCAGATAGTCTATCTATAAGCCCTCCCAAGCCTATTTCTTTTCCCATTTCATCTAGACCGTGGTAGGCGTTAACATTTTGACCAAGGAGCGTGATCTCTTTTGTTTCCTTTTCAATTAAACATCTAGCTTCATTCAAAATCTGCTCCACCGGTCGAGAAAACTCAGCGCCCCGGGTATAAGGAACAACACAAAAAGTACAAAATTTATCACAACCTTCTTGAACAGAAAGAAAAGCAGATACTCCTTGCGAGCCACCTTCGTTAGGCAGATAATCAAATTTTTGCGAGGTAGGAAAATCTGTATCTAATACTCCTCGTCCATAATTGTTTTTTTCTTCACCAGCGCGGGTAGCACGCGCAACCATTTCAGGAAGCCGATGATATGTTTGAGGCCCTAAAACAATATCCACGTATGGTGCTCGCCTAAGTATTTCTTCTCCTTCTGCCTGAGCAACACAACCGGCTACAGCAATTATTGTGCTTTCCTCATTACGAAGTCGTTTTTCCTTAAGGTGTCTTAGTCTTCCAAGCTCTGAGTATACCTTCTCGCTCGCCTTCTCTCGAATATGACAAGTGTTTAGTATGATCATGTCAGCACTGCCTGCGTCTGAACAAGAAGTAAAGCCAATGGGCGCTAGAACATCTGCCATTTTAGCAGAATCATAAACGTTCATCTGACAACCATAGGTTTTAATAAAAAGTTTCTTAGCCACGTACACTAAACCAAGTAAAGAATATCAAAATTCTCAGCATTTCTATCCCTAGATTTTTACCCCAAAAATTTATAATAGTGGTGAAATGACCTAAGCTGTAGAACGACCTGTGTCAAGACGTGCATGACGACGTTTGCCACCAATTTTAGCTCCTGGTGCCCTTCGACGACCCCGTAAATCTCTTAACCTGGGCCTGGGACGCCAATGAATCCAGCCCCATTTACCAGCTCCACCGACCTTAGGTTGTAACCGACCAGCCAATGCATCAGCATGACCACGTGCAACACAAGCATAACAGTGCATCGCTAGCTGCTTACGAGAATCAAATTCATCAATTGTAATTGGCTGGTGAAAGCTTACCGTCACCGTTAAACGCCCCATTCCTATCAACCTTCTAGCATGAGAAAACATATCCATTTCTCCATACCAAGCAAACATTGGCCGTAAATGGCGTCCAATTGGAATACCGTCGAGCCTTGAGTAGGTAAGCGAAACAGGTTGTAAAACTAAAGACTGGTTATTTGGTTTTATCTCAGCAACAGAAAATAACGCACTCTTAAATGGAAGTATTCTGTTGCCATCGGCACTAGTCCCCTCGGGAAATAAAATAATATTATCCCGAGCTTTTAATCTTTTACCAATATTTCCTGCTTGTGCCAATGAGGTGCGAACTCTTCTGTCGACAAAAACTGATCTTTGTAATCTCGCCAGCAATCCAAATACTGGCCATTTTGCAACTTCTGTTTTAGAAACAAATGAGCCTGGTATTAGTGCACCATATATCGCAATATCAAGATAAGATGAGTGATTAGCAACAAATAAAGTGGGGCGCACCCTAGATCTACGTCCAAATACTTCAAGTCTTATACCCAAAATACGACAGCATATTCTATGATACCACATTGGCAGGCGTTTAGATAAGGGTAGGCGAAGCATCAGAGCCAACATCTGAACAGGGATTAAACTAAGCGTTAAAGAGAAATAAATAAACACTCTAAAAAAAACCGTAAATAGAGAGGTTTTAAGTGTTATTTCTTTTTCCTGGCGCATTCTTTTCGCAGTCGTTAATTAACCTTGCTAGGTGCGTTGCCGTCACCTGCAGCGGTTCTCGAATAATGCTTAAAATACTTATCCGTAACAAGGTCTGTCTTCACAATCACACAAACATCGGTTGTATTAAATTGTTCATCAACGACTGCTCCATCACCAATAAAACCCCCAAGCCGAAGATAGCCCTTAATTAGAGGGGGGAGACTTGTTAAAGCTTTTTTTCGATCAATTTCATGATTTTCTTTAAATCGCATATCTACATAAAGATCGGGGAGAGCCTTAACTCTAAGTTCTAGTGGAGCCAAATGATTATGATATAAATAACTAAGAGGTAGACCGAGGTTTTCCGGACTTGTTCCCGGCAAACTAGCGCAACCAAACATTACCGAGATATTGTGATGAAAAACATAAGCAGCAATACCGCGCCAGAGAATTTGCATGGTGGGTTTATTGCGCCTCCTAGCATCTACACAAGAACGTCCGAGTTCGAGTGTCTCTCCAGGCATATTTTTAAGTTTTGTAATATCGTATTCGCCAGAAGTATAAAATCGGCCAAATGATTTTGCTACTTTACCCCTAAGCAACCTATAAGTTGCTATAACTGATTCTTCACCTTCTCCTAAAGATGAGTCAGTTACTAGAAGGTGATCACATATCTCGTCAAAAACATCAAAGTCGCGCTTTAGTCTTGCCACTTCACTGGAAGGTTGGGCAGACATTTCATCATAAAATATCCTATAACGAAGAGCTTGAGCCGCATGAACATCGTAATTATTTTTCGCTAAACGCATACTTACCGTGCCCGTCCGCAGTGCAGCAAGGGCCGCGTCTAATTCTAGAACACCTCGCGACTCAGAACCTGTCATAATCATGGGCCATAAAATTAACCTGTTTTAAACTTGCTACTTCTGAAAAGACTCATCATCTTCATCCGATGCTTCTTTGGAAACAGAAGGCGTAGCATATAGCTCAAGTCTATGATCGACCAATTCAAAACCAAGATCCTTAGCTATTTGTTTCTTCATTGCCTCGAGCTCTCGATTATAAAACTCTATAACTTCTCCATTTTTTATATTAATTAAGTGATCATGATGATCCCCTGAAGCTTCCTCATATCGAGCTCTACCATCCCCAAAATCATGTTTTTCTAGTATATTTGCCTCTTCAAATAATCGCAGCGTACGATATACGGTGGCTATGGATATTTTAGGATCTAATTCGGTGGCTCGCCGGTACACTAAATCCACATCAGGATGATCAACACTTCCTGAAAGTACCTGAGCAATAATACGACGCTGATCGGTCATTTTAAGGCCTTTATCAGAACATATCTGCTCAATACGAGATTGCATAATTTCCTCCTCTGTCTAATGACAGAATTCTATCACCAATGGATAGTAATAGTCGAATAACAAAACAAAGAAAGTTTTAGTAAACTGGTGACTTCTATAATTTACTGTTTTCTAATAAATCTTTGCTACTTAGAAAAACGGCCCCGCTTCCCAAGACCGATTTCTTTTGCCAAAACACTTCTTCTTCGAGCGTAATTAGGGGCAACCATAGGATAATCAGCCGCAAGCCCCCAACGTTTACGATATTGACCGGGAGTCAAATCATATGAAGTTTTTAAATGACGTTTTAACATTTTCAGCTTTTTGCCATCTTCCAAGCAAACAATGTAATCAGGCATTACTGATTTTTTAACAGAAACTGCTGGAGTGGGACGCTCTTTAGAGTTTACTGACTTCCCAGTATCAGAAAGACTAGAGTGAACTTGAGATATTAACTGAGGTAATTCAGACGCGGGCAATGAGTTATTAGACACATGAGCAGAAACAATTTCCACAGTTAATTTTAGTAGATCAGAAGAATTGTCCTCAGCAGTCATGAAGTAGACCTCTTTTTTTTAAAAACTAAATATATAGTAAAAAGTAGATCCCCAACTATATAACAATTTTATTTCTATTTAAATAAACAAATAATCATAATAAATAACGTCTTAATTATTTTATTTTCAATTTTTCATAATTCTAAAATTAGCGCATCAATTCTACTATTTCCTTTTTTATAATAAGCAGGTCTAAGCCCTAATTGCTTGAATCCTAGACTTTCGTACAAGGCGAGTGCGCAATCGTTGCTGGCAGCTACTTCCAGTAATATCCTGTCGGAAGCTGACAAACGCTTAATCAGTTTTAGCATTAAGTTTTTTGCAATCCCTTTCCTGCGAGCGGTCGGCGAAACACAAAGAGTTAATACTTCACTCTCATCCATAACACTACGACCTATGACAAATCCTAATAAACAGCCATCATTGGCAACAGCAGAGAAACCAATTGTCCCCTTAGTACCAAGCAAAACCCTAAAAGCATTATCACTCCAATACTCTTTTCCATTTCCATGGAAGCAAATCGCATGCAACTCCGAAAGAGTTTTTACACAAAATACTCTTTTATCGATAATCTCGACTTTATATTTTTTAGCCTTATTCACATCTGTAACACGATTGGTAACGTTCTAATCGGTTTTAGGAATAGAAACATCTGGTGGTCTTAGATACATCGGTCCGGGCATTTTTCCCTTACCTATAGTTGGATCCTCAATTAACCTCTCCATTCCTTCATAGGCAACAACAGAAGCATCTGTAAAACCATTCCCAACAGCGATTTCATAATTATTCTCGCCAGACAATGCCTCAACTACTTTATAAACAGCATCTCCTGTAAGGATGACTGGAGATGCTACGACAAACAAATTATTAAACTCAGAAACTACTTTTTCTGGAGGTATACAGGCTGGTTTACTCAAAGGTTTTAAGTCAGAATCGAAGCTCTGGACGTAAACATCTGCCCTCTTTGTTTCGAGAATAGCTAAAATACTTCTTTTATCTGTAATTTTTTGAGAAACTCCTCGAGCAACAGCCTTGAAATTGCTCACTCCTATAATAGGTAGCTCTGAAGCTAATGCCAAACCTCTAGCCGTTGCTAGGCCTATTCTAATTCCAGTGTAAGCGCCAGGGCCTATCGTAACAGCTATAGCATCAATATTATGATACCCATAGTCACCAACCACTGACGAAATCATTGGCATTAAGACTTTCGCATGCCCTCTGATCATTCCTTCCCACTCATGTCTACGTACATCGCCATCGATTAATAAAGCGGCAGAACACGCGTTAGAAGCGGAATCAATAGCTAGTATTGTTGGTTTACCTATAGAAATCATATCACTACTTATATTGCACAATCCCTAGTTGGCAGAATCACGAGTAACCTTTAGCATTGAAAGGTCTCATATCAAAGTAAACTTGGAGTCTAAGTTGTGACAATAGTTGAAGTTACATCTATTTCACATGAAGTTGACATAGAATTATTATACGCCACCAAAAATAATTTTACTGGCAAATCTATCTACTCGAAAGCTCACTGCTATCTGAATGAAGAGGCTTCAAAAAAACTTTTGCTGGCAAAACAACTTGCAAAAAGTTTGAAACTTAAATTGCGTATCTTTGACGCTCTTCGTCCTGTAGAAGCGCAGTGGGCACTATGGAATCATACGCCGGACCCGACATTTCTTTCTGATCCTAGAATTGGCTCACCACATAGTAGAGGAGCAGCCATTGATTTAAGCTTATCCGATGATAACGGAAACTTATTAGATATGGGAACTGAATTTGATACTTTTAGTCACCTTTCTCATCACGGTTCGGATGGCATTAGCACTACAGCACAAAAAAACCGGTTTCTATTACTTGGTTTGATGACCGTTGCTGGTTGGGATTTTTATAAAAATGAGTGGTGGCATTATCAGCTATTTAATAGTAAAGATTTTCCCCTGGTCAATGATAAGGATTTACCAAAACCGATGATATAGATAAATTCGTGATGAAGGTTATTTATATACAATTAATCATACTTTGGCCGAAAAGAATGTGACGATATGATAATGTTTTTTCAGCAAAAAACACAAAGAGCCATGAGGTTAAAAAAATAGTGAAAAAACGAATATTCTCCAACTTTTGTGGCTTTACCGCTCTATGCCTTATTATTCTGTCAGTAGCCCCAATAGGAGCAAATGCTGATCAGTCAGCGGTTATAATTATGTATCATCGTTTTGGAGAAAATACTCTTCCTTCAACTAATATAAGTATAAAACAATTTGAGAAACATCTTAAAGAGCTGGAAACAGGTAACTATACCGTATTACCAATACCAAAAATTTTATTTGCAATAAATACACAGAAATCACTTCCGAAACGTACGATTGGCATTACCATAGATGACGCCTATCTTTCGGTTTATACAAGAGCGTGGCCTAGATTAAAAAAAGCCGGTTTTCCTTTCACTCTTTTCATAGCAACAGAAGCGATTGATCGGAATTATAAAAATTATATGACCTGGGATCAGATAAGAGAGCTGAAAAATGACGGAGTAACTATAGGGAGCCAAACAGCTTCTCATCTGCATATGCCTGCAAACAATTCCAAAAGAAATCAACAAGATATAGATTTATCGAATAAACGATTTTATAAAGAATTAAAAATTAGACCAACCCTATTTGCCTATCCATTTGGTGAAGCAAGTAATCGAATTAAAACAATAATTGAAAATTCAGGCTTCACGCACGCTTTTGGTCAACACTCAGGAGCCATTAACTTTTCATCCGATCAATATTATATGCCGCGTTTTGCCCTTAATGAGAGTTTTGGCGGACTAAAAAGGTTTAAGTTAATCGCCAACTCACTTGGAATACCTTATCAAGACTTATCTCCTTCAAACCCCTCACTAATACAAAATCCACCATTGTTTGGTTTTACACTAAAGAATGAAGCTGGTTCCATGAAAGGGCTCACTTGTTATTCCGGTGGCCACGGTAAGTTACCAATGCAAAGATTGGGGCCACGAGTTGAGGTTAGATTTAATACTAAGTTCAATCCTGGAAGAGCAAGAATAAATTGTACTGCACCTGGGCCAGAGAGTCGATGGTATTGGCTTGGAATGCTCTACTATGTACCAAAAAATTAAGCAGGTAATGCTATCAACCCTAATTAGCTCTCGGAAAGCCCACGATATCGTCTGTTAGGTGAACTTTCCAGGTAAGCATTATCTAGCTCTTCTAAATTATCAATACGCAATATTTTTTGGATAGCCAAAACATAATTTCCTCTTCTCTCAGAATACTTTTTCAATGCTTCAACTAATTTGTAAGGGTTAAGAGGCGAGCCACTTAATCTCATTTCTGCTCTTAGTTTACGAAACTTTGTATATGCCCGATGAGCATTTAAATTATGCGCATAACTGCGAACACTATCCAAAAGTGAGGGAAATGCTAAAACCTCATAACGGCCATTATTATCTCTCTTTTGAGGAATAATTCCTAAGCCTTTATTCCATGTTTTCTGACCGAATAGAGCATTTCCACTCAACGCAAAGCGAGAACGACCCCATCCAGATTCTTCTGCAGACTGAGCAAGAGCTAGAGATGGCGAGACGGCATCTACTCTGAGAATTAGTTCATTTAAATTATTAGGAATCGTACCATAATGATCGGCAAGATTTTTAAGCCATCTTTGTTCTCTTTTTGCAAGATTTTTCCCAGACAGCACCTTTTTTCTTAAATAAAAAAGCTGCTGTCTTTCAGCCAGTATTTCTTCGTTTACCTTGAGTATTAAAGGTAAAACCATTTGAAAAAAAGTTCTCTTTAAGTCAGCTGAATTCGAAAGACTTTTTAAGTCATTTGGCAGTCTATTAGCAAAAAAACGGGGAACCATCTGTTTGCCTTGGCGAACTGTGGCTAAGTCGAAAGAAACAGTTCTAAACTGATTATGCAGTTCTTCAACACTAAATATTGTAGAGACAGAACTTATGTTCTGTGGTTTTACCTCGCCAGCTATTACATTATTACCCCGGTTAAAATTAGAACCGCTTATCTTAAAATCCACAATTTTTTGAACGCCCATTGTACTATCAGAGTCCAAGCGATTGTCAGCAGAAAACGCTGGTGAATCTGAATAAAGCACTGAAGTGCAAAAGAACATTAGCGCCCAAAGGGCGCTCTGATAGATTCTGATGTTTTTCATAATTTAATCTTACTAAACTTATCTCAATTTAAAAAATACTACCAAAAGTTCAGGTTAATAGAATCTTTAGTAAGTGCACTAATTGTTTAACAAACCTGGCACACTTTGTGCAACTACCTTAATCCATTTTCTATGGTACAGCCTGCACTTCTTGAACCTCAGGAACATAATGTTTTAAAAGATTCTCAATACCCATCTTTAATGTAACTGTCGAGCTTGGACAGCCAGAACAAGCCCCCTGCATGTGCAAATAAACAACCCCAGACTCAAAACCATGGAAAACTATATCGCCTCCGTCCATAGCTACGGCTGGCCTAACCCGTGTGTCAAGTAGTTCAACAATTTGAGATATAATTTCTTCATTTTCTCCATCACCACTAGCATGAACACCTGACAATGATTCATTTATTACTGGTGACCCTGAGGTAAAATGGTCCATTATGGCACCTAAGACTGCTGGTTTAAGCACCTGCCAATCAACATCGGCTGACTTAGTAACAGTAACAAAATCAGCACCTAAAAACACTCCCGACACCTCTGAAATTTCAAAAACCTTCGTAGCCAAAGGGGACCTTTCTGCTGATTCACGATTGGGAAAATCAGCAGTTCCTGAGCCAATTACCTCGCAGCCAGGCAAAAATTTCATTGTGGCAGGATTCGGAGTTTCTTCAGTTTGTATAAACACAGTTCTATTTCTTTCTTAGCCAGTGGAAATCTAATTATAAACTAAGTACCGAAATGGGCAAGACTATGACAGCCTTTAAAGGTTATTTGCCTAAAAATCCAATAATTTGATGGACTTCTTTTAGAATGGGTTGCGCAATATTGTTGGCTCGGATAGCCCCCTCTTGCAAAATATTATCGACGTAACCTGGGTCAGCCATCAATCTCTGCATCTCTTCACCAATTGGGGCCAGTTTTGCAATAGATAAGTCTGCTAACTCATCCTTAAAAGAACTGAACTGCATTCCCTGAAACTGTTTCAGTGTTTCCTCGAGGCTTTGCCTAGAAAGGGCAGAATAAATAGACAACAAATTGAATGCCTCTGGTCGCTTATTCTGATCTTCTGTTTTCAAATCACCTTCAATTAATACTTCTGGACCAGGTAAAACATCGGGATCAGTGCGCGCCTTCCGTATTTTTTGAACAATTTCATCAGTACCATCAGTTAGATTAATTCTTGAATTATCCGACGGATCTGATTTGGACATTTTTGCTTTACCATCTCTTAAGCTCATGACACGAGTAGCCTCTCCCAATATAAGGGGTTCGACAACAGGAAAAAATTCAACGCTAAAGTCATTGTTAAACTTCGTTGCTATATCTCTTGTAAGCTCTAAGTGCTGTTTCTGATCTTCTCCAACAGGGACATGGCTGGCTTTATAGGCCAGTATGTCTGCCGCCATCAGATTAGGGTACACATATAGACCTACTGAAGCATTCTCCCTATTTTTTCCAGCTTTATCCTTGAATTGCGTCATCCTGTTCAACCAACCAATACGTGAGACGCAACTAAGTATCCAAGAAAGTTCCGCATGGGCTGGGACCTGACTTTGATTGAACATAATACTATTTTTGGGATCAATTCCTGATGCCAAAAACGACGCCGCTACTTCCCGAGTGTTCGCTGCTAATTTAATTGGATCTTGCCAAACCGTTATCGCATGTAAATCTACGACACAATACAAGCATTCATACTCTTCCTGTAAATCAACAAAATTGCGAATGGCGCCTAGGTAGTTGCCCAAATGAAGATCACCTGTAGGCTGGACTCCTGAAAACACTCGACGCATAGCTAATTTCCCCTAGAGTCTCAAAACTCATAGATTTGTTTATAAACCACCTTTATCGCTTTGAACGAGCCACTCGTCAAGAAAAGCTCAATCACGACGGAGATAATCTTTCAAATCTTTCCAGGTCATTATTCCTGTAATATGAACTAAACCGGTGAAAAGAGTTAAACCAAAAACTATTAATAATATTAATGTTACAATGCCTAGAAATGAGTTAGAGATTAGAAAATAAGAAAAATAATCTGAAAGAGCCCACAAAACCACTGCCGTAATTCCTGAAACTAAAATAATTTTAACTATGTTGCGACAAAGAGCCTTTTCAATAATCAATAAATCCCGCCTTATTAATATTAATATGAGGATAAGAGCATTAATCCAAGCTGAGACTGCTGTAGCTAGTGCTATACCCACATGAGCAATATAGGGCATAAGCAGTAGAGCAAATACAACGTTTGTGATTAAAGCTATTACAGCCACTTTAACTGGAGTTACTGTGTCTTCTCTTGCAAAAAAAGCAGGTGAAAGTGCCTTTATCAGCACATAAGCAGGAAGGCCAAGTGTAAATGCTTTTAAAGCTACAGCCGTGGCCGCAGAGGCCTCTGCGCCAAACTCGCCTCTCTGAAACAATATTGTGATAATTGGTGTCGATAACACTAGTAATGCAGCTGTCGCAGGCAATGTTAATAGCATTGATAATTCTATGGCACTGCTTTGACTTTTTCTTGCACCTTCTGCGTCTCCTGCCTTTAGCTGACGAGATAACAAAGGCAATAAAGCCACCCCCACAGCTGCTCCTACAACGCCAAGTGGTAATTGGGTTATCCTATCTGCAAAATATAAAAAAGACACCGAGCCTTCCGGCAACTCAGTAGCTAGTCTAATACCAATTAATACATTAATCTGATATACGCCTGCCCCTATAACACCAGGGCCAATAAGTAAAAAAAACCGTTTTACTTTTTGGTCTATTACAAGTTTTGGAATAGCAGGAAATAAACCTGTTCGAAAACAAATAATTGATAACCATATTAATTGGCCTATCCCTGCCAACAAAACTGCAGAACTCAGAGCCGTCCCAGGATCTGGGAACCAGCCATACATTATTCCAAAGAGAGCTCCTATTAATAATAAGTTCAGTGCAATTGGAGCAGCCGCTGTAGCCATAAAACGCTCTAAAGTATTCAAAATACCACCCAGCAAAGCTGAGATGGAGATAAACATTAGGTATGGAAAAGTAAGTCGAGCGCAATCAACAGCAAGCCAAAATTTCCTAGGATTATCAGTGAAACCACCTGCTATTAGTGTTATAACACTGGGCATAAAGATTTCAATTAACACTGTAAGAAGAATAAGAAAAACCAATAGTATACCTAGCACTTTTTCAGCAAATTCTTTTGCAGCACTCCTGCCATTATTTGTTAGTTCACCCGCAAATAAAGGAACAAACGCAGCATTAAATGCTCCTTCAGCAAATAATCTACGAAAAACATTAGGTAACTGTAGAGCAACAAAAAAAACATCTGAAACCATGCTTGCGCCCAAAAGACGTGCAATTAAAATATCTCTCAAGAAGCCCAATACACGGCTTGCCATAGTCCATCCACCGATGGTGGCAATGGACCTATAAAGTACCATTTGTGACCATTATGTTCGTTACAGAAGACCGTGAAAAAGAATCAAGATTATTGATTTTAATATTTATAAGATTAAGCAGCATTGGAACTATTTCCCGTTTGCTGGTTAGTTTGGTCTATCGCCTCTAAAAGAACCTTGCGTATTTTTTCAGAGCGCTCTTCATGCGTAACCTTCATCCCAAATCCATCTTTTACGTAAAAAACATCAACCGCTCTCTCTCCATATGTGGATATTTTTGAAGATGAGATTTGAAGAGAAAGTGAAAACAAAGCTCGAGTTACAGAAAACAAAAACCCAGGCCTGTCACGTCCGTTAACTTCAATAACTGTATGTGTTGCGCTAGCAAGGTTATCTATGATTACTCTTGGAGCAACGGTAAATACATTTGTTCTTGAAGATAAATAATTTCTTTGCGTATTAGGCTCCTCACCACCCATTTCTCCTGCTAATGATCGTTGAATTTGTTCTTGCAATTTTTTTAAGGAATCCGTCTTATCAAATGCACGACCGTTTTGATCCTGAAGCCAGAAAACATCCAGGGCCATACCTTCAGGAGTGGTAAATATTTTTGCGTCAACCACATTAGCGCTAACCGAGGAAAATGCTGCTGCTAGTCGAGAAAACAAACCCGGATGATCTTGAACGTAAATAGTAACTTCTGTTACGTCTGACTCTTGAAGTACTCGTGTTTGAATCGTTAAGGGTATGTGTTTTTCTTTTGCATTACGCATTAAATTAGCATGCCTTAAAAGAGAGTCCTCATCAAAAGTCAACCAATAACCTGGATAGCCCCTGCTAAGATGCGTCTCAATTTCAGATATGGGCCATCCTTTAAGACGGCTACGAAGTAAATCTTTTGCTGTTTCAACTCGTGTTTTGTGAGCGTAGGTGAGTTGACCACCAGATAATACATCTTCTGTATATTTATAAAGCTCTCTAAGTAGCTCTGCCTTCCAATTATTCCATACATTGGGACCGGTTGCCCGCATGTCGACAACAGTAAGACATAAAAGCAATTTTAAACGTTCCAAAGATTGAACTAATTCAGCAAAGTCACTAATGGTTTTTCCATCTGATAAATCCCGCTTCTGTGCAACGTTACTAAAAGCTAGGTGGTGCCTAACTAACCATTCCACAGTTTCCGTTTCTTCTTCATCAAGCCCTAAACTTGGACAAACATTTCTAGCCACCTCGGCCCCGAGTTCTGAATGATCACCGCCCCTACCTTTTGCTATATCATGAAATAGGACTCCAACATAAAGCGCACGACGTGAACTAATCGTTTTAATCAACTCGGTAGCAAGAGGATGCTCAAACTTTCTCTCGCCTCGCTCTATGGATGCTAATAAACCTAGCGCTTGAATGGTATGTTCGTCCACTGTGTAAACATGATACATATCATGCTGTGTCTGACCCACTACTCTCCCAAAGTCCGGCAAAAAACGACCTAAAACACCTGCTTCATTCATCCGAGTTAATGCTATTTCTGGTTTATTAGCTGATGTCAATATCTCGATAAACATTCGATTTGCTTCAGAGTTTTCACGTACTTTATTTCTTATTTTTCGTAGATTTTGTGTCACAAGTCTTAGGGCATAAGGATGAATATCCAATCCCTCTTTATGACCAACATAAAACAGACGGATCATGGCCACAGGATCATTGAAAAATAAATTTTCATCCAGAGTAGTAAGTCGATCACTATCGAGGCTAAAGCCCATTAATTCGCGAGATTTTCCTATACGAGGAAACTTAATTAGAGGCTTTCTCATGTTTTCTGCTTCTATTGAAGCACAAAAAATACGAGTTAAATCACCGACATCCTTTGCAACCAAATAGTAATGTTTCATAAATCTTTCAACACCACTACTACCTGCCCTTGGGCTGTAGTTCATATTTTCGGCTAAGAGTGACTGAAGATCAAAAGTTAAACGCTCTTCGGCCCGTTCTGTGATGTAATGTAGATGAAAACGGACTGTCCATAAGAAGTTTTTGTCCTTAGCAAAATTGCGTGCCTCATCTTCAGACAAAACGCCATGAGCCAACAGATCTTCAACACTATCAGCCTGATGGGTATATTTTGCAATCCAAAAAAGGGTCTGTAAATCTCGTAGCCCTCCTTTGCCATCTTTTACGTTTGGCTCTACCAAGTACCTGCTATCACCTAACTTTTTATGCCTAATATCACGTTCAGCTAGTTTACCATCTACAAAATCAAGAGCCGTCCCAGATACGACATGTTCCTGAAATGATTTTCGGAAATCAAGAAATAATCCCTGATCACCCCATAGAAAACGACTTTCCAAAAGAGCTGTCTTAACCGTCAAATCTCTTTTGGCGAGACGTATGCAATCAGAGGTAGAACGAGTTGAATGGCCTACTTTAATGCCTAAATCCCAAAGCATATAGAGAATATACTCTACAACTTGCTCGCCACGAGGTGTTTGTTTATAGGGAAACAAAAATAATAAATCGATATCAGAGTAGGGTGCTAACTCGTTACGCCCATAACCTCCAACCGCAGCGATCGATAGCCTGTCTGCTATGGTAGGATTTGGAGAGGGATAGACTTCTGCAGCAACATCATGAATAACGCGCACTAACTGATCAAACAAGAAAGACAAATTTTCTGAAGCCTGTGTCCCTGTAGATTTTCCAGACTTAAACCGAAGACGCACCTCGGCTCGCCCTTTTTCCAACGCGTCCTGCAATCGAGTATAAATTTTTTTACGCCTAATTATTTCATCGGAATGATTTAAGCGAAGATTTTCAATATCCTCCAAAATCAATCGGCGATCTATTATCTGGCGTTGTTCCAATATCTCAATCATTCGCGGTCTTTATTTTAAAATATAAAACTCATCAAATCTATTCGAACAAGTTCTACTGATATTTCTTATTCTGCTACTCCTTCTGATGAAGGAGCTTTATTCGATACGAACGGAATACTATCTTTTGAAGTGGGTAAAAAAACCTTTTCCGGTTCAAGTAGTTCGCTTATCTGTTCTCTTCTTTTATATACCAATAAGTAAGCTAACAAGCCTATAGCGGCACCAACCCCTACTGGCCATGACAAGCCAGAAAAATCTGCCACCCATCCCATAAGTAAAGCCCCCAGGGCAGGTCCTGCTCTAAATATCATACCAAACAAACTCAGGACTCTTCCACGTAATTCGTCGGATACATTTAGCTGTATCAACTGTTGAGTCGCTATGCCACTACTTGTCATACTAAAACCCAAAAATGAAAGACACAATAAAGCCAGAGGCAGCCAACTGGTCAAAGAAAACAAAAGAGCAGAAGCGC
This sequence comes from Alphaproteobacteria bacterium, assembly GCA_022449545.1. Classification (GTDB taxonomy): domain Bacteria; phylum Pseudomonadota; class Alphaproteobacteria; order UBA6615; family UBA6615; genus UBA6615. The sequence continues at coordinate 19,683 of JAKUPN010000008.1, read as the reverse complement.
CACCCAAAAGCCCTGATCGTAGAGCAATGCCCGTTATTCCACCCCTATTGCCTCTGCGCAGCATCCAAATTGCACCACACATAGCGCCAAATCCGACTGATGAGACCATCAATGAATATCCACCTACATCAAGACCAAAAACAAGGTCTGCAAAACCTGGCATAAGCTCTGTTAAGGGTCGAATTCCTGTCCCCATTATAAACAATATAAACAACATCGGAGCAATGCCGGAGTGATTCAAGCTATAGCGCATTCCGTCAACCATTTCTGAACATATGCTTGATCCCTTTTTTTTAGTCGATTTTGTTTGCGGAACATCAATGGCCATGAAAGCCCAAACCATTACACCTGCTGCAAATATATTGAAAATAAAGGCCAAACTAGGGCCACCCAAAGTCAATAGACCAGAAGCAACGGCCGGTCCAACAAATTGTGCTGTATTAAATGTACTAGAGTTCAGGGCAATTGCTATCGGAATTTCCTGTCTTGGAACAAGGTTAGGCATTAAAGAAAGCCTAACAGGTTGCCAAAAAGCGAATGTAATTCCACGCATCAACGCCAGAGAGAATAATAACCAAATCGTTATCAAATCAGACATAGTCAATAGCGCAAGAAACACAGAAATAACACACAGTACGGCTTGCGTAGCTATACTTAAACTTCGTCGATCTAGCCGATCTGCAAGAACTCCGCCGATAGGGCCGAGTAATAATACTGGCAAAGAGTCAGCGGCTGCTATTGCACCGAGCCAAAAAGCGGACTCGGTTAATTCCCAAGCCAGCCACCCCATAGCAACACGCACTACCCAGACCCCAATTACATTTGGTATATGCCCCACCAGATAAATCTTAAAGTTCCTATGACTTATCACCTGTTCAACTTCGCTAAATCCAGCAAATGTGATTAAACGTTTTACCAGACTAGTCATTTATTATGGCCTTAAGTCGATACAAAACATCCAACGCCGAACGTGGTGTAGTTTCTTCAACCTCTATTTCATCCAGTAGACTTCTTAACTGCTTCTCAATTCTTATATCTTTAGAATTATCATCCACACCATGTGAAGCAGAAAATAAAGGCAAATCGTTTCTCATGTTGTCGAAAAGATTCTTTTGATCGGCACTTTCCAGCAAGCCCAACACCTCCTCAGCCCTTATCAGCACACTTGAGGGCAAACCAGCCAATCGTCCAACATGGATACCATATGAGCGATCAGATGCCCCAGGTACAACCTCATGCATAAAAACTAGATCACCTCTCCATTCTTTTGTTCGCATAGTTCTGCAAGACAGTTGACTTAAGCTAGTTGATAGATTGGTGAGCTCATGAAAATGAGTTGCAAATAAAGTGCGACATTGATTTATGTTATGCAAATGTTCTATAGAGGCCCAAGCTATTGATAGACCATCAAACGTTGCTGTCCCTCTGCCAATTTCATCCAATATCACAAGACTCTTCCTACTAGCCCTGTTTAAAATAGCTGCCGTCTCTACCATTTCGACCATGAAAGTCGAACGACCCCTAGCCAAATCATCAGCAGCTCCTACACGACTAAATAGACGATCAACAATTCCAACCCTGGCCTCGACGGCCGGAACAAAAGAACCTATTTGTGCTAATAGTGCAATTAAAGCATTTTGCCTTAAAAAGGTACTTTTTCCAGCCATATTAGGCCCCGTAAGGAGCCAAAGATGCCCCCCGTTTTCATTACCGGAGAGATTACAGTCATTGGGAATAAAGTCCGTAAGCCCTTGTTCCAAGGCGTTTTCAACAACTGGATGACGACCCTGAACTATCAGAAAAGCTTCACTGTTATCAACTTTAGGTCGGTTATAGTTATTTTCGACAGCCAATTCCGCCAGTGCTAGCGAGACATCTATAGATGCTATAGCTCTTGAGGCATTATCAATATCTTTTGCAGCTAAAATTATATCTTTAACTAGATTACTAAATATTTCGAGTTCAATACTTAGAGCTCGTTCAGCAGCCAACGTAATTTTCTCTTCTAATTCCGAGAGCTCTATTGTTGAAAACCTTATAGCAGTAGTCATTGTTTGACGGTGGATCAAACCGTGATGATAAGTAACACCCTCCTTACCTTTCGCTATTAGTCTTTCAGCTTGAACAGCAGGTATTTCAATAAAATACCCTAAAATATTGTTATGTTTTATTTTTAAAGAAACGCCTGTTTCCTCACTATACTTTTTTTGCAATTTTACAATTGTTCGTCGACTATCATCCCTTAAACTGATTTGTGCATCCAATGATTCTGAGTACCCCAGAGCAATGAAACCTCCATCTCTGGCTAAAATAGGTAAGGTGTCTGAAAGGGCCCGATCCAGACACCCACAAAGAGTGTCAAAATTAAGTAGAGCTTTTATTAGATCTGGTAGTTCTGAAGCAGCAGGGCCAAATTCTTCTGCTGCTGCTGACAACTCTCTAGCTATTGATCCTGAGCCCTTAAGGCCAGATCGAATTGCTGCAAGATCCCTAGGCCCCCCCCGGCCCAAGCTAAGCCTAGATAAAGAGCGATCCATATCAGGACATTCTTTTAGAATTTGTTGAATGTTTTTTCTTAAATCTGGAGTCTCCATGAAAAAGGAAACTGAATCCAAACGAATATTTATCTCTTGAACATCAGTAAGGGGTGATGACAATCGCTCTGAGAGAAGTCTAGCCCCCACACTGGTCACTGTCCGATCAATCGTTGCCAGTAGAGAACCTGATTTATTTCCTTCAACGGTCTTTGTAAGCTCAAGATTCCGCCTAGTTGCAGGATCAACCTCCATTACTGCTCCAGCAGATCCTGGAGGAGGAATGACACTAGGAAATGACAGGCGCGGCAAGACCCCAATCTGAGTTAATGATAAATAATCGAATAGAGCCCCTGCTGATGCTATTGCCGCCTTACCAGGGTCGCCAAATGCTTCTAGCGTTGCAACATTATAAAATCCTAATAATCTTTTTTCCCCATTTGAAAAATCAAAACGTTCATCTGGCAGAGTTGTTATAATTCCTTTCCATTCTTCCCAAACTTCGTCCAAGGTTAAGTCGCTGTATAAATTATCCGATAGAATAATTTCGCTGGGACCCAAGCGAGCTAGACTAGACGGGAGCTGCAAAACCGCATACTTCATATCTCCAAGAGACTGCAGCCATACTTCACCAGTTGAAATGTCCAACCACGCTAGACCTATTTCGCCATTGAACATTGATACTGCTGCTAAATAATTATGCGTCTTAGCATCAAGTAATACGTCTTCCGTTAGGGTCCCCGGTGTGACAACTCGTACAACTTCTCGACGGACTAAAGATTTAGTTCCGCGTTTTCTGGCTTCTTCGGGTTGTTCAACTTGCTCCACAACCGCGACCCGATAGCCCGCCTTTATTAACTTAGGAAGATATTGCTCTACAGAATGGAATGGCACTCCCGCCATTGGTATTGGCTGTCCATCCTGGTGTCCTCTTTTTGTTAATGCTATATCTAAGTTTTCTGAGGCTATTACCGCATCATCGAAAAATAGTTCATAAAAATCCCCCATCCGAAAAAAAAGTAAACAATCAGGATAAGCCTCCTTTGCCTCATACCATTGGGCAATCATAGGAGTTACACCTTTTTGTTCTTTTCTTCTCACCTTTTTTGAGGTCATTTTAAATCTGATTTACACCTATTTAACGTGGTAATAACAACGTCCGATCATATGTTAATTATAATACACTAACTATGGCTTCAAACCGAAAAAGAGCAGTGGAAGGTTAAACACCACTAGAATACGTAAAAATAGTATCTATAGTAAGGTCAATAAAGTTTGTTTTCGGATGACGCAGAAAGCAATATGCAAAAAAAAATAACTAAACATACAATAACAGGAATACTCTTGCTGGCTGCACCGTCATTGATTGTGTTTCTTCTGCTTGTCATATTTAATCAGTTGTATCTTGGCACTGCGCTGTTAGCCTGGGGGTGCATTCTCTTCATTTCGGCGATTTTTGGATGGCGCTTATTCTACCGTCTAAAAAGAATAGAAAATCATCTTCAAAAAATGTCTGAAGGACAACAAGAAACTCTTGAAGACACATTAATTGACCCAGGTGCAGGAGTAATTGGTGACCTGGCAGCCGCAGTTCAAAGACTTGATCGCAGCTGGCGCCTTGAGAGGAAAACGCTCTCGGACAGTCTAACTGCTACTTCAATTTTATTTGATGCAATTCCCGATCCATTGATTACCCTGGATAAACAATCTCGTCTTGTATATGCAAATTCTTCCGCAAGAAATTTGCTTGCGGAAAATAGATCAGAAACCGATGTGAAGGGACGCGATTTATCATCTGTCTTAAGACAACCGTCTGTACTTGGGGCAGTTGAAGACGTTCTTAATAAAAATAAAGCTATAGCAATCGAATTTTCTCTAGCTGACCGAATAGAACAAACATTTGAGGCTCGAATAGAGTCTATAAGTGGAACAAACTTCTCTGAGAACGACTCCGCGATAATTGTTTTACTGCGTGACATTACAGCCCAAAAAAATAGTGAGCAATCCAGAGCTGATTTTGTAGCTAATGTAAGCCATGAATTACGCACTCCTCTTACTTCACTAATAGGATTTATTGAAACCTTACGAGGTTCAGCAAAAGATGATCCCGAAGCAAGAATTAGATTTCTCAATCTTATGGCTAATCAATCCGATAGAATGGCCCGATTGGTCGAGGATTTATTATCACTGTCTAGAATAGAGATGAATGAACATAACCCCCCTGATCAAACTGTTAACTTAGTTGAGGTTATCGACTCTATTTTATCTTCTTTGGCTCCACAGGCTCAGAAACGCGAAATATCGTTTGAAGTAAAACTAACAAATATCGATAGATTAATATCTGGAGATCTTGATGAAATTACTCAGCTGTTTCAAAACTTGATTGAGAATTCGATTAAATACTCCAGAGAAAAATCAATAATTTCCATATTGGCCAGAAATAACGTACAAGCAGACAGTGTTTCAATAAGCATCACCGATAAAGGAGAAGGTATAGCCAGGGAGCACTTAGCAAGGTTAACCGAGAGATTTTATCGAATAGATACTGCAAGATCTCGCGAATTAGGAGGAACAGGTCTCGGTCTAGCCATAGTAAAACATATAGTAAATCGCCACCGGGGGAAATTAGAGATCCATAGTCAGGAAGGTGAAGGAAGTAAATTTACAGTTACTCTTGATTACGCGTTTTCACCAGATTTATCTAAGACCTTATAAATGAATTTCACAAAGTTAATGGCCACAAAGAATAAAATCATTAATTGAGATTGATTCTCATTATCATTCGCAGTAGTATCAAAAGATAGTGGCCGACTTATCACCCACTGTTACATTAATACAACATATATGTTTGTATTATTTCTGTCATTTATGAGTAACAGAAATGAAACAGAGGGTTCCTAAAAGTTAGCCACTATTTTATCAGATGTTAGGATGTTTCCCTTCGGCCATCTGAATAAAAACTAGCTAGTTTTAACTTTTTTGGAGAAAAACTCATGTTACATAAGACACTACTTGGGACTACGTTCCTTGCGGGTGCAATTGCATTTTCAGGTGTTGCTGAAGCGGGGTCTGTCGGCACCGGTTCAAATATGTTTGTTAAAATGGGAGGCACGTTTCGCTTTCATGGAGCTTCCTATAGTCAAGATATTCGTCCTGGTTTTACTCGTGGCTACGCTTTTCATGTTGATGAAGGTGAAATCAAGATTAGCGCATCAAACAAGGCAGACAATGGTATTAAATATGGTGTTGTTGTTGAATTAAACGTATTAACTACAGACACGAAAAGTGCCGACGAAGTATATGCCTATTTAAAAGGAGACTTTGGCCAGATTAAAATGGGTGATGAAGATGACGTCACCGATAAAATGTCTATAGGCGGTCATAAAGTACTTGTAGGGCGTGGCGGCTTTGACGGTGATGTTGCAGATTATTTCAACTTTGGTTCTGATGCGATCGAAGGACCCGGAGTAGATGAAACAAGTGATGCAACCAAAATATCTTACTTTTCGCCACGAATGAACGGCTTTCAATTCGGCGTTTCTTATACCCCCGATGATGGTGCTAGTGGAGCCAGCTTCGGAGAAAAAGATAATGACGGCGATTACGAAAATGTTTGGGGTACCGGTATTAACTATTCCGGAAAATTTAGCGGTATGAAGGTTAAGCTTGCCGCCACTTATGAGTACGGTGATAGTGAGGACAGTAGTGGTAATGAAACCGAGGGTGATTTAGAGACAGTCAGCTTTGGTGGTTCTGTTTCGGGAAACGGTTTTGGTTTAGCCGTAGGCTTTGCTGATTTTGGTGAGAAGGGTTTGAGTAGTTCCAAAATTGCATTGGGAGAAACAAAAGGTTCTTACTGGTCAGTCGGAGTTTCTTATGGGGAAGGACCTTGGGGCGTTAGCGCTGGCTATTTTGCAAGCGAAAAACAACAACCAACCGGAAGCGGATCTGACACCACGGTGGATATCATATCACTTGACGGGGAATATAAAGTATTTGACGGATATAAAATTGGTGCCAGTTTAAACTTTGTTGAAGCAAAAAACATTAATGGTACAGCTACAGCTGTTAACAATGAAGGAACAGTTTTCGTTCTGAGCAACATGTTTAAGTTTTAGTCCTAAACATATAACGACAGAAACGGCACCCACGAGGTGCCGTTTTTTTATTTCTTTACACTAATGTCTTTTTGGCCATTGTAATAAATTTGTCATAAATCTGTCATAAAAGGTTAGTCAAGCTTTCATAGGGTTCAGGCAAATGCAGAGTGACTTAATAGAGTCACTTCTAAGCAAGAAACTTAACACCGAGAAACAGGAGACCTAACGTGTACTTTAAAGTACTTTCTTTGACAGCAATGATAACGTTCATGGCTCTAGGCGTCGCAGAAGCACGAGATCAAATTCGTATCGTCGGCTCGTCTACAGTCTTCCCTTTTTCTACAACTGTCGCGGAACAATTTGGAAAAACAACTAAATTCAAAACTCCAATTGTTGAAAGTACCGGCTCTGGTGGTGGCATGAAGCTATTCTGCGCCGGTGTTGGACAAGACCATCCTGATATTACCAACTCATCAAGACGAATTAAAAAATCTGAATTTAAAAAATGCACAAAAGCGGGCATTGGTATTACTGAGGTCAAAATTGGCTTTGATGGAATTGTACTAGGCAATTCAAAAAAAGGGCCTAATCTAAAACTCACCCGAAAACAGGTTTTCCAAGCTCTTGCAGCAAAAGTTCCAGTTGACGGCAAAATAGTTGAAAACCCTTATAAAAAGTGGAATGAAATAAACGCAAACCTTCCTAATACGAAAATTGAGGTTCTCGGCCCTCCACCCACCAGTGGAACTCGCGATGCATTTGTTGAAATTGCCATGGAAGGCGGAGCTAAAATGTTTCCTTCATTGAAGGCTCTACGCAAATCAAACAAAAAACAGTTTAAAAGGGTTGCACACGCAATTCGAGAAGATGGAGCTTTCATTGAGGCTGGTGAGAACGACAATTTGATTGTTCAAAAACTAGAAGCTAATCCAGCAGCTGTTGGAATTTTTGGTTTTAGCTTCCTAGACCAAAATGCTGACAAAATGAAAGGAGCTCATATAAATGGAGTTGCTCCTGAGTTTGAAAATATAGCAGGTGGCAAATACCCTGTTTCACGTTCATTATTTTTCTATGTTAAGCAACAACATGTTGGCGTAATTCCTGGTATTAAGGAATTTGTTAAAGAGTTCACGAGCGAAAACGCTTGGGGGATTGAGGGTTATTTGGTTGACAAAGGATTAATTCCTTTACCTGAAAAAGACCGTAAAGACATGATGACAGGCGCAAGAGAAATGAAAACCCTTGCTATGAAATAGTTGTGTTTTTTTGGTTGCGCACGAGTAGTTAATTATGCTCGTGTATTACCAATTTTTAAGTTATGAGATACCGTTTTAATAAGATCAAGCGAGCAAAACACTAGTAAATGAGCACATTTATTCTGATATCTGTTTTGCTTTTATTTATGGTCTTTGCCTATCAAATAGGTAAAAAACGAGTCTTACAGACTGCTAACAAAGACCACAAAAAACTGCATTCACTCCCAGGTTATTATGGAGTTTACATAGCGATTCTATGTGGGCTTCCAGCTCTTTTTATCACTGGTATCTGGTTGTCTTTAGAAAATCAAATAATAGAATTAATACTATTAAGTGAACTACCTGATAAACTGAGAACTTTATCTACTGGAGAAATCAATTTACTAGTCAATGACATCAGAAATGTAGCGTCAAATAACATTTCAAGCCGTGAACCAAGTGAACCAGTTCTTTCAGCTGCTCTCCGATACAATCAATTAAGAAATATTAGTTTTGTCTCACTAGCCGTATCCTGTTTGGTAATCTGTATTGTGGGATTATCAATAGGGCTGAAAAAACTAAATCCATCGATGCGAGCAAGACCCATAGTTGAAGGAATTGCGAGGTGGGCCCTTTTGATAGCCTCGATAATCGCCGTATTAACAACTATTGGAATAGTTTTATCATTAATATTTGAGTCCATTAGATTCTTCGAAGTTGTATCACCCCTAGAGTTTCTATTTGGACTAAACTGGAGTCCCCAAACCGCACTACGCGAAGACCAAATCGGGGCATCAGGTGCTTTTGGTGCAGTTCCAATATTTGCAGGAACATTACTAATTACCCTTATAGCTATGCTAGTTTCAGTTCCGGTAGGCCTTTTATCAGCTATCTATATGGCTGAGTATGCTTCAAGCCAGGTGAGGGGAATTGTCAAGCCTGTTTTGGAGATACTAGCTGGAATTCCAACAGTAGTTTATGGTTTCTTTGCAGCTTTAACTATTGGTCCATCTCTACGAGGGTTCGGGGATTCATTGGGTCTAGGAGTAGCATCAGAAAGCGCTCTAGTTGCTGGGTTGGTTATGGGAGTTATGATTATCCCCTTTGTTTCGTCTTTATCCGACGATGTTATTAATGCTGTCCCTCAATCACTAAGAGACGGAGCTTATGCTCTAGGAGCAACTGAATCAGAAACTGTTCGACAAGTTGTACTTCCTGCCGCTCTACATGGCATCGTTGGGGCAATACTACTGGCGGTCAGCAGAGCTATTGGGGAAACTATGATTGTTGTTATGGCCGCAGGTCTTGCTGCTAACCTTACAGCAAACCCCTTCGAGGCCGTAACAACTGTAACAGTTCAGATTGTTACTTTACTCGTTGGTGATCAGGAGTTTGATAGTGCAAAAACCCTCGCCGCATTCGCGCTCGGCTTAGTTCTTTTTCTTGTAACTCTTGTACTTAACATCATCGCATTAGTAGTAGTTCGCCGATACAGAGAAGAATATGAGTAATAATTTTAATGAATCAGTATCAGAGCTGAAGCCAGATCTATCTGAGGCTCGCCTTCGTAAGCGCTACCGAGCTGAAACGAGATTTCGCATCTACGGCATAGCGGCCATTCTTTTCGCCATCGGAATTCTGGCTCTCCTTCTGGGAAGTATTGTTACAACTGGTTTTAGTGCTTTTACCCAAACTGAAGTAGCCCTCGACATACATTACGAATCAACTTTGTTTGATCCAGATGGAACAGGCAAGTTTGTTCCTCTATCAAGTGGAAACTATCGGAAGGTCGTTAGGAAAAGTTTAAGAGATCTATTTCCCGAGGTTACAAAACGCAGGGAAAAACGAAGTTTATATAAAATCATCAGCAGCGGAGCAGATCTAAGCGCAAGAAAATACTTATTGAGCAACCCTAATAGTATAGAAAAAACAAAAAGAATTTGGATTAAATCTTCAGCAGATATTGATTCATTAAATAAAGGTAAAATAAAGCGCATCGTAGCTGAGTCAGAGCGAAGGGTAAAAAACAATCAAATTCTCTGGTTCGATAAATTGTCCAAGGAAAACAGGGTAAGGCGAACCTTTAACTTTACACTTTTTTCCGCGGGAGATAGCAGAGAGCCTGAGTTAGCAGGAATTTGGGGGGCTGCTGTGGGGTCTTTTCTCACTTTAATTGTAACACTAGCTCTCTCCTTTCCAGTAGGAGTAATGGCTGCTGTTTATCTAGAATCTTTTGCCCCCAAAAACCGCTGGACTGACCTGATAGAAGTTAACATCAATAACTTAGCTGCCGTACCGTCTATAGTTTTTGGCCTTTTAGGATTAGCCGTTTTCTTAAACTTTGTTGGAATGCCCCGTTCAGCGCCCATTATAGGAGGAACAGTTTTAGCCTTGATGACACTTCCAACAATAATAATCGCGGGAAGAGCTGCATTAAACGCCGTGCCGCCATCTATTCGAGAAGCGGCCCTTGCAATGGGCGCCTCCCCATTACAGGCAGTCACTCATCATGTTTTACCCCTAGCAATGCCTGGAATATTAACGGGTACAATTATAGGTATGGCACGAGCTCTTGGAGAGACAGCTCCCTTATTAATGATAGGGATGGTCGCTTTTATTGTAGATATACCGAAAAGCTTTACTGACCCTGCGACAGTTCTGCCCGTTCAAGTATACCTTTGGGCAGATGCACCAGAAAGAGCATTTGTGGAAAAAACTTCTGCAGCAATTTTGGTTTTACTTGTATTTTTAGTTGCCATGAATTTAGCAGCTGTAATTTTACGTAAAAAATTTGAAAAGCGGTGGTAATATGAGCGAAAATATAAAGTTAAAATCAACTGCTGCTAGTCACGAGGATCTGCAAAAAGTGAACGCACCTACAGCCGTTAACGACGATATTAAGAATCTAGCAACGACTAAGGTCACCGCCAATAACGTCGATGTTTTTTATGGCGACAAACAAGCCTTAGAAGGAGTGACTCTAGAAATAGATACAAATCAGGTTACTGCTTTGATTGGCCCCTCAGGATGCGGAAAATCAACCTTCTTGAGATGTCTAAATAGAATGAATGATACTATTACCAGCTGCAAGATATCAGGCGAAATTCTATTAGACGGCTCTGATATTTATGACCGTTCGGTTGATGTCGTGCAATTAAGGGCAAGAATAGGGATGGTTTTTCAAAAACCTAATCCGTTCCCAAAATCTATATTCGAGAATGTTGCATACGGACCAAGAATACATGGAATGACTAAAACTAAGTCAGACTTAAGAAATTTGGTTGAATCAAGCCTACGTCGTGCCGGTCTTTGGGAAGAGGTCAAGGACCGGTTGGATCAACCGGGAACGAGTTTGTCTGGCGGACAACAACAACGTTTGTGCATAGCTCGTGCAATAGCAGTTAATCCGGAAGTTATTTTGATGGATGAGCCTTGTTCAGCACTGGATCCAATAGCAACAGCAAGAATTGAAGAGCTAATGGATGAACTCAGAGAAAATTATACTATAGTTATAGTTACACATTCTATGCAGCAAGCAGCAAGAGTAAGTCAAAAAACAGCGTTTTTTCATTTAGGTATAATGGTTGAAGACGGGAATACTGAACAGATTTTCACTAATCCTGAAAACCAACGTACTCAGGATTATATAACAGGTCGATTCGGCTAAAAACTAACATAGTGCTCCGAAGGGATATAGATCCATGTCAACTGACCGCAGTCATATTGTAAAATCATACGATGAAGAACTTTCTCGCTTAAGCGACCTAATTAGTCGACTAGGTGGCCTGGCAGAAACTCAGCTGGAACAGGCTATTGAGGCACTACAAAAACGAGACGCCGATCTCGCTGAAACCGCAATACAACACGATCATAAAATTGATGACCTACACATAGAAGTAGATGAAATGGCGATTAATATGCTTGCCTTAAGGCAGCCTATGGCAGGTGACTTGAGGTATATTGTAACTGGCCTGAAGATCGCCCCCCTAGTGGAACGCATTGGAGATTATGGGAAAAATGTTGCAAAAAGAGCTGTAGCTCTTAATCAGATGCCTCCAGTAAAACCTATGTACACTATCCCTAGAATGGGCCATATGGTGCGCGAAATGACCAAAGATGTACTTGACGCATTTGCCAATAATGACGTCACTAAAGCGCGTGATGTATGGTATAGAGATGCTGAGGTAGATGATTTGCATGATAGTTTGTTTCGAGAATTATTAACCTACATGATGGAAGACCCGCGCAATATAACGCCCTGTACACATTTACTTTTTGTTGCACGTAATCTGGAGCGTATTGGCGACTTAACAACTAATATAGCTGAGTTAGTTGTCTACCAAGTGGAAGGGGTTCTATTGGACTCCAACCGTCCTAAAACAGACGAAGCAAGCACAACAATAATTGAACCAGACAACAGAACTGAAGAGTCGGATAAATGAGTTCTGCAAGCTCACTAAAACCAAGCGTTTTAATAGTCGAAGACGAAGCTGCTCTTGTAGAGCTTTTGTCTTATAATTTAGAGAAAAACGGCTTCAGAACGAGCATTGCAAGAGATGGAGAAGAAGCAATTCTGGCAATTGCAGAAACTAAACCTGATTTAGTTTTGCTAGATTGGATGCTTCCCTACGTCTCAGGTATAGAAATATGCCGTCGCCTTCGTCGCGATCCTGAAACTAGAGAGCTTCCAATCATTTTATTAACTGCTAGAGGAGAAGAAGGTGATCGAATAAGGGGCTTAGACTCAGGAGCCGATGATTATATAGTCAAACCATTTTCACCTAGTGAGTTGATAGCCCGCGTAAAGGCAGTCATAAGACGAGCAAGACCTATATTTGATAAAGACGCATTATCTTACGCAGACATTGTAATGGATCTAGCTAGCCATCGAGTTAGTAGAGGCGACCAATCAATAAAGCTAGGCCCCACAGAATTCCGTCTGCTTAGATTCCTGCTAGAAAGACCTGGGAGAGTTTTTGAACGAGAACAACTGCTTGATCACGTTTGGGGACAAGATGCTGATATCGAGCCCAGAACTGTTGATGTACATATTCGTCGCTTAAGAATGGCTATAAATTTACCCGGTTCACCTAATGTTATTCGAACTGTACGGTCTGCGGGTTATGCCCTAGAAGTAGAAACTGATCACTAGTCATAGATATGTGAGGAATATAAAGTTTTTAAGTAAACATTTTCATTTCTAAAAAAAGAAATTCAATATTGGCGCACTATCAAAAACTAACTAAATTATTAATACTTGTTTTAGCTAACTACTTAATAGCAGTAGCTAGTTTACATGCAGAGTCAAAGCGAAATAACTCTATATCAATGCATGGGAAAACAAAATATGATGATAACTTTCAAAGTTTTTCTTATGTAAACCCTAATGCCCCAAAGGGAGGCAAACTTCGTCTGCATGCGATCGGGACATTCGACAGCCTTAATCCATATATTATTAAAGGAAAATCAGCTGTAGGCCTGCATCACGGTTCAGGGTTTTATTTTGAAACATTGGCCAGACGAAGTCGAGACGAACCTTTTTCATTATATGGCTTACTAGCAGAAACTATAAAAATGCCAGAGGATCGAAGCTGGATAGAATTCACACTTCGCCCTAAAGCAAAATTTTCCGATCAAACACCAGTTACAGCAGAAGATGTAGAGTTTAGTTGGAAAATTTTAAAGCAGAAAGGAAAGCCAAACGCTCGAGCTACATGGGCCCGAGTTGAAAGCGTTTTAATAACTAAGCCTCGAAAAATACGTTTTACTTTTAAAAAAGATGCAGGTCGTGAGTTACCTTTATTGATAGCTGGGTTTCTACCTATACTTTCAAAAGCCTGGTGGGAAAATCGAGAGTTCTCGAAAACAACGTTGGAGGTGCCCCCAGCCACTGGTCCTTACACCATTAAAAAAATAACACCAGGACGAAGCATTGTTTATAAATATAACCCAAAATACTGGGGGCGTGATCTAGCCGTTACCCGTGGTCAATTTAATATTCAGGAATTAACCTATAAATATTATCGTGACGATGCTATTGCCCTAGAGGCATTTAAAGCAGGGGACTATGATTTTCGTTATGAAAGTAACGCTTCTCGTTGGGCCACCCAATACAACACACCAGCTATTGCGGACGGGAGTATTATTCGGGAAATTACTTCAACTGGCACCCCATCAGGTATGAAAGCCCTGGTCTTTAACTTAAGAAAGCCTCCGTTCGATAGGCTAAATGTCAGAAAGGCCCTCACCCTAGCATTTAATTTTGAATGGCTTAATAAGAACTTGCTTCACAACGGCTATGTTAGAACAAATAGTATTTTTTCAAACTCAAGCTTAATTCCCTCTGGGATACCGTCAATTGAGGAACTAAAACTACTGAATCCGTGGAGAGGGAAAGTCCCTGAAGAGGTTTTTAGTCGTCCCTTCAAGTTATCAGAATCTGACGGTACTGCTCAAAATCGATCTAAACTTCGCAAAGCTACCATGCTTTTAAAAAAAGAAGGGTTTTACATAAGTAATGGAACTTTATATTCACAAAATAATCGACCCTTCCGTTTTGTAATTACAATTCGAAGTCCTTCGAATGAACGCATAGCTTTAACTTATTCAAGAAGCTTAAAACGCTTAGGAATAGACACTAGAGTTAGATTGATTGACACAGCTCAATTTCAAACTCTGATTAATAGTTATGATTTTGACATGGTTTTCGGTTTCTGGGGAGTAACACTGTCCCCAGGCAATGAACAAGAAAACTACTGGGGCTCAAAGACAAGCAACTACCCCGGAGGAAGAAATTGGCCAGGGATTTCTGACCCAGCAATAGATGGAATAATCCAGTCTCTGGTTTCTGCAAAAACACAGAAAGAACTAGTGGCAGCGGCAAGAGCATTAGACCGAGTCTTTATGTGGAACTATTATGTGCTGCCACTCTACCACTTATCAGGTCAGAGAATTGCTTATTGGAAAAAAGTGTCTAAGCCCAAAAAGGTGCCCGTTTACGGGTTAGGGCCGGAAACATTTTGGATTATTAACAACTAGTAAATACAGCATTTATTTTATGAATAAGATTGGTGTTTGGTCTGGGGCCAAAATGAGAAATAACCTCAGCGGCCGTAATGCTCCCAATTCGTGCACAGGTAATAAGATAAGCTCCGTGAATAAATCAATATAAGAAAACGCCGGCATATTGATCACCTGCACCGGTAGTGTCTATCACATCAGACACTTCTTCTGCTTTTACAGAATATTTTTGTGGGCCATAAATAACTACTGATCCTTTATCCGAACGCGTTATGGCCGCTATCTTGCAGTCATTGCCAACTTTCTCAAAAGCATCTTCAAGTACATCCGTTTGATAAAGCGACATAATCTCACTTTCATTAGCAAAGAGTAAATCTACGTGGTTTTTTATTAAGTTAAGGAATGATTCCCTGTGTCGTTCAACACAAAAGGAGTCTGATAATGTTAATGCAACCTTCCTGCCGGCCTCATTAGCTAGCCTAGCTGCCTCAAGAAAGGCTTGTTTAGCTGAAGCTCTATCCCATAAATAACCTTCTAAATATACAATTTTAGATCGGCTAATTAATAATGGATCTATGTCTGTTAAATCTAAATCAGCAGACGCTCCAAGATATGTATTCATAGTCCTTTCAGCATCTGGAGTGACAAGAATTAAGCAGCAAGCTGTTGAAGACCCCTTAGTCGCCACAAGCGTACTATACTCTACTCCTACCGAGCGAATATGGTTTAAGAAAACCTGCCCCATATAATCATCATAGACTTTCCCAATATATGCGACCTTAGCCCCCAAGAGAGCTAGGCCCGCAGCTGTGTTTGCCGCCGATCCTCCCGATGTTTCAATTCCTGGTCCTAAATCTTTATAAATTGCTTCCACTGTAGCCAGTTCAACTAAAGACATAGATCCCTTAGTCATACCAAACTTAATCAAAACATCTTCAGAGGCCTCTAGAAGTAAATCTAAAATCGCATTACCTATGCAAATTACATCTATTTGTAGCTCTAATTTTTGTCCATCAGACATATTATAAATATTCCTCTTAAAATAAAAACTATTGAGTATATATAGCTCTTATTTAAGTTACTTTAATTATTTATTATAAATCTTGCTTATATAAAATATTACTAATAATGGAGAGGTATTAATCAAATTATACCGTGTTAAATTGTTTTATAAAATCTGTTGGTGATATCAGAACGCGCGAATTTAGGCTCGTACTTATAGCGAGTGCTGTCTATAGTTTAGTTAGCGCATTTTTTTTATGGTTATTAATTCTACTAGTTTTGAAAATCGATGATTTTAGCATAACGGGACTGGATTGGCTTGTAGACACGTTAGGATCATTAGCCGCAGTAATCATACTAGTACTACTCCTCCCGTCTTTCTTTGGCCTTATAGCAAGTTTTAAATTAGACACCATCTGCTCTGAAGTAGAAAAACGTCATTACCAGGATCTCCCACCTGCCTCTTATAAATCTCTTATCGGACCGCTACTTATAGGTCTTCGATTCACAATAATATTAGTTATACTCAATATAGCTGTTATACCGTTGAGCCTGATCCCCCCAGTTTATTTAATCAGTGGCTGGTTTCTAAATGGATACTTACTCGGAAGAGAATTTTTTGAATTAGTGGCTATAAGGCACTTAAACCCAAATCAAATAAGAATTTTAAGAAAAAAACAAAAACTAACAGTATTTTTTATCGGGCTAGTTTTGGCACTAATTTCAATGGTGCCAATCTTAAACCTCTTGCTACCCTTGTATGCAACTGCATTGATGACTCATGTATTTCACTACTTACAAAAGAAGTCGATAAACTAGTTATATTTATTTTATAAAAACTTGTATAATATTAAGTACGAATGAAATTTCAGTTCAAACGCGCTCTGTAAGGTTATAAATCTCTAAATAATGAAAGCAAGGTTATATATTTTACTAGCAATTATCCTTGTTTTGACGGGCTGTGAAGGTCTGGATATTCAATCAAAATTAATTGATCCTTCAATATTACCCCCCCAAAAAACAGACCCAACGAACAAGAAGCCTAACTCTTCTCAAAATGTCTCAAAATCTGCCCCTAAAAATATCCCAAACAATAAAAAGGGTTATCAACTAAAAGAAAGTAAAGACGAAAAACCCACTAAAGAAATCTTGTCAAGATTAGAACCGCTCGAAAGCAAGCGATTGGTTAAACCCAAAGACATAAAAATAAGTATAATGGGATTATCTAGTTCACAACTTGATGAGAGGTTCGGCGCACCAAACCTAATTCGCATTGATGGAAACGCTGAACTTCGAGTTTATTTACTACGGAGCAGTAATTGTTCACTTTATACTTTTCTTTACAGCGATAGCTCTACAAATGGTGAAAGAGTTGTCAAACATCATGAAACCGGAAGTTCAGAAGAAAATACTATAGATCAATGTTATAGCTTATTTTCTAACGCTAGAAAGCCTGGCTAGAAATAACATCGACAAACTAGATGGACTTTTCTTTATACCTACACTCATTAACTACAATACAGACATTACATCTTGGACTACGAGCCTTACAAACGTAGCGTCCATGAAGAATTAACCAATGATGCGCATGTTTCATATAAGTTTTAGGAACACGCCGTAGTAAATTCTTTTCAACATCTAAAACACTATCACCTATTGCTAATCCTGTTCGATTTGCTAATCGAAAAATATGTGTGTCGACAGCGATCGTGGGTTCAGAAAAAGCTGTGTTCAGAATAACATTCGCTGTTTTCCTGCCTACACCGGGGAGGGATTCAAGACTTTCTCTAGAAGCAGGAACTTTCCCAGCATATTCTGCAATGAGTTGTTCACTTAAAGAAATAATATTTTTAGCCTTATTCCTAAATAAGCCAATTGTTCGAATATGCTCGATAAGAGATTCATGGCCAAGTTTCAACATTTTATTCGGAGTGTCCGCAATCTCAAAAAGCTTAGCGGTAGCCTTATTTACCCCAGTATCAGTAGCCTGCGCAGAAAGTACTACGGCAACAAGTAATGTGTAATCATTTGTATAATTTAACTCTGTTTTTGGCGTAGGGTTATCATTAGCCAATATCTTAAAAAATTCCTCCACCTGATTTTTTGACATTCGAGCCATAATAGTTGCCACTAATTCTATGACTTACTAAAGATTATTCGGATAAACCTAAAACATCGGCCATTGAGTACAGTCCTGACGATTGAGTAGATATCCAAATAGCTGCTCTAACTGCACCTCTGGCAAAAATCGCTCTATCAGTTGCCTTGTGTGTAATTTCAATTTGTTCCCCCTGGCTTGCAAAAACAACTGTGTGAGTGCCAATAATGTCGCCAGCACGCATTGTAGAAAAACCAATTTTACCAGATTCACGTTCTCCAGTTATACCTTCGCGTGATAATACTTTTACCTTATCGAAATCAACTCCTCTTCCCTGAGCAGCTGCCTCTCCTAACCCTAAAGCGGTACCTGAGGGAGCATCTACTTTGTGTCGATGATGAGCTTCAAAAATCTCTATATCAAATTCTTCATCTAAAGTTTTGGCTATTTGTCGAGCCAGTGAAAACATCAAATTAACTCCTGCTGACATATTTGGAGCTCGAATAATCGGAATAGATTTAGAGGCTTCCTTTAATAAAGAAATATTTACATCATCCATACCAGTAGTACCAATCACTATTGGGCACCCTATCTCAGTTGCAATCTCTACATGAGATATAGTGGCTTTAGGCGCAGTAAAGTCTATAACAACATCAACGTCTGCAAACATTTCTTTAGGATTATCAATTATTGGGATATTATTTTCCCCCACACCAGCTAATATCCCTGAATCTTCACCTAACGACTCTGAATCAGGAGCCTCCGTAGCACCAGCGATTTCACAACCTGAAGTATTAGAAATTATGTTTATTAACATGCGTCCCATACGTCCTGATGCGCCTACAACTCCAATTTTCAAGGAATCTGCCATGTGAAGTTCCTGCAGTTATTATTAAATCTATTCTAGATTAGCATGAGAGAAGAAAAATGGCAGCCTGAGAACGTATTTAAAAGGAGATAAACAACTATTCCTTGAACTCTTCCCATAGCTCTTTAACCTTAGTAAAAAATCCATCGGCTTCAGGGCTATGAGGTTTTTTACCTCCAGAGGTCTCAAATTCTCGTAAAAGTTCGCGTTGTTTTTTTGTTAAATTAACCGGTGTCTCTACTTGTGACTGCACATACATGTCGCCCCTGGAATTACTTCTCAAAACCGACATCCCCTTTCCTCTAAGGCGAAACTGTTGCCCAGTTTGAGTCCCTGCTGGAACATTAACTCTTGCTCGATTGCCATCAATAGTGGGGATTTCAAGAGTACCTCCTAAAACAGCAGTTGTCATGGGTATAGGAACACGACAATATATATCAGATCCATCGCGACCAAAAAATCTGTGCTCCTTAATAGATATAAAAATGTATAAGTCGCCAGATGGCGCCCCTCTTAGGCCGGCTTCTCCTTCTCCGCTAACTCGTATTCTTGTTCCATCTTCTACCCCAGCCGGAATATTGACAGACAAAGTTTTTTCTTTTTCTACTCGACCCGAACCTGCACACCCTCTACAAGGATTGTCTATTACTTTTCCCGCTCCGTGACAGGTCGGGCAACTGCGTTCAACGGTAAAAAAACCTTGTTGTGTTCTTACCTTACCAGCCCCATGACAACTAGGGCATGCAACGGGAGCAGTTCCACCTTCTGCACCATTACCGTTACAGTTCCCACAAGTAGCAGAGGCTTTTACTCTTACCCTCGTTTC
>JAKUPN010000007.1 GCA_022449545.1 Alphaproteobacteria bacterium | reverse complement strand
CCACCTTCGTCGCGTGTTCACGTTCGTCAGGGACCGAGTGGCTTTCAAACCCAGCAGTAAATGCCATGACTGGTTGTTCATTTAGCTCAGCCATTAACGAGAGTATCGCTGAGCTATCTACCCCACCGGAAAAAAACATACCGTATGGGACGTCAGATCTCTGATGAAGTTCTACACTATCACGTAAAGAACTATCTAGTAGTTCGAGAGCAGTATGCTCATCCCAATCTTCTGGAGCAACATGTGGAAGAGCCTGCTTCCGTCGTCTAGCTACAATTCTACCATCTCGGACTACTAAAGTTTCACCGGGTAAGACTCTCTGTATATGACTATATATTGTATCAGATCCAGTTGAGTACTGAAGTTGAACAAGTTCGGCCCTTGCAGTTTTATTTATTGTACTATTAACCAGACCAGCTGAAACTAAAGCCTGTGGTTCCGATGCAAAACAGAACCCTGATTCAGTTTCAGAATAATAAAGAGGTTTTATACCAAAAGGATCCCTAGTTAACAAAAGCTGTCCTTCTATTGGATCATAAAGGGCTATAGCATACATACCTCTCAAATAATCAACAAAATTCAAACCATAACGTCTATATAGGTGCAATGGTACTTCACAATCGGAAGATGTACTAAAGTGTTTTTCAGATAGATCTTCACGTAATTCAATAAAATTATATATTTCTCCATTCGCAATTACCGCTGCACCACCACTTTCGTAAAGGGGTTGATCACCTGTTTCTAGGTCGATAATGGCTAGGCGTGTCTGGGCCATTCCTAAATTTCGCCCTGAGTATCTTCCTTCTCCATCAGGCCCTCTATGTTTTACCAATGAAACTAGCTGGCTAATGACTAAATCATTAGGAGTGTTTCCGTCACGCGTCATTAACCCGACTATGCCGCACATTCACTCAAAACCTTCTCAAAAAATTTCAAATATTGATCTACCACAACCTTTTCACTGTAGTACTTTTCATAGGCCTCAAGACCTGCACCAGAAAGATCAATGCTTTTATCTGGGTTTTTTATTAGATAATTAACCGAGTTAGCAATTTCTTTTGGATTATTTATTGGAACAACTAATCCTTTTTCATTATCCCCCAGTAGTTCTTTAGGCCCCATAGATGCTGCAGCTATTACCGGTTTGTTAGCAGCCCAAGCCTCAATAATTACATTTCCCAACGGCTCATGCCTTGAAGGACACACAAAAATGTCAGCAGCAGATAGTAATGCATCAGGCTTATCCGACCACCCTAAAAAACGAGTGCGCTCGCCAATACCTAGTTCTTCCACCAGAGATTTAAGAAATGATTTTTCAGGCCCCTCACCTGCAATCCAGAGCCATGCATCAGGGATATTAGGCATAGATTTAAGTAGAACATCAAACGCTTTATTTTTGTGTAACCTTCCCATGGCAAAAATAAGTGGAACATTTTCGGGAGTATCCAGAGCTGATCTTTTAACAGGAGGATTGATTGGATCATTAACAAAATTGGGCAAATGTATAACGCGCTTCGGGTTAAAGCCTTCCTCTACAATATAGTCGACTATATCCGGTGTATTTCCTATCAAGTAATCACAACTCTTGTAATATTTTAAATTATAATACCCCCCCAAACGACCTATATGAGTTATTTGGCGTCCAGAAATAGGAACTTTACTAGCTGCTCTACTCATCCAGCTTAAAATAATATCTGGCCTAAATTCATTGATCTCCTTTTGAATCTTTATTTTACTTAAAAAGTCTATGGGACCTCCAAAGGAGATTTCTGTTGGCTGAATTCCTTCCGATTGTAATTTCATCATACGGGATTTGCTTCTGCCAATAATGACTTTTTGATTTATATTTCTTGAATTTAATGCAATAACCAACCGAACAAAGAAAGATTCGGCTCCCCCTACTTTAGATCCTGCTATGGCTTGCATTAGACGCAATATTTAATCACCTTTATCTTCGTCCATAAGGAATACAGAATGAACTCTGCTATCGTAATGGACATTATTTATTATAACGATCCGTCAATTAACATTAGATTTTATATAAACTGTGTTTTATTTGGTAATTATTTTATGTTTGAATAACAAATTCTCAACTGCTTCCACAACACTATCAACTGTCAATGAATCCATCATATGGCATGAGTCATCTGTGTGCTTAACTGTCTCCTTAACTAGATCATGGTAGGGCTTTTCAGTACAAACTGCTTCTGTGTATTTTCCCCACGGATGGTAATTTTCTACTCTACTAGGCCCAAACAAACCTACAGTCGGAATATTCGCAGCAGCTGCCATATGCATTAGGCCAGAGTCATTTCCTATAAATAAAGAACATCTCCTAAGACAGGCAGAAATAGTATACAAATTCTCTTTACCTACTAAGTTTAAGAGCCTGTCTTGTTCAATGCTTTCAATCAGTATAGAGGCAGATGACTCTTCACCCGGTCCTCCCAAAATAGCTATCCTGGCATCCGGAAAAATTGATCTCTCACATGAGGAATTAGAAATCCTATTTATGACTGAAACGAATCTGTTTACATCCCACATTTTACCCCTCCAATTTGCTGCAGGAGCAACAGCTATAACCGGACTGCCATTAGGGATTAAACTATTGGCTCGATTTTCATCTTCGGCTGAAATCCATAACACTGGAGAAGGTGGAGCTTTTTCTAGTCCCAGAGCGCGCGAAAATGAGATAACTCTATGTTCATTTTTATCAAGTGCAGCCTTGGTCACAATTCTGCGTTTTACCTTTATCACCCATGGAACTATAGAGCGACGAAAATCGAGAACTAGGTCCCAACTTATCTTATATACGCTGAGCCAAACACCCCACCAATGAGTGGAAGCAGCCTTCTTAGTAATGGGTATGATTCGATCAAGATTAGGTAGGTTTCTGTAAAGAGGAGCAGATACAGCACCGCATGCAACTGTTATCCGTGCCTGAGGATATAGCTTGCTTATATGATCAACTATGCCAGACGAAAGCACAGTATCCCCTATTCTAGTAGGTCCAATAATAAGTATTTTCATTATAGATACTTATATGCTTCTAACTCTGTGAATACCATTATAATTAAATTAGCCAATTATATTTACTTTGATATTATTAAAGAGATTTACTAGCATAAAACTTTATAACTACATATTTTGATAAAAAGGAAAATACTCATTAGATGACAAAAGCTAAGATTGTAAAGCTTGATCGTGGTCTAGTTCTAATCTCTGGAAAAGACAGAAACGAATTTCTACAAGGGCTAATATCTCAAGATTTAAATAAAATTTCACAAAGTCAGTTTTCCTATGGAGCACTTCTCACTCCCCAAGGAAAGTTTCTTCATGATTTTTTTATTATAGAATATAAGGATCAATTGATCTTGGACTGCGCCAATGGACAACAGAAAGATCTAATTTTATTGCTAAGTCGTTTTAAATTAAGGGCCAATATTGAGCTTAGTGAAATGGAAGAACTTTCGGTTTTTTCTGTATTTGGAGACCAAGCTGCAAGTGTCTTTGGCATCGAAGATAAGGCAGGAAAAGCTTTACCAATAAGTAATGGAATCGTTTATGTAGACCCAAGATCACCCAGTCTTGGCTGCAGATTGTTAACAATCAAAAAATCATCGGAAAAATTTATAGAGAAACTAGCGATACGCCCCGGAAAGTTTGAAGAATACGATTTGATGAGAATAAAACTTGGTATTCCCGATGGAGAAAGAGATATTGAAAAAAGTAAATCTACCTTACTTGAATGTAATCTTGATAAGTTTAACTGTGTTGACTGGGATAAAGGCTGCTATATCGGGCAAGAAGTAACTGCACGTAGTAAATACCGGGGGCTCGTCAAGCGTACACTTCTAACTCTTCACTGTCCGAATAACAATCCTGAAAGTGGCGATATAGTTATGTTAGATAAAAGAGAAGTAGGAGTTATAAAATCTTCTTGCAAAAAATACGCTATTGCACTGGTACGGACAGATACACTAGAAGCAGACAACATAAGTCATGACCTCACCAGTGCTGGTAATCCAGTTACGGTATATAAGAGCTCCTAACAACTAATTTATTATCTAAACAATTAATTGTGATTTCACAAACGTTTTCACCAATGAACAAACTATTTACCTGATATGCGTTTTTTGCATGATATAGTGATTGATTAGTAATATTTACTGACCTATATATAACATAATTATTAAGTCACTTCTGTTTGGTAAAGAGACTTAGAAAGTATACACACAGCAGTAAAAAAGAGAGAATTATTATGGTAAAAGAATATCAGCACTTAAGTGAAATTGAGATTATAAGAATGGCAGAGCTGGAACGAAGCAAAGCTATAAGCAAGTTCATTAGAAAACTTTTCAGTAAAAAGAAGAATGTTAAAGTTCCTTCTAACACTGTCCCAGCAGAATAACCCCTTGAAGGTCATAATTATTTAAATAGCCATTACTAAACTTATTGTAATGGCTATTTTTATGAAGAAATGTCTAGTTATTCGGAAGTACTAGCCTGGGCTGCAGCTAACCTTGCAATAGGCACCCGGTATGGCGAACAAGAAACATAGTCGAGTCCGATAGATTCACAAAAACGCACAGATTTAGGGTCTCCCCCGTGCTCTCCACAAATACCTAATTTTATTTCTGGTCGTTTTTCACGACCTCGCTCACTAGCAATTTTAATCAGCTCACCTACGCCATCAATATCTATAGTTACAAAAGGATCAACGTTTAAAATCCCATAATGTTGATAGTCTGGAAGAAAGCTTGCGGCATCATCTCTGCTAATCCCAAAAGTGGTCTGTGTTAGATCATTCGTTCCAAAGCTAAAAAATTCTGCTTCTTCTGCTAGTTCGCCTGCTCTCAATGCAGCCCTAGGTAGTTCTATCATTGTGCCAATAGTGTATTTTATAGTTTGTCCTGCCCTCTTAAAAACAGTGTCAGCTATTGAATCAATTTTTTTCTTGAGTATTTCCAGTTCAACACTTGTTGCTGCCAAAGGTATCATAATTTCCGGAACTACAGAATTTTCTTTCTTATCTACAACGATAAGACAAGCCTCAAAAATGGCCTGTGCCTGCATTTCATATATTTCAGGATAAGTAATTCCCAATCTGCATCCTCTGTGTCCAAGCATTGGATTTGCTTCTTTAAGCCTCGTAGCTATTTCCTGTATCTCTTGAGCCGACTTTCCTGAAAGCTTCGCCACTTCATATATTTCCTCGTCTGTGTGAGGCAAAAACTCATGAAGAGGAGGGTCCAACAAGCGTATCGTTACTGGCAGGCCAGACATAATTTCAAAAAGTTTGACAAAGTCTTTCCTCTGATATGGTAAGATCTGCTCTAGAGCCCTGCGACGGCCAGTTTCATCATCCGACATTATCATTTGGCGAACAGCCACAATGCGTTCCGGATCAAAAAACATGTGTTCCGTTCTGCACAAACCAATACCCTCTGCTCCAAATTTACGGGCCATTTCTGCATCAGTTGGAGTTTCTGCATTGGCTCGAACCCTCATACGACGCAAACTATCTGCCCACTCCATCAAAAGATGGAATCCCCCGGATAAGTCTGGTTCAACTGTTGGAATTGAACCTTCTATTAATTCACCTTCCGCCCCATCTATGGTGACCAAATCACCGGAAACGAAACTTCTTCCTCCAACAGACATTATTCCTTTTTCATAATCTATCGATACTTCTGAAGCGCCAGCGACACAAGGTCTACCCATACCTCTTGCAACGACCGCAGCATGACTAGTCATCCCTCCCCTTGTAGTGAGTATGCCGCGGGCAGCATGCATACCATGAATATCTTCAGGGCTCGTCTCTATTCTCACCAAAATTACATCTTCACCCTTTTGGGACATGTCTTCAGCCATATCAGCGCTAAAAACAATTTTACCAGATGCCGCTCCTGGTGAGGCGGGAAGGCCGCGAGTTAATACATTTCGAGAAGAGCCCGGATCTAAGCGAGGATGCAAAAGCTGCTCTAATTGAGAGGGGTCAACTCTATGAATGGCCTCGTTCTTTGAAATAACACCCTCTTCTACCATCTCAACAGCAATTCTTACAGCAGCTGCAGCGGTGCGTTTTCCAGAGCGTGTTTGTAATATATATAGCTTTTCTTTCTGAACTGTGAACTCAATATCCTGCATGTCCTTATAATGAAGCTCCAAAATGCTACGAACATCTAGGAGTTTTTTAAAAACTTCTGGCATGGCCTCTTCCATAGATATGGCTTCAGAGTTGTTTTGGTTTTTCCCAGAAATTGTTAGATGTTGAGGGGTGCGAATACCAGCAACGACATCCTCCCCCTGTGCATTTGATAAATATTCGCCGTAAAATATATTCTCTCCAGTGGACGGATCACGCGTAAACGCCACACCAGTTGCACAATCCTCTCCCATGTTTCCATATACCATAGCTTGAATATTAACCGCAGTACCCCAGTCGGCTGGTATATCGTGTAACTTACGATAAGTTATGGCTCTCTGATTCATCCAAGAGCCAAATACAGCCTTGATTGCGCTCCACAATTGTTCCTTGGGATCCTGAGGAAATGGTTCGCCTAATTCATTTATTACAAGCTCTTTGTACTTTTTGACCACCAAACACATATCATCGGCGCAGAGTTCTGTATCTAAAGCAACTCCAGACTCTAATTTTATATTATCTAGAACTTCTTCAAAGAGGTAATGTTCAATGCCCAGCACAACATCACCGAACATTTGTATAAATCTGCGATAACTGTCATAGGCGAAACGCACATCAGCTGATCTTATTGCAAGCCCCTCGACCGTCACATCATTCAAACCTAGATTGAGAACTGTATCCATCATCCCGGGCATCGAGGCCCTCGATCCGGACCTGACTGAAACGAGAAGTGGATTATGTGGATCACCAAATGTGCACCCAACAGATTTTTCAATTGAAGTAAGATATTGGTTAACTAGATCAGAGAGGTCATCAGGGAAACTATTACCATTATCATAGTAGTATGCACACACATCTGTTGTAATTGTAAAGCCTGGTGGAACAGGTAGCCCGAGGTTGCTCATCTCAGCCAAATTAGCTCCTTTACCCCCCAATAAGTTTCTCATCCCGGAGTGTCCATCAGCCCTTCCATTACCAAAGCCAAGAACCCAATCAGATTTTGAACTATTATTTTCTAGTTTTTCAGCCTTCAATTTTTGAGAAGTCAGCGACATTATCCATTACCTGCTGAATTTGTGTGCATAAACATAATCTATTATTCCTAATATCCAAGTCATCTACATTTACTATTACATTTTCAAAAAAATCATCTATTGGTTTTCTAAGAAGCGCTAGAGAAGTCATTGCCTCAACAAACCTCTCACTTTTTATAAGTTCATTTACTTTTGATTTAGTGGCTATCATAGCCCTCCATAGTTCCGCTTCCAATTCTCCTTCAGAATCAACTGATAGATTAGGATCATACGATTCACCACTAAAATTTTTTTTATCCTTTTTTTCTTCCTGTCGTACAATATTGGCCGCTCTTCGATAAGCCACTAGCAAGTTAGACCCATCCTCTGATTTCAAGAACTCAGATAATGCCTTTACTCTTTCCAATAACCTCAATAAATCATCTTCCGCCGATAAAGAAAATATCGCTTCGATGTGACTATGCAGCACACCCTCTTCACGAAGGTAAACTTTAAGCCTCTCTGCTATGAAAACCATCAAGTCATCAGGTACTCCATCGGTTTTAATTTCATACAAATCACTGGAAATAGAAAATAAAGACCGTAGTGAAAATCTTAATCTATTTTCCAGTATCAAACGAATAATTCCTAGACCTGCTCTGCGCAAAGCATAAGGATCCTTTGAACCAGTTGGCTTCTCGTTTATAGCCCAAAACCCTACCAAGGTATCAATCTTATCGGCTAAAGATACAGTAATGCTTGTTATCTCGCTGGGGCATTTATCACTAGGACCCAATGGTGAGTAATGCTCAGCTATTGCTGTAGCAACTTCAGAAGATTCATCATCTAAAAGTGAGTAATATTTTCCTATAGCACCCTGTAACTCAGGAAATTCTCCTACCATCCCAGTTACCAAGTCCGCCTTAGCCAACCTCGAGGCTCTAACAATTGTTTCTGTGTCGGCTTCAGGTATTTCGCGAGCAATTGATATAGATAATTTAGATATACGATTAACTTTTGACCCAAGACTTCCTAATTTTGCATGAAATACTATCCGATCTAATGATGGGACTAAATCATCAAGAGATTTCTTGCGATCCTGATCCCAGAAATGTTGAGCATCGGCCAATCTCGCCTTAAGCACTCGTTGATTTCCCATTATAATATCTTTTCCACCGTCCTGAGTAGATATATTGGACACAAAAGCAAATTTGGAAGCTAATTTCCCATTAGGCAGTTCAAGAGCGAAATATTTTTGATGGGTTCGCATAGATGTAATCAAGACTTCTACAGGTAAACCCATGAATTGTTCATCAATATCCCCAATTAAAACTTCCGGCCATTCAACTAATCCAGTCACTTCATCAATCAAACTATTGTCTTGCTTAACTGAGAGACCTACTTTTTTAGCCTTCTTCTTAAGAGAATTTTCTATAAAATTTTTTCTCTCTTCTCGATTAATAAGAACAAAACTTTTTTCTAACTGCTTGAGATAATCATCTCTATTTTTTATTTTAATTATTCCAGGCGCTAAAAATCTATGGCCATATGTATGATCACTAAACTCTAGACTCCCACGTTCTAAATCAAGTTTACCTGCTATAGGACTCCCATCAAATACTGCTAATATATTTCGAAGTGGACGAACCCAACGAAATCGACTATCAGCCCATCTCATTGACCGAGGCCAAGATACCTTGCCTATCGCGACTTCGATAAGGTCAGCCAAAATACTTTTTAGATGTAATCCTTTAATCTCAATTATAGCTATATAAAAGGGGCCCTTTTTATCTTCATGCAGCTCGCACTCTTCTAAAGAAACACCGTTCGCAGCCAGAAAGCCTTCAATGGCCTTGCGAGGTGCGTCAGCCCTTGGCCCTTTTCTTTGAATTTTCCGATCAGGCTGCAAAGTTGGTAGACCATTTACAACTACAGAAATACGTCGAGGAGTGGAGAACACTTCCGTGTCAGAATGTTTAATTTCTAATTCATCAAGAGCAGATATTATATAATCAGAGAGCTGATTAGCGGCTATTTCCTGAAGACCGGCTGGCACTTCTTCCGATAGTAATTCCAATAGTAGATCAGGCATTTTTATTATTTTTTTTATCTCTTGTCTTTAGCCAAGACTGACAACAAGTTTTAGCAAGCTCACGAACACGTAATATATATGATTGTCGTTCAGTAACAGAAATAACGCCTCGTGCATCTAAAATATTGAAAATATGACTTGCTTTAATACATTGATCATAGGCTGGCAAAGTTAGTCCAGAGTCTAGAAGTGAATTACATTCCGATTCTGCGTCAATAAAATGACGCATCAAAAGTTCAGTATTGGCTATATCGAAATTATAAATACTATACTCTCTTTCAGCATCCAGAAAGATGTCTCCATATTTAACACCACTGTTATTAAATTTTAGATCATAGACGTTTTCTACCCCCTGCACATACATAGCTAATCTTTCTACTCCATAGGTCAATTCAACCGCAACTGGATCACAGTCAAAACCTCCTACTTGTTGGAAATATGTAAATTGACTTATTTCCATTCCATCGCACCAAACCTCCCAACCTAAACCCCAAGCCCCTAGAGTTGGGCTCTCCCAATCATCTTCAACAAAACGAATATCATGAAAAGCAGAGTCAATACCTAACGCAGCCAGGCTCTGTAAATAAAGACCCTGACAGTCATCAGGAGATGGTTTAAGGATAACCTGAAATTGATAATAGTGTTGTAAACGGTTTGGATTCTCTCCGTATCTTCCATCAGTAGGACGGCGAGACGGTTGCACATATGCTGCCCTCCATTTGTCGGGACCTAACACTCGTAAGGCCGTAGCCGGATGAAAGGTACCAGCACCAACTTCCATATCATATGGTTGCAAAATTAAACAATCTTGAGCAGACCAAAATGACTGCAAAGATAATATCAGATCCTGGAAACTACTAGCTCCACTCACTGTCTCTTTTGGCCGCGAAGACATCATATCTTAATGACTATACTGACCACTTAGTGCCAGCTAACATTAATGGCAGTCATTATAGAATCTAGCATCTAAAATTTCCTTCATAACTAATAAACTATTTCAGGTTAATTAAAACAATAACTCATTAAGCTAAATAAAAAATTTATTCCTTATCAGATAGTTCATCCTTAGGATTAACCACATAAGAATCTGTTTCAGAATCATAGACAGTATCTACGTGATTCTCGTCATCTGAGTCACTATCAGAATCATTAGCTTTGATTTTACGAGTGATGATCTTAGCTCCGTAAAGGACTACAATCAGGATTATAGCCAATACAGCAATTTTTCCAGGTGAAAATCCAAACATATCAGTGAATTAAAGCCTTTTTTTAGTTAGGTTAATACCGATTAAAGTCCGAAGCGACTCCAAATCAGTCTCTCTTCTATAGTCTGTATAGCACAATCTATAATTGTATCGTGATTATTGTAGCCCTTTAAATTAGCAACAGACCCTATACCAAAACGATCTTTGAGCCAGCTTTTTCTGAGCGGAATTTCTTTAAATTTAACATTATTTCCAAATCGTTCTCTCATGATCGAATTCAAATCCCCTATACCATCTATTAACCCCAATTCTTTAGCTTGGGCACCTGTCCAAAACTCCCCTGAAAATAGAACTTCATCTGATTCTTTTATCTTGTCTGACCTTCTTGAACGAACTAACTCTTTGAAACTATCATGAATTATTTTCTGAACTGATTTAAGGCGATCTATGTCCTCTGCTTTTTCAGCCTGAAAAGGATCCAAAGCTCCTTTGTTTTCACCTGCAGAATAAACTCGACGCTCAATGCCATACTTTTCAATTAAATTGTGAAAACCAAAACCACTAAAAATAACCCCAATAGATCCTAAAATAGAAGAAGGATCTGCATAAATTTCATCGGCAGAACAAGCTAGCCAATAGCCACCAGAGGCAGCAACGTCCTCAGCAAAAGCAAAAACCGGAACACCTTTTTCATCAGCCAAAGATCTAACACGCTTTGCTATAAGTGATGACTGGACCGGCGAACCGCCTGGAGAATTAATAGCCAATGCCACAGCACATATGTCTGGCATATTAAAGGCTCTTTTTAGAGGTGCATCCAAGTTTGATAGGTTTATATTGGAAGACCTTAAGCTAGCACGTCCACTAGCGATTACTCCCTCCATCCTCACAATACTCACAACTTGATAAGATTTTCTTAATCGTTTAGGCAAAAGTCTTTTAAAAGGCCTTAATATTCCCATAGTTTTCTTCCAACATAAATTAATATCAACTGCTCACACTAATAAAGCCATGCCACTTTCAAGTATATGGCTAGCCTCTTTGGTATAGGCTCCATCACTTTCATGCAACACTAAACCCGAAGATAACCTCAAAGGAGTCGAAACCCCTTTTCTGGCTGATATAACAACCCTCTTGGCCGAACGGCCATATTTCGGCCAAAGAGGAAAAACGACTATTTCGCCTACATACTTGTCCAATATAGAAAGTATTTCATCCAAGCGATCAGCTCTGTGAATTAACGTTAGACGACCTTTTGGTTTGAGTGCAAGAGCCATTACTTTTATCCAAGCAGATAAATCAGCGGTACCCTCTACATTAGCAAAATGACCTTCTTTTATAGAAGACTCCCTGCGATCTGAACGTGAAGCTTGAAGATATGGTGGATTCGAGAAGACATGATCGAAGCCCTGTTGCGAAATTTGAATAGGTAAATTGGTAACATCGGCATTTACGAAAGTAATGAAATCATCCAGTTTGTTTAAAAGAATGTTTTCTCTAGACAGAAATAACATATCTTCATTGTTTTCAATTCCAATTATTTGACACCTAGGTACTCTTTTTAACAAACACAGTGATGCAGCACCTGTTCCACTTCCCAATTCAAGCAAGAGTTCACCTTCTAATGCCGGTACAGACGCGGCCAAAAGGACTGAATCTATAGACACACGATAACCCCTAGATGGTTGCCTCAAGCACACACGTCCACCTAACAACCAATCTTTTGTTAAATGAATATCGTTGATACTCATTTCCTCCATAGGTCTGATTTCCAACAAAAAGCTTAAATAAAAAAAAACTAATTTAATTCACCTAATATGTAACACTCTTTGCCAAACTGCTAGACAGCAAAATAAGGTAAAAAAGATTCATCCCTTATTGATTGTTTTAGATACTAATTAGCTACTTAAGCTATAAAAATTAGAAAATTTTTTAATTTCTTTCATGTCACTCTAATTTCATTATCCCAAGTGCGTCAAAGCAACCTCTTGACCCTTAGATACACAACCTTATGCTAAATTACTAAGCAATGTTTATTATTGTCCTTAGTTAAAGTAAGATTATTTGATGTTTTACTCAAATGAGAGGTGCACACATTGACTGTGGCAGCACGATCAGGTGGCATGACAACAGGGCAAAAAATCAACTCCCTGGAAACTTTACGTAATCTGTGCGGCAATGATCTAAAAAAGGTAAATAAACTCATATTGAATAATATGGAGTCGGAGGTAGATCTTATACCACAACTCGCCGGACACTTGATCTCAGCTGGTGGAAAAAGATTGCGCCCTCTACTAACCTTGGCAAGTGCTCGGCTCTGTAATTATGAAGGTGATAAACACATTGGATTAGCTGCAGCAGTTGAGTTTATACACACAGCAACTTTGCTTCATGATGATGTTGTTGATAGCTCTGAATCACGGCGCGGACAAGAAACAGCTAATGCGGTTTGGGGAAATCAAGCTAGCGTACTAGTCGGAGATTTTTTATTTAGTCGTGCATTCATGTTAATGGTAAAAAGCGACTCGTTAAAGGTGCTTGCTATTCTAGCAAACGCTAGCGCAGTAATTGCTGAGGGGGAAGTTACACAGCTAACGACAGCAAACAATATATCAACAAGCGAGAGCACTTACTTAAAAGTCATAAAATCAAAAACAGCTGCACTATTTTCAGCAGCATGTCGAATTGGTGCAGTAATTAGTGATAGGCCGGATAAAGAAGAAAATGCACTAGATCAATACGGATTGAACCTTGGTATTGCATTCCAACTAGTGGATGATTTTCTCGATTATAATGGACTTAATAATCAGCTGGGGAAGGATGTGGGAGATGATTTTCGTGAAGGAAAAATAACCCTTCCAGTAATACTTGCATTTGAAAGGGGGGACACGAAAGAAAAACTTTTCTGGCAACGGACTCTAGAGAATTTGGATCAAAATGATGAAGACCTTGAACAAGCTATCCACTTATTAAAAAAACATAATGCTCTGAATGAAACACAAATTCGTGCTAGAAGTTATACAGAAACTGCAAGAACTGCTCTAAATCAATTTCCAAAGAGCCCTTACAAATCTGCATTGGAGGAGGTGGTAAATTTTTGTGTTGAAAGAACTTATTGATTTATTTCATAAGTAGGGAGAACATAAACGAGCAATACCATCTCTTATTTTGATAATAATACTTCTTTTCCTTAGTTCACTTACATTTAATAACCTCGCCTTGTCTAACTCTTGATCAAATATGTTTCTTAATTCCAGAGCTAGATTTGTTCCATGACATTCAAGGTTGAACTCAAAATTAAGAATTAGGCTACGAGGATCCCAGTTAGACGAACCTACCATTGACCAGCATTCGTCAACTATCATTATCTTGGAATGATTAAAAGGCTGTTTGCCTAACCACACTCTACAGCCAACTGAAATCAACTCATCTAATCGAGCCATTGTTGCCCAAGAAACAAAAGGAAGGTTAGACTTTTCTGGTAAAATAATATCAACATCCACACCGCGCATTGCAGCTAAACTTAAGCAAGAAATTAGAGTTTCATCCGGCAAAAAATAAGGCGTCATAATGCACAGAGACTTTCGAGCTTCACCTATTGCAGCGGCTAACATCCATCGGGTTCTTTCGAATGGCTCATGTGGTCCGGAAGGAATACCTCTAGCAACAATCTCCCCTCGGCCAAGAAGCTCAGGAAACCACTTCTTTCCAGATAGAGACTCTTTGGTGGTAATATACCAATCATCAGCAAATGCCTCAGAAAGATGAGACACCAGTGGTCCTTCAATTTTAAAATGTATATCCCTAATTGGAAATCTAGCTTTTTGTTTAATCACATTTGCTGAACTAATATTCATGCCACCAGTAAAACCGACTTTACCGTCTACAACTAAAATCTTCTGATGATTCCTTAGATTGAGATAAGGCATTTGCCAAGGCCATAAAGAATACATAAAACGTGCACTGGGAATATTAAAGGACCTTAAACCTTTTATAATTGAAGGCCAGGAATAAACCTGTCCAACACCGTCAACTAATACCCGAACTTCAACGTTACGATCCACTGCGCGCCCTAGTGCTTCCACAAATTTTTTTCCAATACTATCAAATTTGAAAATGTAGGCCTCGAACCCAATCGAATGTTCCGCATTATCTATTGCCTTTAGCATTTCCGGATAAGCCATATCTCCATTAATTAGAGGAAAAACACTATTATCAAAAGTGAGTTCATTAATTGCCAATTCATTAGTTAGTCGAGTGAGTTCTTTGTGAATAAAATGATTTTTTATATCAACATTAGATCCGGAATCTGACAAATTTTTTGTATTCTCAATATGGAATGAAGGTAAATTTTTTAATTTGTGAGCGGGAGTATCTGGTCTAATTCTTACTGCCCGTCTTTTAATCCGATTTATTCCCAACAAAAGATAGGCGATGGAACCTATAAGCGGAGACAATATTATTAGCCCCACCCAAGCAATTGCAGCTCTTTCATTTCGTTTATACAAAATAACAGTAGCTGATAATACAATTGCCAATATAAAAACTAATGTAGTAGCTACATAAGGCCAATATTGTTGTATTAATTCAAACACCGTTTCCAACATCCCAAATTTTACAAAAACTAATCTAAAATTACTTGCCTAATAATGGTATTATTAGAAGGCTTGCTCTAACTTGATGTGAACAGCAGCTCACATCTGCATAAAACAGTGATTAAATTTTAAATCAAGTACAGTCTTTAAACTCATGTAAAATTTTGGAGAAATCAGTGTGAATTTTCTGGCCATACTTAAAAGAATATTCTATCCGAATACCAACACGGTAAAAAGCGCATGGAGTGCAGCTATTAATAGCTGCTATAGTTCAAGCATATTGGCTCTTAATCGTTTATTGTTTGGAACTGTCTGGCTGTCCACCCCACAACCTATTGGGCCAGGCCTTGCACAGATAGGTATAGGTTTTTTCTATATTCTCATGGCTTTCTTAGCTTTTCGACGTTCAAGAATAGCCTGTATAATTATACTACTTTTATCTGTGATCGAAGTTTTAATCGAAGTTCTATTTGTAATAGTAATGAGAAATGAGATTAGACTTTCTTTTTTGATAGTTTCGATTTCTCTGGTATTAGCTTTTGGTGGGTTTAGGGGGGCAAACGCTATTTTTTCTCATTATAAAAATTCTACCTCTAAAACTTAATAACCGTTTAAGGAGAAAATAATGACCGCAATGAGAATTTGTTTCGTTGGTGACAGCATTACAGTAGGAAGCGGAGACAATCACTTTCTAGGTTGGCCTGGCCGACTGTGCAAACATGAAACAAAAAACGGTCATGATGTGACCCTATATAACTTAGGAGTTCGGGGAGATACTTCTGACATGGTTATGAGCAGATGGAAAAGGGAGTGTGAAGTCCGTTTACCTGTTCATGTAAATGGTCGATTAGTTATGTCTTTCGGGCTGAATGATACCGCAGAAGAAGTAAATAATGGAATTAGGGTTCCAATCAATAAAACCATTGCAAATATAAAAACAG
This sequence comes from Alphaproteobacteria bacterium, assembly GCA_022449545.1. Lineage (GTDB taxonomy): Bacteria > Pseudomonadota > Alphaproteobacteria > UBA6615 > UBA6615 > UBA6615. The sequence goes on along the minus strand of JAKUPN010000007.1, from coordinate 106,456 downwards.
TGTTAGACGACGCCAAAAACTGGCTTCCTACAATAACTATCGGACCAGTACCTATTATAGAGGACATGCAGCCTTACATTTTCCCTGACGGAACTGCCTACCAATATTCAAATACTCGAATTCAAGAATTAAATAACCAAATAGCCGAAATTTGTTTAAATTTAGACATAAAATATTTAGATCTTTTTCAAATACTAATTGACAATGAAGACTGGCAAGAGAGTCAACGAGATTGCGATGGGGTTCATGCCACAGAAATAGGGTATGAAATTATCCATAAAAGTGTAATGAACTGGGATTCATGGCGTTCTTGGTTTTCCTAATTTTTATAGAAACGTTGGGCCCGATCAGCAATAATGAGCAGGCCCAACAAAACTTTATAAAAATTTACTGAGGTATTTTTCCCTCAACTCCCTGTACATAGAAGTTCATACCAGCAAGCATGCCATCCGAAGCAACTTTTCCTGCTGGAATAACTATCTTGCCCGATTGGTCTTTGATTGGCCCTGTAAATGCATGCACTGAACCGTCAATTATACCAATCCGTGCCTTTTCAGCCATTGCAACCACTTCTTTAGGAATTGCTTTGTTATATGGTGCCATTAGTACCATACCAGATTTGAACCCTCCCCAAGTATCACCGGATTTCCAAGTTCCATCTAAAACAGCCTGAGTTCTAGAAATATAATAAGGAGCCCAATTATCAATAATGGCAGTAAGGTGTGCTTTAGGGCCAAATGCAGTCATGTCAGAGGCTTGACCTAAGGCCCAAACACCTCTTTTTTCTGCTACTTGAACTGGTGCAGGGGAATCAGTGTGTTGCATGATGATATCAGCGCCTTGGTCTATAAGAGTTTTTGCAGCATCCGCTTCTTTCCCAGGATCAAACCAAGTGGACACCCAAACTACCTTAATTTTCACCTCGGGATTTACCGATCTTGCAGCTATAGATACTGCGTTAATTCCTCGAATTACTTCAGGAATGGGAAACGAAGCAACATAGCCAATCACATTGGATTTAGTCATTTTCCCAGCTATTAATCCTGCCACATGACGACCTTCGTAAAAGCGGCCAGAATAGGTAGATACATTTTTATCTCTTTTAAAACCTGTAGCGTGTTCAAAGTGCACTTTAGGATGTTTTTTAGCTACTTTTAAAGTGGGATTCATATAACCAAAAGACGTAGTGAAAATCAGGTTATGACCTGTGCTTGCAAGCTTGTTAATAACTCTCTGAGCATCAGCACCTTCTGGCACCTTCTCAACATAGGTGGTTTTGACTTTCCCCCCAAATTTCTTTTCGACAGCCAGCCTTCCTTCATTATGTTCATATGACCAACCATGATCGCCAATCGGCCCGACGTAAACGAAGCCAACTTTTAACGGATCAGCCTGAGAAATTGTTGCGGCCGAGAGAAATAAAACCGAAACAGCTGAAATAGCTAGAGATGTTAGTATACTTGATAACTTCATAATACCCCTCCTTTGAATACCTTAGTTTACCAACACTCATTAAAAAACTGTCCTCAAGGTTCAGGTGAGTTTGCTGAAACCTGAGGATAAGACTAAATATTTACCTCTTGATATTTGTCTAATTTTCTTAATTCGTATTAATGTTCATCCGTAGGGATGAAAGCTCTTACCAAGGCAAGCAGGAGCGCTAATCCGTATTCGAAAATCATCTCTAGAAATCATAACCAGCACTATAATCGTTACCAAATAAGGTAACATGGATAAAATCTGAGAAGGCACATCAACCCCGAAACCCTGGGCATATAACTGTATTATAGTGATACCACCGAATAGATAAGCCCCAAAAAAAGCCCTCCAAGGCCTCCATGAAGCAAAAACTACTAGCGCCAAAGCAATCCAACCTCTACCAGCAGACATATTTTCGACCCAAAGTGGCGTATGAGCTAAAGATAAATACGCTCCTCCTAATCCTGCCATAGCGCCACCAAAAAGCACTGCAAGTAAACGTATAAGGGTTACAGAAAATCCGATAGAGTGAGCCGCATCATGATTTTCACCGACGGCACGTAATACCAATCCCCAACGAGAGCGCATCAAAAACCACGTTACCAGTATGGTCATCAAAACAGATAAATATACCATAAAATCTTGAGCAAACACCAATGGTCCTAGGCCTGGAATATCACTAAGAAAAGATGGGTTAAGCTTTGGCAGGCTATTTATAGTCTGCCCTACGAACTCATGACCAAGTAATGCACTAAAACCTACGCCAAATATTGTCAATGCTAGGCCAGTCGCAACCTGATTAGAGTATAAATATAAAGTTAGAAATCCAAAAATAAACGACAATAATAACCCTGAGAAAGCACCAGCAATTACTCCAATATAAGGATCACCTGTCTTAACTGTAACTGCAAAAGCACCAACAGCGCCTACAATCATCATGCCTTCAACGCCGAGATTTAAGACACCTGATTTCTCAACAACTATCTCTCCTATCGCTGCAAATACCAAAGGGGTAGAAGCTGTTATAATCGTCAATAATGCTGGAATAACAAATTCAATTATCATTATTAATTATCCAAAAACTCCTCATCTTATCTTTATACGATAACGAATTAAAACATCACTCGCTAAGAGAAAAAAAAGTAGCATCCCCTGAAAAACACCGGTAACTGCATTAGGAAGATTCATTGTTATTTGTGCTGAATCTCCCCCCAGATAAGTGAGCGCCATCAAAAGTCCTGAAAATATAACTCCAATAGGATGCAAGCGACCTAAAAAAGCAACGATAATTGCAGTAAAACCGTAACCGGGAGAAATAACTGGAACAATCTGTCCAATCGGACCCGCAACTTCTATAACCCCGGCCAAGCCAGCAGTACCACCGCTAATAACTAATGCTAACCAAATCAATTTTTTTTGTTTGAAACCGGCAAAGCTAGCCGCAGCTGGTGCAAGTCCTACCACTCTTATCTGAAAACCAATCATATGCTTAAAAATAAACAACCACGCAAAAATCGCTACTCCTAATGCTATTAAAATACCGATATGTAGCCTCGTACCTTCCACTAATACGGGCATAAGAGCTGAATTATGAAATAGCCTAGATTCGGGAAAATTAAAGCCATCTGGATCTCTCAAAGGCCCATGTATTAGATAGCTCAAAATTAGAAGCGCTACATATGTTAGCATCAAACTAGTTAAAATTTCATTTGTGTTAAATCTAGTTTTAAGTAGAGCTGGAATTGCTGCCCAAACCATACCCCCAAAAGTACCCGCTAAAAGCATGGCGGGAATCAAAAAAGGAGTTTCGAGTTCATAAAAAACTAATGCCAAACTCCCGCCAAACAAAGCACCTATTGTGAGTTGTCCTTCAGCTCCAATGTTCCACACATTGGCCTGAAAACCAATTGAGAGCCCTATGGCAATTAATATTAGAGGAGCAGCTTTCACTAACAATTCTGCAATTCCATCCATAGTTGAAATGGGTTCAATGAAAAAAGCCTCTAAGGCCTGTAATGGGTCTGTTCCCATTAGTCTAAACATAACCATTCCAGCCAATAAAGTTAGGAAAACTGCTATTATTGGTGACTGATAAATCATCACCCGTGAAGATACAGCTCGGGGTTCTAACTTAAATACCATTTAACGGGTTATCTTCCTGAGAATTAATAATCACACCACCCATTAACATTCCCACTTCTTCAGTACTAATGTCTTCTAATTGTTTTGGTGAAGACAACTTCCCCTCATAGATAACACAGATCGTATCCACGATTTCGTAAAGTTCTTCGAGGTCCTGTGATATAACTAAAACTGCTGCACCTTGTTCAGCTAAATCAATCAAAGATTGCCGAATATAAGCTGCCGATCCAGCATCAACGCCCCATGTGGGTTGCATCGCTATTACAATATTTGGATTCTGTATTATTTCTCTACCAAATATAAATTTCTGTAGGTTTCCTCCTGAAAGACTAGCAGCCAAACTCCTAATACCAGATGTCTTAACATCATAATTAGTAATTATGTTTGATGCATAAATATCAGTTTCTATTTTTCGTAAAAAACCGTAATTGGCTAATTTCATTCTTGTAAAACCAGAGAGAAAGGCATTCTCTGATAAGCCCATTTGGGGAACCGCTCCATGGCCTAATCTTTCTTCTGGAACAAAGACCATACCTAGCGAACGACGGTCATTAGGCCCAGTGTTTCCTACGTTTTTTTCAGAAACAACAATACTTTCTGGTGGATTACTTAGCTCTTCTCCACTCAAAACTTTCATTAGTTCTCTCTGTCCATTTCCTGCAACACCAGCAATACCTAAAATTTCTCCTCCACGAACCTCTAAAGAAATATTTTTGAGATCAGTTCCATAGCTTTGATTTGCTTTATAGCTAAGATTATTTAATAAAATTTGGGGCTTACCAAAAGGTGAATTCTTTATTCTAGTTGGTTTTTCTAGGCTTTTCCCCATCATTTTTTCAGCCAAACTTCGAGGGGTCTCATTTTTAGGATTACAGGTATCAACTAGATTGCCCATCCTTAAAATTGTTGCAGTATGGCATAATTCTTTTATCTCATGGAGCTTATGACTAATGTATAATATGGATACTCCATCTTTTGATAATTGATTTAATGTTTTGAATAGGCTCTCTGTTTCTTGTGGTGTCAAAACAGAAGTAGGTTCATCCATTATCAATAGGCTTGGATTCTGTAAAAGACATCTCACTACCTCAATTCTCTGTCTTTCTCCAACTGAAAGAGTTTGCACGTATCTTTGAGGATCTAAGGGTAATCCATAACGAGAAGAGATCTCTGTAATTTTTTCTTTGATACCTGCTTTTGCTAGCTTGTTTGAAACTCCTAACACAATATTTTCTTCAACAGTCATAGCATCAAATAATGAAAAATGCTGAAAAACCATTCCAATACCTAGTCTTCTAGCTATATTTGGGCTTGTGACTTGGGTTTTCTTGCCTTCCCATATTAAGGTGCCTGAATCTGCTTTCTGAACACCATATATACATTTAACTAAGGTACTTTTGCCCGCACCATTCTCCCCCAAAAGAGCGTGTATTTCACCAGGCATAACCTTAAGGCTAATATTGTTATTCGCTTGAACCCCAGGATAGCGTTTGGTTATTCCTATAAGTTCCAATCTAGGGGTTAAAACCATATCCGCACAAATGCCTTTACTTATCTAAGCTTCAAGCTTAACTGATTTAATTATGTTTAATTTAGCTTAATATCTTTAGATATGACAAAATTAATCACAACCTACAATGGGATAAAACTTATAACGATCCCTTTAAATTCTAATTTTTGTAACCCACTCAAGTTAGGAATTAGTATTTCGTAAACTTAAAAAAAATATAATTAAATTAATGGATACATATAAAGCAGATGGATAAAAATAAATTTATGAAACGAGCAATAGAAATTGCTGAAAAAAATATCACCGATTCACTTGGGGGACCATTCGGGGCTGTAATCGTAAAGAAAGGAATTATTATCGGCGAAGGAAGCAATACAGTTACTAGCACTAATGATCCAACTGCACATGCTGAAATAAATGCCATAAGACAGGCATGCCAGAATTCTCAATCATTTAATCTCTCAAATTCTATTATTTATACTAATTGTGAACCATGTCCCATGTGCCTTAGCGCAATCTACTGGGCAAGAATTGAGAAAATATTTTTTGCTAATTCCAAAACGGATGCTGCGGAAATAGGCTTTGATGATGATTTAATTTACCAAGAAATAATTTTGCCGGTTGAAAAAAGAAGCATACCTACCCAGCAGATTTTTATTGATGAATCTATTTTAGCATTTCGTGCTTGGGAGAGGTCAGATTCTAAAATTAATTATTGAGCAGTCTGACACTATCTGAATTTAAATTACTTTAGTGATATATTTATAAAACTTTCTACTTATAATAAAAAACTAGTTCTATGAAGATACGATTCTAACAATATCACAATGCCAAATGGAGTCATTATTATGACACCTTCTTCAAATCAAAAAATAAAAAATAATTATGTCACCTCGTTGAAAGAATTGAATGAGCTATATGGCAAATCTCCTGAAGGCGCCATTAAAAAAGAAATTGATCATATTTCCGATAAGTATAAAAAATTTATAGAAGCTTCACCCTTTGTGATTATAGCGACAAGCGGGCCTGGAGGGCTGGACTGCTCTCCGCGTGGTGACCCTCCTGGTTTTGTAAAAGTCATTAATAAAAAAACTCTACTAATACCAGATCGAAGAGGGAATAACCGTGTTGATAGTTTAACCAATATTATTCAGGATCCCCGTATTTCTCTTCTGTTTCTAATCCCTGGTATAGGAGAAACCATCAGAATAAACGGATCTGCTAAAATTTGTGTAGACGCTGACCTTTGTAACTCTTTTTCAATGAATGGAAAAAATCCAAAAAGTATTATTGAGGTTATAGTTGGCTCCATTTACTACCAGTGTCCTAAAGCACTTGTTAGATCAAAATTATGGGACCCAAATAGTCAAATAGAGAGAGAACAACTGCCAACAACCGGTTCAATTCTCGAATCAATTACCGAAGGAAGAATCGATGGCAAAGAGTATGACAAAGCGTATCCTAAACGACTCAAAGATACGATCTACTAAGTGATGATTTATTGAAAAGGAAAAATAAAGTGAAAGATCTGTTTTCAGTTTCGGGAAAAGTGGCTTTAGTAACTGGAGGGTCAAGAGGCATAGGGTTAATGATAGCTAGGGGGCTTGTTGAAAACGGGGTAAAAACATACATATCTTCAAGATCAAAAGAAGCCTGTGAGGAGGCCGCTTCGGAGCTCTCGAAAATCGGAGAATGCATAGACCTACCCTCCGATTTATCAAATATTGAAGGAATACAAAATCTATCAAGAGAAATAATTTCCCGAGAAGATAAACTTCATATATTGATTAATAACGCTGGCTCAGCTTGGGGCGCAAGCTTTGGAGAAGTCCCTGAATTAGGCTGGGATAAAGTTATGGACTTAAATGCTAAGACAACTTTTTTTCTTAGCCAATCTTTACTAGAACTCCTTAGCGCTTCTGCCACCCATGAAGATCCTGCAAGAATTATAAACATAGGATCTGTAGACGGAATGAGCATTCCTAAGCTAGAGACTTATTCCTATCCTGCCAGCAAAGCTGCTGTGCATCACCTAACACGAGTTCTTGCACATCATCTGGGAAAAAAGAACATCTCTGTAAACGCAATTGCGCCAGGGCCATTTGAAAGTAAAATGATGGATTACACACTCACCAATCATAGAGATGAAATAGAAAGGACTTTACCAAGGGGTCGTTTGGGCACCCCAGAAGATATCGCAGGTACGGTTATCTATCTTTCCTCACGAGCCGGGGCCTATTTAACTGGAGCAATCATCCCTGTAGATGGAGGTTCACTAATATCTAGTGAAATGTGGCGCCCTTAACTCTTATACACTCTATATTTAGTGTTTTATAAAAATTTTCTTAATTTCTAATAAAGCGCCTAACACTTACTTACTCAGTTTATCTTCGAGCAATTTATTCACTATCTGAGGATTGGCTTGCCCATTGGTTAACTTCATTACCTGCCCAGTAAACCACCCAGCAACTTTAGTGTTACCTTCACGGAACTGCTGGGCCTGTTCCGGATTATCCAAAATAATCTGATCGATGAGACTTTCTATTGCGCCTTGATCATTGATTTGTTGCAGACCTTTCTCTTCAATTATTTTAGAAGCATCATCTCCACTATTGAACATCTCAATAAAAACTTCCTTAGAGATACGCCCCGAAATGCTCCCCTCATGTCTAAGTTTAAGACATTCAGCTAACTGCCTGGCGCTGATTGGTGATTCTGATATTGATAAATCTGCAGAATTTAATAAGCCAAATAGCTCATTAATGATGAGATTAGCAGCATCAGATGCTACACTTGACACAGATAAGCTTGAGTCCATCTTTAACTCTTCAATAACTGATGTTTCAAAAAATTCGGCAACTTCTTTTTCAGCTACTAAAATGGCCGCATTTGCATCAGTGATATTATATTCTGATATGAAACGTTCTTTTTTTGGATCTGGAAGCTCAGGAAGTTCGTCAGCGAGTGAATCAACAAAACTCTGTTCCAATACCAAAGGCAAAAGATCAGGGTCAGGGAAATAACGATAATCATGTGCTTCTTCCTTTGAACGCATTGAAAGTGTTACAGATCTGTCAGAGTCAAAAAGTCTAGTTTCTTGTTTAATTTGACCCCCACTTTCAATTATCTCTATCTGACGAGAAACTTCGTAATCTATGGCCTGCCTTAAAAAACGAATAGAGTTAACATTTTTAATTTCACACCTTGTTCCAAGTTCCTCGCCCGGAACCCTCACAGATACATTTATGTCCGCTCTTAACGAACCCTGAGACATATCACCATCGCACGTATTAAGATAACGAAGAATAGTTCTTAACTTAGCAACGTAAATAGCAGCTTCTTCACTTGATCTGAGATCGGGTTTAGACACTATCTCCATAAGAGCCACACCTGAGCGATTTAAATCTATATATGACTTAGATGGATGTTGATCATGAATTGATTTACCTGCATCTTGTTCTAAATGGATGCGTTCAATTCCAACTTTGAAGCTCTCTCCATCGGGTAAATCTATATTTACAAAGCCCTCACCAACGATAGGCTGGGAAAATTGACTTATTTGATATCCTTGTGGCAAGTCAGGATAAAAATAATTTTTTCTGTCAAAAACTGAATAAAGATTAATTGTGGCCCCCAACCCTAGACCCGTTCTCACAGCTTGACGTATGCACTCAGCATTTATAACTGGTAACATGCCTGGCATAGCTGCATCCACTAAGCTCACCTGACTATTGGGATCAGCTCCAAACACTGTTGAGGAGCCTGAAAATAGTTTGGCCTCAGAAACAACTTGAGCGTGAATTTCCAAACCAATAATTACCTCCCATAAGCCGTTTTTTCCTTCGACAAACTTACTTTCATCCCCAACAACCCGAGTTGTGACGTGTCCGGTTAGGTGTTCAGGTGTCTTATTGGTAGTCATTCATAATTTCCGTTTAGATTAATTTTTCCAGCTAAGTTTTTGGTCTAAAACTGAAGTCTGCAGCTAGTTCAAGCGCTTTTGCTACTAATAAAAGTTTTTCTTCAGCAAACTTTGGCCCGATCAAATGTAATCCGAGTGGAAGTCCATCATTACTTAAACCAGCTGGAACTGATATAGCGGGAAGACCTGCCATTGATGCCGGTACAGTAAAAACATCATTCATATACATTGAAATTGGATCATCCATTTTTTCACCTATAGAAAAAGCTGCTGAAGGCGCAGTAGGAGTCAAAATAACATCACATTCCGACCAAGCATTATCAAAATCATTTATTATCTTGGAGCGGACTTTTTGTGCCTGAATATAATATGCGTCGTAATAACCTGCCGATAAAACATAAGTCCCTATCATTATTCGTCGTTTTACTTCCGCACCAAAACCTTGAGCTCGGGTTTTTTCATAAGTATCAATAAGGTCTTCACCCTCAACCCTTAAGCCGTATCGCACTCCATCATATCTCGCTAGATTCGAAGAAGCCTCTGCAGGAGCAATTATGTAGTAAGCTGGTAAAGCGTATTTAGTGTGCGGAAGTGATATATCAATTATATTTGCCCCGGAATCTTCTAACCATCTTTTTCCTCGTTCCCAAAGGCTATTAATTTCATCGGGCATGCCATCCAATGTATATTCCGCAGGTATTCCTATTTTTAGACCTTCAACTTTTCCTGACAAAGCTTCAGAATAACTAGTTACCTCAAAGTCTGCACTGGTAGAGTCCTTAGGGTCGTATCCTGCCATAACTTCCAGCATTAATGCTGCGTCTTTAACTGATCTGGTTAAGGGGCCTGCCTGATCAAGTGAGCTAGCAAAAGAAATGATACCCCATCTTGAACATCTTCCGTACGTTGGTTTTAGGCCAACAATTCCGCAAAATGAGCTAGGTTGACGAATAGACCCCCCAGTGTCTGTTCCAATAGCTGCAAGAGCAACACGAGCAGCCACTGCTGCAGCTGAGCCCCCTGATGAACCACCCGGAACTAAGTCCTTCCCCAAATTGTCACCAGATTCTGCCTTCCATGGATTAATACACGGGCCATAGTAACTAGTAACATTTGCAGACCCCATGGCAAATTCATCCATATTAGTTTTTCCTAATAAAATTGCGCCAGATTCCCATAATTTCTTTGTGACTGTCGATTCATAAGTTGGCTTAAAACCATCCAAAATATGACTGCCCGCAGTAGATGAGACTCCTTTTGTACAAAATAGATCTTTAACCGCTATTGGAATACCATCCATGTGACCAAGCACTTCTCCTTTTGATCTTCGGCTATCTGAACTACCGGCCATTTCTAATGCTAATTCTGGCGTTTGATCGACATAAATATTTAATTCGCCACTTTCTGACATGGCATCAATGTAAGCTTGGGTCAGTTCGCTTGAGCTAAATAGCTTTTTATCCAAAGCCCTACTTACATCATCTACAGAGAGTTCTAGTATATCCTCAGTTTTAGCCATTACTCTATGACCTTTTTAACAACAAAGAATCCTTCATTAGATTCGGGTGCATTTTCAAGAATTTCATTCACATAATTACCATCATTAACCATATCCAAACGCTGATGCGGTGCTATTTCAACAACATTGGTTACAGGGTCAACATCGCTAGTATCCACCTCAGATAATTGTTCAACCCATTCAACAATTTTCGACAACTCTTCTGAAAGTGGCTCTAAATCGGATTCGGTAATATGAAGCCGTGAAAGCCTAGCTATTCTAATTATTGTTTCATCATCAAAAGCCATAAGTTTCTCATGAAATTAATATATTACTTATTAGCGCAAGCTATCATTGAGAATTCTTATCGGCAAGTCATGGACAGTCTTATCGGGTAAGCGTAAATATAAAACATGCCAATATGCAAACCTAACGAACTGCTCAACCTTACTTCCTCATGTCAACGACTTTTAGGTCTAGACTTAGGAAGTAAGACGATTGGAATTTCCCTGTCTGATTCTCAATATCTCATTGCGTCACCAATAACTACTATAAAAAGAAGTAAGTTTCTCTCAGATGCAAACATTATTATTGAGTTAATATCAGAAAACGATATAGGCGGATTAGTAATTGGTTTGCCTAAAAACATGGATGGAACTGAAGGGCCTCGATGTCAATCCACACGGCAATTCGCCAAAAATTTTCTTGAAATTTACGAATTACCAATTACCTTTTGGGATGAACGACTGACAACTGCAGAGGTGGAGAGAATTTTGATAAAGGAAGCTGATATGTCTAGAAGACGGCGTGGTAAAGTAATAGATAAAATGGCGGCGGGCATAATTTTACAGAGCTTTTTAAATTATCATAAAAGCCTTTCAGAGCATTAAAAAAATAATTTAATGTTTTTGTATTTCACCTAATAAGAAAATAGATACATTTAACAATGTTAAAATTAAATCATAATCTTAAACACCATATACTAGCTGACCCCAATATTTTTTTGAACACACATCTGAAGAAGCGTGATGGCATCCTCTGTTAGATTTAATCAAACTTCCACATATGTAGATGGTATTCTGGGCGGTTCCATGTGGGATGTTCCAGATGATGGAACAATAACATGGGCTGTCCAGGATAGTGATTCGTTTAGCTGGGGTAACAACGTTACAGATTTTAATGAAATAAATCGAATATTTGCTGAGTACGATGAGGTCATAGACGTTGATTTTTCCTACGCTGGTTGGTTCACAGCTGATTCAGAAAAACCAGCAGATATAGTTATTATTTTCGATAATTTGTCTCAACAGGGTTTCTCTTCTCAAGTAGCTGGTTACGCAAGATTTCCAGGAACCACGGAAGAAGGAACCGTAAAATTAAACTTAGAATCAGGAATTCAAAATAATTTAAGTCCAGGTCAGTCAGGGTATCATGTGGTTATTCACGAGATAGGTCATGCTCTTGGGTTAACTCATCCGCATGATGGAGGCCTTTGGAATTGGCCGACCTTTTCTGATCTCGGCATTTCGGCACAGAATAGCCTTTATACAACTGTCATGAGCTATGAACCTCCAGCTTATAGCTGGACTTATGGTTGGGCTACAACTCCAATGATGTGGGATGTATATGCCCTTCAATTACTTTACGGTTCAGAAGATGAAACTAGATCTGGAAACGAAAAATATTATCTTTTGGACGATAATATGGCTAATGTCATATGGGATTCTGGAGGAAACGATACCTTATCAGCTGAAAATTCTGTCTTCAAAAATTGGGTTGATTTAAGGCAAGGCTATTGGAGTGTAGGCTCTCCAGATACGGGCGTTCTAGACGTTACAGGAATTGCTTATAATACTGTAATTGAAAATGCAGTTGGAAGTAGTCAAAACGATACAATAGTGGGAAATAGCACAGACAACCATATTGTCGGTGGACTGGGCAATGATCTGATTTCTGGAGAACAAGGTAACGATTCATTATTTGGCGGTGGGGGAGATGATGTAATTCATGGAACGTATGGCAACGATGCTATTGATGGAGGTGAAGGAAAAGATATCCTAACTTACGCCACTTCCTCAGCTAAAAAAAATATTAACCTTACAACAAACTTAGCTATTGATGATACTACAACAGATACAATTTCTAACATAGAGTGGGTCATAGGAACTGCCTACGCAGACACTATTATTGGCAATAACCATAACAACACACTACATGGAGGAGCTGGAGATGACCAACTCCTAGGCAATCCAGGAAATGATGTAATTAATGGAAATGAAGGAAATAACACGATAAATGGTGGTGAAGGAATCGACGTAATTAGTTTTTCTAGTGCCCCAAATTCAGTCGAGGTTAATCTGTCAAGTGGTACTGCCTTGAGCAACATTTATACGAATATTATTTCCAATTTTGAATGGGTTGCAGGCAGCAATTATCAGGATCATATAATTGGCGATGAAAATTCAAACCGCCTAGAAGGTGGCGGTGGCAACGACACAATTGATGGCGGAGCAGGAACGGATACAGTTTCCTTTAGTGGTTTAATTTCTGAGTATAGTGCTGTTGAATCAGGATACTCGATCATCATAAGCGACGGCACCGACTCTAGAGACGGCATTGACACCCTTACTTCGATCGAGGCCTTTAGCTTTGCAGGGACAAGCGCTGTCTTAAGTGATTTACTGAATCCCAGTGACATAGATAACGGAGTTTATCGCTTCTTCAATCTTGGAACAGGGACACACTTTTATTCAGCCAGCCCCGTTGAACGAAACCACATTATTAACAACTACGATCAATTTAACTATGAAGGTGCTTCCTTTAAGTCAGCTGGTGCTGCAAGTGAGAATACAGCTGGAGTACATCGTTTCTTTAATACAGAAGTTGGCACTCATTTATTTACGATGTCAGAAGTAGAAAAATTTCATATCATGGGAAACATTCCGGTTTTCAATTACGAAGGTATCGAATATCAGGCGTATACGTCAGAAGTAGATGGATCTATTGCTCTATATAGGTTCTTTAATACCGTAAACGGCGCTCATTTCTTTACGCCTTCTGCGATCGAGAGAGACAGTGTCATCGAAAACCTGCCAGTCTATAATTACGAAGGCATTGCCTTTTATGTTGACACAGTTGTTTGACTGGATATACGACAACGTATATTTAAATATTTATAAAAAATTATTTTTTTTCTTTTTTTGCTTTCATTTTCATACGATTACGTATATATAACAGCATATGTCTTCACCGCTCCGTATAATTCGTGATAAATTGAGTATTACTCAGACTGAATTAGCAGAACTGATGGGTACTACTCAAGCTACAGTATCAAGAATGGAAGCTGGTCAATGGGAACCAAACGCCTCACAGGTTCAGGCGGTCCTGCGTAAATCTAATGAAGATGGGTTAGATCTTTCATTTGATGATTTCATTTTTTCAAATAACCAAGAATTATCTACTGACCAAAATGGTAATACCAAAGAGAAGAATTATTTTAACCATAAGCACCTATTAGGAATACAAGAACTTTCCCCAGAAGAAATTACTTTTCTATTAGACTTGGCAGACGTTTATGCTGAAAAGAATCGCACTGTTGACAGAAAACTGTCTCTATTAAACGGAAAAACAGTAATAAATTTATTTTTCGAGGAATCAACTCGAACCCGTACAAGTTTTGAATTAGCCAGTAAGCATTTGGGTGCAGACGTCATCAATATAGCCGTAGCTTCCAGCTCAATAAAAAAAGGAGAGACGGTAATTGATACTGCGGTTACTTTAAACGCTATGCATGCGGACGCTCTAGTAGTCCGTCACCCTCATGCTGGGGCTGTTCAGTTATTATCTGAAAAAGTTAACTGCTCAGTTATAAATGGCGGCGATGGGAGTCATGAGCACCCAACTCAGGCTCTATTAGACGCTCTTACAATACGTCGCCGCAAAGGTCATCTGCAAGGCCTGCTAGTTGCGCTTTGCGGAGACGTAGCACACAGCAGAGTCGCGCGTTCAAATATTTATTTGCTTCAAACAATGGGTGCACGGGTACGTGTAATCGCACCTCCTACTCTTATACCTTCTTCCATTGAACGACTGGGAGTAGAAGTATTTCACGATATGCGTACTGGGCTAGCAGGGTGTGATATAGTGATGATGCTGAGATTGCAACGCGAACGCATGAAAGGCTCGTTTGTTCCTTCTGTTCACGAATACTTCCATTTCTATGGGCTTGATTATGAAAAATTAAGTCACGCAAAAGAAGATGCACTAATCATGCATCCAGGGCCAATGAATCGTGGCGTAGAGATTGATTCCGCTGTAGCTGATGATATTGACCGATCAGTAATACACGAGCAGGTAGAAATGGGAGTAGCAGTCAGAATGGCTTGCCTAGATGTATTGACCCGAACCACGTGAGGTTTTCTGAATGGCTTCTAGAGTTGCTTATACAAACGCCAGAGTAATTGACCCAGAATCAGATTCTGATATTCCTGCAAGTAACATTGGAGGACTGTTAACTGATGGTCCATTGATTAGAGCAATGGGTAAAAATATTTTTCAGGAAGGCGTGCCAGATGGAACTTTACAGATAGATTGTCGAGGTGCCGTTTTATCGCCAGGACTTGTAGATATTAGAGCTGATTTGTGTGAACCAGGTGCAGAACACAAGGAAGATTTAGAAAGTGGTAGTCGAGCCGCAGCTGCAGGAGGAGTAACATCTGTGGTGGCCATACCAAATACTCAACCTGTAATCGATGAAGTCTCAGTTCTAGAGTTTATAGCTCGCCGGGCTAGAGAAGTTAAACTGATAAAAGTATTTGCCCACGCGACAGTAACCAAAGGTGGAAATAGTGACGAGTTAGTCGAAATGGGACTTTTAAAGGAAGCTGGAGCTATTTCATTTACTGATGGATTGAGAACAATAACAAATGCGAAGGTTTTGTTGCGAGCTCTCAAATATGCACAAGCATACAATGGAATAATCATGCAGCATCCCGAAGAACAAATGTTATCACAAGGCGGCGTAATGCATTCTGGAGAACTATCGACAAGGCTTGGGTTGCCTGGCATTCCAGCAGAATCTGAAATAATAATGCTCCAAAGAGACCTTAAGTTAGTTGAAATGACTGGAGGTCGTTATCATGCGGCACATATTTCTACAGCTTCTTCGGTTCAGGCAATTGCTAACGCAAAATCGATTGGCCTAAATGTAACCTGCGACACATCTCCACCTTACTTCGGTTTAAACGAACTAGCAGTTGGAGAATATCGTACATTTGCTAAACTCCTCCCTCCCCTTAGAGGCGAAGAGGATCGAAAGGCAATTATAGAGGGGCTTTCCAATGGGATAATTGATTGTATTGCTTCTGACCATGCTCCACAAGATCAAGACTCGAAACGATTGCCCTTTGAGCAAGCAGAGTTTGGAGCAGTTGGTTTGGAAACTTTACTGCAGTTAACCCTAGAGCTTTACCACAATAACCATCTTAAATTAATCGACGCATTAGCATTAGTGACCAATAAACCCGCTAATATATTGGGCCTACCGGTTGGTAAATTAACTGTCGGAGGTCCAGCCGACCTAACCATTTTTGATCCTGATTCACCTAGAAAAATAGAACCATACAAATTTGTCTCAAAATCTAAAAATTCTCCGTTTGATGGTAGAATGGTACAGGGCCATGTTTTAAACACTGTAGTTGATGGGCGAACAATTTATTCAGCAGTAACTTAATATAGGACCATAGAAAGTCATGGAAGATGGGGCAAGTCCAATTATTTTTTTCCTGGGAGTTATTCAAACATCTTTGAACTTACCTGACTGGAAAAACATAATCTACAACTGGCAAATCTTTATCCCTATATTTGTCGTTGGTTACGTAATTGGCTCAATACCCTTTGGGTTAATTACAACAAAACTATCTGGGCTAGGAGACATTCGAGAGATAGGCTCAGGCAATATCGGGGCTACCAATGTTTTGCGAACAGGAAAAGTTGGCTTAGCTTTATTGACTTTATTGTTAGATTTAACAAAAGGTTTTACAGTAGTTTTTATTGCTCAAAAATATTTTGGGCCAGACGCTACTTTTTATGTGTCTCTTTTCGTGGTTCTGGGACATATGTTTCCTATTTGGTTAAAGTTTAATGGAGGTAAGGGGGTAGCGACTTTTTTTGGTGTGCTGTTCGCATTAACACCGACTGCAGCCATTGTAGTTCTAGCTTTATGGGTAATAGTAGCTCTAGCTTTTCGCTATTCCTCTCTAGCAGCTCTAATATCAGTTTCCTTTGCTCCGGTATTTGGTCACTTTCTATCTGATCCTCAAATAGGTTCCATTTTAGCCATTCTTGCCTTCTTAATATGGATAAGACATATCAAGAATTTACGAAACTTATTTAAAGGTAAAGAGAGAAAAATCAATATAAGTTTAACTTCCAACAATACATAAGTATGGACAATAAAATAGGTCTGAAATCTTTATATTAAGAAACACTGTGGTTGACGAATGAACTGATCAATGCCAATTAAGCGGAGATGAAGATAAAACAAGGTATTCATATATAGGCAGTTTCTTGAGAATAGGCTGACAGAAATATTTAGGACAATAAATTTTTTAATTGGCAAGATATGTGTTTCCTAGTGTGTTTAAAAATTACGGATAAAGAATCATATGAATGTAGTAGTTGTAGAGTCACCGTCTAAGGCTAAAACTATAAACAAGTATCTTGGGGAAGATTATGTGGTGCTTGCTTCATACGGCCACGTTCGCGATCTCCCCGCAAAAGATGGTTCTGTAAACCCCGAAGATAATTTCTCCATGGTATGGCAGGTAGCCGATAATTCAGAAAAACAATTAAAAGAAATTATAAAAGCCCTTAAAAAAGCTGATACTCTTTATTTAGCGACTGACCCCGATCGCGAGGGAGAGGCAATTTCCTGGCATATTGAAGAAATACTCAAAGAACGAGGTTTTTTAGATAAAATTGATGTAAAACGAGTTGTTTTCAATGAAATAACAGAGAACGCTGTTAAAGAAGCATTTGTTGAACCTAGAAAGCTAAATTCAGAATTAGTCGAAGCATACCTAGCTCGCCGCTGTCTTGACTATTTGGTTGGATTTACACTTTCTCCTGTACTGTGGCGTAAGTTACCCGGATCAAGATCAGCAGGTCGAGTTCAGTCAGTTGCCTTAAGGTTAATTTGTGAACGTGAAGCAGAAATAGAAGTTTTTAACCCACAAGAGTATTGGACAATTAATGCAACTCTAGAAAATATTAATAAGGAAGAGTTCACAGCTCAACTTACTCACTTAAATAATCAAAAAGTTAAACGGTATGACCTGGGCAATCAAGAGGCAGCCAGACAAGCTTGTCTAGCCTTAGAAGAAAAGCAGTTAAAAATACAGAACGTCGAAAAAAAACGCACCAAACGTAATCCTCAGCCACCCTTTACAACTTCAACACTACAACAAGAAGCTTCAAGAAAATTAAGATTTAGTGCTACCCATACCATGCGAATTGCACAGCGATTATACGAGGGTGTTGATATTCAAGGAGAAACTTTGGGCTTAATCACCTATATGAGAACGGACAGTATCACACTTAGTCAACAGGCTGTAATCGCAACTCGAGAGTTAATAGATATTGACTATGGAGAGGCTTATCTACCAGACAGGCCACGTATTTTTCGAACCAAAGCCAAAAATGCCCAAGAAGCACACGAGGCAATAAGGCCAACCGACGTTCTAAGACGGCCAAACAGTTTAAAGAAGTCATTGGGCAAAGACGAATTTCGTTTGTATGAATTAATATGGCGCAGAACTATAGCCTCCTCGATGAACGAGGCAATAATTGATCGGGTAGCAGTTGATATTCAGTCAGTCGATCAAAAGATCTCTTTAAGGGCAAACGGGTCAACAATTGCCTTTGACGGTTTTCTCAAGATATATCGTGAGGATATAGATGACCCAATAGTTTTAGGACAAGAAAACCAACCTATTGAAGAGGATGCTGATCGACGATTACCAGAACTAAAAAGCGGCGACCCTGTTGCCCAGAAAGAAGTTATTCCCAATCAACATTTTACCCAACCTCCACCAAGATTTACTGAAGCTAGTCTTGTCAAAAAACTAGAAGAGTTAGGTATAGGAAGACCTTCAACATACGCATCAACTCTTCAAGTACTTCAGGACCGAAACTATGTAACATTAGAACAACGCAGGTTTATGCCCGAGGACAGAGGCAGGATAGTAACCAGCTTTCTAACAAAATTCTTTAATAAATATGTAGAATATGACTTTACAGCTCAGCTTGAAGAAAAACTTGACGAAGTATCCGATGGAAGTATTGAGTGGAAAAAAGTGTTAAGAGAATTCTGGATAGATTTTGAAAAAGCGATTGAAGAGACAGGTGAACTTCGATTACGTTCCGTTATAGATGCTCTTGATGAAGAGCTCGGAACTCATTTTTTTCCTGTGCGTGAAGATGGATCGGAGCCCCGAAGTTGCCCTGAATGCAAGAAAGGGCGACTAGGCTTAAGACTCGGAAAACATGGTCCATTCATTGGCTGCACCGAGTATCCAGCCTGTAAATTTACGCGACCTTTATCATTGAATCAGTCAGAAGAAAACGACTCTGCACCAGACAAAACCCTAGGCACTGACCCGAAGACAGGAAAGGACATTAGTCTTCGTAATGGTCGCTACGGTCTTTACGTTCAGTTGGGGCCAGATCCAGAAGATAAAGGTGATGATAAACCAAAACGTACCGCAATTCCAAGAGGGGTTGATTTTTTAGAAGTTGAGATTCAAATGGCAATTGGATTACTTGACCTACCAAGGGACATAGGACTTCACCCAGAAGACAATAATATGGTTCAGGCTCATTCAGGACGTTTTGGGCCTTATATTAAACATGGTAAGAATACTGTCTCACTTCCAGAACCTCGTGATGTGCTCACCATTGGTTTGAACCATGCAATAACCCTCTTAGCTGATAAGAGTAAATCTAGAGGTAGAGGTTCAAAAGTATTAAGAGAACTTGGATTACACCCAAGCGATGAAAAACCAGTAACCCTACAAGATGGTAGGTATGGCCCTTATATTAAGCACGGAAAAACCAATGCCAGCGTACCAAAGAGTCATAATTTAGAGAGGCTTTCGTTAGACGAGGCCATAAAATTACTTGCAGAAAAGGCTGCGAAAAATAAAAAACCTAAATCTAGAAAAAAAACTACTAGAAAGAAAAAGGTCTAGCAAGAAGCTTGGTAACATCAAAAAAAAGTAGGGCTATTAGAGGCCAATTGCCGAGCAAAGAGGAGTTGTATTCTTTTATTCAAAAACAGAATAATGGAATATTACGACGAGAAATTGCTATAGCTTACCAAATAAAGGGAGCTAAACGAACCCAGCTCAGAGGTTTAATTAAAGAACTAAAGAATCAAGGACTGATTAAGAAAACAAGAAGTAGGCGTTGGATAGCAGCTGATAATCTCACAGGTATTAGAGAACTAGAAGTGTATGGTCTTAATATTGATGGGGAACCACTAATTAAACCTGTAGATTGGGAACAACAATTCCCATTTCCTGATATAAATTTAAAAACCCAAAACAAAAACATACCCGCCCCTGGCATAGGTGATATACTTCTTTGTCGACTAGAAAAAAATGAAAAAGGCTACCATTCAGCAAGACTAATTCGTCGAATAGATAAAACACCTGAAAAAATAGTCGGTATATACCAAAAAACTCTTAATGGCGGAATAGTCATCTCTGCGGATAGACACACCTTAAGAGAATATCAGGTTAACGAAAACAGTACAGATGACAAATTTGATGGAGAACTAATAGTTGCTAGTATACCAAACAAAAGAAATAGGCATGAAGGGGTAAAAGTTACTGAGAGGATCGGCAATGCGTCTGATCCAAGTGCAATTAGCCTAATAGCTATGCACAAAGCAAACATCAGAATCGAATTTTCAAAAAAAATTATCGAAGATGCTGAAAAACTGTCTTCTCCCACTATACATAATCGAACAGATTTGCGTGACGTTCCATTAATCACGATAGATGGAGAAGATGCTCGCGATTTTGACGATGCAGTTTTTGCCGAGCCTGACACTGATGAAATAAACCCTGGTGGTTGGCATTTGATTGTAGCTGTGGCCGATGTAGCCTGGTTTGTCAGGTCAGGTACATCCATAGATCTTGAAGCATACAAGCGTTCTAACTCTGTTTATTTTCCTGACCGAGTTGTTCCAATGCTACCTGAAATAATATCAAACAATCTTTGCTCCCTATTGCCCTATGAAGACCGCGCTTGCATCGCAGTTGATTTATGGATTGATAATGATGGAAACCTAAAACGGCATCATTTTAGTCGTGCCTTAATGAAGTCTCACGGCCGATTTACCTACGAGCAGGTTGAAAAGTCGTGTGATTTAAATAAACAATCTTCTCTAAAGGACACAATTAATAATTTATTTAAAGCTTACAAAGCCCTTGAAAAGGCCAGAAAAAAAAGAGGCGCATTGGAGCTTAATATTCCCGAAAGCAAAGTGATTTTTGATGAAAGCGGTAGGGTTAAATCTCTCGAGACGATAAAACGGCTGAAGAGTCATAAATTGATTGAGGAATTCATGATCACTGCCAACGTTGCCGCAGGAATAGAACTTACAAACTTAAAACAGCCAACTATGTTTCGAGTTCATGATGAACCTGATGTCGAAAAAACAAAAGAGCTTTTATCAACCCTTAAAGAATTTGGTTACAAACCTCCTAAGTCTAAGCTATTTCGCGCGGCCGATTTTAACACAATAATTAGTAAAACGTCTGATAAAAAACACGAAACTCTTATTCAAGAATTAATTTTACGTTGCCAAAGTCGAGCGGAATATTGCCCCGAGAATATAGGCCATTTTGGTCTGAATCTTCGAACTTATGCTCATTTTACTTCGCCAATACGGCGCTATGCTGACCTGCTTGTTCATAGGGCTCTAATTACTGGCCTAAATTTTAGCGAAGAAAAAGATTCTAGTGAAAATCTATCTGAGGATTTTTCTAAAATATTTTTTGAGGTTGGAAAAAATATATCGATTAATGAGCGGCTGGCTATTAGCGCTGAAAGAGATGCCTTTGACCGCTACTCAGCTTCCTACCTGGAAAATCATATTGGAGAAACATATAAGGGATCAGTCAGAGGAGTATCAAAATCAGGATTATTTATAACAATTGATAATCCCAGCGCGGATGGATTCGTACCAATTACCAAATTGCCAGGAAGAAGGTACAAATTTAACTCAATTAAAAAATGTTTAGTTAGTCATATGTCAGGTTCATCATACAACCTAGGCGATGATGTTTTAGTTCGTGTTATCGAAGCCAGTGCTTTTACCTCAACGGTTATATTTGAAGTTTTGAGTGACAAATCATTGAAAAACCGCAAAAAACCCGAGAAAAGAAGAAACAGAAAGTAACGTAGAGCTTGACAGGTTAAAATGCATCGCTATGTTCACTAATCATAATCCATTGGTTTAAAATCTTAGGAAGAAATTAATGGCAAAATCGAACACTGTTTTGGTCAAATTGGTCAGCTCGGCGGACACTGGTTACTACTACGTAGCTAAAAAGAATCCACGGAAAATGCCGGATAAAATTGAGCTCAAAAAATATGATCCTAAAGCTCGAAAACACGTTTTGTTTAAAGAAGAAAAAATGAAATAATTGAAAACAGCCAAGTCATTCCTAAAACCGTCCGCAGGACGGTTTTTGTTTTATAAACATTTTATCTTTTAATATAATTTCTTAGTAACTATTTGGTAACTTAATTGAACCAAATATCCTTGTGGTGTGTAACTGATATCTAATTGACTGAATGGTAGCGTAAAAAGCAGCTGTTTAAAGTTGCTTATTAGTATTTTAAGTTTTTTATATTTATGAGTTAGATCTTTCGCCTCTAACTAGGCCGCACGAAACATTTTAGTGCCGCCTTCTTTCTTAGTAAACATTTCACTTAATTATTAGCAACTAGCTTGTTCTAATTCTTGAATTTTTATTAAAGTTGCCGTCATTGAAAAATTTCTATAATCAAAAATAAACTTTCTTACAACTCCATTGTCTTGTATATCCTGAGTCATCTCAAATTCAGGACTAATTTTATTTTTGTTTTTTGAAAATAAAGCCAGACGTACCCTCCACCATTTTCTTTCAGTAATTTTCCCCAAACCGATTCCGAGTCCCTCAGACGGGGCCCTAGCCTTTCCCAAAATTATCAAAGTCGATTTTTTAGGAGAAATATTAGGTTGAGATCCATCAAAATAGTAACCAGATTTTTGCCTAGTTCCTATTTTTCCAGAATCGATAATTGAAAGAGTATGTTCGTAAGGGAACATCGTTTTACCAGGAAGCTTGATCGTTTTATTTAAGGGCAATTCATAGGTCGCAATCCCAGGCATTCCGCGGGCCGCTCTTTTCACTTTGCCTCTAACTACTTCAATCACCTTTCCTCCTACAATTGACTTAGAAAAAAATTTATAGATTTTACCATCTAAACTTTCAAAACTATTTGCGTTTACCTGGGAATTAATCTTTTTTCCACTCAGGTCTTTCATGATAAGGACCATCTTCTGTTTCGAAGACCATCCATGACAACTATGACTCCATTCAGCCACTAATCGACCTTGTATATTTGAGATGGTAGATGAAGGGGCACGCTTATATAGCTTCAGCTCATAAAAGCCAATGTGTGGAACATGGGTTTGTTCTGAAGCATTCGCAACAAGGCTAGGCACGCATATACTAGCGAAACAAAAGATCAGAAAAGTAAGGACATCAGAGTTCATTTAATCCTTACATTTCATTAAGCAAACCAAAATTGATTAAGTTATAATAAATCCTATTACTCTCTCACTTTTTTTCTTCAGGTATAACTGATTTTATATGTAACTCGCGCAAATGCTTTTTAGAAACCTCTGCAGGAGATTGCATTAATAAGTCCTCAGCACGCTGATTCATTGGAAATGCAATTACCTCCCTTATGTTTGGCTCATTAGCAAGTAACATAACGATACGATCAATGCCAGGTGCAGAGCCTCCATGAGGGGGAGCGCCAAATTTTAGTGCGCTTAGCATACCACCAAATTGAGCTTCTAATTCCTCTTGACCATAACCCGCTATTTCAAACGCTTTAACCATAATATCTGGTTTATGATTTCGTATTGCACCAGAGCTCAGTTCAACACCATTACAAACTATATCGTATTGATAGGCTAAAATATCTAGTGGCTCAGCCTTTTCGAGAGCCTCCAAACCTCCTTGGGGCATAGAAAACGGATTATGGCTAAATTCTAACTCATTAGTCTCCTCATTAAGTTCATACATGGGGTAGTCAACAATCCAACAGAATGAAAATTCATTGGTATTCAATAGGTTTAAATCTTCTCCAATCCGTGTTCTTGCGAGTCCTGACAATTGAGCAGCATCCTTAACTTTGCCAGCAACAAAAAAAAGGACGTCTCCGTCTAATAACTCAAAAGATTCTATCAACAAATTAATCTCTTCTACTGATAGAAACTTCGCTATTGGCCCTTTGGCTTCTTTATCTTCAAATATAACATAACCAAGTCCTGGTGCCCCCTGTTCACGAGCCCATTCATTTAGGCGATCGAACCAACTACGTGGTTGTTTTGCAGCACCTGGCGCAGGAATCGCACGGACGACGCCCCCATTATTAATGGCTTTAGAAAAAACATTAAAGTTTGATTCTGAAAAAATTTCGGACACGTCCTTAATAATCAACGGGTTGCGCAAGTCTGGCTTATCAGTTCCATACATAAGCATAGAATCTTTATATGAAATGCGAGGGAATGGTGAGCCAGTGACAGCCCAGGGATCATTTTTTTTATAGTTGGAAAACTCTTTAAAAACGCCAGATAATACTGGCTCTATGGTTGCAAGGACATCCTCTTGTGTAACGAAACTCATCTCAAAATCAAGCTGGTAGAACTCCCCTGGAGATCTATCCGCTCGTCCATCTTCATCCCTAAAACATGGCGCTATTTGAAAATAACGATCAAACCCTGCCACCATTAATAATTGCTTAAACTGCTGCGGAGCTTGCGGCAATGCATAGAATTTTCCTGGATGAAGTCTTGATGGAACTAAATAATCGCGAGCCCCTTCAGGGCTAGAAGCTGTAAGTATAGGCGTTTGAAACTCAATGAAGTCTGCCTCTATCATTCGTCGTCTTATAGAGGCAATCACTTGATTTCGGAGTAATATATTTGACTTCACCTTCTCACGGCGCAAATCCAAGTAACGATAATTCAAACGTATTTCTTCACCCGTATCTTCTTCTGAATTCACCTGTAAAGGAAGAGTTTCTGAAGATGATTCAATTATAGCTTGTTCGATTTTTACTTCCACCAAACCAGTGGGCAGAGATTTATTAATAGTATCTGTCGTTCGTTCGACGACCAAACCAGTGATTGTAAGAACAGATTCTAGTCTTGCTTGCTCTATTGTTTCAAATAGATCGCTAGAGGTATCAATGACACACTGAGTAAGACCACTCTGGTCACGGAGATCAACAAATAATAAATTACCATGATCTCGTTTTCGATGAATCCAGCCAGATAGTCGGACATTTTGTCCAGCATTTTTAGATCTTAATTCGTTACAGTTATGTGTTCTATATGGATGCATGTAAATCCTCGGTAATTACTGTCCTTCTCCCAATGGCCATGGAACGGTATGCTGTGTCAACCCGTTGTTTTAACTATTGATAAACAGTTAAGCAACTGACTACTTTAAGAGCGGGACGAATCCGTGTTAAAAAGCTTTAATGACCATTATAAAGAATTCGAAAAAACTGCAAGAAGCTTGTAATAAACTAGGTGAGGCTGAATATATAACGGTAGACACCGAGTTCATGCGAGAAAGCACCTTTTGGCCTCAACTATGCTTAATCCAAATTGGTGGCCCTAATTTTGCATTCGCAATAGACCCTCTTGAAAAAAATATGAACTTGAATCCTGTAATGGAGTTATTTGACAATAAATATATTACCAAAGTCATGCATGCGGCACGTCAAGATATGGAAATTTTCTATCACATAAATGGAAAATTACCGAAACCTCTTTTTGACACACAAATTGCAGCAATGGTTTGCGGTTTTGGAGATCAAATTGGCTATGAAGCACTAATTTCTAGGCTGACTGGTAAACGAATAGATAAATCTTCACGATTCACTAATTGGGCTCATAGGCCACTCACAGATGAACAAATTAAATACGCTTTGGCCGATGTCACACACTTAAGAGATGCATACGAAATACTACTTTCTAGAATTAAGAATACCGGTCGTTTAGAATGGATAAAATCCGAAATTGATCAGCTATGCAATCCTAAAATATACCATATAACACCCAATGAATCATGGAGAAGGCTTAAATATAAGCGATACGAGCCACGTTATTTATCTGTTTTACAAGCAGTCGCTGCATGGCGAGAAAATGAGGCCATGTCTCGTAACATCCCACGTAACAGAGTTTTAAGAGATGAAATAATTTTGCAGCTTGCCGCAAAGCCTCCAACTGATGCCGTCTCTCTTTCTCTTGTAAGAGGACTATCAGAATCTTTTACAAAAAGCCAAATGGGAGACTCTTTATTAAATGCAATTTCAGAGGGAATCAATTTACCCGATGAGCTCGCTCCCAAGGCACCAACAAAAGCCGACATACCTTCAGGAATAGGCCCAATATGTGACCTTTTAAAAGTGCTGCTGAAACTAAAATGTGAAGAGAATCACGTTGCACAAAAATTAGTTGCAAACACATCTGATATTGAAATGATTGCTGCAGATGATAATGCAGATGTTCCCGCTTTAAAGGGATGGAGAAGAAATTTGTTCGGTACTGAAGCATTAAAATTAAAAAATGGAGAGATCGCACTTTCCGCTTCTGGTAAATCATTGAGAATTATACGTATTGATAAAACCGCCAAAAGAAAGAAGGCAGGTTCATATAAAAAACGCAACAAAAATGCTTAGAAAAATCAAATTCTAAAATAGAAAAATAACCAGATATTTAAAAATTAATATTATTTAATCGACAGTTGATACGACCTATTCATCTGTTCAGCTAACTGAGCAAGTCGGTTTCTAACAACATCTGATACTAAAGATGAAATTGATCTATCAACTTTCAAATGAACCTTTTTATTACTGGCTCTTAAATTACTACCGTCAAGCAAATCTAACTGTCCCCCGGATAATGTTTCAGCCAGGCGAATTGCGTTACCTAGTTTTATTGACCAATCAATATGATTTTTATCTAATAACTTATTGATAACGCTTAACGACTTACTTTCCATGTTTCCTCCGTAGCGACGATAAACAGCTAGCGCCAACGCAGCCTTTTCCTCATGAGTAACGGCTATCAAAGGTAATCTTAAGATACGAAAAAAAACCTGCTCGGCACGATAATCAGGATGCTCATGCCAACCAATATCTGCTAAAAGACACACAGATAACCTTAATCTCTTCATTTCACTTCCTTCTTCGAAAAATAGTGGATCCACCCAATTGAACAATTTATTAGAACCTGGAATGAACCGAGACTCACGAATCGCAATATCATGGCATGCAATTATCAGAGGATCTGAGGTTTGTTCTGACTTCTTTAGTCGCTCAAATAAGATTCCTTCACGAATACCTAAAGCGGAAAAAATTATCTCATGAGGAGAAAGTTCTCTAATTAGACGATGCATAATTAAGGCAGAAACTGGCAAAGACGCCGCTCTCTGCGAAGAGATAGACTCATCTAAGGGCAAACTAGCTTGACTTAATCCACCTATGACCTGACAAAAATCGAGAGCTATATCTGCCTTCATAGAATAGTTATGAACAACTCTAAGTGGATAACCAGATTGCGCGATATGAAGTCGAGCTATAGCTCGCCAAGCCCCCCCGAAAGCGTAGAAAAAACGAAATCCATTCATATCAGACAGCCAAGGCGTTTCTTCAATAATGTTATCAATTCTGCGTTTTAAAGGAACTTTTCTAGAGCCCAGATCGGACAACAGCCTAAGGTGACCAAGTGGAAGACTTCCACCAGATTTAAAAATACCCTTGTCTACCCTGGCCAGTTCTAAACTTCCTCCTCCCAAATCACCTGTAATTCCATCTGCGTCAGGCGTTCCACAGATAATACCACTCGCTCCTAGACGAGTTTCTTGCTGCTCATCTAATTGTTTTACGGATCTTTTAAAAAGCTTTTCTACTTCCGAAATAAACTTTTTACCATCTTTAGCCTCTCGAGTTGCTGCCGTAGCAAAAATAGACAAATCATTTATTTCCATTGCCTTCGTCAAGGCTGCAAATCGTGGAAGACACTTAAACGCTCGTTTGACTCCTTTAGGGTCTAAACGTCCAGTTTTTTGCAAACCTCTGCCTATTCCACAAATTACTCGTTCATTAAAGACAGGCATTAAGGCACGTGATCTACTTTGGTAGACTACGAGCCTTATAGAGTTAGAGCCTATATCTAATACCCCTACAGGTTTCAGCTTTAAAGTTTTACTATTTAAAGCCATCGGAATGACGAAAGATAATTATTCTTTTTTTTGTATAAGCAACCTTGGTACACTTCCTGGCTTTTTGAGTGCACTCCCACGTCCAGAGAGACTTGGATTGGTCATAAAATATTTGTGAGCACTGAATGGTTCTGCCTCTTTCTTATTTTTAACCTTAAAATAACCACCGTCTGAATCTAAGTTCCAGCTTTGCTCTACATCTAAGAGATTCGCAACCATGATTTGATCCAAAACCTGTGCTTTAACAGTTTTATTATCAATAGGTACCAATACTTCAACACGCCTATCAAGGTTACGTGGCATCCAATCAGCTGAAGAAATAAATACCTTTGCCTTAGTCGAGGGCAATTCTTCACCTGCACCAAACGCTAGTATTCTCGAGTGTTCAAGAAATCGCCCTATTATGCTTTTAACTTCTATATTTTCACTGAGACCGGGTATACCAGGCCTTAAACAGCATATAGCTCTCACCATAAGTCTAATCTGAACTCCAGCCTGAGATGCCTCATAAAGCAGATCAATAACGTCCCCATCAACAAGATTATTTAATTTAGCCCAAATACTACCGGGACGACCAGCTTTAGCATGTGTGATCTCGTTATTTATGAGTTCTGTGAGCGTATCACGCAAATTTATTGGTGAGACAGAAATCTTTCCGAGAGATTCAGGTTCAGCATAACCTGTCATAAAGTTGAAAATACGTCCCGCATCCTGACAAAGGAGAGGATCATTAGTAAAATAACTCAGGTCTGTGTAGATGCGCGCCGTCTGCGGGTGATAATTTCCAGTTCCAAAGTGGGCGTAAGTTCGAAGTTTATTATTTTCTCTACGAACAGCAACACTAATTTTTGCATGTGTTTTTAAATCAATGAATCCGTAAACTACTTGCACCCCCGCCCTTTCGAGCTCTCTTGCCCAACGTATGTTAGCCTCCTCATCAAAGCGAGCCTTTAATTCGACTAAAGCCGTCACAGACTTTCCTGCTTCAGAAGCTTCAATAAGTGCGCGTACAATTGGAGAATCCTCTGATGTTCTGTAAAGGGTTTGTTTTATAGCTACTACGTTAGGATCCCTGGCTGCCTGTCGTAAAAACTGAACGACAACATCAAAAGATTCAAAAGGATGATGAACAATAATATCCTTGCTCTGGATCGCTGCAAAACAGTCTCCCCCAAAATCTCGGATTCGTTCAGGAAATCTAATATTGAAAGGCTTATAAACTAAATCTGGTCGATCTAGATCAGCTAACTCTATTGTACGATCAAGGCCTAGTATTCCATCAAGGTAAAAAACGTCGTTACTGTCTGCACCTATATGTCTAACAACAAATTTCTTAAGGTCATCGGCCATGGAGTTATCTATAGTCAACCGTATAATATTACCCCGACGACGTTGTTTAAGGGCCGTTTCAAAAACTCGGACTAAATCTTCAGCCTCTTCAAGAATTTCGATATCGCTATCCCTAATGACCCTAAATGTCCCTGTACTGAGTGTGCTAAAGCCAGGAAAAAGTCTATCCAGAAACATCGTGACGATTTTTTCTAATAAAATATATTTTCCACTAGAAGCTGGTAAAGAAACAAACCTAATTATTTGTGATGGAAGGGGTAGCAGACCAACTAACGCTCGGTTATCCGATTCGCGAACAAGCTGAATAGTCAGCGTCAAACCAAAGTTTGGGATAAAAGGAAATGGGTGCGCTGGATCAACAGCTAGAGGAGTTAACACCGGAAAAACTTCGGTCATAAAGTAGTCATCTGTCCACTTGCGCTCATCGTCAGTGAGTTCATGAGGTTGAATTACAGATATATTATTTTCTCTTAGACATCCATTAATTAAACGCCAGGTTTTCTGCTGGTCATTAATCAGATTGCCTACTTTTTCACGAATAGCTATCAGTTGTTGGCTCGGATTCATGCCCTCTTGACTGGAAGTTTTTATACCTGCTTCAACTTGACCTTTAAGCCCAGCAACGCGAACCATGTAAAACTCATCAAGATTTGAAGCAGATACAGACAAAAACCTCACCCTCTCTAATAAAGGGTGTTGAGGGTTTTTTGCTTCGCCCAGTACTCTTTCATTGAAAGAGAGCCATGATAACTCACGATTAATAAATCTATGCTTCGATTCATTATCTATGGAGTTCTCTGGGTTTTTGTTTAAATCTATTTGGTCACTTGAAGTCACCAGAACCTCTCTCACCAAATCTTTTATTAAAGGAATCAATTCCCTTTTGTCAGCAATACAAAACATGCATAATAATGCATCTTATATATTAGATACAAGACATGAAATTTGTATTACGATTCACGCTCAAGCTTATTTTTTTCTATTTCAGAAAAAACCTCACTTAACAATGGGATAGTTACAGGACGGCGCATTACAAGAGCTATCTTGTCAACAATTGAGGCCAATTCCTCTGCTGCCCTAAACGAACGCTCCATTCTTGATATCGCAAAATCAATCACACCTTTTTCTACCTTTAGCTGCCTATCAGTGAATAATTTTAATAAAACGGCAGCTAGAACCTTATCATCAGGTAGGGCTATTTTCGTAACTGGTAATGAGTTAAGTCTTGAGCTTAAATCAGCTAGTTTTATTCCCCATCTACCTGGAGGAGTTCTCGCGCAAAACAGCATGTGCCCCCTACGTTCATTAATTAAATTATAAACATGTAAAAGAGACCTTTCGCGTTTAGAATTTTCGATGATTAATTCTGCTCCATCAATCAAGATATTCTTATTATTTTTCACTATATCTGGTGGTTCATTGAGATCAAAATCATCTGGAAACAACAGAGCGGAGTCAGATTTATCACACCAAACTTTCCCCAAATGAGACTTTCCACTAGCTTCTGGACCCCAAATAACTAATCCAAGCGAGGGCCAATCTGGCCACCGCTCAAGCCATTTCACTGCATTGACATTGCATTCAGAAACAAAGAGATCAGATCTTTCAAACCCTGTTCGATGCCCTAAATTTAGCACTAACTGATTTAATGGACTATTCCTTTTCACGGCTTCTAAACCTAAGAGTTGATATGATTGGCAAATTGGTGTTTTTCGAAGAAATACCAAACTCAGTATTTCGTGTAGCTTGCGAGGACGTTTCAATAACTAAGTCTTCTTGTAATAAAATATTTGTCATCTGATCTTTATCTCCATAATGATAAATCTCAATGAAAACAGAATTAATCGAAAACGTTCTAATTTTAACTCTAAATATAGTTGCAATGTTGCTCAATTTCTTTTCAATCAAAATCCACTGCTCAAGTGATGTCAGAGGAACATTAAGTAGAGTGCTTCTTGGTCGATCAAATTCAATAATATTTTGAGTAGTCCAGTTGTTTTCTATCATAGCAGCAAGTTTTGAAGCAGCTTTTAAGAATAAATCTTGTAAGCTCTCTGAATTGGAGGCCTCTAAATTAAATATTATAGGCTCTTCCGAGTAACGTCCTATATGGGTGGTAGATATATTGATTTTGTTACCTTCAGCCGTCTCAGAAACAGTAGCAAAAGCAATTAGCACCTGTCCTGCTCCATAACGATTAGCTATGGAACTGATACCAGTTGGATCGCCATCTGCAGCCTGACTTGCATCAATATCAGTAATATCACTCAAATCACCTATGGGTAAAATTTGAGGAACTAGCCCGTCACTTAAGGGCAAATCTAACCAAGCCTTCCTCCAAAAATTATCCTCGTCCCAAAGCATTAATGAACCATGTTTCCTCAGTAGAGGGATTACCAATATTGGTTTACTTGCTGATTCCGCATACGGCACGCCGCTCTCCCTAAGCAAACGCCGTATCTCCAAGGGCTTAAACCTAACCGTTAAACTTGCTATATAGCGAATATTTGATAAACGCTCTTCAGCCACTTCTAAAGCCTGAACAAGAAATTCCAACTGTTCATCATCAACAATCGGCAAAGAATGAATATCTTCGTCCCTCGTAAGCCTACGAAGAAGTATAGACAAGGCTAATTTTTGCCCTTTTGCAAACGCTTCGTCTTTAGCCTTAGCTGCCGTTTCTGAAGTTTCATCCACTTTTATTTCGCTTACGGAAAAAACTTCTAGCTTGTGGCCTGATGCATCTGCAACAGCTGTAAAAAAAAGCACCAAGAAAAATAAAGACTGACCCAGAATCATAAATAATGGAATATTAATGAACCTTATATTTGAACAGATTATAAAAAACATCTAATGACCTATTGTTGTGTCATCTCTAAATAAGCCGTAATTTCTATTCTTTATTACAGAAAAAAGCATTCAAGTATAAAACCGTTAATAAATAGTATATTTTTATCAAATAAGTGACGGAAGGAGAAATAACATTTCACTTACTTATAAGGGTTCTGGAGTAGACATTGCGAAAGGTAATGCTCTAGTTGAAATAATAAAGCCTCTAGCTATGGCAACAAAACGATCTGGCTCATACGATACCATTGGTGGATTTGGAGGAGTATTTGACCCAAAAGCAGCAGGATATACAGATCCCCTATTAGTTTTAGCTACGGACGGCGTTGGCACCAAGCTAAAATTAGCGATTGAAGCTAACACTCATAACACGATTGGAATAGACCTAGTTGCCATGTGTGTGAATGATCTTGTTGTTCAGGGAGCAGAGCCATTAGCTTTTTTAGACTATTTTGCGACTTCAAAATTAAATAATGATATTGCATCAGAATTAATCAGTGGTATCGCTACAGGCTGTAAGATAGCAGGCTGTGCCCTAATTGGGGGTGAAACAGCTGAAATGCCAGGCCTATATAAAAACAAAGATTATGATCTTGCAGGGTTTGCTCTTGGAGCAGTAGAAAGATCTGATTTATTACCTAACGAGAGTAACTTACCAAAAAGTGGAGATGTGATCATTGGATTAATGTCTAGCGGCCCTCATGCAAATGGTTTTTCCCTTATAAATAAAATTATAGAATATACTGAAACACAACTTGATGAACCAGCGCCATTTAATAATACAAAATCTTTATTATCAGTACTTCTAGAACCAACACGTATTTATGCTCAGTCATGCCTTAAGGTAATATCTAATAAAAAAATTAAAGCAATAGCGCACATTACTGGCGGTGGGTTAATTGAAAACATACCGAGAGTTCTTCCAAAATCATGTGGAGCCCACATAGAAGGTAGAAATTGGAAAGCACAACCTGTTTTCAAATGGCTTAAACAAAGCGGTAGTATTTCTAATGAGGAAATGACAAAAACATTTAATTGCGGAATAGGAATGATTGTGGTCGTGGATAAGATAAATGCGGCCACTATTCTAAAAGATTTTATTAATAGTGGCGAAACAGCTATCGAAATAGGTGAAGTAACAAGTTCTCTGAAGCAAAAAGTTTTAGTAAACAATCTTGACGAAGCATTAGGTATGACTTGAGAGTGATTTATGAAAAAATTAAGGTTGGGAATATTAATTTCAGGACGGGGTTCAAATTTAAATGCTCTAATTAATGCATGTCAAAAGACCTGTTTTCCTGCCGCTATCGCTATTGTGATTTCCAATAAATCTGATGCTAGCGGTCTAGAACATGCAAAAAAAGCACAACTAAAAACCAAAGTTATTCAACATGAAGATTATCCAGACAGAGAAACCTTTGACAAAGAAATTTATAATAGTTTGATTTTAGAGAATGTTGATCTAATATGCTTAGCTGGCTTTATGAGGCTATTAAGTAAATGGTTTGTGGAAAAATGGCCTAGTAAACTTCTTAATATTCATCCCTCGCTTTTGCCCTCATTCAAAGGTTTAGACGCCATAGCCCAGACTATAAATAGTGGTGTAAAGGTTAGCGGATGTACAGTGCATTTTGTTGTACCTGAAATGGATGAAGGCCCAATTATAATGCAAGCTGCCGTGCCAGTATTAAATGATGATAGTGTAGAAACTCTCTCGGCTCGTATATTAGCTGCAGAACACAAGTGCTATCCTAAGGCAGTTGAGTTAATAGCTCGGAGACAACTGTCTGTTTCAAATAAAAAGGTAATAGATCAAAATAACTATTCCTTACCAAACAGTCTCTTTAATCCTCCAATAGATTAGATGCTATTTCTATAACAGAACCTTCAAATGAGATTATGTAACAATCTCTTCTTCTTTGAAGAAGAAATTAATTTCTTCGACAGCTGTTTCAGGACCATCTGAGCCATGCACAGAGTTTGCTTCAATCGACACAGCAAAATCTTTTCTTATTGTTCCTTCTGCGGCCTCCTCAGGATTGGTAGCGCCCATAACTTCTCTGTTTTTGAGGATAGCATTCTCTCCTTCTAGAACTTGTACAATAATAGCACCAGATGACATAAATTTTACCAAGTCAGAAAAGAACGGTCGTTCACGATGAACCTCATAAAATTTTTCAGCACGCTGAACACTTAGTTTGATTTTTTTCTGGGCAACTATGCGAAGACCGGCCTCCTCAAAACGATCGATTATTTTGCCAGTTATATTGCGCTCTGTGGCATCAGGTTTGATAATTGAAAGAGTACGCTCGACGGGCATGAAAAAAGCCTCCGTAAATTGTTTTTATAATGTAAAATCGCTTATATCGACCAAGGATTGTTAGGGCAAGCCCACACTTCAAAAGATCCTATTAAATATCTTTAATCTCCCATATTCCTTTGTCTGATTGCTGCCAATAGTTTAGCTGATGACCTTGTTCCTTATATAGACTCCAGGATTTTCGTCCTGCTGCAAGAGAATCATTGTCTCTGCCGTTTACCAGCAAACAAACCATCTCATATTCATCGATTTTATCCGAAGAGCAGCCATCAATTAAAAAAAGAATATGAGCATTATTTGGATTTTCGTCATCATTGGTCAACCATATCGGCTGAATTTCTGGCGAACCTTCTTTTTTAGTTCCATGGGGTAAAAAACTTCGATCACTGAAAATCCATAGATGAGTATTAAGATGATCTAACATGTCTTCACTACTAACCTTAACTACTGCCCTTTTACGGTCTCGTGAAATAACCCTCTCTAGCATAACTGGCAAAATCTCTTCGTAAGACTGCCTAGTAAAGTGATAAAATCTAACTTCGGTCATCATAAATATACCGATTTGTTTACCTTAGTTCAAAATGATCTTGAATAAGACGATCTAGGGTCCTAACGCCAAATGCTGTTGCCCCTTTTTCCATTAAATCTTTATTTTTATCGGACCATGCTACACCCGCTATATCTAAGTGAGCCCAATCAACACTGTTTGTAAACCTTTGTAAAAACTGAGCGGCGGTTATACTGCCTCCCCATCTAGGGCCAATATTTTTCATGTCAGCTCGCGGGGAGTTTATTTGTTTGTCATATTCAGGATCAAGCGGCATGTGCCAGAGCTTTTCATTAACAGACTTACCAGCAGCAATTATTTTCTGCCCAAATTCTTCTTTGCTTGTGTATAAGCCAGCATACTCTCTGCCAAGAGCAACCATAATAGCGCCTGTTAAGGTAGCTAAATCAATCATAGCACTAGGTTTAAAACGTTTTTGGGCATACCAAAGGAGATCCGCAAGAACAAGTCTTCCCTCTGCATCAGTATTTAAAACTTCTATGGTTTGGCCCGACATAGACTTAACAATATCACCAGGCCTCTGAGCATTACCATCCGGCATGTTTTCGACCAAACCAACAATACCAACCACATTTGCTTTAGCGTTTCTTCCAGCAATGGAGCACATAGTTCCTATAACGGCCCCTGCTCCGCCCATATCCCATATCATTTCTTCCATACCATTAGCAGGTTTTAGGGATATACCTCCAGTATCGAATGTCACTCCTTTTCCAATTAGGCCTAACGTTTTTTTACTATTTCTGTTCCCATTCCATCTCATAATTACACACTGAGATTCATTGACACTTCCTTGGCCAACTCCCAGCAAAGCATTCATTTGTAACTTTCTCATCTGAGGTTCACCCATAACTTCCACTTTAACTCCTAAACGCGATAGTTTACGGCATTGTTGCGCCATCCATTTGGGTGTTTTTATGTTACTTGGCTCCGAAACGAGATCTCGAGCAAAATCTACGCCATCAGCTATTTTGGAA
The DNA here is from genome assembly GCA_022449545.1 of Alphaproteobacteria bacterium. Taxonomy (GTDB): domain Bacteria; phylum Pseudomonadota; class Alphaproteobacteria; order UBA6615; family UBA6615; genus UBA6615. The sequence continues at coordinate 70,264 of JAKUPN010000007.1, read as the reverse complement.
AGACCATTAAACCTATTACGTGCAACATTTGGACGATCCAACATAAAAGTAAGTTTGTTTATATTAGTTTTCTGAGTAGTATTCCCTCGTTTTGTCTTATATTTTTCGTAAGCATAACTCCTCATTCTGGCTCCAAAAGCAACGTTCGCAGCCAGAAGAGTATTATCCTCTGAAGAACTATTATGAGTTTCAGACAAAATAACAGCACTCAATTCGTTAGATGATTGTAAGGCCTCAATAATAGTTGCACCAAGTTTCTGTGCCTGCAATTCGTTATAATTTTTGTCCTCTCCAATCCCAACCAAAATAAAAGTTGAGTTTGTATGACCCCAAGGAGCAAAAATCGAAATTTTATCTCCTAATTTAGATTCAAAGTTTGCAACTTTTAGTGATCTTTTCAAAGCTCCTTTAGTTTTTTGGTCTATACTTTGTCCGACCTTGCCCAATTTACGGCTCTTACCAACAAAAAGAACTATTGTCCCTTGGGTAGGTATTTTGAGAGCACCAAATGAAATTCTCATACTTAATTCCTTTATCAATCTCTATTACTTGAAAACACACATAAACCATCAAATAGCATACCAACAATATGTAAAAATAAACTAATACTTATGAATAAAAAGATAAGACATACCACTGTTTGTAGCACGTGATGGATCTGTTACAAATTAATATGAGGATAATATTAGTGACGAACATATGTAGAAAAAGATAAATGTTAAGATATTTTTTAGTTGGACATAGACACAGATGAAGTCAATTAGCCGATATATATTTCGACAATTGCTAACCACAACCACCTTCGTTGCGGTAGTTTTAACAATAATTGTTTCTCTATTCGGTTCACTCAGACTAGTAGATTTCATAATTAATCGTGGATTGCCTGTATCTGTCCTATTTGAGCTTATCGCCTTTCGCGTTCCCGGTTTTCTAGCAATTGTTCTTCCACTAGCAATTGTAGCAGCAATTTTGTCCGTTTATAACAGACTATCTACCGATAGCGAGTTAGTGGTTATGCGAGCTAGTGGGGTTAGTCAATGGACACTTGCCACACCAGGTATAGTTTTAGCGCTCTTAACCATGGCATTGAGTTTTCCATTAAACTTTTATGTGTCTCCATTAATGTACTCAAATTTCAAAGCTCAACAAATTGATTATAGAAACGCGTTTAGTAGTATTTTACTTCAAGAACAAAAATTTAATGCTCCCAGCGAAAACTTCACCGTTTACATTAGAAAGAGAGAGGGGCCCGGAGAACTTAGAGGGATTTTTGCGCACGATGCACGAAATCAAAAAAAACCAGTCACTTATCTAGCCGAAAGAGGGGTCGCAAAGCAATCAGAACAGGGCATTCGAATTGTGATGTTTAATGGTAGTCAACAACTAATTGATCGAGAAACAGGAAGATTAACATTGTTTTATTTTGATCAATATTCTCTTGATTTGGGAATGCTTAATCAGAGAAATGAAGTAAGATGGATAGAGCCTAAAGAAAGATTTATACAAAATTTATTATACCCAGATGACAGTGTAAATGATCGATTCTACGCCAACCAGTTAATTGCAGAAGGACACAGGCGAATCACATCGCCACTTTATATCATGGCATATGCCATGATATGCTTATTAGCTCTTCTAGCGGGCGATTTTAATCGAAGAGGCAAAACGGCTAGGATTCTTGTAGCAATAACGTTTATTGCAGCCCTCCATTTAATTAGCATAAGCCTATTTAACCTTTCACAAAAAACTTTAGCACTAGTCCCATTGGCATACGTCTTGCCAATATTAACCTCAGCTATTCTTGGCTTTATTATATTTAGAGAAGGAAATAATTATACTCAAAGGCAAACGGAAATTAATACAAATTCAGAAGATAATTTATAGCGTGTGATGACTATGACTCTATCCCCAACTCTTTTTATGTACATCGGACGCCAGTTCTTAATTTGGTTTTTAGTCGTTTTATTTTCCATGATTTCTGTGGTTATACTTATAGATGCTGTCGAGTTAATTCGACGAAGTGCTACTAAGGCTGACGTATCCACGGCAGTGATTACAAGTATGGCACTTTTAAGGGCACCATACCTAGCTCAAGAAATAATTCCATTTGCTGCTATGTTTGGAAGTTTATTAACATATTTTCAGTTAACTAGGCATCATGAGTTAGTAGTTATTCGTTCGACCGGAGTGTCTGTATGGCAATTCATGTTACCTTCTTTACTGGTTGTGGTATTTATAGGGATTGCTAATGTAACTTTACTTAATCCACTTTCGTCAGTGCTCCTATCTCAATTTGAGGAAATGGAGGGTCGACACATAACAGGTCGATCGTCACTTCTCGCAGTTTCTTCATCAGGTATTTGGTTAAGACAAGCTTATGAGCAAGAAGGACAGGCTGTGATCCATGCCCAGTCTATTGAATCTGATGAATTGAAATTAAGGGAAGTAATCGTTTTTCTCTTAGAAGAGAAAGATAAGTTTATTGGTCGTCTAGATGCTAAATCTGCAACTTTAGCAGAAGGCAGATGGGAATTTAGTGAAGTATGGCTAACTGGACCAGAAAAAGCAGGGGAATTTTTGCCGTCTCATAGCCTAGTAACAGACTTAACTCCAGAAAAAATACAAGATAGCTTCGCAAGCCCAGAAACTGTATCTTTATGGAGTTTGCCGCGATTTATTAGGATTCTCGAAGAAACCGGTTTTGCCGCAACCTCCCATAGACTTCAGTTGCATGCATTATTAGCAGAACCAATTTTACTAATAGCTATGGTTATGATTGCAGCTAGTTTTTCAATGCGATTAAGTAGACGGGGAAGTGCTTCACTTCTAATAGCCGCCGGAGTAATGACTGCGTTTATATTGTTTATATTCACAAACTTAGTCCACGCTATCGGTCTTGGGGGTGCGGTGCCTGTCGTTCTTGCAGCTTGGACTCCTGCTGGTGTTAGTCTGCTAGCTGGAGTTGCCCTACTTTTACATCTAGAGGACGGCTAATGAAGTTGCCAGGAAATAATTTGAGGTCTTACAAGTACCTTCTAGTAATCTTCATTTTTGGAATGATCGTTTTTCCTGACTTGGCTATTAGCAAAATAGATAATACTAAAGAGCCCATTTTACTTATCGCTGATGAAATTCATTTCGATGAAAAACTTGGAATCATCGCTGCAAAAGGTAATGTTGAAATAGCCTATAAAAAGAGAACCTTAACTGCCAATCAGATAACATACAATCAGCGAGATGACATAGTAACTGCTATCGGCAACATCGTGCTTGTTGAACCAACTGGTGAGGTTTTATTTTCTGAATACGCAGAGCTAACAGGAGATATACGAGAAGGTTTTTTAAGGGGTTTTGGCATGCTGCTTGATGATGACTCAAAGCTAGCAGCTGTAACTGCTCAACGAAAAGGCGGTATAGAGACCCAACTTAATCAAGCCATTTATTCGGCTTGCAGAAATTGTTTTAGATTTGACGGAGAACCACTTTGGGACATTAAGGCAAGCGAGGTAATCCATAACCAAGAGCGCAGAGAAGTCATATATCGTAATGCCACACTTCAACTTTTTGGAATTCCAGTAGCTTATACTCCTTTCCTTAGTCACCCTGACCCCAAGGTAAAGAGAAAGTCGGGACTACTAACTCCAACTTTTGGCGGAGCAGCCTCACTAGGCTCAGCTTTTAGAGTTCCATATTTCTGGGCTATTTCAAGAGATAAAGATTTTACCTTTGATCCTATAATATATGCGTCAAATAATCCTTTGCTTACTGGCGAATACCGTCAATCATTTGCCGATGGAATGTTACGAACAAGAATTAGCGGAATATACGATACATTAGACAATAAAAATGATCGAGGCCGTGGTCATATAGACGCATCTCTTCGGTTTGTTATAGATAAAAATTGGAGATTTGGAAGTAATATAAAACTATCCTCAGATGACACTTATCTATCACGATTTGGTTTTCCTGGAAAAAACACATTAACTAGTAATCTATACATTCAGAGGTTTGGCCAAAGAAGTTTTACTTCAATCGAAAGTATTTATTTTCAGGGTCTACGGGATACTGATGAACAAAAAAGAATACCCTTGGTTCTCCCAAAAATAGATTTTAAGTACGCCAGTAAACCACAAAATAATGGTGCGTTAACAACCATAGATGCTAATTTTCAGTCACTAGGAAGAGATAAAGGCTTGTCGAGCCAACGATTGAGTTTACACACCAGCTGGATGGCACCCTACACCAGTAAATTAGGAACTGTTACCACTTTAGGGGCAACATTACAGACAGACTTATATAATATTTCTGATAGTAAAATAGGAAAACAAAACAGTGCGAAAGGTTTATATGGTCGACTTTTTCCTCAGGTAATGGCGGAATTAAAATACCCTTGGATAAAAAAAGAAAATTACGGAACTTTTTTGGTTGAACCTATAGCAAAATTGTTGGTTGCCCCAAACACTGGTAATTCAGATCAAATTCCTAATGAAGATAGCTTAGCCGCTGAATTCGATGAAACAAACATTTTCAGTAATAACAGGTATCCTGGGAAAGATCGAATTGAAAGTGGTAGTAGATTAGCTTATGGAATTAAGGGTGGATTTTACGGAAACAACGGCACTAACAGCACGTTCATTGTAGGGCAGTCTTATAATTTCAACAAAAATAAACAATCAATTACGGGATTGGAAAAAGACAGAAACAAGTCTGACATTGTTGGCCGATTAACTATATCCCCTAATAAATATTTTGATTTATTGTACAAAACAAGACTAAACATGGAAAATCTTAAGCCCAAACGTAATGAGATTTCAGTAATCGGAGGCATTCCTGAAATACAAGCAAGTATAAATTATATATTATTTGAAGAAACCGAAGAGTTTCCTAAAAGAGAAGAAATATATGCAGGGTTAACATCTAAGATTTCTAAAAGATGGACAGCACATATAAATACAAGACGTGATCTTGGAGCCGATGAGGGTATGCGCTCCTGGGGGGCCTCATTAACATATAATTGCGATTGCCTCGATTTCTCAATAGATTACAAAAGAACGTACACAAAAGATAGAGATGTTCCTCCAGAGGAAAGTATGTATATACGATTTATATTTAAGTCCTTAGGTGAATTCGGAACCCCCCTATAAGTATTAGAGTTTTGTTAGGAATATAGAATTTTAACTACTTAAAAGGTAATTAATTATCGATCAGAACTTAATTTGGAATATTCTTACTATGAAAAAAAGTTTCAATTTACTATTCAGGTCTGCATTAAACAAAGCTGCTAGGTGCTTCCTCGTAAATCTTTTAATCATTATCAGTTTTTTAGCATCCGGAGTTTTAATTCCTAGCTATTCACGTGCTCAGGAAGTAGATCGCATAGCCGCCATTGTTAATGATAAGATCATTTCTACTCATGATCTTAAAGAGAGAATAGAATTATTAGTATTTTCAGCGGGACTTAAAAATACTCAATCTCATAGACAAGCATTAGAACCACAGGCTCTAAGGGTATTAATAGATGAACTATTGCAATCCCAAGAGGCTAGAAGATTAAATATTCGATTAGTAACTAGAGATATCTCTGATGCGATTAAGCGAATCGAGAAATCTAATAAAATTCCATATGGCCAGTTTAAGGATTTAATGGAAAAAAATGGCGTGTCATATGAAGCAGTTTTATCTAAAATTCAATCTGAGATAATATGGCAAAAATTAGTTCGTCGTCGATTACTTCCTTCTGTTGAGATAGGCGAAGAAGAAATAAGTAATGTTTATAGAAGAATCATTTCTGATAGTGGTCAAATACAATATAGAGTTTCCGAGGTGCTTTTGCCATTTGACGATGACTCTCAAAAAAAGTCTGTTTTAGATTTAGCTAACCGTTTATCTCTTCAAATTCGTTCTGGGGAAAAAATATCTGATATAGCTCAGCAATTCTCAAAGAGTGCCAGTGCATCAAAAGGAGGGGATATTGGATGGATTAGAATGGGAGAGCTAGATAATAAAGTTAACACTGCCTTAAGCTCCCTGACTATAGGGGGCGTCTCAAACCCAATTTTGACTCCTAATGGTTATCTAATTGTCCAAGTAAAAAACAAACGCAAACTAGGAAACACTAACCCGGATGAGATCTTGATTTCACTAAGACAATATATTTTTTCTAACAAGCTGAATATTTCGATAAAGGAATTAAAGAAAAAAAATGCTGCAGCAATAAAAACTCTTAGTAATAAGGTTGGCTGCAGAGAATTCTCAAGAACTGCAGAAAAATTAGGAACACCTCAAACAGAACTTCCGCTTACTTTTCGCTTGAATGAACTTAATGAAGATTTACGAAAAGTGGCTAGTAAAATTATGTTGGGCAAACCAAGTAAGCCATTAATTAATACTGAAAAAATACAAATAATAATGGTCTGCGAACGCCAAACGTCAAAACAGTTAACTCGCAATCAAATTCGTGAAACGCTCTTACGTCAGAGAGTAGATATGTTGTCGCGTAGATACTTAAGAGACTTACGACGTTCGGCATTTATCGATCTTAGAATATGAGATATAACCCCTCACCCTCAACTACCCGCTCAGCATTACCTATCGCTGTGACTATGGGTGAACCTGCAGGAATCGGGGGGGAAATTGCCTGCCTTGCATGGGCACAACAAGCGGAAAATATACCCCCTATTTTCTTAATAGATGACCCTGATAGGATTGTTAATTTATCCAAAATTATCAACCATAAAATAAAAGTGAAAACAATAAACAAAGCAGAACAAGCTCTTGAAATTTGGCCTGACACAATTCCAATCTTACCTATTTCACTTAACACCTCTGTCACACCAGGAAAAGTCAATGCCTCCAACGCCTCTTGCGTTATGTCTTCTTTAGATATTGCCATTAAGTTAGTAGAAAATGGGGAAGCAGCAGCGTTAGTGACTAACCCGATACAAAAAAGCGCCCTTCATTTAGCCGGATTCAAAGAGCCAGGGCATACAGAATATCTAGCAAAAGCTACGAACGCCAAAAATAAACCAGTTATGATGCTATCAGGGCCTGAGTTACGTGTAGTTCCTGTAACTATTCATATGCCTTTGTTAGAAGCAGCACGAAGCTTGAATACTGACGACATTATTCACTGCTCGGTTGTGACAGCATTAGCTCTAAAACAATATTTTAATATTCCGGATCCAAGATTAATAGTAGCAGGATTGAACCCTCACGCCGGAGAAAATGGTGTCTTCGGAGATCAGGAATTAAATATAATTACACCTGCAATAAACAATATAAGAGAAAAAGGAATTAAGGTTTTTGGTCCCTGTCCAGCTGATACAATATTTCACGCTGAAGCACGTGAAAAGTATGACGCTGCAATATGTATGTATCATGACCAAGCACTAATTCCATTGAAGATGCTAGACTTTTATAAATCAGTTAACATTACATTAGGACTCTCAATAATACGTACATCACCTGATCATGGTACGGCTTTGGATATAGCAGGAAAAGGAATAGCTGATCCAAGAAGTTTTATTGAAGCAGTGCATGTTGCTTCAGCTATGGCACTAAGTGTTAATATATTTAACCAATTTTAATTAAACTCAGATCTATATCAAATGGAAACTCCCAACCTACCCCCCCTAAGAGAGGTTATAGATCAATATGGTATCCGAGCGCATAAATCTTTGGGTCAGCATTTTCTATTAGATCTAAACTTAACAAGACGTATCGCTTCCGCCGCAGGAGACTTAACAAACGAACATGTTATTGAAGTTGGTGCTGGCCCTGGTGGATTAACTCGCGCACTCATGGAAAGTAACGCAGAAAGTATAATGGCGATAGAACGCGACAAAAGGTGTGTCATGGCTTTACAGGAATTATCTGAAGCATCGTCAGGCCGTCTTAAAGTCATCCAAGCGGACGCGTTAACTACCGATCTAGCGAAGATACAGCCAAAACCTAGCAGAATAGTATCTAATTTGCCTTATAATATTGGAACAGAATTATTAATAAAGTGGTTAAAACAGGCCGATCAATATATTGGTTTTACTCTGATGTTCCAAAGGGAAGTAGCTGAACGAATAACAGCAAATCCAGGTAGTAAATCGTATGGGAGGTTATCTGTAATTTCTCAATGGCTTACCAAATCTAAGTTAGATTTTCATATTCCATCAACTGCTTTTGTTCCTAAGCCTAAAGTTATGTCCTCCGTAGTAAATATGGAAGTAAGGAAAGAACCAATCTATCCAGCAAACCAACAATATCTGGAAATGATTACTAGGCTAGCGTTCGGACAGCGTCGAAAAATGCTACGCAGATCACTAGAATCAATTGGTGGAAGAGAATTATTAGCTAAAGCAGGTATTAAAGAAACCTCTAGAGCAGAGGATCTTAACATTTTAGAATACTGTAAGTTAGCAAACCTTGTTGAATCTGATTATGATTAAGCTACCTTAATATTAGTGTCCTTGTCTCAGCCGAGTAACAAAATCTGATATACCTAAAAGCCTGGGGCGTTTCAGCCTTTCAGCATTAAGTATATTTTGTACCTTACGCACACTTTCTTCAAATGAGATGTTGATAATAACATAATCGTATTCACTCCAGTGCGTCATTTCATTTTCAGCCCGAGCCATTCTCTCGGCAATTACTACTTCACTATCTTGTGCTCGGCTATGTAATCGCCTGTCAAGCTCAGCTGTTGATGGAGGGAGTATAAAAATACTAACTAGATCTCCTCGTGCTTTCTCCGCAAGTTGTTGGGTTCCCTGCCAATCAATATCGAATAAAACATCATGTCCGCGAGCTAAAGTTTCCTCAACCGGCTTACGAGGACTCCCATAATAATGATCAAATACTTTTGCATGTTCCAATAATTCCTGGCGATTTACCATTAAATCAAAAGACGTTTTATCAACAAATATATAATCTTCTCCATCAACTTCTCCGGGCCTCCTAGGTCTAGTGGTAGCAGAAATCGATAGTGATATATCCTTATCCTTCTCAAGCAACTCACGTGAGATAGAAGTTTTCCCAGCTCCAGAAGGTGAGGAAAGTATCAACATCAGTCCGCGCCTAGTCATTTCTGTCCATTCCTGATCAGCATTAATTTTCATGATAATTATTCTACATTTTCTGTCTGTTAGCGCAAATGCCCTAGAAGAAACCTAATATTTTATAATAATCTTACCTTCTATTTATCCTTCTCCACCGTTTAACATTCATATTATGGTCATCAAGGTTGCGAGCAAATAAGTGACCACCTTCGCCATCAGCAACAAAATATAATTCATCAGTTTTGGAAGGATTTAGTACTGCTATTAGACTTGCGCGCCCCGGATTAGATATTGGACCCCGTGGCAAACCAAAATTGGTGTAAGTATTATACGGATTTTTAGTTTTAAGATCAGTTTTTGTGAGTGGACGATTGATTACCCCCTCACCTCCCGAAACGCCATAAATAACCGTAGGATCCGACTGCAATTTCATACCAAGTTTTAAGCGATTCAAAAAAACCCCTGCAATTCTTGCTCTTTCATCTTTTCTACTAGTCTCTCTTTCTACCATAGAAGCTAAAATCACTATCTCATTAGGAAGCAAAACTTGGCTTTTACTATTTAGATGACCATTCAACAAACCCTGCAAAAATTCTGTCATTGCTTTTTGCATTCTTATTAAAATCTGGCCCTTAGTTTCCCGACTAGTATACATATATGTTTCTGGTAGCAGTGACCCTTCTGGAAATTTTTTTAAAGTTGGTAAATCTCCTTTTAAGGTTTTTGTCTTTTTTAAGAGGTTATATATTTGCTTAACAGTTAAACCTTCAGGTACCGTAATTTTTCTTACTACAACTTTACCTGATTGAAGAAGTAACATTACGTCTCTGTCAGCCATTGCAGGAAATATTTCATATTCTCCGGACAACAAAGGTTTTGACTGACCAAACAAGCGAACTCCCCACGAAAATACTAACGAATTATCGATAATGCCATGATCACTTAGTAACGAGGCTATTGATTTTACGGAATATCCTTGTGGTACAATTATAATTTTTGATTCTGATAATCGGCCAGGTGCTGAGAACTCGTCCTTAAGAAAATAGTAACCCCCAAAACCCATTGTAAAAACCATTAAAACTAATAGCAAAAAAGCCATTAATGTGACTCTGAAAATCTTGGATTGCCAAAAAATAAGTTTGATTATTTTTGATATTTCAGAGCGATTGTTCATAGCAGAACAATGATAAACGCTATGCGATTAGCGCTAAATCTCCGAGAATATCAAAGTTGCATTTGTTCCTCCAAAACCGAACGAGTTACTCAATACTCGTCGAACCTTGCGCTCCTGAGCTGTGTGAGGCACTAAATTTATATCACAGCTTTCCGATGGGTTATCTAAATTTAAGGTAGGAGGAATAACGTTATTTTTAATTGATAAAATTGAGTAAATTGCTTCTACGCTGCCTGCAGCCCCAAGTAAATGGCCTATAGCTGATTTTGTTGACGACATAGCCAATTTATAAGCATGATCATCAAAGAGGCGCTTTACAGCCCCCAATTCAATCTCATCGCCAAGAGGAGTGGAAGTCCCATGAGCGTTGATGTAATCAATATCTTCTGGGTTTAACATAGCTCTCTTCAATGCTGCTTGCATTGAGCGATATCCACCATTTCCATCCTCAGCTGGCGCAGTTATATGATAAGCATCTCCGGACATCCCGTAACCAACTATTTCTGCGTAGATATTGGCATCTCTTTTTTTTGCATGCTCATACTCTTCGAGAACTATAATGCCGGCTCCCTCACCCATCACAAACCCATCACGTCCTTTATCATAGGGCCTAGAAGCCTTTTCAGGTGTTTCATTATAACTGGTAGATAGTGCCCTCGCAGCAGAAAAACCAGCAAGTCCAATTCTGCATATCGCTGCTTCTGCTCCGCCTGCAATCATTACATCGGCATCGTCAAGCATTATCATTCTAGACGCATCACCGATGGCATGAGCTCCAGTGGAGCAAGCAGTTACTACCGAGTGGTTAGGTCCTTTGAAGCCATATCGAATAGATAGATACCCTGAGGCAAGATTAATTAAGGCTGAAGGAATAAAAAAAGGTCCAACCTTTCTCGGTCCCCTTTCATTAATCAGAGTGGAGCCTTCATAAATAGTTTGTAATCCACCTATACCAGACCCAATCATCACCCCTGTGCGTTCTTGTTCTACGTCCCTTTCAGGCTTCCACCCAGAATCTTCCACTGCCTGGATCGACGCCCCCATCGAGTAAATGATAAATTCGTCCACTCTTCGTTGTTCTCTCGGGGACATATAGTCATCAGCATTAAATCTGCCTTCCGCATTTTCACTTTTTGGCACTTGTCCAGCAATTTTAGAAGGCAGATCAGACACATCAAAGGATTCGATTAGCCCAATTCCAGAATTACCCGCAGTTATCCTATCCCAGTTTACTTTAGTCCCTACACCCAAAGGCGTTACGAGACCCAAACCAGTTATTACTACACGCCTCATTGGGAATCCAATGCGTTCATATTAAAACTTAGTATGAAACCTGCCGCTTTAAAACGCGGCAAGAGTCAGTTAGCTTCTTCCAAAAATTTGACTGCGTCACCAACAGTCAGTATTTTTTCAGCTGCATCGTCCGGTATCTCACAGCCAAATTCTTCCTCGAAAGCCATTACTAACTCGACCGTGTCCAGGCTATCCGCCCCTAGATCGTCAATGAAGCTTGAGTTCTCCATAATCTTGGAATCATCTACACCTAAATGTTCAACAACTATCTTCTGCACACGCTCGGCGATATCGCTCATGTTTCGCTTGCCCTTGTTTTTTATTTATTAACAAATAGTAAATTAAACCTGATTCTTGAACCTTAATTTAGTTGGTTCAATCATTTTTCAAAAATGCGACTTAACCGTGTTCTCATGTCTCGTCAAGCCGATTAAGCCCTATTTCTATATTTTTAGATACTTAAATCATAGCCATTCCTCCATTAACGTGTATCGTCTGACCAGTGACATAACCTGATTCTTCACTTGCAAGAAACAAAACACAGGCACTTACATCCTCTGCAGCACCTAAACGAGCTGCTGGAATACGGGATAATATTTCAGTTTTCTGATTGTCATTAAGAGCATCTGTCATGGCCGTATCTATAAAACCTGGAGAAACACAATTTACTGTTATTCCCCTACTGGCTACTTCTTGAGCCAATGCTTTTGTCATTCCAGTTAAGCCAGATTTAGAAGATGCATAATTGATCTGACCCGGATTTCCTATTGAACCAACAACTGAAGTAATATTTATTATTCTTCCCCATCTATTCTTCATCATGGGCCTTAGTACAGATTTACTTAAACGAAATGCAGCGGAAAGATTTACATCTAAGACCAACTGCCAATCCTCATCACTCATTCGCATTGCCAAATTATCACGCGTTAAACCAGCATTATTAATTAAAACATCGATAACACCAACCTCATCTTGAGCAGTTTTCGCCAATTCGCTTGCAGCTTTTTCATCAGATAAATTCGCCGCAATAAATGTAGCTCTGTCCCCTAACTCATCTGACAAGTTTTTCAAACGATCTATTTGGGTTCCACTTAAAATAACGTTGGCACCTCTATTATGTAACATACGAGCAATAGCAGCTCCGATACCTCCACTAGCGCCAGTTATCAATACGTTTTTATCATTCAAATCAAACATTATTTACCGTCCCCAGCATATTTACCAGATTCTTTCCTATATAGTAGAAATAAAACTCTCTACCTCAGTTGGTGTAGAGATCGTGTCAGTTAAAAGGTTTTTATTTATACGGCGAATTAGCCCCGTCAAAACTTTTCCTGCGCCCACTTCGTAAATATCAGTTACACCTAAATCACTCATGGTTAATATGGTCTCCCGCCATCTAACTCGATGGGTAACTTGTTCAATTAGTTGGCCTCTTATTTCTTCTGGGTCATCGCTAGGTTTAGCAGTAACATTTGCTATTATCGGAGGGGTGGGCCCTTTAATCACAATCGATGAAAGTTCTTTTTTCATCTGCTCAGCTGCAGGCCTCATAAGAGAACAATGAAATGGGGCGCTGACAGGCAGTATAATACCGCGCCTAGCACCTTCACTTTTGGCTAATTTTATTGCTCTCTCAACCGCTAAATAATCTCCGCTAACAACTATTTGTCCCTCTGAATTATCATTAGCCACCTGACATACCATACCTTCAGTTGCTATACTTGCAACTTCCTCAACAGATTCGATGTCAAGACCCAATATAGCTGCCATAGCCCCTTTACCAACGGGTACTGCTTTCTGCATATACTCCCCACGAGCTTTTAAAAGTAGTGAAGAATCTGCCAAATTTATAGATCCTGCGGCTGTTAATGCTGAGTACTCCCCCAGGCTATGTCCAGCTACAAAATTAATCTTTTCGGAAACCTTTATACCAGCTTCTTCTTCAAGAACTCTTATTACTGCCATAGAAACAGCCATCAAAGCAGGTTGAGCATTAGTCGTTAATATTAATTCTTCATCAGGTCCATTAAAAATAATACTGCTTAAATTTTGATTGAGTGAATCGTCGACTTCTTCAAATACCTGTTTCGCCGCAGGAAAAGCAGCCGCTAAATCTTTTCCCATGCCAACTTCTTGGCTACCTTGTCCAGGGAAAACAAAGGCTCGAGACATATATTACTCTCCTTTAGAACATTTCTTGTATAATTAGTTCTACTTGTTGTGCAAAGTAGTCATATAGACCGTTAACAACGCTAGCAAGTTTAGAAAGAATCTGTCTACAAATTTGAAATTATATTGTTAAGCTATAATAAAAAAGATGAAAACGTCTTGCTTAGATCTTTTGGTTATGTTCTATAGCCGGCTATCAAACCAGAAATAAACAATTTTGGTTATATTAACTCCTTGCTGACATATAGGATATTGAGTGTCAGCTATGTTCATGCAGCCGCGGACCAGCAATGGAGCGAACGGCGGTGGACTATAAACACCCGTGAGGAGCATTTTATGCCACTTTATGAACACGTATTTATTGCACGACAAGATATATCAAGCGCTCAGGTCGAAGGACTAGTAAGCTCATTTACCGAACTTTTAGAAAAAGATGGCGGTAAAATAGTTAATACAGAGTATTGGGGTCTCAAGAACTTAGCTTATCGTATTAAGAAGAACCGGAAAGGGCACTATGTGATGCTTAATATAGACTCTCCGGCATCATCAATTAATGAACTAGAAAGAAACGAAAGAATAAGCGAGGATGTGCTTAGGTACTTAACCCTCCGAGTTGAAGCACATGAAGAAGGCCCCTCTATAATGGATAGAGGTAAAAAGGATCGTCCCATAAGGGATCGTGATGAATCCTATAGCGTACAAACCGATAACGACGAAACAGATAATGAAGTGCAAGAAAGTATTGAAAAACCGTCTAATGAATCTATAAATGCTGATGATGGAGATAAAGATGAGTGACGAAAGGCCTTTTGGAGCTGGGGGAGGAAGAAGACCATTTTTCCGTAGAAGAAAAACTTGCCCATTTTCTGGTCCAAATGCTCCAAAGATAGACTATAAAGATACTAAAACATTGCAACGTTACATATCGGAACGAGGGAAAATAGTGCCAAGTCGTATAACCGCCGTCTCCTTAAAAAAACAGCGAGAATTGGCAAGGGCAATAAAACGAGCGCGTTATCTGGCATTATTACCATATGTTGTAGATTAAAGACCCTTCAGGAGCTAGTTATGGAAGTAATACTTCTTGAAAGAATTGAAAAGCTTGGCCAAATGGGCGATGTTGTTCACGTTAAAGCAGGCTATGCTAGAAACTATTTGCTACCTCAAAAGAAAGCTTTGAGAGCAAATAGTAGCAACCAGGCAATTTTTGAACAGCAGCGTACAGAACTCGAAGCAGACAATTTACAGCGTCGACAAGAAGCTGAGTCAGTAGGGCTAAAAGTTGAGGGCATAGATATAACTATTATTCGACAGGCCGGGGATAGCGGTCAACTTTATGGATCAGTCTCAGCGCGCGATATTGCTAACTCAATTGCTGAAGTGGGCACTAAGATTAATCGGGATCAAGTAATTCTAAATCGTCCGATAAAAGCATTAGGGGTGTATGAAACCAAAATTGCTCTGCACCCAGAGGTTTCAATAAATATTACCGTTAATATAGCAAGAACAGAAGATGAGGCTAAACTCCAATTAGAAACAGGGGCTGCATTCGTTAGTGCAAATGATATAGGAGCCGTAGAAGCATCTTCTGCAGCAGATGCAACTGAGACCGCATTGGCAATGGCCGACGATGCAGAGGCAACAGCTGAAGCAGCTGAAGGCCTAGTAGAAGAAGAAGTTGTAGAGCGCCTTGTTGATGAAGCTACAGCTGATCAACATCCTGATGATGGGGCTTCACCCAATGATGAGCCTGAGGAATCAAAACAAGAATAACTAAAAAGATCATCAAAATATTAAGTTAAAGTCTGATGAAACTTACTACTAAAACGTCCTTTGAATATAACCACATAGCTGAAAATATAAAATTTTTAATCTTTTATCGCCAGCTACCCCTTTACAATCCATATCTGTTTTCTGCTAATTTAGGGCTAATTAGTCAAAACTAAACTTATTAGCTTAGATTAAAGAGGTGGCTTGCTGTAATGATGCTCAAACGGTTACTAAGTAGAATTATTAGAAAGGGCGACCTGCGTGTTATTGATGACAAAGGTAAAGAATGGCTTTTTGGCGACCAATCCGACCCAAAAGTAACAATACGCATAAAAAATAAAAAAACTGAACTTAAAATGCTTCTT
The DNA here is from genome assembly GCA_022449545.1 of Alphaproteobacteria bacterium. Lineage (GTDB taxonomy): Bacteria > Pseudomonadota > Alphaproteobacteria > UBA6615 > UBA6615 > UBA6615. The sequence goes on along the minus strand of JAKUPN010000007.1, from coordinate 54,443 downwards.
CATCCTGAATTAGCTGTTGGAGAATCCTATATGGAAGGTTCCTTATCTATTGAACAAGGAACGCTCTATGACTTTTTGTCTCTGGCAACCCTTAATATTGAATATTTTAAGAGCCATCCGTTCCATAAATTTTCGGGAACAGTTAGCAAGTTATTTAGACGTTTACAGCAAAATAACCCAATCGGAAAAGCCAGAAGTAATGTAGCTCATCATTACGATTTATCGGATGATCTATATAATCTTTTTCTAGACAAAGATCGGCAGTACTCATGTGCTTACTTTGAGAATAACTCAATTAATTTAGAACAAGCGCAAATCGACAAGAAACGTCATATAGCCGCCAAATTATTACTAAATCAAAGAGATCTAAAATTGCTCGATATTGGCTCTGGATGGGGCGGGCTTGGTTTGTATTTAGCAAAAGAAACTGGAGCAAAAGTAACAGGGGTTACACTCTCCTCCGAACAACACAAGGTAAGCAAAGAACGTGCTTCACTAGCAGGCATGACAGACTTTACAAACTTTCAATTACTAGACTATAGACAACAAACAGGAATTTTTGATCGTATTGTTTCTATAGGAATGCTGGAACATGTTGGCTCTGGCCATTATCTAGAATATTTCAATAAAATTTTTGAGCTACTAGATGACGATGGGGTAGGCTTAGTCCACTCAATAGGTAGGATGGATCCACCAGGAACAACAAACGCCTGGCTAAGAAAATATATATTTCCGGGGGGGTACACACCAGCGCTGTCAGAGGTTTTAGCTGCAGTTGAAAAAGCGGGTTTGTGGGTCACAGATATAGAAATTCTGCGGTTACACTATGCAGAAACCTTAAGACACTGGAGAGATCGTTTTCAATCTAATCGTGAAGAAGCGAAGAAGCTTTATGATGAAAAATTCTGTCGAATGTGGGAGTTCTACCTAACCAGTTGTGAAATAGGTTTTCGTCAAAACGGCCTAATGGTTTTTCAACTCCAACTTGCCAAAAAACAGGATGCTGTTCCGCTAACCCGCAACTACATAGATGATTGGGAAAGAGAAATCGTAGCTAGAGAAGATAGAGCAGCTGAGTAACTGCTTCACAGATTTATATAAAATAACGCTAATTTAAACTTAGAACGGCACTACCAACTAAAGAATTTTTCTCAACTGCTTCATGTGCCTCCACTATTTTTTCCAAAGGAAAAACCTCTCCAACCCTATGGTTAAGTTTTCCTGATACCATCCATTTAGTTATATCAAGAGTGCCTTTAATCTTTTCACCTTCAGGAACATTAAAACATGCCACTATATGGATTGATGGCCCTGAACGAAGTAGAGAATAAAAAGGAATTTGGACTTCTGGAACGGCCATAGAGGCATAAGCAGAGATAACACCATTTGTTTTTAAAATCCTTGAAGAAATTTGAAAGTTGCCTCCGAGCTCAACTTCCACAATTCTATCCACACCTTGGCCATCAGTTAATTCCCTTATCCGAGATATGACATCTTCCTGTTTATAGTTTATTGTGTGATGTGCACCATCTGCTAAAGCTTGTTCACCCTTTAGTTCAGAGCTCACTGTTCCAATCACCGTTGCTCCATCTAGCGATGCGAACTGAGATGCGTAGCTACCTACTGAGCCAGCTGCTCCAGTTACTAGAACCGTTTTTCCAGATACTGAGCCATCAGAAAAAACGGCCTTATGTGCGGTTAAAGCAGGAATTCCGATACATGCACCTTCCTCATAAGTGACGGAATCTGGCATACTTACAGCTCGACTAGATAAAATTGTTATGTATTCTGCTGCAGTTCCTAGCCACCTACCAAATTGTCCCTCAAAAACCCATACCCTCTGCCCTATTCTTTCTTTATCCACACCTGGCCCAACTTCTTCAATCATACCAGCTCCATCATAGTGGGGAATGGCTATATCAACCTCAAGATTGCCTCTATTTCCCGCTCTTTTCTTTACATCTAGAGGGTTTATGCCAGAGGCAAACACCCTAACCAAAACTTCTCCCTTTTTTGGAACCGGCCTAGACAAATCACCCAATTGAATTACTTCTACGGCGGGTCCAAATTTTGAATGCCAAGCAGCAAGCATACCTATTCTCCACTTATGAATTTAAAACAAAAACACAGCATAATTTTATAAAGAAACAAAGCTCGGTCTAGTATGAAATTAGATTAATTAACATGCATTTTAACAATTTTAGAATATCAAGCATGAAATTAATAAGATTATCCTCAGGTTTCAGCAAACTCACGTAAAGCTATGGAACAGTTTGTCTTAAAGTATTGTTAATGTGTTTTACTATGATGACAAGCGATACAAGTGATTTGGAAAATTCACCTAATAATATAACCCCCTTACGAGAAGATAAGGATGATATCAGTTTTAAAGTTATGCCCCATAACTATGAAGCTGAAATGGCACTAATCGGAGCCATTTTAACGAATAACAGAGCTTACGAACGCGTTCAGGAGTTTCTTCTGCCTGAACATTTCGCGGATCCAGCACATGCTAAAGTTTATGAATCATGTGCTAGGCTTATAGATCGAGGACAATTAGCGGATCCTGTTACACTAAAAAACTATTTTACTAATGAAGAAGCATTAGAACAAGTTGGCGGACAAAGTTATATAGCTGAGTTAGCCAACAGTGTTATTACTATCCAGAATTCTCAAGACTTAGGCCGAGAAATTTATGACTGCTTTTTAAGAAGAGAGCTGATAGAAATTGGAGAAATACTAACTAATAATGCCTTTGACCATGATTTGGACATCCCTGCTACTCAGCAGATTGAAGTTGCTGAAAGCCACCTATTCGAACTTGCCGAAAAGGGGGCCAGTGAAAGCGGTTTTCAGGAGTTTAAAACTGCAATAACTTCTGCCATTGACCTGGCTGCTGCCGCATATAGAAAAGATACAGATCTAGTAGGCACTCCCTCTGGCTTTACAGATATTGACAGGCTACTTGGTGGCTTTCATCGTTCGGACCTCATCATAATCGCTGGTAGGCCGTCTATGGGGAAAACTGCCTTGGCCACAAATATAGCTTATAACGCAGCCTCTTCAGTTAACAGAAGTCTTGACACAGAAGGAAATGAAATTGAGGAAAGAGAAGTAGTGGCTTTTTTTTCTCTGGAAATGTCAGCGGAACAGTTAGCGACCCGTATAATTTCTGAACAAGCACACGTACGCTCAGATGCTATACGAAGGGGCGATGTAAGTGAAGAGGAGTACAATAGAGTTTTTGTCGTTTCGCAAGCTTTGCACAAACTTAAACTCTTTATTGATGACACTCCAGCGTTAACCGTTTCACAAATTAGAACTCGTGCTAGACGCCTAAAAAGACAAAATGGGCTAAGCATGATCATAGTCGACTACCTACAATTAGTAGCACCTCCAAGTAATTCCAGAAATGAAAACCGTGTTCAAGAAGTATCAGTTATCACTAGATCTTTGAAGGCACTTGCCAAGGAATTAAATGTACCTGTAATTGCCTTAAGCCAGTTATCGCGGGCTGTTGAACAACGCGAAGAAAAACGTCCACAATTATCAGATCTTCGTGAATCTGGTTCAATTGAGCAAGATTCTGATGTTGTGATGTTTTTGTATAGAGAAGAGTATTATCTTGATAGGGAATCAAGAGACCAAAGGGAACATGAGACGGACGAAAAATTTTCCAGAAGACTAGAAAGGCTAGAAAAATCAAGAAATAAAGCTGAGGTCATAGTTGGCAAGCAGAGACACGGCCCTATAGGAACTGCACATCTGCGTTTTAATGGAGACTTTACGCAATTTTCTGATCTTGCTTTAGATGACCGAATCCCTGAAGACAGGCACTGACGATTGATCCTCCGAGACCTTAAAATTCCTGGATCTGCAAGTTCAGTTCTAATAATAGATCTTGAAGCTATTAAATCAAATTTTAAATTTCTGAAAAAAAAAGCACCTAAAGTTGAAGTAGGCGTGTCTATTAAATCTAATGCCTATGGGCTAGGTGCAAAGACAGTCGCTAAATTATTATCATCCATCGGATGTAAAACTTTTTTTGTGTCTACTATAGCTGAAGGTATGGATCTAAAAGACATAATCCCTAATTCCAGAATTGTTGTTCTCAATGGGCCAGATAGAGATAGCAGTAAAATGTTTATTGAGAATTCTCTAACCCCAGTATTAAATAGTTTAAATCAAATAGATATTTGGCATAAAGAGACGATAGAAAACCCAAATAATCTATCTTATTTACACGTAGACACTGGAATGAGTCGTCTTGGGCTTAGCAATAAAGAGATAAATAAATTATTTTCGAAGGATGATCTACTTAAAGGCCTTAATATTGACGTACTCATGAGTCATCTTGCATGCGCAGAAGAAGGTAATTCACAAAAAAACTTACAACAGCTAGAAAAGTTAATAGCTATTAAAGAAAAATTGTTACCTCTCACAGGACCAGTAAGAACTAGTTTAGCAAATTCTGCGGGTATCTTTTTAGGTACAGATTTTCATCTTGATTTAGTTCGAACAGGTGCTTTTATTTATGGTTTGAATAAGAAGGATAGTGGAGAAGATTCATCTAAACCAGTAGTCCGCGTGTTTGCGAAGATAATACAAGTTCAAGAAGTTGATAAGCCAAGTACCGTTGGTTATGGAGCAACTCATGAAATAACCCGCCCAACAAGGATAGCAACCGTGGCGACAGGCTATGCGGATGGATATATTAGATCTTCAGGACAAATTAGTACTAAGGAAGAAAAAAATACAGCCAAAGTATATTTTGATAATATGTCTGCACCAATCATTGGAAGGGTTTCTATGGACTTATTAACCATTGATGTGAGTCAGCTTCCCGATCACCTAGTTCAGCCAGGCGGCTTCGCTGAACTAATAGGTGATAATTATACTATAGATGACTTGGCGAATGCCTCTGGCACTATTGGCTATGAAATACTCACACGATTAGGACAGAGACACTATCGTGTGTATTTGGGTGGAGAGGGCATATGATCTTACTAATGAGATCACTAGGCCATTCTGTACTTAATTTCCTGACCGCAATAGGAAAAATTGGATTTTTTACCCTCAGAGCTGTTTTTCATTCTTTCACTCCTCCATTTTACCCGAATCTAATTCTAAAACAGATGATTGAAATAGGGTTTTACTCACTCCCAGTAGTAGCGCTAACTGCAATATTTTCGGGCATGGTTATAGCGCTTCAAAGCTCAAGCGGATTTAGTTTAGGGGGTGAGAAGGCTATAGCTAACGTGGTCGTTTGGGGAATTACTCGTGAACTTGGTCCCGTATTGGCTGGGCTAATGGTTACGGGAAGAATCGGAGCTTCAATTGCAGCAGAGATTGGTACAATGAGAGTAAGCGAACAAATAGATGCCCTAGAGACCCTATCAACCAATCCCTTTAAATTTCTGATTGGCCCTCGACTAATCGCGGGAGTAATAATGTTACCTTTACTTGTTATTGTTGCAGATATAATAGGTATTATGGGTGGATTTATAATTGCAACCTTTGATCTGGGCTTTAGCCCTGATTCATATATTCGTAATACATGGGCGAGCTTTGAGTTTATTGGTTTCATATCAGGAATAGTAAAAGCAGCCGTTTTTGGCTTCATCATAGCCCTAATGGGAACTTATCATGGTTATTATGCTAAAGGAGGCTCTCAAGGAGTGGGCCTAGCTACAACTAACGCTGTGGTATCGGCTTCCATCTTATTGTTATTATTTAATTTTATTTTAACAGCAATATTTTTCGCATAATGAATACTATTATACCAGAATCGAAAATTTCTTTACGTAACCTAAATAAATCATTTGGTAATAAAATTATTTTAAATAATATAAATCTTACAATACAAAAAGGTGAATCGATTGCAATCATTGGTGAGTCAGGAACGGGAAAATCAGTATTACTCAAATGCATTATCGGGTTAGTGCAACCCGATTCAGGTTCTTTAAGTATTGATGGAAAAGAAATTTCTATGATGACCCATAAGGAAAGAACGATGCTCAATAGCAGGTTTGGAGTACTTTTTCAGGGTGGAGCCCTTTTTGATAGCCTAACGATATGGGAGAATATTTCATTTGGATTGTTACAAGAAAAAAAACTTAATAAAAAGAATGCAAAAGAAAAAGCAATCCAGATAATGTCAGAAGTGGAACTGGATGCCAGTGTGTCAAACAGCTACCCAAGTGAGCTATCAGGAGGAATGCAAAAACGTGTTGCACTAGCACGAGCCATAGCTACCGAACCTGAAATTTTAGTTTTTGATGAACCTACAACGGGATTAGATCCTATAACGAGTAATGTTATAAATGATCTAATCATTAAAAGTGTGCGTGTTTTAGGCGCAACTGCTATATCAGTGAGTCATGATATTTCCAGCGTAAAAAAAATTGCCGATAGTGTCGCAATGCTCCATGAAGGACGTTTTGTTTGGCAAGGCTCTGCTGACAAAATTGAAAAATCACAAAATGATTACGTTACAAATTTTATAAATGGAGTCTCAAATAATCAATCTCTTCCCTCAAGCAGACCATAACCATGGCTCGTCAAAACAACTCTTTCGTATGTCAACAATGTGGAGCTAGCCATGGAAAATGGACAGGTAAATGTGATAATTGCGGAGTTTGGAACTCCATAATAGAACAACCAGCTTTAATTAATAAATTAAGAGGAATTTCAAAAAAAGAAATAAATAAAATCGAATTTTTATCTCTTGTAGGAAAAGAAATAAGTGAACCTAGACTGAGAACTGGCATAAATGAATTTGATAGAGTTTGTGGAGGAGGACTTGTTTCTGGTTCCGCACTTCTGGTGGGAGGGGATCCTGGAATTGGAAAATCTACTCTACTACTCCAAACAGTTTCGTCTTTAGCTAACTCCGGCATACCAATAGCGTATATTTCAGGTGAAGAGGGCATAGAACAGATCCGTCTTAGAGCAAACCGCCTTGGTTTATTTAATTCTTCTGTAGGTCTAGCCTCGGCAACAAATATAGTTGATATATTAGGAACTTTAGATGTTGAAGAAGGCCCTAAGGTTGCAGTTATAGACTCAATACAAACCATGTATGTAGAAGGTGTTGATTCGGCCCCTGGAACTGTTGCTCAGGTTAGAAGCTCTGCACAGGAATTAATTAGTTTAGCTAAACGACGCCTATTAACTCTACTTTTAGTTGGTCATGTTACTAAAGAGGGAGCCATAGCTGGACCTCGTGTTCTCGAACATATGGTTGATACAGTGCTTTATTTTGAAGGAGAACGGACGCAACATTTTCGACTTTTAAGAACTGTAAAAAATCGTTACGGACCAACAGATGAAATTGGAGTTTTTGAAATGACCGGTTCTGGTCTGGTTGAAGTAACAAACCCTTCAGAGCTTTTCTTAACAGGACATAGTGACCAGGTTCATGGTACTACAGTTTTTGCTGGCATAGAAGGAACTCGTCCTGTTTTAGTCGAAATACAAGCCTTAGTTTCACCCACAGCTTTCGGAACAGCTAGGCGAGCAGTTGTTGGATGGGATAGCGCTCGTTTGTCAATGATACTAGCAGTTTTACAAAGTAGATTTGGAATGAATCTAGGCTCATCTGATGTTTATTTGAATGTTGCGGGGGGCCTACGAATTACTGAACCTGCTGCTGACTTAGCGGTTGCAGCAGCTATTATTTCTGCCCATTTAGGGCGGGTATTACCAAAAAGAACGGTTGTTTTTGGTGAACTAGGTCTAGGAGGAGAAATTCGTGCAGTTGGACAATCGTTGGCAAGATTAAAGGAAGCTGAAAAACTAGGTTTTAAAAATGCTATTCTTCCAGATTTCCCTGTAGGAATAGAAAAAAATATAAAGTCGGAGATAGGGCTTAATCTTATAAATGTTTCACTGCTGCAGGATTTATCCAGTATTTTTGATCTAAAATAATAACACAATATAGCGATGATATAGAATGGAAAACATAGGTATATCGCCTTTAGACCTTATAGTTCTGGGAGTTCTAATTTTCGGGGCATTGACCGGTCTAGTCACAGGTTTTGTTCGTGGAGGTCTTTTTCTTTTATCATGGGCAGGAGCTATTATTATTACTATTTATAGTTTCTCCAGCATCGCCATTTATTCTCGTAAATATATAGAAAACGAGCTATTTGCCGATATAGCTGGCGGAGCAATAATTTTTCTATTATCACTAGTGATTCTTCATCTTATAAGTCAAATGCTAAGTAACTGGATTAGGTCAGGCAGCTTGAATGTAATAGATCGGTCATTTGGTCTTCTAGCTGGTATAGTCATTACTGCTTTAGCTTTAGCAGTTATAAATCTGTTTGTTTTTAATGAAAGTTGGAAAACAAGCCCTCCAGATTGGGCAAAAGACTCTCGTAGCAGACCAGTTATCGACTCAGCTTCACTTTTGATAAGAGACTTACTTCCTAGTTCCATATTGGGAAGCACAAATGAAGGACTAAAAGAAATACGCTCTAGAACAAAATCAATAGAAGAAACTAAAACTGCTATAGATAGGCTTTCAAAACCACCAAAGTTATTATCTACTCCCAAAAAACAGGGCTATAGTGAACCTATGAGGCAGGAGTTGGATAACCTGATACAAAAGAATAATTAAAGCGAAGAAGAAGCAGAGAATTGATTGTGGAAAGTAACGATAAATTTCAGGATGAATGTGGAGTATTTGGAGTTTACGGCTCAAATGATGCTGCAGCTTTGACTGCTTTAGGTCTTCACGCACTCCAACATAGAGGACAAGAAGCCGCCGGTATAGTTTCTTACGACGGGGAGAAATTTTATTCACATCGTGAACTTGGACTTGTAGGGGAAATATTCGACGAAAAACAAATTATTGACACTCTTCCAGGTAATTCTGCTATTGGACATGTTCGTTATTCTACCAGCGGCGGAACTGCATTACGTAACGTTCAACCATTATATGCCGACTATAGTTTTGGAGGATTGGCTTTAGCACATAATGGTAACTTAACTAACGCAAATCAGTTACATAAAGAATTAGTCAACAAAGGATCATTATTCCAATCAACTTCGGACACCGAAGTGTTCCAGCATCTAATTGCTACCAGCTCAGAAGATAGGCTACTTGATAGGTTTATAGACACATTTAAAGCAGTGGAAGGAGCCTATTCTTTGGTTGCTCTTTCTCGTCGAAAACTCATTGGAGCAAGGGATCCCTTCGGTGTAAGACCACTAGCATTAGGTTCATTGGGTGAAACTTGGATTATAACATCTGAGACATGTGCATTAGATATTATAGGTGCTGATTTTGTTAGGGATGTTGAACCAGGAGAAATTATAATAGTGGATGAAGACGGCTTACATTCATATAAACCGTTTTTAGCCGTACACAAAAGATCGTGTATATTCGAATATATTTACTTTGCTCGCCCTGATTCTTTTGTAGATGGCAGAAATGTATATGAAGTGCGTAAGGCCATAGGAGCCGAATTAGCTGACGAGAGCCTGATTAATGCAGACATGGTTATACCCATACCAGATAGTGGAGTTCCAGCAGCTATAGGGTTTGCTCAGAGATCTAAACTTCCATTTGAGCTCGGTTTAATTCGAAACCACTATGTGGGCAGAACATTTATTGAGCCTACTGATGAAATACGTCACTTGGGTGTTAAACTCAAACACAATGCAAATAAACAGCGTCTTGAGGGCCAAAAGATAATTCTTGTGGATGATAGTATCGTTCGAGGCACTACTTCTCGAAAGATAGTGGAGATGGTTCGTCAAGCTGGGGCTAGAGAAGTTCACATGAGAATATCAAGTCCACCAACTATAAACCCCTGCTTTTATGGTATAGATACGCCAGACCGAGATCAACTTTTAGCCGCACAATTTGATGTTGAAGGCATACGTAAACAAATTCAAGCTGATACTTTATCTTTTATATCTATAGATGGTCTTTATAGGGCTATGGGAGAAACAAATAGAGATAATGACTTACCTCAATTTTGTGATGCTTGCTTTACAGGGGAATATCCTATTCCTCTAAGTGATCAAGAAAAAGGACAAAGTAACACCCAAATGTCATTTCTTGCGGGTCTAAAATAGGGCTCTCTATGCTGGCCTCAACCACTAAAAGATTAGAAAATCGAATAGCCCTTATAACTGGAGCGTCACGTGGTATTGGAGCGGCCGTTGCTAAGCACTTTGCGGCCGAAGGAGCGCACGTGATACTTATTGCTAGAACAATTGGAGGATTGGAGCAAATTGATGACGAAATTAAATCGTTAGGAGGTTCTGCTACCCTGATTCCTTGTGATTTAAACGACCTTGATCGTATAGATAATATGGGGCCTTCCTTACTGGAACGCTTTGGAAAATTAGATATACTGATAGGTAATGCAGCTATTTTAGGAACCATGACACCTCTTACCCATTATAAAACAAAATCCTGGAATGAAGTTTTTGACGTTAATGTACATGCTAATTGGCGCCTAATGAGAGTAGCCGAACCGCTACTTAAACTATCTGATGCTGGGAGGGCTATTTTTGTTACAACCTCTGCGACTAAAAACCCCAAAGCTTATTGGGGAGCGTATGCGATTACTAAATCTGCTCTTGAAACTATGGCTAAAGTGTGGGCCTCAGAGTTAAAAAATACATCTGTTCGAGTTAACTTGTTAAGCCCAGGGCCAACATTAACAAAAATGAGACAAACAGCTTTTCCTGGAGAAAGCCCTAGTATATTGAAAACCCCTGATACTTTAGGTGATATCTTTTTGGAATTAGCTTCACATAACTGCGAAGCGCATGGTGAACTTATTGAGTTTCAATAAAGTAATCAATTATAGGGATTTCGACCTTTCCGTAAATTTAATCTTATAGGCGTACCAAATAATTCAAACTTTTGGCGTAATGAATTTTCTAGATAACGCAAATAACTATTAGGCAAATCCTCTGGTCGATTTCCAAATATGACAAAAGTAGGTGGACGAGCCTTCGGCTGGGTAACATAACGGAGACGAATATTTCGTTTATTATTCGCTAATGGTGGAGGATTCCGCTCTATGGCTTCTGAAAGCCATAAATTGAGTTGTGCCGTTGAAATTCTCTGATTCCATACCTCAAAGGATTTCAATACTGCAGGCATAAATTTTTCAATATCCCTGCCAGTTAATGCTGATAATTTTACTATATTTGTTCCTGCAGCCTGTGAGAGAGATGTTCCCAAACGATCATTGAGAAAATTGACTGCCTCAGACTTATTATTGACCAAATCCCACTTATTGATAACTATAACGATTGCTCTACCTTCTTCAATTATGTGTCTAGCAATAGATAAATCTTGTTTTTCCATTAGATTGTTGCCATCGACAACCAAGGCCACCACCTCAGCATATTGTATAGCTTTTAATGCATCTTTCACTGAAAGTTTTTCTAGCACCTCATTGATTCTTGACTTACGTCGTAACCCTGCAGTATCTACCAGAGCTATATTATAACCCTGATAATTCCATTCTATTGTTATCGCATCTCGAGTTACCCCAGCTTCGGGTCCGGTTAATAATCGATCATCTTTAATCAGCGCATTAATAAGTGTTGATTTTCCAGCATTTGGTCTACCCACTATTGCCAACTTTAAATGTTCAGAGTTTACAGGCTCTTCAAGCTCATTGTACTTTAATATACTCTCTGAAGAAAACCTCTTCACTACCGTATCATAGAAATCTTGTATACCATGACCGTGCTCAGCTGAAACTGGAAGTGGGTTACCAAAACCTAAACTATAACCTTCATAATGTTCGCCTGATCTAATAAATGAGCCCTCACATTTGTTTGCAACTAAAATAACCGGAACCGATTTAGAATGTAACCAGCCAGCAAAATGCTTGTCTAAAGGTGTATTTCCTGTGCGCGCGTCAATTACTAAAACAACCAAATCCGCATCATTTATTGCAATTTCTGTTTGATTACGCATTCTGCCTGATAGGGTATTATCAAAAACATCCTCGAGTCCCGCTGTATCAACTAAACGAAAACGAAGATCCCCTATGCTAAACACACCTTCTCTTCGATCACGTGTGACACCTGGTTGATCGTTAACTAATGCATCGCGACTACCAACTAGCCGATTAAAGAGAGTTGATTTTCCAACATTTGGACGACCTGTTATGACAATTGTAGGCCACATAAGACTCACATTTAGTAAATTAACGGTAAGCTATCAGCTGTGATTTATCGGTTAAATAGAACAGAGTTCTATTGGCAATAGCCGGTGATAAAGAAGCAGGACTTTTCATTTTCTCTTTTTTTAAGATCTTACCTGTGTAAGGAGATAAAGATAAAACTAACCCATGGCTTCCTGAAAGGATTAATTTACCACCAGCCAAAATAGGGCCAGACCAACTGATCCTACCTTCCCGATCCTTTGGATCAGAATAAAGATCTAAGGGAGTAAGCCATCTTATCCTCCCATCGTTAACCTTGACAGCTGCAACTTTTGCTTGATTAGTGAGCACAAACAAGAATTCTCCACTGATCCAAGGTTGGTTAACACCACCTAGAGGTACCTCCCATATACGCCTACCCGTATACAAATCGATAGACATCATACGTCCCGAATGACTTATGGCATATACTTTCCCACGATTTATCACTGGCCTTCCTCGAATATCAGCAAGCGCAGAGACCGCATCCACACGTCGAATAGCAGCTAAGTTCTCACCCCATACCTTTTGTCCGTTTTCAACACGCAATGCATAAAGTTCCCCCGATGAATATGGGACTACAACAATGTCATGTTTAGCGGCAGGAGTGGCACTTCCCATCAATCCAACAAATTCCTCAAAACCAGAATGAGTCCATAAAGTTTCCCGATTTTTTGAAGGAATTGCATATAATTGATTATCTTTAGTAACAACAAACACCCTTCCATTCAAAACCGATGGGGCTGCCCTTACTGGTCCGGAAACTTTTGTTCTCCATATTTCCTTTCCATTTGTAGAATTTAACGCAACTACTTCAGCAAATCCTCCAGCTGCTATAATCAGGTTATTATCTATAGCCAACCCCCCTCCCCAACTTCCATCAATCTCTTCTTTAGGAGAAATAAACGTTTTCCATATTAAGCTTCCGGTTTTCGAGTTGTAAGCTGAAACAAGAGAGTTGGCATCTAGCGTATAAACTTTTCCTTCAGATACCACAGGGCCAGATAAAATGGGTTTATCTGCCTTATGACTGTTCCCTGCATTAACAGACCATAACAAATTCAAATTATCCCCCACGGCTAAATGCCCCATACTATGGTGTGCTAGGCCACCTTGCTGAGGCCAAGATTGATTTACTATAGGCTGAGAAAGAACAATATTAACATCTGAAATTTCTTTATCTACTTCTGCGACTTCGTTACCTAGCAGGATTGGAATACGAACTCCTTTAAGCGCGGTTTCTCCTTTCCTGCCCAAAATATCATTGACTTGGCTACAACCACTAGAAACTAAGGCTAGAATAAAAAATATCCAGACACTAAAAATTCTCCGGCTCATGGTTTTTCCAACATTGTTAAGATCATTTGTTGATAAGTATATTTATCATTTCTGCGGAACGAGCTCGTATTCCCTCTGGTGCGTCTGTATCATCGGATAGAGATTTAAAAGACTTTATTGATCTAGCTGTATCTCCTGATATCATTAAGGAAATTGCCATTAATTCCTTAGCCGTATAATGCCACGGGTTATCAATAGCTAGGAGCGGCGTAAGCCGATCTTTTAATTCTTTTTGATCCATAGAAGTGATGCCATGGCTTACCGCTAGTATTGCAGCAAGATCTCTATAGATCTCATCTTGTTCCATATCTCGGGTGATACTATCAAAAACTTCAATTGACTTAGCTTTTTCACCAATTTTAGAGAGCAAAGAACCTTCTCTAAGTTTCGCAAGCAAACGATAACCTTCTTTAGATTCATTACCTAATAATGTAAATTTTTCTATAGCTTCTTTTTCGTTCACTTCTCCTATAGCTATTGCTGCTAGTAATTCTTCTCCATTAGACTCAAGAGCACTTCTTTGCATGTCACGCCACAAGACAATTCCAACTGTAATCAACATAACTATGACAAATACAGAAACAAAATAAACGCCATATTTTTTCCAAAGATGACGGTAATTATCCTGACGGACTTCTTCGTCTACTTCTCGAAACAGATCATCTGACACGTGGTGTCCTCTTTTATTATCAAAATTAATCTAAAATATAACTTCGTGTTTATATTATCTAACAGTTTAATTTAAAAATCTTTATTATATTAAATTCTTAAATCATTAGTCCAAATTGATCTAGTCGCACTTATGACCACAAAAATATCAGTTGATCATCAAATTAACAGTCTTACGCTCTAGACACATAGGAAAAAATAGGGAAAAATTTAACGTTACATGCATATTATAATAGTTTTTCTCTAGGTGCGGTGCTAATGGGTTCGAATTACGGAATTAAAAATCGAGGTAAATCTGCTAGGCGTGTATCGTTTGATCGTGGAGAACTAAGAGTTTTACTGAACGAATATAGCAGAAGAGTGGCAGCTGGCGAATGGAGAGATTATGCGATTGAGCATGGAAGAGATAGAGCGGTATTTTCTGTTTTTCGTCATACGGCAGAACACCCCTTATACTCAATAGAAAAATTGCCTGTAAAAATTGGGAAAAGAAATAGGTATGATTTAAAGAGAGGGCCGATACATTTACATCAAGACACTAGTCTTACAAATTTGGTAAGCACTATTGAGCGTCGGCCTCAATTAATTAGAATTGGCTAAACTTAAAAATACATCAATTGAATAATTTCCCAAAATCGTACTCTTCTGGCATTGACAGGCTATTAGCTAATAAAGGCCTAATTCGCTACCTTAGAACTCTGCGTATTGGATTGTTAACAAATACAGCTTCCTTGACTAATAAGGGCGAGCCTGTTTTTAAGGCACTTCCTAAAGCCTTAAAAAGCCCATCAAAAAAGGGACTTAATCTGTTGTTTGCTCCTGAACATGGATTTCATGCTAATCTAGAACCTGGAGAAAAAGTAGATGATCACTTTGGGGATATTCCGATATACAGTCTTTACGGAAACTCAAAAAAACCTACCCCAGATCAACTTTCAGAATTAGACGTATTGGTTATAGATCTTAAAGACGTCGGTGTTCGATGTTACACATATGCAGTCACGGCCGCTATATCTGCTGAAGCCGCTTTGGAGGAAGGGAAAGACGTAGTGATTTGCGACAGAGAAAATCCTCTAGGCACGAAGACAAATGGGCCTCCTTTAGATCCCTTATTGCGCTCATTTATAAGTTACTTTGATGTACCTTTCGTACATGGAAAAACACTAGGAGCCTTGGTAAAAACTTCATTAGAAAAACATCCAAATTTTAAAAAATTAAAAATTATACCCGCCGACCAAAATATAAATCAAACCATACTACCTTGGATAGCTCCTTCACCCTCGTTCATATCAGCGGCATCGGTACAATTATATCCAGGCTTAGTGCTTTTTGAGGGGACCAATCTTAGTGAAGGAAGAGGAACACCCCTATCTTTTTCAGCTGTTGGAGCACCTTGGCTTAGAGCCCACGAAACAGAATCAGTTATTAATGGGTGGTCTACTGGCATAATTGCTAGTGCATTAACTATATGTCCAAAAATGGGGCAATATAAAGACAAGACGTTACCAGCAGTTCAACTTAAAAAAATAAGGAATAATTGCGACAGCTTTGTATTAGGCATAAAGCTTTTATCATGGTTAAAAAACTCTCATAGAGAATTTAAGTGGTTGCATAATAAAGATAAGACCAGTCACCTTAGATCAGATAACTATATTGGGAAATCTATGACCAATTATAAAATAGATTGTTTGATTGGTAATAGAAGCCTGAGAGAAATGTTAGACAAAGGTATTTCTCCCGAAGATATTCTTAATAGTTGGAAGTTTGGCCGTTAAAAACTCTAGAACCTTCAATTATCACTTCAACAACATCCAGATTCTTATTTAAAATAACAAAATCGGCTGAAGCTCCCCTTTTCAATCTGCCTCTATCATTGGCACCTATTAGATCAGCTGGAATTGTAGATAAACGTCGCGATGCCTCTCTAATATCCAATCCAATAGACAAAAGATTTCTAAAAGCCTGATCCATCGTTAACGCACTCCCAGCGAGGGTTTGGTTTTCCAAAAAAACTCCATCACCTCTCTTTGTAACTTTATTTCTCCCAAGCGTATAATCTCCATCAGGCATTCCTGCAGCTGAAGTTGCATCAGTAACAAAATAGAGATCTGGTAACGACCTTAATGCAGCATGAATTGCACCCTCACTTACATGAATTAAGTCAGGAATTAGTGCTGCTGAGGTTCCATGGGCGAAGGCTGCACCCACTACTCCCGGTTCTCGATGATGTAGACCTCTCATTGCATTATATAAATGGGTAAAACCACCAACTCCATCCTCAATGGCCGATTTTATTTCTTCATAATTCGCATTACTGTGACCCACTTGAACGAGAATACCCTTAGAGACAAGTTCCTTTATTAATATATGTCCTGGATCACATTCAGGGGCAAGAGTTACTAATTTAACATCGGCACATCTCAGCACATCTTCTATTAACTTTAGGTCTGGCGCCTGAGAGAATGGAGGTTGTGCTCCCAACATATCCGAATTCAAGTATGGACCTTCCATATGAACACCAAGTATACGAGCTTCATTTTTACGCCGATCTGACGCGACAATATCTATAGCTTTTGCAGCTAAAATTATTTCTTTTGACGGCGCGGTTATAGTAGTAGCTAGAAAGGATGTTGTTCCATGGCTTGCATGTAAAGATGCACATAATCGGATATCATCCTCTCCCCGCATTACGTCACCACCTCCTCCTCCAGGAACATGTAAATCAACGAAACCCGGTAATATAATTAACCCTGAGTTTACCTGCCCTGAATCCGAAATAGAGCTTATCTTTCTATCAAACTGGATAGTACCATCCACCCAACCATCAGGAGTCAGTATCTGTCCTTTAAAGTTTAGTAAAGTCAAATCTAGTTCCAATCTGATGTTTCATGAGGAGCCTTACCTTGCGCTATAAAAAGTGCACCATCAATAGGATCTCCAACAGGTTTCTTGATTCTAGTTCTTAGAGACTGTGGTAGGTAAGGTGTCAAAGGCTCTGCCAGCCCTCCTACCAAAGAAAGTGGCATTTTGTTAGCTTCCTGCATAACTGAGGCAAGAGCTTCAATTTCGAAACCTGCTTCTATTAATAGGTTTATAGCAAAATCATCACCTTTATTTGCGCAATCTATTACGATAGGTGCTAATGAAGCAAATTCTGTTGGGCCAGCGTCATTTAACCATTCCAAAATACCATTTCTGCTGTACCCACACTTTTTAATCAGCTGTCGGTATAATTCAGAATCCAAATTCCCTAAATGTCCTTCATGTGCCTTAAGTGAAAAAGATAATGCTCTCATTCCAATCCAAGCTCCCCCACCTTGATCCCCGACTGGAAATCCCCAGCCTCCATACATACTTTTTTGACCAGTTTTATCAATTGTGTATCCAATTGTGCCTGTGCCAACGATAATTATTGATCCAGCTGAACCACCATGTGCCCCTAGAGCTGCTATATATGCATCCGTAACAATTTTTATGGATCTAATGTCAAACGGTGATTCTCGATAAAATTGATTACGTAATCTTTCGTTATTTGCTCCTGCAACTCCAATAACTAAATCAGTAGATGAAAATTGATTTAATTCTATGCCTAAAGTCGCATAGAGATCTTTTAGTGATTTATAAATTATATCCCATGGTTTTATGTGATTAATACTGAGACTGGTGGGCCCAGTTATAGTTGTTCCTAGTCGTCTACCATGACCATCAAATAAGGCTATTTGTGTTTTACTTCCACCTCCATCAATGCAGCAATAAAAAAGATTGGCCATTAATCTCCATCCGACTAAATAATATTCCATAAGCTTTAAAATCAATAATCTTTTCGATTCGCTAATATGTTATGAAAATACCTTAATTAAAGTAAAGAAAATCTCTGGACAAAGAAGCTTATGAATACAGAACAAATTGATAAACGTTATGAAAATTTAGATACATTATCCAATGATGAAATCATTAAAATATTAATTAATGATCAAATAGATAAGTTCAATTTACTACTTGATTTCAAGCATAATATTTCGTCAGCTGCAGCTGCGTTAGCCAATCGCTTAAAAACAACATCAACTGGGCGGCTAGTATATGTTGGAGCTGGAACCTCAGGTCGGCTGGGAGTGTTAGATAGTGCTGAGCTATTCCCCACGTTTGGATGGGAAAAAGAAAGAAGTACTTTTATTTTAGCTGGAGGAATTGAAGCCTTAACAACGTCCATAGAAGGTGCTGAAGATAGAGGAGAGGAGGCTGTTCAACAAGTTAAAAAACTAGAAATTAATGAAAGAGATGCGCTAATAGCCATATCCGCTAGTGGAATCACCCCCTTTACATTGGCAGCTTGCGATACAGCAAGAAGTTTAGGGGCTTTAACAATCTCAATAGTAAACAACAAACCTTCTCCCCTTTTTGATGCTGCCGAATACCCTATTGCCATAGAAACTGGCCCCGAGCCTATAGCTGGTTCAACTCGATTGAGCGCAGGTACTATACAAAAAATAGTATTAAACTCTTTATCGACACTGACCATGATACGTTTAAATCGCACCTATGGTGCTTACATGGTGGATGTTAACCCAACCAACAAAAAACTAGAGGAAAGAGCCATCAGAATGATCTCAGAGATTAGCTTAGTAGATCAGAATAAAGCCCGACAATCACTCATTGAAGCTAAAAAAAATCCTAAACTTGCCGTGCTTATAGCTAAGGGGCTCTCAGCAGACAAGGCTAGATATTTATTAAACTCGTGCAAAGGAAATCTGCGTGAGGCAATAAAAAAACAATTTTCTATATCATAGTTATATTGATTATCGAACTCTATGCCTAAGAAGCTCTACTAAGCAGCAACGTCGAATTTGTTGGAACAATGAACCATATTAGCAGCTGACCTTAAAAGTTTTAAAGCCTCAGTTGGATTTTCATTAAATTTTGGTAATTGTTCGGAAAGTAGTCGCCTCCAAGAACGCGCTCCAGGTTGGCCATTAAACAACCCGAAAAGATGCCGACCAATTGATTTTAACGGCACTCCTTCTCCAACAGACTTTTCAACATATGGGAGAAAACTCTCTAAGATTTCATGTCGAGAAATATTTTTTCTATCCTCACCAAAGAATCGGTTGTCTACTTCAGAAAGCAGATAAGGTTCACTATATACTGCTCGACCAAGCATAACTCCATCAACATAACATAAATGTTCTTCAGCAGAATCAAGGTTTGTAATTCCGCCATTTATTGTTACTGACAAATTAGGGAATTCCTCTTTAAGCCGATAGACCAATTCGTACCGAAGTGGGGGCACCTCCCTATTCTCTTTGGCACTCAAACCATCTAACAAAGCTTTTCTAGCATGCACAATAAAATGTCTACAACCTGCTGTAGAAACAACTTCCACAAACCTAAATAAAGAATCCCACTCTTCTTGATCATTAATGGCAATACGATGCTTTACCGTAACCGGGATATTAACCGCTGAAGCCATCGCATTAACGGCGTTCGCAACCAAATCTGGCGTTGCCATAAGACAAGCACCAAAATTACCTGACTGCACTCTATCAGAGGGACAACCAACGTTTAGATTAATTTCATCGTATCCATAGTCTTCGCCAATTCGAGCACATTCTGATAATTCTGATTTATCTATACCTCCAATTTGTAGAGCGAGCGGATTCTCACCAGGACTAAAAGAAAGCAAACGGTCTTTATCACCGCGCAAGATAGCCCCACAAGTAATCATCTCAGAGTATAGTTTCACATTTCGACTTATTTGCCGTAAAAAATATCTTTCATGGCGATCAGTCCAATTCATCATTGGAGCTACTGCTATAGGGCTTATAGGTATATTATTATTTTCCATAATTCATATTTCTATTATGTCGAATTAGTTATTACTCTCATTGCGCGTTTCTGATTAAATCTTATTAATATTTGCTGATCTCTACATTATCTATTAAACGAATCTTTCCAAGATATACAGCCGCCATGATTCGACCACATTCATCAAATTTTGATAGAACTCTTAGATCACGATCAGCTCGGAACTCTATATAATCAATTTTTCTAAAACCCGACCTAATCAGCTTTTCCTTCGAGTTATAAAGAACAGTTGCTACGTCAACTCCCTCTTTAATTTGATCAGCTGCATCAAAAAGAGTTTGAGCAAGAATTGGTGCAATTTTTCGGTCATTTGAAGAGAGCTGACTATTCCTGGATGAGAGAGCCAACTGATCAGGCTCACGAATTGTTTTACACGGAACAATTTCAACAGGCAGATCAAGATCTAGCACCATTCGCTTTATGACATGTAATTGTTGAAAATCTTTCTCTCCGAAAAATGCTTTATCAGCGAGACTCTGTGCAAGTAATTTACCTACCACAGTAGCTACACTATCAAAGTGCCCAGGCCTAAAATCTCCACACAAACCCTGGCTTACACCCGAAACAACAATTTTTGTTGAATGCCCTGAAGGATAAATTTCATCTGTTTGAGGTGCATACAGTAAGTCAACATTAAATGGGGTCAGTTTTTCAATATCATCATCCTCATTTCTAGGATATTTATCCAGATCCTCTGTGCTCTCGAACTGAGAAGGATTTACAAACAATGTAACGATTACTCGATCAGAAAGGCTTGTTGCCTCGCGAACTAAACTTAGATGCCCCGCATGAAGTGCACCCATTGTAGGAACAATAGATATGCTTTCATCTGATTTTTTCCATTTTCTTACGTATGAACGTAAATCATTAATTGATCGAACAATCGTTATATTCACTTCTTACCTTCTTTGTTAATGGAGTTCGATTCTTCAAACACATGCTCAGATGAGGGAAACTTTCGGGCTCGTACTTCTAAAGCGTATTCACTTATCGCTTTATCAGCCGCCGTTCCCAATTTTTCATAATGTTTTACAAATTTAGGTTTAAAGTCATTGAATATACCCAATAAATCATCGACAACTAGCACTTGGCCATCACACATAACCGAAGCCCCTATGCCAATTGTTGGTATATTTATTCTCTTAGTTACTTCGCTGGCGATGGATTCGGTTAACATTTCTAGAACAACTGAAAAAGCCCCGGCATCAGCTACGGCTATTGCATCTTCTAATATTCTTTCTCTATCTTTTCCTCGTCCCTGAACTGAATATCCGCCTAACATGTTAACCGATTGGGGCGTCAAGCCGATATGAGCCATAACAGGAATACCTCTAGAGGCTAAGAAAGATATGGTTTCTGCCATATGAACCCCTCCTTCCAGTTTAACTGCCTCGCAACGAGTTTTCTGCATAATGATTCTAGCATTATGAAAAGCCTGTTCTTTGTTTTCCTCGTAACTTCCAAAAGGCATATCGACTATCATCAGAGCTTTCTTAACTCCCTTACGAACAGCTCTGCCATGCATAATCATCATGTCCATAGTAACTTCTAAAGTAGACGAAAAGCCGTGCATTACCATTCCAACACTATCCCCAACGAGAATAAACTCACAATGATTATCAGCCAATTTAGCTATCGGAGTTGTGTAAGCTGCAACCCCGGCTAGAGGGTCCCCACCCTTCCGCCTTGTAAAATCAATAACCGAAAAGGCAGTTGACGAAGAATTTGCACTCATGTTTATCTCCACAAAGAATTAAGAAAATCTTATTTAGATTCCTTTTCTAGCTAATCAAACTGAACAGCTAGTAAAACATAGGGCTATGTGTATGAAAAAAAACTCTTTTCAGCAACATATAGTCATTAAATATATATATCTTCAATTCTAAAATTTATAAAATTAAGTTATTAATTATTATAACTTTTAAATAGAACATTCATGAATCTTACTTTCCAGAATTCAAAATCATAGTTGTCAGGCGATAAAATCGTAATGTTAAGGATCAATAATTTAACATATAGGATCGGAGAAAGAGTACTCCTTAATGAAGCTAATGCCACAGTAAATGCTGGTAGCAAAACAGCTATATTAGGACGCAACGGAGCGGGTAAAACAACTTTGTTCAAACTCATTATGGGTGACTTAGTTTCAGACGAGGGTAGTATTGATTATCCTTCCAGCTGGAAAGTTTCGATGACCAGTCAGGAAGCCCCAAGTGGAAAAGAAAACCTCATCAATAAAGTAATGAGTGCTGATAGAAAACTCCTAGATCTTCTTAGAGAGTCGGAAACCGCTAAAAATCCCGAACGTATAGCCGAAATACATGAAATTCTTGCTAAAAAAGAAGCTTATAGAGCTCCATCAAATGCAGCTAAAATCCTAGCAGGTTTGGGTTTTAGTGATGAAGATCAGAATCAATCTTGCGATTCATTTTCTGGTGGTTGGAGAATGCGAATTGCATTGGCTTCACTATTATTTTTAAGGCCTGATCTGCTTTTACTAGACGAACCCACCAATTATTTAGACTTAGAGGCAGTTATCTGGTTTGAAGATTATATTTCTTCTTATCCAGGGACAGTAGTCTTAATCAGCCATGATAGGAATCTACTTAACTCTTCAGTCGACAAAATCATTCACTTAGATAACACAAAGCTTGTTTCTTATCGTGGAAACTATGATAGTTTTATGGAGTCACGTAGATTGAAGATTAGGTTATCAGAGAAACAGCAGGCAAAAGAAATATCTGAAAGGAAACGTATAGAACAATTCATCACACGATTTCGTTCTAAGGCAACAAAAGCAAAGCAGGCACAATCAAGAATAAAAATGTTATCTCGGATGAAACCAATAACAAATATAAGTGAAGAAGCAACTGTAAATTTTAGTTTTCCGAAAATAGAAAAACTGCCCCCGCCTCTCTTTAATCTCGAGAAGGTAGATGTTGGCTATGATAATCAAGCTATACTAAAAAATGTGTCTGGAAGGCTCGATAGCGACGATCGTATAGCTCTGCTTGGAGCAAACGGTAATGGAAAATCAACTTTTATAAAATTATTAGCTGGTATTCTTAAACCAATATCAGGTTCCATCCAAATGTCATCAAAGCTCAAAATTGGCCACTTTTCACAAGATCTTTCAGAAAGCCTTGACTTAAGGACTACTCCTTACTCCCAGATAGAACGATTTTCTACCAACGCAAAACCCGAAAAAATTAGAAATCATTTAGGTGCATTCGGTTTTTCTAAGGAAATGGCACTTAAAAAAATAGATCATCTATCTGGTGGTGAAAGAGCTCGACTTTTGTTCGCACAAATATCAATTCAAAATCCCCACATATTATTGTTAGATGAACCAACAAATCATCTTGATATCTCATCCCGACACGCACTCGTTCAGGCAATAAATGAATTTGATGGAGCCGTCATAATTGTAAGTCATGATCCTAACTTTCTCGAATCAACAGTTGATAGCTTCTGGCTAATAGCCAATCAGAAGTTACAAATTTATGAAGGTGACATGGCTGATTACAGAACTTTTATGTTAAATCAAAAAACCAACAATATCTCCGATGATTACTCTGACATGGAACAAAGTTCCAATGTTAGGAATCCATTAAATAAAAAAGAAATAAGACGAAAAGCAGCTGAAAAAAGAGCATCACTAACGGCATTACGTGGGGCTGCAAAGAAGGCTGAATCAGAACTAAGCCTATTAATTGAAAAAAAAGAAAATATAATTGAGTTTCTTAAAGATCCAGATTCATACAAGAATAATCCTGATAAAGCTCTTCAACTTCAAAAAGAAATGGGCAAATTACAAAAGCAATTAGTAATGGTTGAAGAAGAGTGGATCAACGCACAGATAGAATTGGAGAAAGAAAATGATAATTAATTGGCTCTTATTATCTGTTTAATTTAAAAAAATTAATGACGATAGATGTAAAAGTCTGCATATGATATGACTTCATCTTTTATCATATTTTTTTCGTTTAAACTTCGATAAATTCCCCATTTGGGGCGTATAAAGATTGCGTCTTCACTCCACATATAAATTGAGTTATTTTCATAATTAATTATGGGTTTACCCGTCTTTATACTCTTTATTTCCAAATAATATGATCCGTATGGCCCAAATTTAATTTTCTCTTTTACGAATACCCATTCACCAACAAATCCATCAAGATTAAATTCTATTAATTTTTTTGCTTTAGAATCTCTGTTATGCCTTACTTCAAAGTAACTAGCTTCACCTTCAGAGCCAATTCTTGCAGTGAATGTTAGTAATGGGTTTTTATCTCTACCACCCACAGCTTTCAATTGATGTAAATGGGTAAAACTATTTGAGGCTTGAAAAGTTTGATCGATTTTAAATTTCCAAGAGTACGTAAACTCATCTCCTTTTCTTGCCTTAAGCCACTCTGGAGATTTATCATAAACTTTAATCTCATTTCTTTGACGATCTTGATTTTTGCAACGATCATCATCAAGCTCAAGATGCAAGTAAAAGCGAAACACAGTTTTCTTTAATAAATAGTCAAATTCCTGAGTTATGTGTGGACCAAACTCTTTATGTCCACAATCAGGCGATTCAATGGCATTACCGTCTGATTCAACAAGATGTTTATTTATTATTTTATAGGGATCCTTGCTTTCATCGGCATTAAATTTTAGCAGCTCAGAAGCTAGGGACATGGCAGGCTGGAAGATAAAAATAACTAGTACAATAAGCTTAATTATAACTGTCATTATAAAAGGTTTTATTATAACAAATTTGATTAATCTTAATTATAAATCTAGAGCTGGGATCAATTTTCATAAAACAATATCCCTTTCACTCGAGGAAACAAAAACTTCCTTAAGCTTTTCAAAAGTTTGAACTGACCTGAACTGCGGAAACTCCTTTATTACATTATCAGGGGCATGAAATAAAATTCCTACATCTGCTTCGTCCAACATAGTTGTATCATTATAAGAATCTCCGGCTGCAATGATTCTGTAGTTGAGTGCATGAAAGGCTTTTACTGAAGCCCTTTTAGGATCTTTCTGTCTCAATTTATAGTCAACAATCTTACCTTCAGAATCAGTTATAAGTCGGTGACAAAAAAGGGTTGGCCATTTAAGTTTTTTCATCAATGGTAACGAAAACTCATAAAAAGTGTCGGATAAAATGATTACCTGAAACCTTTCCCTAAGCCAGTCAAGAAAATCTGGGGCACCCTTCAGTGGCTCTAGAGTTGCTATGACCTGCTGAATATCTGGAAGTGTTAAACCATGTCTGTTTAACAGCTCTAAACGCTGATTCATTAACTCATTATAATCAGGAATATCCCGAGTGGTCGCTCGCAACTCTTCGATGCCTGTGCGCTCTGAGAAAGCAATCCATATTTCTGGGACTAATACCCCTTCAAGATCCAAACAGGCTAATTCCAACTTGCAGCTCCCATGTTCTATGCTGGAAAAATTCAGTCATTAACATCTCTATAAAAAATATTTTATTTAACCACTAATGGCTTTAGCAATTTTTTGGGAATCATCAAATATTGTAAATTCAGTCTCTAATCCATCCTCTACTACAAACATGTGAACTGCTTGGGCATCTAAATTATCCGCAGAATACTGGACATGAAGTTGAACTCTGTTTTCTTCTGCAGTTATACTCAGTATAGATAAGCTAAAATTAGGGAATAAGATTGGTAATCTATGAAGGTGATTATTTCTCCAATTTTCATAGCCTAAATACTCACCAGATAATTCATGATCTCCATTAACCCTAATAACAGCGTCAGGATGATAAATCTTACCTAGTCCATCTAAATCCCCCTCGGCAAACATTTGATAACCACTGAGCACTAATTCCTTTGGTGTCATTGTCGACTCTCCCCTACTAAGTTTGTTAGTATTTTTTGATTATAATTAGAAAAAATTTATTTGTTATTACAAAGTATCCTGAATTTAGACTGGAAGACAGTCATTAATTATATGTGTTTTCATATGTTTAATACACGAAATATTTATAAAAATATTTAATAACATATTATTAGTGAACCTCTTGACGTAAAGGATGAGACATAATCATAATTTCTCGAAAATTCTGTAAAAAAGAAATAACGCAAATATGTCATTCTTTAATTTGAAGCAACGGAATATAGATTGATTGGAGAGTAATATGTTGGGAGAAAAAATTGGTTCTTTAAAAGCTACTTGTACTAATAAACCTCTGCCAGCAGAGGGTTCATTACCAAGTTTTGAAACTACTGCAGAAGGAGACGGCACTCTTGCTGGAGTTGAAGTACAGACTATGGCCACCTATTGGGCTAAGATGAGGACAGATGGCAGTCTTATAGGTGAATGCCCTAACCAAGGAGTTATAATGGCCCAAGATGGTGTCGGAACTTTTAGGGCAACAGGAGTTGGTAATTTTACATCAGATGGCGGCGCAGCTTTTAGGGGCGCTGTTTACTTCGAAACGTCTGCACCGTCCCTTTCTAGACTAAATGGAATTGCCACAGTTTATGAGTGGGATGTCGATGCTGAAGGTAATGCCACCTGGGAAATTTGGGAATGGAAATAAGTGAAAATATTTTTAATACTTATAGAAACTAATCCAGAAAAAATTAAGGACCCTTTGACCAAAGGGTTCTTTTTTTGCCAGCATGTAAATTGCATTTATGACTACTTGAGTTAACATCGTATTTACTAGATTGGAATTGTTCATGACTGGAGAGATATCTATGTATGAATCTCGTTTAAGGGGGAAGCGGGCCGTGGTAACAGGTGCTGCTCAGGGCATCGGCCTAGCCATTTCTTCTCAGCTTTTACGTCAGGGAGCGGAAGTTTGTCTTTGGGATCAAGATCTGAATCTTGTTTCAAAATCCTCAGATGAGTTGGGACCAAAATCCTTTTACTCCGAAGTTGACGTAACAAACCCAGAAGCTGTCTCTCAGGCCACACAAGACACACTCAAACAAATGGGTGGTATCGATATCCTAGTAAATAATGCGGGGGTTTCAGGGCCTAATCTGACTACTTGGGAATATCCAATAGAAGATTGGAAACAAGTTATTGATATAGATTTAAATGGGGTCTTTTATTGTTGCCGATCGATTGTTCCAGTAATGATATCTTCTGGCTATGGAAGAATAATTAATATAGCATCTGTAGCAGGAAAAGAAGGTAATCCAAATGCTCCAGCTTACAGTGCTGCCAAAGCGGGCGTAATTGGCTTAACTAAGTCTCTTGGAAAAGAATTAGCCGACAGTAATGTAAGGGTAAATTGCGTCACACCAGCAGCAGCCAAAACACGAATTTTTGATCAAATGTCAGAAGAGCATGTGAATTATATGCTATCCAAGATACCTATGGGTCGGTTCGTAGAAGTGGAAGAAATATCCTTACTTGTTGCCTGGCTATCATCAGAAGAGTGCTCATTTTCAACAGGTGCAGTTTTTGATATTACGGGAGGGCGATCAAGTTACTGATCGTTTACGGCTAAAAATGAAGCTAAATGGAACAAAATTCCAAATCAGTGTTTGGAAAGAGCTTAAAAAAATTCCTATGGGTGAAACAAGAACCTACAAAGAGATCGCTATTGCGTTGGGAAATCCGACTGCTGCCAGAGCCGTCGCTAACGCTTGTGGAAAGAACCCTTATCCAGAGATCATCCCCTGCCATAGAGTTATCAGATCGGATGGAGGGTTGGGTGGCTATTCAGGTAATGGAGGAATAAACAAAAAGAAGGATCTCCTTCAGAAAGAGATGCTTAGCCTAAAATCAGTCAGAGATTAATCTTATCCAAAGCAATAGGGCTAGCGCTCTAAAACCTAAATGATTAATGTTTTAACTAGATTTAAAAGGGATCTCATATTAACAACTTGTTAAAATAAGATATATTCTTTTCATATAGAATTATTGTGGTGAATTTAATGGGACAGAGAAAATCAGACAATACGCTACCTTCAGAAGTAGAGGTACCTATGATGTACCTGATTGATACTGGTAAAGCCCCTGTGTTTCATCAGACAGATACCCCCGCAGATGAGCAAATAATGGAGGGGGCACGTGAAGAAAAATTGATGAAAATACAAAACGCTCGTGTGTTGGAAACTAACTTTTCTTTGCATGAAGAGGGGTTTGCCCTTGCAGAAAAAACTACATCAGTAAATGATTTCTATGATGATTCAGAACTTTCTGCTCTGTACACCCCTGAGCTGGAAGATCTCTTAGTAAAAGTAACTGGAGCCTCTGAGGCAGTAGTTTATGATCATACACGTCGATCAACTGTAATCGCTCATCGGGAAAAACATAACGCACGTAACCCTGTAGCTCTACCACATAGCGACTACACGGACGCATCAGCTCGTCAGCGAATGAGAGATGTATTTGGTGATGAGGCAGAAGAGAAAATCAAAAAACGATTTAGTATTGTGAATGCGTGGAGATCAATAGCAGGA
The DNA here is from genome assembly GCA_022449545.1 of Alphaproteobacteria bacterium. GTDB lineage: Bacteria > Pseudomonadota > Alphaproteobacteria > UBA6615 > UBA6615 > UBA6615. Next base: position 25,939 of record JAKUPN010000007.1, on the reverse strand, counting down.
ACTATCGAACAGTGGCCATTAGCCGTATGTGATGCAAGAACTATAAATGACAAATTTATGCATATGGTTGAACGTCGAGCACCACATAGAGAAGAACCTTCATTCGAATATGCCCGATCCAGTGAAACTCAACATGCTTCTTTTGACCCTAATCACCGTTGGTATTATTTCGCTCACATGACAAACAAAGAGGTTCTTCTCTTCAAAAACTACGATACAGAATTAGACGGTACAGCTCGCTACGCACTTCACTCGGCTTTTGAAGATCCATCTAGTCCCTTAGATGCATCAGCACGACAAAGTATTGAAAGCAGAGCCTTTATATTTTATGATTAACTTAACTATTTTACATTAAAATAATTAATTAAAGTATTGTTATATATAACAGTTTATAAACCTGACATACCTTTGAACACAGAAGTTGTTAAAGGTTCTTATCATTTAAATCAATAACTAGTCGTCCTCTAATCTGCCCCGAAAGAATTGAAGAGGCTCTTTCAACAACTTTAGATAGGCCTATTATTTCGACCATCTCCTCAAGTTTATTACTCGGTAATTCAGTTGCTATACGGTTCCAAACTTTAACTCGGTTTTCATAAGGCTGCATAACAGAATCAATACCAAGCAAATTCACCCCTCGTAAAAGAAATGGAATGACAGTTGTTTCCAATTTAGGCCCAGCTGCTAAACCACACGCGGCAATCGAGCCTCCATATTTGATTTGAGTTAAGATTCGAGCCAGAGTAGTCGAAGCTACTGTATCGATGGCTCCGGCCCATTTTTCTCTATCCAATGGACGGTTCGTGGGTTCTGACAAATCTTGTCTTGATATGATCTCCTTTGCACCCAGGGATATAAGGTAATCTTGAAGCTCTTCACGACCAGTCGAAGCAGAAACGCTGTATCCTAGACTTGCCAAAATCGTTACTGCAACCGATCCTACTCCACCGGCAGCTCCCGTTACAAGAATCGGTCCTGAATCAGGTTTCAAACCATGGTCTTCGAGAGCCATTACGCAAAGCATAGAGGTCAACCCCGCTGTTCCAATCGCCATAGCTTGTTTGGTTGAGATATTTTCAGGTAATGGAACCAACCAATCACCTTTAACCCGAGCCATTTGAGAATATCCCCCCCAGTGAATTTCTCCAACTCTCCAACCAGTTAAAGCAACCTTATCTCCAGGTTTATATAATTCATGTGATGACTCTTCAACGATACCAGAAAAATCAATGCCAGGGATATGGGGATAGTCACGAACCAACCCTCCAATTCCTTTGACGACCATACCATCCTTATAGTTGAGATCAGAAAATTCAACCCGAACCAGAACATCACCTTCCGGTAAATCCTCTACTGATAATTGTTTTATTTCATGTATGATTTTATCATCATGCTCATTTAGCACGAGAGCCTTAAAATTATTGGCCATAAAATACCTCCTTTTTTAGTAACTTAGTTTTCAGCAACACTTAGCGGCAAGACCGCTCTTGCAACCAATAAATATCTTTTTTTAAAGCTATTTTCCCAGCTCATATTTTAACCTAGTAATAGACTCTAAATTCCCAGAAACCTTGGCTTGCGTTTTTCTCGAAAAGCCGAAACGCCTTCTGCAAAATCTTTAGTTTCCATACAGTAAATTTGTCTGACTGCTTCCCAGTCCAAACAAGTTTCAAAATCATCTTCTAACGCCTGATTGATATTTTGTTTCATAAAAGAAATAGCTTTGGGGGACCTTGAAGAAATTAACCTGGCAACCTCTTTTGCATGCTCAAATAACAAATCATCCTCTATAACCTCATTAATCAAGCCAAGGGACAAAGCCTCTTCGGCTCTTATCCTCCGCCCGGTAAAATATAGTTCTTTAGCTTTTGTAGGACCAACCATCCTAGTAAGCTGCCAACTTCCGCCATAGTCGCCAGATAAACCAATATCACCAAATCCAGTAACAAAGAACCCGCTAGTCCCACATATTCTCATATCACAGGAAAGCGCAAGAGACATTCCTGCTCCTGCTGCTGCACCAGGAATAACAGCAATAGTAGGCTTAGATAGATGGTAAAGTCGAAGCGACAGCGTTCTTTGTTTGTCTTGGAGATCCTTGATTGAGTCATTTCTATCTCTCTCTGAAGCTTCACTTTTACCTTTCATGCTAAAAACATCCCCCCCCGAACAAAAGGCTTTTCCTGCGCCGGTTATAATTATAACACGCACATCATCATTGGTTTCAAGGTTAGCTAAAGTAAAACGCAACGCTGGGGTAATCACATCACCCAATGCGTTCCGTTTTTCAGGACGGTTTAGAGTAATTGTGGCGACTTGACCTTCTACCTCACAAAGCAATTGGTCAGTTTTTGTATCAATTTTTTGAGACATTCTTGCACCATAAAGTATTTCTATTAAATATTATTGGGTTTAAATCCCATGTTTTTTCTCAAATTAAATAACAGATAAAAGTTAAAAATATTTACTTTTAATAACTATTTTTCATAAAGATTAGCAGCAACAACTTTCTCGTCCCATTCCAACCCTAGTCCAGGCTCATTTGGTATAATCAGACAACCATCTTTTAAGCTATAAGGATTTTTTAGGACAGGATTTGCCCAATCTTGCCATTCTAGCCAATGAGCAGTTTCTGTTACCCGCATTACATGCGCTCCCACTTCTGGGTAAAGATGTGTTGACATTGGAACTCCTGCTGTTCCGGCAATTGCTGCAGATCTCAACCAACCGGTTACACCGCCTATCCTCATAAAGTCTGGCATAACAAAATCAGAAGCTTTCTTCTGAATAGATTTGTATAACTCTCTAGGCCCATAGAAATTTTCTCCTAATTGTATAGGAGTCTTTAATTCAGCAGTTAATTGTGAATAGCCATCCAAGTTATCATACAAAATAGGTTCTTCTAACCAATAAAGGCCAAGTTCATCAATTTGGTGGCATAACTCCAACGCCTCTCCCATATCAAGAGCTTGATTGAAATCGACCATTATACTGATGTCTTTACCTACGACATCCCTAACGACTTCTATCGCTTGTAAATCTTGACTAATCTTTTCACGGCCTAGTCGAAGTTTTATGCCGCTAAAGGCTCCTTCATTAAGCAATTCTATAGCTTCATTTTCTAATTCATTAGGAGCTTTTAACCACAATCCATTACTACTATAAGCTTTTACAGGCTCAATTGAGCCGCCTAAAAAAACACATAGCGGCATGCTAGCTGCCTTAGCCAAAGCATCCCACAAAGCCATATCTAGGCCTGAAACAGCTATTAATGAAAGCCCTTCATACCCAACAAAATGTAATGATTTTCTAGTTTTCTCATACAAATCTATAGGGGAGAGAATACTACCACTAAGCATATCGCTAAAATCTTTTAGTGCCGGTATTAGATATTTCATTGATTTAACAACATAGGGTTCCAAATAACTGCGCCCTATTATTCCTTCTTTTGTATATACATCAATAAGAATCAACGGCCATTCATCCATAGTAGCAATGCGTGCAACTACAGGTCTATTAAGCTTTACAACAACTGGTCTGGCACTAATTTTATCAAATGTTAATTTTTCAAAATTCATTTATGAAGCGCCCCTTTCATAAAAAAGTCTCATCTGCACAATTACTATCAATTATTAAATTTTATTCATTACCTGTTTCAAAAAACTATAACAGCTTTAACTGTCATTAACGATCTGGACATCTATTATTAATTTCTTAAAAAACTTGAGATAATATTTAATAATATTCCGTCCACATTAAACAGAACTTAAATTGTTTTCATAAACATATAAGTCACGTACAGTTAAAACTAATAAAGTGTTTATCATTGCGTATTCGATTATCAAATATCGCTGAAGAAACTAGCGAAACTCGTTAGGGAGGATAAAATGGGAGCACAAGTACTTGGCGGACGTGAATCGGTAAAAGTAGCAGTTGTGCAGACACCGTCCGCATTTATGGATAAAAAAAGATGCCTTGAAATCGCGTGTGATAAAATCATTGAAGCTGGAAAAGAAGGAGCGGAACTAATTGTATTTCCTGAAACCTGGATTCCAACATACCCCTACTGGACAATGGGATGGGATACAATTGCGCATGGATTTCACGATGTCATGGCGGACCTACAGGATAACTCACTTGTTGTAGGAAGCGAAGATACAGATATTTTAGGTAAGGCAGCGCGAGAAGTAGGGGCTTATGTTGTCATGGGATGCAACGAGCTAGATGATAGAATTGGAAGTCGAACTCTTTTCAACTCACTAGTCTATATTGACAAATATGGTGGCGTATTAGGACGTCATCGAAAACTCATTCCTTCATTCATCGAACGTATTTGGTGGGGTATGGGAGATAGCCGTGACCTACAAGTATTTGACACCGAAATAGGTCGTTTAGGTGGACAAATTTGCTGGGAAAATCATATTGTTAACATAACAGCGTGGTACATTGCTCAAGGAGTAGATATTCATGTCTCTGTATGGCCAGGCATGTGGAATTGCGGAGGCGTAGAAGGTGAATCTTTTATATACGCTGGTCATGACATAAATAAATGTGATCTTATTCCTGCCACCAGAGAGAGAGCGTTCACAGGTCAATGTTATGTCTTATCTGCGAACAACCTTCTCCGAATGGAAGATATTCCAGAAAATTTCCCATTCAAAGATTCAATGACGTACGGTGGTCCTGGTCAAGAACAGTTCGTAGGTTGGGCCTGCGGTGGCAGCCATATTGTTGCGCCAACCTCTGAATACATGGTGCCTCCTACATTCGATATTGATACGATCATCTATGCTGAGCTACAAGCGAAGTATATAAAAGTGGTGAAGTCTGTTTTCGATTCTTTAGGACACTATGCTAGGTGGGACCTTGTCAACTTAACTACACCACCTCAACCCTATGAACCAGAAACTAATGCACCTGGGGCTATACAGCCAGATGTTAGAGACCGTGTCATAGAGTCAGTGGCTAAAGAGTTCAAATTAGAACCAGAAAAAGTTGCTGAAGTGGTTCGTAATGCTGCTTAGTTACAGCTAACTAATTCCTTTTAAAAAGCCGCGATAATTATCGCGGCTTTTTTATAGTTTCTACCTCACTTGAATAAAACTGTCTTCCCTTGATTGCAAACAAAGACCAGAATGGGCAGAATATTCATATAATCCAATGATTAAATACTATTTGAGAAAATTATGACAATTCCTTCATGTTCAATAGCCATTATTGGAGGCGCTATCTCGGGCTGCACTGTTGCTGCAGAACTCGTCCGTGCTGGCCATAATGTTACAGTTTTCGAACGTTCACAAGGACGCCTAGAAGAGCGTGGGGTTGGACTAACAATGCGTATACCAACCCTAGAAGAATTGAAAAAACGTGATCTCATAGATTATGATTTTCCTTATGTTCCAGTTTGGTCCCGTTCTTATGCACGTCCATGGCTCGAAAAACCTTCAAATGACTGGCCATGGGACGTCTATTGGAAAGAACCAGTAGCAATACATGCTGCGCACTGGGGAGTCCTTTATCGTAACCTAAGAAAGCGGGTTCCAGACGCGGTTTATAAGCAAGGCGTTGAGATAATTAATTTAGTTCAATCAAACGATTCAACTGTTGAAGTTATAGCAGCTGACGGCTTTCGCGAGAGTTATGACTTGGTAATTAGTGCCGATGGCTACGATTCGATCGGACGTAGAGAGCTCTTTCCAGATGCGGACCGACAATTAACCAACTACTTTTCCTGGCGAGGCATGATAGAAGAGGTAGACGTCCCGAGACCAGAAATATTCGAAGAAGATATCGTGTTTTTTGGCTATGAAGGTGGACACGGATTTTTATATTTTGTACCAAGCCTCGAGTATGGAGATGGCAACAAAAAACGACGTCTAAATTGGGCTTTCCAGGAAGCAATTACTGATAAAAAAATTCCTGGTGTGCCTCCAGATAAAAATGGCAATGTTCAGGCACGAACTGCTCCAGGAGCGGCTACACCTGAACAAATATCTTATTGCAGAAAATATGCTCGAGAGGTTTTTCCATCTTACTTTGCCGATATAGTTGACCTAACTGAACAACCATTTACACAACCAATTCGTGACATTGGCGTACCAGGATACGTTAGTGGTCGCATCTGTTTGATGGGAGATGCTGCAATCTACGCGCGCCCACATGTCGGAGCTGGAGCAAACAAAGCTCTTGAGGATGCACTGGATTTCTCTGATGCATTCTCTGAGTACAATGATATTAACACAGCACTGAGAGCCTGGGAGGAACGCCGTAATCCGCTAGGCCAAGATTTGCTAGAACTTGGCCGCTCTCTTGGCAAACACATAGTTACCGATACTCCTGATTGGTACACACTTAATCAAAGCAATATGACCGACTGGTGGGATAAAGTAGTAGAAAACCACTTTTGGTTCTGGACTGAAGACGTTACAAATTGGCACCCAACAGGTGGTCGTTAGTTAAGAACGAAGAAGGAGAAATTAATAATGGTAGGCACAGTTTACGTGGGAGTTGCAAATTATCTGGGCGCTCCTGAAGGAGCAACCACCAATGGTTTTCTTCGACTAGCACCCGGATCTGACGATTGGGAACAATTAAATAATGGCCTACCTAATAGTGTCGAAGTGCGCTGTATCGTAGTTCATCCAGAACGTCCTGATACTGTTTTTGCTGGAACTCAAAAAGGGCCATATCGCAGTGATGATGGAGGTGATAATTGGCGTTCACTTAAACTTCCGGGCCCCTTACAAATCGTTTGGTCTATCTGTCTAGATCCGCGTAATAGCGACACATTATTTGTTGGTGTTGAAGGCTTCGCAATATTCCGCTCTAGAGATGGGGGTCTGAACTGGGAAAAGTTAAACGTGCCAACACCTAAAGGGGTCCCGGAAATGCCATTTCCAACGCGCGTTATTCGTCTGGTTATTGATCAGTCTAATCCTGATGAAATATACGCGGGACTAGAAGTAAACGGTGTTGTAAGAAGTCTCGATGGCGGTGACACATGGACAGATATTTCCAGCGATCTACTTGAACTCGCTAAACAAGAACACCTGCAAAGCGGCGAGGTAACTGATGATCCTAACGAGGGCATGATGGATATCCATTCTTTAACTGTCAGTCGTACCCATCCGGGTGTAATTATTCTAGCCAATCGAATGGGGCTCTTTCGAAGTATCAATAAAGGTGATAACTGGCAAGAGATGGGGATAGGTCGTTTTTCTCCACTAACCTACGCTAGGGACGTTGTTGCATCACCTCATAACCCTAACTGCTTATATTCTGCCCTCTCAATAGCTGCAATAAGTGACGCAGGCTCGCTTTATCGAAGCAACGACTTTGGGGAGAGCTGGCAACGCTTTGATTCCAATTTACCGATTGAATCTACTCTTATGATCGTCGCTGAAAGTGTAAACGATTCAAAAAGGATATATTGCGCGGCTCGCGGAGGTCAAGTATTTGGCACAGATGATGATGGTTCGACGTGGCGAACATTGCCTTTGCCATCTGGAATCCAGGGTGTCTATGGACTCGCCTGTTCCTAAATTGTGCATGTTATATATATTACAATGCCTATCACCAATTGATATGCACAGTAATAACCAAAAGGGTTAAGAAGCTGAAATACATTACTTGACTAAAGTTAAATAGGGTTAATCATTCAGTTTAGTTTTATCTCTTAGCTGTAAATTATTGTGTGACAATAAATTTGCAATTCATCCTTAAGCTAATAGGAATCCATTCAATGTCAGACCTTCATTATCTAACAGCAGCACAGATTGCTCAAAAAATCAGGGACAAAGAAATTAGTTGTCTTGAAATTCTTGAATTATATTTTGAACGTATAAAAAAATATAACCCCTCCCTAAATGCAATCATACTTATGGATGAGTCGGGAGCAAAATCCAGAGCAATAGATGCGGACAAAGCATTATCGAGTGGAGAAGTTTGGGGTCCTCTTCATGGCGTTCCAATGACTATAAAGGAAAGCTTTGATGTTAAAGGACAACCTTCAACCTGGGGCATCCCTGCGTATAAAGACAACATGGCAAAAGATGATAGCCTAGCTGTTAAAAGAATGAAAAAAGCAGGCGTAACTCTTTTTGGTAAAACTAATGTTCCATTTAGTCTTTCCGATTGGCAGAGCTTTAATGAACTTTATGGAACAACAAATAATCCATGGGATTTATCACTAAGCCCGGGAGGTTCTTCAGGCGGTTCAGCAGCAGCGCTAACATCAGGAATGACAGGTATTGAAACCGGAAGTGATATAGGTGCATCTATCCGTAATCCAGCACATTATTGCGGAGTTTTTGGTCATAAGCCAACTATGGGTATTCTTCCAACTAACGGTCATTCATTACCAGGAAATAACGTACCCATCGATATATCAGTTATTGGGCCTTTAGCAAGAGGAGCTGAAGACCTTCGGATAGCAACACTAGCAATGGCAGGTGTTACAGGAAAAGACACTACTGGTTTAACTCTCAAACTGCCAAAAACTGAAAAAAAGAATTTGAATGATTTTAAGGTCGGTGTCCTGCTAAATGATCCAAATTGTATTCAGGATAGTGAGCTAACTGATCAGCTTCATTCAGCTATTAATCAGCTCAGTAACCTCGGACTGAATGTTAATGACAAAATAAAACCAGTAAATGACACAAAGCGTTCTCATCTTGTGTATTTGATGTTGTTAAGAGCAGCAACTAGCAGCCGACTAACAAGTGAAGTTATTAATGAGCATAGAGAGCGCGCTATAAAGAGTGAACCAGATGACTACAGCTATAAAACTATAGTAGATCGTGCGGTTACGATGTCTCATAGGGAATGGTTAGTTTGGAATAATGAGAGAGAATTAATACGCAGAGAATGGGAGTCATTTTTTGAAGAATATGATTTACTTTTAACACCAGTTGCAGCTTCGACAGCTTTTCCCCATGATCAAGAAGGAGATAGAGCTGATAGGACAATTCCTATAAACAACGGAGAAGAATCTACCGTTGATCAGTTGTTCTGGGCCGGCCTTCCCAGCCTGGTCTATTTGCCAGCAAGTGTAGCGCCAGTCGGTTTTACGCAGTCCGGACTGCCCTGTGGAATTCAAATTATAGGCCCCCATATGAAAGATTTAACAACGATTCAATTTGCAAAACTAATAGAAACTCACCTAGGGGGATTTGTTCCACCCAAGGGGTATGTCTAACCAATAGGGTTACTAGTGTTTTATCCTGTGGATAAGGAGTTAGATAATGGCCGTTATTAGAATTTTTTCTTATCTACCAAACCCACGCATAATGAAAGCAAATATTGCTGCGAGACTATGCGGAGTTGAAATTGAAATCAGGGGAGACAAGCCAAAGGAATTAATCAATTGGCTGTGGGACTTTGATGCACGCCCTTTAGAAGTAGACGATTTTGAACATAAAGACGTTGTTCAGGTACAACCTAGTTCTGGATTTGATAAAACCTTGCATAAAACAAATGCATTTCTCGAGGCTCACCCGTTTGGAACAGTACCAGCTGCATTCAGCCCAAATGGTAATATAGGAATCTTTGAGTCTAATAGCATACTTCGAACCGTCGCTAGACTTGGTCAAGGCAAAGAAAAACTATATGGATCTGGGCCTTATGAGGCTTCTAGGATTGATAGCTTTCTAGATGTTTCACTTGTATTCGCTCGGCAAAGTCAGATATATCTACTTGCCCTTTCTCAAGGTGCCCCAGATTTACAAACACGAAATCAAACTGCTAACGCCTTAGAATATTATCTAAGTGGGATCGATAACGCCCTTAAAAACAAATTGAATGGACTAGTTAATAATCAGCTTAGTATTGCTGATATTTGCTTCGTGTGTGAGATTTGCCAAATATCTAGGGAAAGAGCCCATCTAAAAAATTTGAAAAATTTGAATATTGATGTTGTGTATGATCAGAAAAAATTAGGTGCAAAATACCCACGTGCCATGGGACACTTCGACCGCCTTTGCGATCACCCTGATTTTTCTCCCGATATTTCCCCGTTTATGGAAAAACTATCGAGGATAGAAAAAGAAAGCTCTATATAGTTACCTGCTCTCTTTTAGAAGCTGATAATACAGCAAAAATGGCATTAATTAAAACTTCGATAAATTGGTCTTGTATGGCCCCTAGTAGAAAACGTAGGCGCGCACCACTACGTTCTTACGACATGACGCATCTAGTGGAACCGTTGGATCAACACAGGCCGTATGAAACGACCAGCGTGACACTGATCCATCGTTAATAGAATCATAGCATTTCAGCATTGACACTTCAGTTGGCGTCTGCCTTGGGATCCAGTACCACTCATGGTCGGAACGATAAGTGAAACGAGTAGTCTCACCAACTCGATCATCATAAATTCTATAATTATTAATGTAGGGCTGATCAGAAAAGGAGGGCCAAGCACACAAAACGAATGGAAATTGCTCAACTGTTTCCATTGGTTTTGCTAAGTTGATAGATAAAAAACGCCGAGACATTTTCGCTTCGGCTTCTGCCTCAGAGTAGTTTAGTTCCCTTCCAAAGTTTCTAAGGTTTTTAGTCAATAACTCTCGACAACGAACGCGGCCACTATTGTCGTTGAGATCATTATGCACAAGGTTAACGTAACTTGAATTTACGCCTGGGTTTTTTGCGTCTTGGTCTTCTGTTCTATCTCCAGCATAATCTTTATCAAAAATATCATGATTGAAAACAAGAGCATCAGTTGAATCCGGAAAAAACTCTAAAAGCAAATTCTCTATTTCAGGATAAAATACGCGCTGCACCTCTGCAGAATCATAGAAATTTGTACACTTAGATTCTAAATGTGCCAGTGACAAACCGAGTCGATCCAGGCATTCAGAACTATTGGGTGTAAGACCTGGATAGTACTCTCCGATGCGCCTTGCATCACGCATGACTTGTGGAAAATAAAGATTTCGACGTCGATTTCCATCTTCATTATCACGCAACAATTCTGCCTCTGTTGAGCGTAAAGGATCTTTCCATAAAGAGTTTGACGGCACTATGGAATATGTAGGTTGTTCAAAAATTGTATAAGCTAAAGGCAGTGCTAAAGTCCCTTCAGAAGAACCAATACCATTCGTATTAATATGATCAAGGCATTCATCATAATCGCGGAAACCTAAACCCCATTTTGTTTTGATAGGGCCTGGAGGGGCATTCTCGATCATGTTTACTACCTGCTTCCCATCCTCAATTTGAGCTAAGGCGGCCTCTATAGCCGCAGATGTTCCCGCATCACCATTTTTTTCGAAGGACATATATGACAAACCCCCATTTGCTGCTATTGGGGGAGGTTGGCCTTCTGTAAGCTCAAGCGGAGGTATGTAAGATGAAGACAATTCACCTCCATCCAGTGTTCTGATGTTCTCTTTCATATTCGGCTGATCCATGAAAAACTCCTGAATAAGTCTCTATACTATGGCACAATAGGAAAATATTGACCAGATTGCGTTAATTTAAATCAATACCTAATACAATTATTTAAACTTTCTGAGCAACACCAGCAGCTGCTTCACCAAGCAGACGACAACGGATACCCGTGCCCGCTCCTTCGCATTGAAAATTAGTGCAATAACTAAAGGCTAAGTTTCTTTCCCTATCACAAAAACCAAGCGCACCACCGGAACCTAATTTACCGAAAGCACTCATATTATTACCCATAGCTATATATGGTGGGCTATTATGCTCAAACCCTAAACCCATTCTCAAATCCCAACCAGTCATATAGCAAGTGCCTTGCCAAACCAATTTAGACGCTTGCTCTACGGTTTTTGGCTTAAGAATTCTTATGCCTTCAACCTCACCATCACCAGCTAACATAGCGTATATCTTAGCTACACCGCGCGCATTACCATGTCCACCGAATGCTGGTAATTCTCCTTCTCTTATTTCACTGCAATTTAGTAAATCATCTCTCTCAGGACGCCCTGACCATGCTCGATGTAAATTAGAACCAGGTTGAGCTCCGTCTGACCAAAAAACGTTTTCGGGGTTCAAGTGCATTGTAGCGCAGAGATCTGATTCCTCAGGGGATAGTCCAATATTATATTCAGCGCCTAGTGGGCCCGAAATCTCATCGCGAATAAATTGACCTATCGATTTTCCAGAAACATGACGCACAACCTCGCCAAGAATAAATCCAATATTTATTGTATTATATGCCCCCTTTGTCCCTGCTTCAAAAGCAGGCTCCTGAGCTGCAATAGCAGCGCACTGCGCTGGGTAGTTAAACCAATCCCCGGGAACAGCTTGATCAGAAAAAATAGCACCACACTCATGTCCAAGGACATGACGAACAAGAATGTGTGACTTACCCTTTTGCGCGAACTCAGGCCAATATTCTGCAACCGGCGCATTAATATTCAGCTTACCTTGATCTGAGAGAGCATGAACTGCCAGGGCACACATTGACTTAGCTACTGAATTCATAAGTACTATGGTCTCCTCAGTCCAGGGATTTTGGCGATCTTCATCCTTGTGCCCACCCCAAAGGTCAACCACTTTTTCTCCATCTTTATAAACACAAACTCCCGCACCAATCTCATTTCGACTTGAAAAATTTTCGTAAAATGTTTCTTTTACCGCTGCAAACTCTGTATCGCAAAAACCTTCGATTGGTATCCCATTATTTGTCATAGTTCCTCCAGATAATGCTCTGATCTTAGCCTAGTATACTCTCCTAGTGTAATACTAAAGTGCTATTATTGCATTCTTCTGTTCTGCGGTGAATGCACTTGTTCAGTTAGCGTCACTCATCTATGATTTGCATCATAACTATGATTAAGAAACAAGGGGTTAAAAGCTTATGTCTACTGAACTTGAGATGCTAGCTTGGGTTTCTGGTTTAACGATTTTGATGTGGGTTCCTTACATTTTATCACATATTTCTAATAATGGATTGATGCCGTCTTTGACCTATCAAGCAGATGAGACTTCTTTGACTGGATGGGCCTTACGAGCCAAACGAGCTCATTATAATGCAATTGAAAACCTTGTACCATTCGCAGCTTTAGTAATTGTTGCAAATTTAGCTGAAGTCACAAATGAAGCAACTGTTTCAGCAGCAATGGCCTATTTCTGGCTACGATTAGCTCACTATTTGACTTATTTGGCTGGAATACCATTTGCCCGAACGCTAACTTTTGCCGGTAGTTGGTTGGCTCAACTTTGTATTCTATATCAAATTCTGATCGCTTGATGCCGTGGATTATTTATCATCTGATAATAGATTTACATAAAACCTATAAGAACGCAGCCTTCAGACAAACGCCAGGGCTAATCTAGTTTCGGTTGTAAAATGATTTTGCCAAGAACTGTACCTTCTTCCAGCTGCCTGTGAGCTGATGCGGCTTCACCGAGAGGAAGCTTTGCAAAAATAACAGGTGTAATTCTTTCCTCGGCAATCATATCTATGAGCATAGCCAAATCTTTAGAGGTATCCTCTGCGTTTTCGTCATAGGAGTGGATAGAGAACATACGTACAGCTGGGCTATAGTTCCATCTTTTACACTGGGCAGCGAATATATCATCTTCAGGTAATCCATCGATCAACCCGTAAAGTACTAATGTACCCGTAGGTGCTAATAAATCTAGGTAACCCACAAATTTATCTCCCCCTACTGGATCAATGAAGTGGTCTACACCTCGGTTATTGGTAATCTCCATAATACGTTCATTCAAGTCCTCGGTCTGGGAGTTGATTACATGGTCAGCGTTCTGATCACGGGCAAAGGTGGCCTTAATATCACTTCGCACGACTGCTATTGTTTTTAAGTCGGCATCATTAGCAAGTTGCATCAATGCACTTCCCAAGCCTCCAGCGGCACCAACAATAACTATTGTCTCTCCTTTTCTTGCTCGCACAGCAGTATGCAATATGCGGTGAGCAACTCGATAGTTGGTTAGACAAGCTGCATCAGCAAGATCCACATCACTGCGACAGGGAAAAACAAAATTAGCATCTACAGCAATGTATTCTGCATAACAACTTCGTGCAGGAACGTTTGTGACAATAACCGAATCGCCATTTTTGTGACCCGTTACATCTTCCCCGATAACCTCTATATTTCCGCTCATTTCAATTCCAGGAATAGTCGGTAGTTCTGGCATCCATGGATAACGCCCATTTCGAACCAATTGATCAGCCAGCCCAACTCCGATTGAATGAGCCTTAACCAGAACTTCGCCTGGTTCTGGAATTGGGCGGTTAATTTCGTCGAGCTGGAGAACTTCTGGGCCACCTGTTTGATGCAAACGTATAGCTTTCATTGGGTTTTTCCTCTGGCTTATTGTCCTATATTTGACGACAAACCACCATCAACCGGCATTATTATGCCAGTTATGTAGTTTGCCTCATCAGAAGCTAAAAAAACTGCCGCATTTGCTACATCCCAAGCAGTTCCCATCCGACGCAATAGTGGTACTCGTGCATCCCGTCCTCTTCTAACCTCATCCCTATCTATCTTTTGCTCACGAGCTCTTCGTTCTATTGCCATTGGAGTATCCATGAGACCTGGCAAAATAACATTTGCTCGAACACCATAAGCTGCATTTTCCATTGCGAGATGGTGCGTCATTGTATTCACAGCACCCTTACCTGTTTTATAGGTAATACTATTGTGAGAACAGATAGAAGCTATTGAAGAGATGTTTATTATTACTCCCTCTTTCTGATTCCTCATTATAGGAAGAACATGCTTGCAGGTCATAAACATGCCCTTCACATTCATTTCCATTAGCTGATCCCATATTGATGCATCCATTGCCTGGGTTTCATTATCACCTTCAGAACGTCCAACATTGTTATGTAGGATATCAATTTTACCAAAATTCGTGAGGCAGTCCTGTGCAATGTTTTTACAATTAGATTCTTCTGTAATATCGGCGGTGAGTATTTTACAAATACCACCTTTTTCTTCTATCATCCTGGATGTATCAGCTACCCAGTCTCTATTCTTATCTACTAAGAGCACCTTTGCCCCTTCTTGTGCAAAGCGAAAAGCTGTAGCCCGACCATTGCCAATTGTCTCGCCGGGTTGCTGTCCAGCGCCAACCACAATAGCAACTTTATCCTTCAATCTCATTTCTCTTCTCCCAGTCCATCCCTTCTGTTTGTTTTGCTAAAACTCCACCACGGCGCGGATCGACTTTCCCTCATGCATGAGGTTAAACCCGTGGTTGATTTCATCTAAGCTAAGTTTATGTGTAATCATCGGATCAATTTCTATTTTTCCGTCCATATACCAGTCGACTATATTGGGTACATCTGTCCTGCCCGACGCACCACCAAATGCAGTGCCCCGCCACACACGACCTGTAACTAACTGGAATGGCCTGGTATTAATTTCAGCTCCTGCTGGAGCTACACCAATTATAATACTTTCACCCCAGCCCTTATGTGCAGATTCTAATGCAGTACGCATCACAGAAACATTACCTGTGGCATCAAACGTATAATCGGCTCCACCGCTGGTCAGATCAACTAGATAGGCAACCATATCTCTTTCTATATCCGACGGATTAACGAAATCTGTCATACCAAAATGTCTACCCATTTCAGCTTTACTAGCATTAAGATCAACTCCAACGATTTGATCAGCTCCAGCAAGACGAAGACCCTGGACCACATTCAGCCCTATGCCCCCAAGTCCAAACACAATTGCCCGGCTCCCGATCTCAACTTTTGCGGTGTTAATAACTGCTCCGATTCCCGTCGTAACACCACATCCGATGTAGCAGATCTTATCAAATGGGGCGTCTTTTCGAACTTTTGCAAGCGCAATCTCTGGTACCACAGTGTGGTTAGCAAAAGTAGAACACCCCATATAGTGATATATCGGTGTGCCATCCAACATTGTAAAACGTGTCGACCCATCAGGCAAAAGGCCCTGACCCTGGGTCGTCCGAATAGACTGACAGAGATTGGTTTTGGGGTTCAGGCAATACTCACATTCCCTGCATTCAGGCGTATAAAGCGGTATCACATGATCACCGATTTCAAGGCTGGCCACTCCCTCGCCAACATCAACAACAACCCCGGCGCCTTCGTGACCTAGTATCGCAGGAAATATGCCCTCTGGATCATCACCAGATCGAGTAAAATCATCGGTATGGCATAGGCCGGTTGCTTTAATTTCTACCAGCACCTCTCCTTTGCGTGGTAATTCTAAATTAACCTCCATTATCTCCAATTGCTTTCCAGATTCCAAAGCGACCGCTGCACGTGTTTTCATTTAATTTCCCCTTAAAAATATTCTTTTTCTTAACTCTCTATCTTATTTTTTATAGCTCTTGGGTAAAACTAGAGAGGCTTTACTCAAAAAATAATATCTCTTTAATATAAATTTTGGCCTGATGATTTCTTCCTATGGCAACTACGCCTAATGAGGTAATTCCTGAAGAACGGACAGTATTTGTTAATAGAAAACCTGATTTTTTAAATTCCTTAATTGGTAATATAAATTCATTAAATTCTTCAGTGACAGTGAATTCGGATTGATAGTACTGCCATGGAAACAACATTCCAGTAGTGCGCAAATGAATAAAATATTTTTGATTGTTACCTTTGGCTACGATTTTAATAAAGTTAGCTTTTGCTAATTTTTGATCCCTTAAATTTCTCCGTATCTGGATAAATCCGCCATTATTTTCAGTCGTTACATTCCCTGACAGTAGAGCAAAAGACGATCCATCTTTTGTCTCAAAAACAACCGTTCCTGTTGATACTCCGCCCATTACGGTATCTGAAATAAATTTCCATTGATTTGAATCACGAAAGTTATCACTAAAGATAACTTCACCAGGTGCTTTATTTGCCATAATAACCAAAACTAATAACGAAATGGTGAAAGAAAGAGAGAAGTTTTTTTTCATATTCATGCTTTACACTGTCAAGTTATTTGAAATTCAATCAATAAGTAATATGGGTTTAGTTAATAATAACTCATTTAATGTTAGGTTTAATATAATCTATTTTAAACTAATTAAGTTGCCCTCAAACTGATCTTTTTGAATTAGTTTCCCGTAATGTAGGGTGATGAATTTATTTTATTTAGATCGAGATATAAACCAGAAAGTCCATTATCACTGTGATAAACATGTTGTAAAAATGTGTATAGAAACAGCTCAATTATTATGCACGTCGCTATACAGGTATGAACTACCAGCACCCTATAAACCCACTCATTCATAACATCCAACAACATTGTGGGTTGGAGATAGAATGCAACATTATCATTGGTTAAAACTTTTTGGTTTGGCTTTATGTGCCGAATATAAATGGCGTTACGAAAAAAAAACATACTTCAGAAAACGTAATTAAATCTCTACATTTCACACCACCAATTCCTGATATTGGATGGAAAGAGCCCCCGCAAGCAATGCCTGATGATTACAAAGATAAAGACCCTGTGATAGTTTACAGAACTTTTATCGTGCAGAAAAATTTAGATTTGCAGCCTGGACTAGAAGGCCTGTCCCCTAATTTATGCAATAGCACATTGAGGTTTAATATAATTGTTCACAGCTAATCTACACGGCGATTATCAGTTTGCAAGGCTTCATAAATGATGGATAGTTCTCCTTCTAATAATCCCATCTCAGCCACTTTCGCATAGTAATCTCGGGTAAGAACTGCTACTGGCGCTGCTACACCTAATGCCTCAGCATGCTCGACAATATACCGTGTATCCTTTTCAACCAAACTGGCTGGCGCAGGGGCCGGTTGCCACTTCCGCGCCGCCATGACCGGAGCGCGCAATTCAAACTGCGTCGAAGTAGCAACACTAGATGTAACAGCATCAATTATCTGCTGAGGTTCCAACCCCGATGCAATTCCAATATTGAGAGCTTCAGCGGTAACCAAAACATGGTTTGTTACCATAGCATTGAGTACAAATTTGAGTTTTATACCATGACCAAAGGGGCCAACATAGTTACATTTGGGGGCCAGAACTTCTAATACTGGTCGGATCAACTCACACGCGCTCTCATCACCGCTCAACATGATTACTGCCCTTTTAGTTTCCATCGCATCTGGCGTGCCGCTGATCGGAGCATCTAGAACAAAAGCACCAGAAAGTGTAAGCGCCTCATAAATGCGTTCCTTTAATGCCACTCCAAAGGTTCCCATATCGGCAACTATCATCCCTTTTTGCCCTCCTTCAGCAAGACCGTCAGCACCAAAAATAGCTGTCTCCACGTCTTCTTCACGAGCGAGAAGTAGAATTATTAAGTCGGCCACTTCTCCAAGTGTTCGAGGGTTTCCAACAAGATTTCCCCCCGCGTCAAGCAACCATCGTGTGCTAGGCCTATCCACCGCAAAAACCTCATGACCATCAGCCAACAATAACCTTGCAGCCGTTCCCCCCATTCGTCCAAGACCGAGAACTCCAATTTTTTTTATCATGGTGATAAATCTTTCTTTTTGGGAAATTCTAATAAACCCAGAGCTTTCTCTTAATTATATCCTTCAAAATAAATACTATGGGTTTGATCTTTTAGGATCTACCCCAAGATACTTTATTCCAAACACGCTCATGCACATAATAAAAGAAAGTTGGGATTATAGAAGCTAGACCAAAAATACCTGCGTTTGTAAAACTACCCGTGGCAATATAACCAAAAACTGCCCAGTATAAAAAAACAAAAGAACGCCAGGTTATTGTCTTTAAAAGTGATCTTTTTTTGGTTTCCATAATGACTCCATTCTTATTAAGAATAAATTGGATGGCAAAGAGTAAAGAGATCGATCACTTAGTAAAATTCGCTATTCCACTTATATGAGTAATCCATAGGTTACATTTCAAAATTAAAATCCTTCATTTTACAGAGGTTAAACCAGTTTCTGGCCGGGATTACTTTCCATCTTTAAGCAAGACAAAATACATGACTGTGTCGGCTATCTCATTTGGAAAAGCAACTAATGAATGAGAAACCATAGTATCATCATTATAAGGATACACCTTGATGATTTATATGTTCTATAAATTTTAAAATTCTAAAATGAAAAAGAAAATAGCGCCCCAAAAAATGGGGCGCTATAAGTAACTGACCCTGACATCTTATTTCTTTATTAGCCCTTGAATCATAGCTTTATAGGCCTTGCTTTGCAGGGGACGCTGTTTTTCATATTCTGGACCATCTACATAGTCCGTTGTTTCACCTATTGCTTTAATAAGTTTCTTATAAGTTTTATGTTTTTGTAACTTCTTCAAAGAATCTTGAAGTATGGCAATTCGGTCAGCGGGAGTTTTTCTAGGAGCCATTATTACTCTGTGCATAAGCCCTATATCCGCAGTGTAACCCAATTCCTTGAAGGTTGGGGCGCCTTTGAAGGCTGTTTTAGTGCCTGCACTAACAAGCACCCTCACTTTATCACCCTGAGCTATAATTGTTGACTTAAATTGCGCTGTAAAGTCAACTTCTCGAGCTAAAAAACCGCGTAAAGATGGCCCACCACCTTTATAGGAAACCATCTTTATTTTATCCGCAATACCGGCTTCATTAAAAAGCTGAAGTGCTGGAGCATGACCTGCCCCCCAAAGTCCAGAATGAGCAAATTTTAACTTTCCAGGATTTTTCTTTGCATGATCAACTAACTGCCCCCATGTCTTGAATGGGCTGTCTGCCATGACGATAAATGAAAAATTTCCAGAATTAAGCTTTCCAACAGTTATAAAATCTCTGTCAGTATCATAAGGCAACTTTTTCACGTGCTTTTGAAGCTGATCGAAATAGTTGTGAGTAAAAAGCAGGGTATATCCATCAGGCTTAGCTTTAGCTGCAGCTGCAGTCCCGACCTGACCCGAGGCACCCGGCATTAACTTGACTATCACAGCATTTCCCAGAAATTCCGGTATGACACTCGTAAATACTCTGGCATTCCTGTCATGAGAACCACCTGCACCAACTGGAATGATTAAAGTGATTGGTTTTTCAGGATACTCTGCCCTAGCGGCATCAGTGCTAATCAGTCCACCAACTAAAAGAACCGCGACAAGAAACCTAGAAATACTCATAATCTTCATCTGTCTCCTCCTTTATCATTTCATTATTTCCTATGACGCGCTGTTATCTCTAACCCTAAAGCAATAGGGAAAATATTGCCAGCGGACGAATCATGTGTTTTCCTGATTAAAATCAGCTAACCGGGGTCTTTAAACTGGGCTCTAAGCCTCATACTTCTTCGCCACATTAAAAAAGTTATCACTGGTGTTATAGCAAGTATCACTGCCGAAATGGGGCGTTCATAAAGCATATAGTTAATTAAATTACCATCTGAGAGCTGAATTGACTGACCAAAGGAGTATTCCAGAACAGGACCAAGTATAAACCCCATTGCCAAAGGAGTTACATCAAATTGGAGTTTTTTCGCTAAATATCCAAAAAGACCAAAAAACACTAAAACCCCTAAGTCAAATGGCTGTGCCCTAAAAATCCAGGTCCCAGCAAAGGCAAAAACCAAAGTCAAAGGAAGAAGAAAACTCTTTCTGATAGTTACTACTTTTGCAAAAAAAGGAATGGCTAAATAACCAATAACTATAAATAGAAGGTTAGCTAATATCATGGCTACTAAAATAGCATAAACTAAATCCCCCTGTTGCTCCATTAACTGTGGCCCAGGCCGCATGCCCTGCGCGATGAAAGCCCCGACAAGGATTACGGTTAGATTGTCTCCCGGTATACCCAAGGTCAAAAGAGGAACTAATGTAGGTCCATTTACTGCATTATTAGCAGCCTCAGCGGCTGCAACTCCTTCTAATTCACCCTTACCAAATTTTTCTGGAGTTTTTGAAGCGTTCTTGGCCGCAGCATAACCCATAAAAGCAGCAACTACCTGACCAACGCCTGGAATCATTCCGATCCCTGTACCAATCGCAGTAGACCTGCCGATTGTCCTTAAGCACCTCTTGAATTCTGCCCATTTTAGGCGTTCTCCTGTTATCTTCAAATCTTCAGCTTTAATGAATTTGCTCGCTTTTTTCTCTATATTCACAAATATCTCTGGTAGAGCAAAAACACCTATGAGCATTGGAAGCAAGGGTATTCCCGATTGTATCTCTGTCATGCCGAATGAAAATCTGGAGAGCGCCCCTATCGGATCTTGACCAACCATAGCAAGAAACAGACCAATAACTAGCATTATCAACCCTTTTACAAACACCCCGCTAGAGGTCGCAGATATTACTATAAGAGCCAAGAGTATAATTGCTGCCAACTCGGGTGGCCCCATCAAAAGCGCAATAGCCGCAATTGGTCCAATTAGAATTATTGTTATGATATCACTGGTAATATCTCCGGTTACGGAAGCGTAAAGCGCCATCTCTAACGCCTTTCGACCTTTTCCCTGTTTAGTCAAGGATGGACCGTCAAACGTGGTTGCAACTGAAGCGCCCGTTCCAGGCATTGAGACAAGTATGGCAGGAATTGAACCACCAAAAATTCCACCTTTATAAACACCTATCAAGAATGGAATACCAAGCAATGGATCCAGAAAGAAGGAAATAGGTAATAATATTGCCATGGCCATCAAGGTCGTGAACCCTGGCAATGCTCCCACAAACATCCCTAGAAAAAGCCCACCAGATATATATAACATCGTGTCCAACCGGAGAGCCAAACCAACGCCATCAATAAATGATTCAAACATCAGGTTTTATTCCTATTACAGACCATCTATATCAATGACCAGTGAGTTAAAGGCCAAATATCAATTGGAAAAGGAGGTAATTCAACAAGCAATAAACGCCGGAAAACAAAAAACATGAACATTGGAAGTAGAATGCTTAGAGCTAGCCCGACTATTAAATTCCGATTGCCGAAGTAAGTAGACATAGTTAAAACCATTAACGCTGACCCTAACACAAACCCCAGATTAACCATTAGAAAAACGTAACATCCCATTAAGACAAAAGTAATAAGAACATTGGTAACTGCTTCACGATCAAGCTCTAACAAATCATTCTTTTGAACGATGTTAAAACTTATCATCAAATACCATATACCCAGTAAAAATAGGCTTGCGGCAACTATTTTTGGAAACAACTCCGCTGATAGATTAGACCCACCCACTCCGGCTATATTAATAAGCGGCTTATCAATCTGGTAAGGGATAACCAAAAAAAGCCCTATAGAGAGCAAAATAAAAACAAATGCGGCTATTGTGTTAAAGTTAAACCTGACAAACATGACAACCCTGCCTCATTCAGACCAAATATGAGCGCCTACGCCAGAGCTTCAATTCACAAGAGCAATATATTTGTCTTCATTTAGCAACCAAACAAGAAATTACTAATACTGCCCTCTTTTGTTTACACAAGCTTAATCAAATAATTCAACTTGCCCTCAGCCAAAAGTCGTGCCTCAAACTCTAAATTTACACCCACTTATTACTATAATACTAAGTGCCTCACGTTTATAGAACTATTGCTTAAATGTAAGAAAAAGACTAAAAAGAATCAACGAAGAATAATTTATGTTAAATTTATCTATGCACAGAAATATCAATGATTTCAGTAAGTTAAAAGACAAACTTATTACATATAAGCAGCATAATAAAATTTACATTTCTATTTGCCAATAATTTAGAAAGTGACTAGTCGAGACCCAATCTCAGTAATATGGAGTTGTTTTACCGTAGGCTAATCAACAGGTTTTACATCAAAAGCCAAACTTATTCTGCCTTCATTTGCTTCGGAAGCTATTGTGTAATGAAATATAGATGAAGGGAACATAACTATATCACCTTGAGTAATATTACATTCAATACTAGGAAAATCTTTTGAATTTGAGGGATAACTAGCACCCTTCAGATCAAAAATAATATTTCCCGAGTTAGATCCCGGTATTTTTTTCAATGATAAGTATAAACTGCCACTCAACCATCCAAGCTTATGCATGTGTGGCTTAAGAAAACCTCCATCTTTCATATCAACTATCCATCCATGAAGTTCACTATTATTAGGCCAGTTACTGATAAACCCATCAGTTGATCCAGAGAAATTAGATCTATACTCCTCTATCTTTCGAAGAATAATTGTTTTCAAGGTCATAAAAGCCGGATCGGAAGATAGAAAAATATTTCCCGAGGTCTGAGAGCCATGCTTCAACAATTCTTGGGGCCTCGCATCAAAATCTTTTGAAGATTTTAGCAACTTATCAACTAAGTCGTCATTAAAGCCCTCATCAGGACTAAGCTTTGAGAGCTTTATATATGACAGTGGATCCCTAGAAAATAAATTCCTATCAGGGATTTTATAGCGAATTGATGCATGAGTTTGAACAGCTGCCAGAAGAGGGTTTACTTCTCCTGTCTTAAGAACTTTTTCTTCTGAGTAACGAAAAGTCTCTTGATCTTTTGATCTATAAATTAATTCTAACCACAATGTGGAGCTTAACCGCTTCCTGCTTCTACTGTAATGCTCAATTGCTTTATCATAAAAATCGCTGCCAGCATCTCTATAAATCTCTGCAATCTTAAAATTAATATCATCGAGGTCTTTATCGGTTAGTCTGTCTTTGTGCGAGAGCATCTGATGAAGAATTTTTAACGCACGACTGGGTCTAGCTGTAAGTGAATAAACGTTTGCAAGTGAAACCGAGAGACCTATTGATGATGGGTCCTCTTCTAGCGCCTTTACATAGCACTCTTCTGCTTTATCAAGCTTACCCATGTCTATATAAATATTTCCTAAATTTCCTAGAAAAAGAACATTTGTAGGATTATCAAGCAGTACTTGCTCGAAAATTTGTCTCGCTTGATCAATATTACCTTGTCTTTTATGTGCAAGAGCCAAAATATTAATTGCAGTAGCACTTTGATATTGTCGAACAAGTTCTTGGGCTTTGGGAATGACGACGGCCATGTCACCCTCGTAGTACAGAGCTTGAAGGCTATCGATTTCTTCCTGTCTTTCTTTATCCATTAATATTTTATCAACCGTATCTAAAATGTAAAATTATGGTCAATTAATATCTTATAACAAGTCAATGTTTGCAGCCACGCCATATTATTCTTTAGTTCTTCTTTACTAAGTTGAGACATCATTTTTATCCAAGGCTTTGGACTTCCGCCAAAATGCCCACTTTCTTTACCTAGTTGATAAAGTTTTCCTAAATGCCCATCAACGTCACCAACAATGCGATTTACTATTATGTCAATTGTCGATTTTTTAATTTTCTCACTCGCAGATAATTCTGAATATAGTTTGAACCGCATAAGGCATCCAGTGACTTGTCCATAGAGGATGGAATTACTTCTATACTCCTCCCAGTTTATTTTACCACTAGTATGAGCGAGAGAGTTGGTCGGGAAAAATAATATTAGAATTAGAAGCACAAGAAATAAGTTTGAAAGTTTCACGATAATCTCCTGTCGCTGAATGAACACACTTTATCTTGTATTAAGTTTTTTTTGGTGGAAAAATCTTCCACATAAGAAATGTCCACCCCAATATTATACAGTATAAAACTATGAAAAACTCTATTGGAAAATCCCAATAAATTAATTTTTGAATCCAATGTCCGATGAATGTTTCAGATTGAGTGATTCCCCGCAATTTATTTTCAATAGAGGTAAGTGGGCAGGTTATTCCTAGTAATGTTTCAAGCGTGACAAACGCCATCAAAGCACAATGGGATATTCTTAATTTCTTGTTTGAAGTCCACTCCCAATGGAAGGTGTAACCAATTGGTATAAGAAGTAATCCAGAGGCAACAAACACTACAATGCAAAAATGAAAAACTAAAACAATGTCTGCGAGAAAAAGGGTCACCGTTATTTAACTATACGACTAATAATAAAATTCCCACAAGCAGTGAGAAGCACCGCAAGGTTCATTTTCCGTGGGGTAACTTCAGACATGTAAACAGGCTAAGTTGAAGAAATATGAAAAAACAATTACCATAGTCGTCTCCCCCTGATCTCGATTGTAATACATTAAATTCCAATTAATTTTACAGCCACTTGTTTTGTAAAAAATGAGATCGCAATTACTTCATACGTATAGTTATTTATGGAAGCAAATTCGGTTAATGCTTTAAATTCATCTTGTTCCCAACTTTCGTTGATTATGAATTCGTCAAAGATAAGAACAGTGTGTTTATCCATTACTGGTTTTGAATAATTTAAAGCACAAAGAGTGGAAGAGTATAAATCTGCATCGAAATTTATTACTGACGCTAGAGGACGAGACTTAGAATAGAATATTGGTAAAGTGTCTTCAAATTTACCTACAATAAATTCCGCCCCTTTAATGTCGGGTACATTTCCATCACTCGTATAAGCACCCGACGGCTCAATACGATTTCCAGAGTGCCAGTCTTCAGGCAAGCCTGAAAATGTATCAAAACCGTAACCTTTTTTAAAAGACTTAATAAGGTATTTAAATGCTTCACCCTTCCACACACCAAACTCATAAAAAGGCCTTGAACGAATACTTTTCTTAACAATCGCGTCAAAAAAATACCACCTATTAAAGTATAAGTCAGGAATATTAGGTAGGCTGAAAGCCCAAGAAAATGATCGCATATAGCTATGTTGTTTGAATTCAGATTTCATCAAATTATCAAAGTCATCTCCATCGCCTTGATAAAACCTTAGAGCAGCCTTTGTTAATTTTGCTGGCAAATAGTTTGTATCTACCATCAAACATTTATCAACCCAATGTTCAGCACCTTGAATAGTTTTTTCCATACCAGACAGGTTCCAGAAAGCCTCAATAAAGTCAGATTTCAATGCTATCGCCTTCCTCAAGCTTGCTTCAGCCTCCTCTAATCTTCCCAGTTCGTTTAAGGTAATACCCATGTTGTTATGGGCTTCGGAATATTCAGATCTAAATGTTATCGCCTGCCTCAAGCTTGCTTCAGCCTCGTCTAATCTCCCCAATGTCTGGAGTGTGTGACCCAAGCTGTTATGGGC
>JAKUPN010000006.1 GCA_022449545.1 Alphaproteobacteria bacterium | reverse complement strand
TGCTTCCAAAGAGAAGTGGCTAGAAGTACATCCAATAGAGCATTGGACCGAGTTCTACACAGATTATGGCGTAAACTTACAAAAACAGTTTTTTGGTCATTTTCTAAAGGGTGATAACACAGGTTGGAAAAAACAACCTAAAGTTCAATTATTAATAAGGCATCCGGGAGAAAAATTTGTAGCACGTCATGAAAAAGAATGGCCTTTAAAAAGAACGAAATGGACTAAATACTATATTGATCCGAAAGACATGAGTTTATCGCGCTCAACACAAAAAAAACCAGATAAAATAACCTATGGCGGGTTTAGTGATGGCGTAACATTTATGACGCCCCCTTTAAACAAAGAAACAGAGATTACAGGACCAATTGCATCAAAACTATATGTTTCATCGTCTACAGAAGACGTAGATTTATTTTTAGTTGTTCGTGTTTTTTCACCTGATATGAAAGAAGTTGTTTTTCAAGGTGCTTTAGATCCTCATACCCCTATAGCTCAGGGTTGGCTTAGATGCTCCCATAGAAAACTAAACGATGATCTGACTTTACCATATAGACCGTATCATACTCACGATGAATTACAGCCTCTTAAACCGAGAACCGTGTATGAAGTAGATGTAGAGGTATGGCCCACATGTATCGTCGTTCCAAAAGACTATCGAATTGCTCTGACTATAAGAGGAAAAGATTACATATATCCTGGCGATTCACACATGGAAACTCCTATTGGCAAATGGACAGGGTGTGCCGTATTTAGGCATAATGATCCACGTGATAGACCTGCTGATGTTTTCGGTGGAGATGTAACTTTGCACACAGGTCCAAAAAGAAGATCATATTTACTCTTACCAATAATTCCAGAAAAGTAATATCCAAAGGAAGGGCTAAGGTTTTTGAGACTTAGCTCTTCCTTTTAATTGAATAGAAATACTTGTATCGATAAGAAATCAAAATTAATTTCTTTAATGGGAATAATATTATGAAGACATTAAACATTAGCCCTGATGAAATGCAGTTGCATATAGCACGGTACAACGAGTTAACACCCAATAAATCACGCACTGCAGGAAATATTCCACCAGAAGCCAGGGAAATGATGACTGCGAGAGAAACAAAAACCGTTATCGCATATGATGGAGCAAAGGACACACCATGGGGAAATGGGCCCATAGCAGGACCAAAAAGTTTTGCTGTAGTCATAGCGGAATGTGAACCTGGTAATGGGCCTGGCTTACACGTTCATCAAAATACAACAGAAACATTTACCTGTATTAAGGGCCGTTTTCGTATTGAATGGGGCGATACTGGAGAACATTCAACTGAATTAAATCTATTTGACACTATTTCTGTTCCACCAGGTGTAATGAGACGATTTCATAATATAAGTGAAGAAAATGGTTTGCTTTACGTAATACTACAGGGGGGAGAAAAAAACTTAAAAGATGTAGAGTTCGCTCCATCAATGGTAGATGATCTAAGAACGCGATTTGGCGCTGATGTTGTCAAAGAATTAGAAAAAGTGGGATATTCATTCACAGCCGGCATAGAGTGAATAAATGAAAATTTTTATTTTAGGGGCACCTGGCTACATCGGCGGAACGGTAGCGCAGAAGCTAATATCTATAGGGCATGAAGTGTACGGGTTAGCCCGTGATAAAAATAAAGCTGACAAGATAGAAGAACTTGGACAAATTCCTGTTGTTGGCACCTTAGATGATTTGGAAGTTATCCATAATGCAGCCGCTAATTCAGACGTCGTTATTAATGCTGCTAGTACAAATCACGTTTATGCCATTAGGACAATTATAGATGCACTAAAGGGCACCAATAAAACCTTTATCCATACAAGTGGAAGTAGTGTTGTATCGGATTACGCTGGAGGCTCCTATAGCCATGAGATATTTAATGAGTATAAGACTTTTTCACCTCTACCAGAAAAAGCAATATGGTACTCTTTAGAAAGGGATCTAATCTTGGCCTCTTCTAACGAAGGCGTGCGTACTATTATATTATGCCCCTGTATGATATTTGGTTACGGAACTGGCCTAAGAAGAGAAAGCATTCAATTACCTTTAATGATACAAGCTGCGAAATCACTTGGAAAATCTATCTATATCGGTGAAGGAGAAAACATTTGGTCCAATGTACATATAGATGACTGCGCAAATGCTTATTTACTAGCTCTTGAAAATGCACAGTCAGGAAGTCTTTTTTACTTAGAGTCCGGTCAAAGTTCTATCCGTGATCTTGCATCTGCTGTAGGAAAATATCTCAAACAAAATCCTGTATCTGAAAGTGTAAGTTTATCAGATGCTTATGAAATTTGGGGGCCTCATATGACGTTAAGCCTTTGCTCAAATAGTCGGATTACTTCGGAGATGGCACGAAAAATGATCGGGTGGTCACCAAAAATAATATTTAACCCTGATCAAATGGTCTCAGAGTCAGTTTTATAAAAATATAATAACTCTAGCTAAATACTATTTCCTTAAACTCGTCATCGCTGAGTTGTCGTCTAACAGTTTGGATCTTTTCACGGATCTTTTGGAGTATTTTATCTTCTTCACCCTCCTTGATAACTAAATCTAGCTCATTGGCCTTGGCCCTTATTGCCCAGGGACCAGAGTAATGTCCAAGAAGGTTATGTTGTGTGTTACCAAACACCTCAGGCCTCATACATAGATAAGACCAGAATCCCTCTTCTGTATCTGGAACACAATAGTGGACTTCAACTAGATGAGAAAAAGCTGTGCGACCAACAAAAGGCATAGTATCTGACATGGGCCATGGCATAGTAGATGCGACTAAATTAGATAATTCCGTCATCTTATCTAGTTTGATTCCACAGTCCATTCCATAATAAATTTGTATCACCGATGCTATTTCAGCGAGACAAGCAATATGAGCTCTCTCACCTAGACCATTCACGCAAGTATATAATATATCAGCTCCTCCTTCCAAACCTGCATAAAGAGAGGCAGCAGCCATGCCAACATCATTATGTGTATGAAGTGCTATCTCTGTATTAGGAAGCCGCTTTTTCATTTCTCTGACTACATGTGTATATACACGATAAATAGCCATTCCGTTGATGTCATCTAAACAAATCATGTCCGCTCCAGAATCAACTAACCTCGAACAAACTTCAGCTAATCTATCAATAGGAATACGAGTACAGTCTTGTATAAGACATCCAACTTTTCGACTCATTCCCGCTTTTTCCTTAGCATAGGATGTGGATCCCATCGCTCTTTCAATTGCTTCATCAATGGTGATACGTTGTCCAGCCATCGATTCAAACAAACACATTTGATGCTCAGAAAATGAGAAGGCTAGTGTGCAATAATCAGCCCCATGATCATAATTTAAATCAATTTCTGGTTTAGCTAGTTCGGGATTAAGTACAGCAGTAGGGTGAACAAGAGCATCAATTAAAACATTTGGATGACGTTTTTTAACCTCAGACATTTCTGCGGGGTCGTCATGATGCATCTGCAGCATAGAGACTCCAGCATCGACAAGCGCATCTGCAATTTCAATCACTTGTTCAAGTTTTAGTGAAACACCAGGCAATTGTCGTCCCTCACGTAACGTAATATCATTAAGCTGAACTTTATCTGGTAACGTCATTTCAGATCGAATTTTATCTGAAAAGCAGTGCTGAGAAATTTTCCATTTGTCCGTATTTGGATTCAGCTCACTATTTACTGGGAAACCTTTCATGTAGTTATCCTTTTAATAAATAAAAAACGCTGGCTATGAGCAAACACAACCAGCGTTTTGGTTTACGATTAGTATATTATAGGAACCATGAAAACTATTCTGCCGCTATTGCGTAATCAGGCACCTCTAATTCAGGTACAACTTTCTCCATAAATAATCTCATCTCCTCCAGCACTTCGTCCTTTGGTTGTTGAGCAAAATGCCAAATCAAAGTAATATACTCAAAGGGAGATTGTTCAAATATACCAGTCCAATACCTTATCGCATCGTCGACAGTTCCGCCTGTTAGAAAACTTGTATTCTTCATAGAATTAAAAGCTGCATCATTATCATTTTCTGCTGGATCAACATTATGATTAGAGAATATTGAATAAAAATTCTTAAATATATCCACGTCATACTTTTTTACACGACGCTCGAACTCGTCATGTGTTTTAGCAATCCTTGTCTGCCTAACAATGTTTTGACGCTCCCCAAGTTTAAAATTATGGCCAGCCTTTTGAGCTTCCTCAACATACATCTTCGATAGTTCAATTACAGCGTCGGTGGGATTAAAATAACAAGGATGAAATCCGTTTCGAGCACAAAATTGAATTGTTTCAGGGCTTTTATGAACGCCAATAAACACTGGTGGATGGGGTAACTGATAAGGTTTTGGCACAACGCAAACTGCCTGTATGCTGTCGTTGGCCCCTACTTCACCTGGAGCTCCTGCCTCTTCAGCTATTTTCGTCCCTGGGTATCCAAGAACTCCAGTTTCAATTGGATATGGAGCCTGATAATGTAATCCATCTAGTACATTTGTTTCTTTAGTCCAGCAGTCAACAACCATCTGAACTCTTTCTTCAAATATTTCGCGGTTTAATCTGTCAATTTCTCCTCCGTCTGATGCAGTTGCTTGCGCACCAGAGAATTGACCTAATATATTTGTCCAGCGAGATTGATACCCACGAGCAAAACCAACAAAGTATTTTCCGTTAGTCAAGTGATCTATAATTGCTGTTTCTTCCGCTACTCGAATGGGATCATTAGTAGCTATTACATAACCTAATGCTCCAACTCGCATATTGGTTAAATGATTCGCCCAATAAGCGTTCAATACGCCTGGATTGGGACCAACTTCGTATCCCTCAGAGTGTAAATGGTGCTCTATAGTAGAACATCCCCAGATCCCCATAGAGTCCGCTTCTTTAATGATATCCGTCCATTCATGAATGACCTTGTTGTAAAGGTCACGATCAGCTCCTATGGGACGTTTTGCCTTTCGGTCATCTTCACCATCTGTGGGCATCATAGGATAAAGTTGAACTATAACTTTTGGTGTTGCCATAAAATATCACTCCTGGATTAAAGATGGGAATTATTGAAATAAAATTGCATCTTGATGACTAATCTAGCTAACATGCGCAATTATTGAAAACAAAAATTACTGATATTCACTATCATATTAAACTATAACTGAGAGAGTTGTTCATATATATAGTAATTTGTTAATTATAATTATAGATTTAGAATACACAAACCAGCAATAACCATTAGATTGCTCAAAATATTCAACAGATAAATAACCTAAAAAAGATACAGACATGTCGACAAAACTTCTCGAAAAAACAACCGAAAATGCTTCAGAACGTGAAATAGGAAATTTCACTTTGTTACATGAAGATAACAAAACGAGGATAACTCATTGGGTTATCAAGCCGAATCAACAAACCGGATGGCATATGCATGAGTTTGATTATGTAACCATTCAACAATCCTACGGTAGACTTTACCTCGAACATGCAGATGGTATTAAAAGAACCCTAGATTATGAACCGGGGGTGACAAGATCAGTCTCAGCACCAGTCGAACATAATGCTATAAATATTGGAGATGTGGATATAATTGTTTTGGAGATAGAATACAAAACAAATTATCAATCAATGGAAATCAGTTAATGGATATTTACGCTGAAAGTGAGTATCCAACACTAAATAATATATCCGTAATTCATCAACAACAATTAATTCAATTCTCAAAACCAGGCTACTGGGGTAATGGCACCCAGCGCTTAGAAATAGCTAAGTTTGCACGTGATTCAGGCATAGAAGCGGGAGTCCTAGAAAAGCCAAAGAATTATGAAATGGCTGATCCAAAAAATATTGCCCCAATCATAAAACATTTGGTTAAAACAGTTGCAGTTGAACCTCAAATAATAGATGAAAAGTTTTTTCGAAAAATTATAGATGGAGGTGTATCGGAGGAAGAATATACAGAGATCATTGGCATTGTATCTAAAACGACCAATATTGATGTTTTTGCGAGAGCAATTGGCGTCCCTCTTCCCCTATTCCCTAAACCACAATCAGGTAGCCCCTCAAATACACGCCCACCAGAAGCAACTAAAGAAGATGCGTGGGTCTCGACTATTCCTATTGGACCTTCTGGAAAAGAAATTGGTGCAGAACTTTATAAAGGGCGGCCACTGCCGTATATTTTAAGAGCCCTAAGCCTGGTTCCAGATGAATGTCGTTCAAATATGGTTCTCGAATCTTGCCAATATTCGGAACTAGGAAGTGTCTTAGACTTTTCATATAAACATTATGATTGTTTAAGTCGTCCACAAGTTGAAATCATAGCTGGTCGTGTATCAGCACTTAATGAATGCTTTTACTGAACTACTAGTCATGCATTGTTCCTCCGTGAGAGTGGACATCTTGAAGGAATAGAGATCAATCCTCTGGGATTAATTAACAAATCAGTAAGCACAGAGGTTCCACAAGGAGACATACTTATAGAATTTTGTGACTCAGTACTTGGTAAAAGCACCGCTAAACTAAATAAGTCACGAAACGATTTACACAAAGCACTTGGATCTGAAGCTGTATCTGCTGCTTCTGCCATTATCGGAAACTTCACTAAGAACGATCGTATAGCAAATGGTTTGGGAATTCCTCTCCCTGAAATGGTTATGAAACAGACAAATACTTTACGTGATGAATTAGGTCTAAATAGATTTGGGTCTGCAATGAATTCATTAAGATTAAACTAAGTATTTTGTCATTTATTTATCATAAAAACATCATAACGAGTTGTTTTCCCTATTATCTGATGAGTGGGTGATACAAGTCCTGAAATAGAATCGGCACTTAATGGCCATTTTAAAACAACACGTTTGGTTGCCCTCTTAAGAGCCAATTCAATAAGATCACCGCTATCGGGGTCATCCCCAACTATGTCTCTGAGAAGTCTCATCTCTTTCTTTACTAATGCGGATTTTTTTCTTATGGGATGCATAGGATCTATATATATAATTTCAGGAGATAGGGATTGGAGAATTATTTTTGAATCTCCGTGAATCAGTTTCATACGATTAATGATTTTTAAAGTATTACAATCAAACTCACTTGCTTTTAGTAATCCTTGTTCTAATAGTTTATGTACAGCGTCGGAACGTTCAATCATCATTACATGAGCACCCAGTGAAGCTAGAAGAAATGAATCTCTACCCAAACCAGCTGTTGCATCAACAACTTTTGGGTTATGCCCTTTTTTCATTCCTATTGCTCTAGGTAGATGCTGGTTTCTTCCGCCACCGTGTGCCTGTCTGTAAAGAGATTTTTCATTCGTAAAATCACAAACAAGATTGTTGCCTAAGTTGGTTTTATTATCTTCTTGCATAATTATTTAAATTTCAGAAAAAACCTAAAGATTTACTTCATCATAATTTATCAATTTTTCACTTTTTTCACAAAATAAACGATATTTAAGACACTTCACGCTTTCTTTGAGTGTTATTCTATTAATGTTTGTTAATTCTTGGTGATTATCCAATACTTCAGAAAGTCTATAGAAAGGAATACGACTATTTAAATGATGAACGTGATGGATGCCTATATTTCCTGTAAGCCACATCAGTAATGGAGGTAACGTATAGTAAGAACTGCCATAAATCGCTGCTCTATCAAACTCCCAGTTTTCTTGTCTTTTCCAGAAAACGTTCTCGAACTGATGCTGAACATAAAACAGCCAAAGTCCTATTGATGCAGCAATCAGTATCACTAACGCATGCACTAATAGAAATGGTGTGAAACCCATCTTACTAATCAATAATATTAAAAGGAGGCATATAACCAAGTTAAAGCTAATGGCAGAAAACCAGTACTTAACAGTGCCTTGTCTAAATCCATAGGGAATCCTATGTCGAATTAGAAACATATATGCAGGACCGATACCAAACATAATAAAAGGGTTCCTGTAAATTTTATATGCCAGGCGACCACTGAAATTTAACATCCAGTATTCAGTTGTAGTTAGGGTGTTTACATCCCCTACTCCACGTTTATCAAGGTTTCCTGAGGTCGCATGATGCACTGCGTGGTTCTTTTTCCATACATAATAGGGAGTTAACGTTACTACACCTATCACTCGACCTACATAGTCATTCATCTTCTTGTTTTTGAAAAAAGATCCGTGTCCACAGTCATGTTGAATGATAAAAAGCCTTGTTAGAAACACTCCTGCTGGAAGCGAAAAAACAAACATCAGAAAACTACTAATAGAAAAAAACTGATAACTAAGTATCCAAAAAAAACAAAACAAGACTACCGTAATAAATAATTCAAACAAGCTCCGTCTAAGAATAGGCTCAGTATAGGAAGATAGTTTTCTTCTTAGTTGCCGTATGTCTTTTAATTCTCCTGTTAATGCCATATTTAAGCTCATCTTTTTTATTTAATACGAAGAATATTAATATGACGCAACAAAGACATTTATTGGGTATAGTTTTACTCTGCTTATCAAGGATAACATAATTTTGATTGTTTATTCTCGTAATTTTTACTTATATGGAGACCAGGTCAATGGCTGTTAACGTAAAAAAACTTGTACTTAATTCTGTTAACTATACGGATAATTTAGAATCCCTCTTTATAAATGGAGAATATTCAGCTGATGAGGTTGTTGCTGTTATAGGTAAAACTGAAGGCAATGGTGGAGTAAATGATTTTACAAGAATCTTAGCCGATCAGGCGTACCGTGAATTACTAATCAAACATGGAACAAAGAGCAAGGAAGAGATTGATGCAATTCCTATGATATGGTCAGGAGGTTGTGATGGTGTCATAACACCTCATTCAAATATATTCTTCAAGACTACTAATGAAGTTTCTTCAAATGATGCTAGGTTAACCATTGGCACTGCAATAAGTGAAGAAATTCTTCCTGAAGAGATCGGTCGTTTAGGGATGATAAACAAGGTTGCAGATACAGTCCGCTCTGCTATGAAGGACGCTTCAATTACTGATCCCTCTGATGTCCACTACGTTCAAACAAAAACCCCCCTTCTCACAGTAGAAGACGTTTTAGATGCAGAAAGTAGAGGAAAAGAAGTGGCATGTGAGATACATGATTCGATGGGTGTGTCTAATGGTACGACTGCACTGGGTATAGGTGTAGCTCTTGAGGAAATTAAAATACCTAACGAAAAATCAATATGTAAGGATTTGAATCTATATTCTTCAGTTGCCTCGTGCTCTTCTGGTGTCGAACTCACCAGGGCTCAAGTTGTCCTTTTTGGTAATAAGGTTGGTGAGGGTGGAAATTTTTCAATAGGCCATAGCATAATGAAAGATGCTTTAGATATAGAAGGCATCTATCAAAGCATACGCAACGCAGGCCTCTCCTTGCCTCAAAGAGCCAAAGCTGAGGATTTATCAAACAAATTGGTAAATCTTTTTATTAAATGCGAAGCAGATCGAAGAGGGGTTTTAAGGGGTAGACGACAAATTATGCTAGATGATTCAGACGTGCATCATCATAGACATTCTAAAGCAGCAGTAGGTGGAGTAGCAGCGGCAGCAATCGGAGATCCCGCTGTCTTTGTATCAGTTGACGCAATGCATCAGGGGCCTCATGGTGGTGGGCCAGTTATTGCAATAATCGAAAATGACTAAACTTAATCAAGATATCGTATTATATTAGATTTAACTTCTAACTAAATACCTAATTTAGAGACAAACATGAATGACCAAGCTAACAACGCTTTAGAAATTTCTTCTATAAATGCCAAACTAACTTTCTTTGTTGATAATGGAGAACCCCCTATCAATTATATAACAGAAGATAGGGTATTAGAACGTACCGGAGAATATAAAGAACATGACCTTCTGCTCAGGGACGCAAGAGAGGTAAAAGATGCACTATCGCTTGACAAACAAGGGTTTCAATTAATTTCCCATAATACAAAAGTTAAAAGTTTTTATAATGAAGACGAGGTCTCCAATATTTATAACTCAGAGGTTGAATCACTTATAAAAGGTATAACGAAGGCTAAATCAGTAGTAGTTTTTGATCATACTGTCCGTGTCGAAGATCACAATTTAAGGTCTGAAAAAAAAGTTCGGGAACCAGTGATGTTTGTTCATAATGACTACACTCAGGATTCTGGAAGACAACGCGTTAGAGACCTATTTCCACGTGAAGAAGCAGAGGATTTGCTTACTCGAAGGTTTAATATAATTAATATATGGAGATCAATTGAAGGAATTGTTCAAACAACACCCCTAGCATTTTGTGATGCAGATTCAATTAACCCTGGGCAATTAATTACAGCAGAAAGACGTACTAAAGAACGTGTTGGTTATACCCAAGCAATGACCTTTAATGAAAAAAATTCTTGGTATTATGTTTCTGATATGAAACCAAATGAAGCTGTCCTATTAAAAACTTTTGAATCAGATGAGCTAAATTTTGGCGGGCCCTCCGGACATACGGCATTCAAAAACTCGAATGCACCAAGCAACGCGGATGCACGTCAAAGTATTGAAACTAGAGTGTTTGCTTTTTATTAGAAACGAACTATTTCTTATTCGGCGGCGTGAGCTCTTTTCTGATATTTTTCTGGAACCTCAAGATTAAATAGGTTGGCTGCGTTGTAGCCCAATATATTTCTTTTTGCTGATTCATCCAAAAAGGGTAAGTCCCAGACACTTGATGGAAGATCGAAATCCCAATGTGGCCAATCTGATGCATACACTAACTGTGTCGGCGCATTAACGGCATCCATTGTCGCTTCAAGAAGATTCATGTTAGTTCGTTCCATAGGTTGCGTAGTAAAAAACATTTCCGAGATATATTCACTTGGAAGACGTTTTAACAATGGAGCCTCAGAAGAGCGCATTAAGTACTCATTATCAAGCCGCTGTGTAATAAAGGCCAACCAAGCTAAACCACTTTCAATCCAGAGAGTGCGCAATTTTGGAAAACGTTCAGGCAAACCATTAATCACCCAGTTCGTCAAATGAACCAGGTTGCATAGAACAAATGTTAGAGCGTGGACTGATATAAAACGATTCAACTGAGAAGGATATTCATCTTCCCAATTAGGGGCTGCATGAAATGCAAGAGCCTGATCGGCTTCCTCCAACATAGCATAAAGTTTCATGTACTGATTTGAGTGTATTGGTGCATGTCGAGATGAAGTGATAGTAAAGCCTGCAACACCGGGAGCCCCAGCATACTTTCTTACAGTCTCCTCAGCTGCCTCAGGGCTGTTAATGGGGAGATAAAGTAAACCTTTGACACGTTGATCAACAGGCAAAACGTGTTCAACAAGCCATCTATTATATGCTTTTGCGAGATGTATCTCCATTTCTTTGACAGGATGCATGCCGATGTATAAAAGTGCATTCGGAAAAACCACTTGATAATCGAGGCCCATTTGATCCATTGCACGACGAGACAAAGTAACTTCGCGAGGAATCGTTTTATCATCTACGTCTTCTTTTAATCCCTGGCCATGGGGAATACGTCCCCAGACATTTTGCCATTGCAGGCCAGGCGTTCCATTATGGAAAGCTCCTCTTTTCGTACCTCCCGAAAATGAACCAGCAGCATCTCGTATAACAGGATCTTCAATGAAATCCATGATTTCAGGCCACGCAGATATATCATCAATATGCGAGTCAATGTCTACTATGAACACATCATCAAAATCCCTAGCATTGGCTTGTTGTCGAGCATGTGAGAGGATATCTCGACTGTCTGTCCGCGCATTAATTATGTCTAAAGACTTTTTTTTCTGACCACTTTCGTCCATCTCATTGTCTTTCTATAGTATTTTAGTTTGCTGTCGAACTTGGATTACGTCGGCCTGTCCACATAGCAAGATCAAACATATTTAACCCAGCAGCTTGCATTAGTTCGTTAATAGCAACCGCTACCTCAGTTGCGTTTGCCATTTCACCTTCTGGAACTGCAGAAATGCTTCTGTTCTCATTATCAATTTTAGATGAGAATAATCTAACACTTGCGAGTAAAAGTTTTTGTACCGCCTCATCTGATACAAGTGCATCATCACCATTGTTAATTATTTCCTTAACTGCTGGAAGAAGTTGTTCAGCATTAGATTCGACAATTCTTATCAGCTCACTACTATTCGATCTCGACATAGACCCCGCCATTTCGTACCAAAACATCAAAACCATTTAATTTAGCTTGAGAGTCACCCGGATGAACACCTGTACGGATGTTGAACTCAAAACCATGCCAAGGACAGATAATATGAACATCTTCATCAACATATAGAAAACCATGACTTTTCTTGTTCTCATCGAGATTTTCTATAACTCTATTCATAATTCGGCCCTGACAGATTGGACCACCACTATGAGGACAATTATTTTCCCAAGCAAAAAAATCATCACCTAAGCGAAATACGCCAATCTCTAAACTGCCATCAACAATGACTACCCTTTCACGATCCTCAATTTCATCAGTGTTGGCTACAAAAATTTCACGCAAATCAAAGCCTCCGTTTAACCATTAAGATATGATAGTAACCCTGCACGATTACGTTGGTCTACAATATATTAGAGTAATTGGTGATTAATTTGAACTGCTTGTTTAAAGCAAAAAAACGCACGCAGACTGAGATGAAAGTATGAAAATTAAATTTTATAACAAAATAAAAGTGTTTTCTTGTAATATAACTGGAATATTCTTTATCCCGTTTGTATGATCTAAACAATTACATCAGAGTCTTTGTTTATTAATTGGTAACTAATCTTTAATAATAGGCCGGGTATAAAAATTATTGACTACTGCTGAAGAGAGGATCCAATCATGAAGCATTGTTGGTTTCATTTGATGCCTTATACTGAACTACCAGATGACTTTAGAGACAAACATGAATCGGTCTGGGTTGATATAGACTCTAAGCTGTTTGATCCCGAACGCGCACATCACATGTATAATGATCATCTCGATGAGATGGAATTTGCTGCTGATGTTGGTTTTGATGCAGTCTGCGTGAATGAACATCACTCCAATGGTTACGGCCTAATGCCATCACCTAATTTGATGCTGGCATCACTAGCGAGAAGAGCAAATCCTAATACTGCTCTCTGTGTTCTTGGAAATTCTATTGCTTTGTATAACCCTCCCACACGGGTAGCTGAAGAAATGGCAATGCTCGATTGCATTTCTGGAGGACGTCTTATAGCAGGATTTCCTGTCGGATCACCAATGGATACCTGTTACGCATATGGACAAAATCCTTCACAACTTCGTGAGCGCTATGCAGAAGCACACGATTTTATTAAAAAGGCTTGGACTGATCCCGAGACATTTTCATTCAATGGGCGTTTTAATCAACAAAGATATGTAAATATCTGGCCTCGCCCTGTACAGAAACCAC
This sequence comes from Alphaproteobacteria bacterium, assembly GCA_022449545.1. GTDB lineage: Bacteria > Pseudomonadota > Alphaproteobacteria > UBA6615 > UBA6615 > UBA6615. Next base: position 114,784 of record JAKUPN010000006.1, on the reverse strand, counting down.
ACCCACCTATATGGGTTCCAGGAGGTGGTTCTGTTGAAACTTGGCGTTGGTGTGCCGAGATGGAATATGTGTACTGCTACCTATCTTATTATGGGTTTCAAGCAGCAAAAGCCACTATGAAAGGATTTTGGGATGAAATGGATAGGCTCGGGAAGGACCGAAACCCATATAGAGCTGGGTGTCTACAGTTTGTAGGAGTTGCAGAATCCGAAGCACAGGCCAAAGAAATTTATGCTGAGCCAGCAGAGTACTTTTATGACAGGTGCCTTAGGGTTAGTGCACGCTTTGCTAATCCTCCTGGATATGTAACAGAAGCAACTCAGCGTGCTGGCGTTGAAAGTCAAATAGCGGCAGCCGCCAATAATAGTGAAAACGGGGTGGCAAACACTAGTGCTCTACCTGGCATACAAAAAGCTCAGTCAATTAACGAAATCAGAAAAGATGGGTTTACCAAAAATGCTCGTGAGTTTGATGCTATCGTTGAAAACGGTTACGTTATCATAGGCTCTCCGGATCAGGTTGCAGAACAACTCAGAGAGATAATACATGAATTAAGATTTGGACAGCTAATGTTACTACTTCAATTTGGCAACATGACCAAAGAGGTAGCTAACAATAATACTAAACTCTATGCTGAAAAAGTTAAGCCGTTGTTATCAGATGTTTGGTCAGAGTGGGAGAATCATTGGTGGCCAAAACCAATGTCCCTTGCAAAACGAGCAAACATTAATGATGCCAACAATACCTTAGCTGCTGAATAAAAAACTATTTTATTACAGAAAGATATTCATTCTCAAAGTAAAGTCATGACTGAACCGATCGAAAATTACATAGATGTTTCGGGTTATAAATGTCGAGTTTGGAGTAAAGGTAAAGGGGATCGTATCGGTTTCCTTCCTGGATTTGGAGGTCTCCCGAAATGGATACCATTTCTAGACATACTAGCAGAAGATTATGAGGTTGTGGTTCCTTCAATCCCTGGTTTTCCAGGAGGACTAGGACATAACAATTATGACAACCACCTAGAATGGTTATTGGCCATACATGATCTTCTTCAAGAATCAAAATTATTAGATAAAACTACAATTATTGGCTCAGGACCTGGAGCCTCATTATGTGCAGATATAGCCGCATTGTGGCCAAGCCTAATTAAAAAATTATGTTTAATATCACCATGGGGCATATATTCTGATAATGAACCAATGGCAGATCCATGGGCACAAAGGGCCCATGAAGTTTCAGAGTTGATGTGTGATAACCCAGAACTTTGGAACAACTTAAAATCCGAACCGGCTGGAAAAAACTCTGTGGAATGGCCAATTGAACAATCTCGCGCGCTAGAAGCCAGTGCACGTATTTTCTGGCCTCTGGGTAATACCGGTTTAGAAAAAAGATTACGTCGCGTATGTTGTCCTGTACTACTTTTGCGCGGCGTTAATGACAAGGTAATCCCAAAATCATATATGAAAACATTTTCGAAAAATATTAGTGGTCAGACAACAACAAAGGAAATAAATCAAGCAGGGCATCTAGCAGAACTGGATCAACCAGATATCGTTGCAAAAGAAATAATGAGTTTTGTTTCTCTATAGTTTAGTGTTAACTAACAAATACTTATATAGTTTTATTAATCAATTAGATAAGTTTACATTAGACCAAGTCTCCCACAATGTAGCTAAGCTCGCATAGTCCTTTTCACCTAGGCCCTTATCTTTCGCTATATCATAGGGTATATGAGAGCCAGAAATGGCAAATAACGGCACGCCATACTCATAAGCCGTTTCTAACGCTAGCATAGAATCCTTTCTTGCATTTGTAACAGACATACCACCTGTATAATCTCCTTCCAGAATTCGTTCTTCAATTCTATGTAATAATGGTCGGGTAATACCATCGTCTCCTTTCAGCAAGTCAACCAATGTAGGTATAGGGATTTGTAGCTTTCTAGCCATAGTAATCGCCTCTATTAAAACAACTAAGATTGAGTGAACAACTGCGTTATTTATAACTTTGAGCCCACTACCGCTGCCTGTTTCTCCTATGTGATGAATAGAATCAGCAACCAGTCCTAAAATTGACTGGGCAAGTAAGAAATCTTGATCATTACCTCCAACCAAAAACACCGCCTTTCCCAAAGACATAGCTTTTACGCCGCTTCCAATTGCTGCATCTACGAATGCAACACCTTCTTTCTTGCATTTTGCATCTATTTCTTTGGCTGTATGTGGTCCAATTGTACTAGTTTCAATTATAAGTTCAGGAGATTCCTTTGACATCAATAGATCAGCTGCTACCTCAACAGAGGAACTTTCATTTGGTAGTGAGAGTACAACTGTCTGAGTATTCAACAACAACTCATCTATAGAATTTACTAATTTTACAGTCGAGAGGTTGTCAGAATTGTATCTTTCTGGATTTATGTCATAACCTATTACAGAACACTTCTTACTAAATGCTTTTGCTAGGGCTGAACCAGCATTTCCTAGACCGATTATCCCTATAGTTATATCCATCTTATCAACCACTAAACACCATAAGGGTTATCAGTTGATACTGGGAACATATCATTTCGAGGAGGAGAAAAGAACTCAACTATTTCACAGTCTTCTCTGTACCATACTTCATGATCAACACCACCTGGAATCACTATTACCGTTCCCTCCTCGCACTTTCGTTCCTCGCCAGTTGATAACTTATAATCTAAACTTCCTTTAACTAACCAAGTTATTTGCTCGTTTGGATGACTGTGATTAGGAACATGACTTCCTGCATCAATTTTACCCCAAAGAACCATTGATTGACTTCCGGAAAGTATTTTTAGTGTCCCTATCTCCTCATTATGGTCTGGGATATCATCAATATTATGAAAACTAGACATATCGTATCTCCAATTTGATTTATTTTTTTAAAACTCTAGTACACTAATACAAACCAAGTTAAGTGTAGACAAAAAGAAAAATAGTATTCGATAAGGAGTAAATGATGAAATTTATAGATCAAGTTGCTTTTATAACGGGTGCCTCCGGTGGCATAGGCAGAGCCACTACAGAACGTTTTCTTAAAGAAGGAGCTATCGTAATAGCAGCAGACCTTAATGCTAAAATGCTCGATCAATTAAATAGAGATTTTAAACCAGAGTATGAAAATTTCTCAACAACGCAACTCGACGTATCAGAGTACAATCAGGTTCAACAAACGATTGATAAGACTATATCAACACTAGGCAGGCTTGATATTCTTGTTAACAATGCAGGACTTTCACCAAAGTCTAAAAATTGGCTCGAAAGCGATATCGAAGAATGGCATAACGTAATAAATATTAATCTCAGTGGAGAATATTTTTGTGCACGATCTGCTGCAAAACAAATGATTAAACAAAATCAAGGTCGGATTATAAATATTTCTTCTTCGGCCTGGAGACATGGTGGCGTAGCAGGTGGCGGCGGTGTTTCGTACACCTCATCTAAAGCAGGTGTTATTGGGCTTACTAGATCTTTGGCTAAATCTTTAGGGATGCATGGTATAACTGTAAACGCTATTGCACCTGGCCCAACGCATAGCCCTATGACCACGGATTGGCTCCCTGATAGAGAAGACAGTTTAAATGAATCAATACCCCTTGGTCGTGTAGGTCAACCTAAAGATATTGCAAATGCTGTTTGTTTTTTAGCATCAAATGAGGCTTCATACATAACCGGTCAATGCCTTGATGTTAATGGAGGCTTGACGTTTAGCTAATAAGTAAGGCGCTTAATTATGAAAAAAATCGACATTGATGGTTCAACCTTAAAAACAATTTGTACTGTGCTAAGGAATGGCGACCTCACCTCAAGTGACCTAGCTCAATGGTCAATTTTTAATCATGAACTTATCGGCAAGAAGTTAAATGCTTATAAAACTTGGGATAAAACTAGTTTAATTAAGCAAGCTCAAGCTATTGATGCAGTGTTTGATATTGGTATTAACCTAGGTGTTTTACAGGGAATTCCTATATCAATAAAAGATCTATTTGGCGTAAGTGGCTATCCTATATATGCAGGATGCCCACGTCCTCTTCCCAAAAAGTGGCAACAAGAAGGACCAGTAATTCGATCTATTCGTCATCAACTCGGCCTAGTAACTGGAAAAAGCCATACTGTTCAATTTGCTTTTGGTGGTATGGGGTTTAATCAACATTGGGGTGCACCACATAATCCGTGGGACATAAATCATCACAGATCTCCCGGTGGTTCAAGTTCAGGTGCCGGTGTTACCCTAGGAGAAAGATCAGCACTCTTGGCAATTGGCAGTGATACTGCAGGTTCAGTTAGAATCCCAGCATCAATGACGGGTAACGTTGGAATGAGGCCTACGGCCAAACGTTGGTCAACGAAAGGAATTGTCCCCCTAAGCTCTCCCTTAGACACAGCTGGTCCATTAACTCGTAATGCTGAAGATTTAGCATTTTCATTTGCTTCAATCGATCCTCATATAACAGAAGACCCATTTAACTTTATAACGCGTATTAATTCCGCCTCTTTACATGACTTTAATATAGGTATCTGTGATTGGTTTTTCGAGGACTGTCATCCCGGTATTTCTGAAGGAGTAAAAGGAGCGCTCGATGAACTATCAAAAAAAGGATTGAGACAATCATCAATAAAATTGCCTCACCTTGATACTGTAACAGAAATCTTTGCAAAAGGCGGTCTGCATATAGGTGAGTTCGTAAGTTTTATGAATAACGAAATGTCTGACTTTATGAGTGATTTAGATCCAACCGTAGCAATTCGAATTAAAGAAGCAGCAAGTTTTCCTGCTAGTGAGCATATAAAAAGACTTAACCTTATGCACAGTATATCTGAAGAGGCCGCCACTTCATTCGAAGGATTTCATGCGATAGTAGGGCCAACATTACCCATGTCTCCTCCAAAAATGGAAGATGTCCAAGACCCCCAGAAACATTTAGCTGCAAACTTTTTCTGCGTAAGAAATACTAATCCGGTAAGTTTGATGAAACTTTGCGCGATTACAATTCCTGTATCACTAGATAAACAAAATATGCCGGTTGGGCTTCAAATAATATGTCCAGGTGGACAGGAAGAAACAGCACTCGCTATAGCAGTGGCATTTGAAAGAAACATAGGCACTTCAAAAGATCGTATAGGAACACCACCTATTTTTAACTAAGTTAATCCTAGATGTGATATAGCTTCAGTAGCAGCGCTCTCCATTGTCATAAATACGGCATCTTCTTTGATTAACCTATCAATTAACGCCTCAAGAGCTAACATTCTGAAACCTCGCCCTATAACATAAGGATGCATAGTATATGTTAGGATGCCCCAATCAACGCTCTTTTTCATGTAAATAAATTCATCGTACCAACTATCCATAACTGTGCGTGCTGAATTCAACCCAGGCATCAAAAATTCAGGTGTTCTAAAAAATTCAAAATGAGGGTGGTCATCTAATGACCAACTAATAGGGATTTCCAATAATTTAGTTTCTTCACCATACTCATATACCTCGCCTAACGAAAACTTATCTCCAACACGAGTTTGATAAGGAATATAATCTGAACCCATCAAGCTACTGTCATACAAAAAGTTATGAGAAATTAATAAATCAATAGTGTTTTCACTTAAATCCCAAGAAGGTGATCTATACCCACGAGCTTTATATCCAGTTAACTTATCTATTGCTTCATTAGCACGAATTAAGTCTTCCTCCTCCTCCTCACGGGTCTGATTTGCAGGAGGTATATGAGCCCAACTATGATGAGCTATCTCGTTACCTTCTCTAATAATTGCTTCACACGAAGCTGTATGACTTTCAATGGTAAACCCCGGAACAAACCAAGTAGATAGTATTTCTCGATCTTTAAGTGTTTTGATAATCCTGTCAGATGCAACTCTATGACCAAATTCGCCTCTGGACATTGGTGTTGGTGTGGTCATCCCTCTAGAAATAAAGCCTGACTGAGTATCAAAATCAAAAGTAAGACAAACAATGTGGCGTGACATAGAATTTTTCCTGATATGTTATTTTATAAAAAAGAATAATCAATTATTAATAGACACAGTTCTAGCTTAATAAATCAGAGAGCAAAGGAAACCTAGTATGTCCATGAAAAAAATTGGAATTATCATGCATGGAGCCACGGGAAGAATATGCTCCACGCAGCATATTCACAACGCTTTAATTCCTATAATTTCTGAGGGAGGACTTCATATAAATAATGAAATAGTTGTTCCTCGACTTCTCCTTGTTGGAAGAAACAAAACTGAACTCAAGAAAATAGCAGATAAGAATAATATAAAAGAATGGACGACAAATCTAGACGCAGCGTTATCAGACAGTGATTTCAGTATTTTTTTCGAAGGGGCAGCTACACATCAAAGATTAGAAACACTAACCAAAGCTATTAAGGCAAAAAAACATATCTATACAGAGAAACCTATAGCCCCCAGTGTTTCTGAAGGTCTTCACCTGCTAGAAAAGATAGAGAACTCGAACTTGAAACATGGAGCCGTCGAAGACAAATTATATCTACCCGGGTTTCAAAAACTTAAAAACATCATTAATGATAAAACTCTTGGTGAAATCGTGAGTTTTAGACTCGAATTTGGATGGTGGGTTTTTAATGGAGAGGACACCCAATCCCAACGCCCAAGCTGGAACTACAAAAAAGAAACTGGAGGCGGGTTGTTTTTAGACATGCATACGCACTGGCGTTATGTAATAGAAAATATTTTAGGCAACATCAGTAAAGTTGTCAGCACCTCTTGGATTGCTCAACCAGAACGAATTGATGAAAACGGAAACAATTATTCTGTCGATGTGGAGGATACAACCAATACTTTAGTTGAACTCGAAAATGGTGTCTCTGGCTCAATATTTAGCTCTTGGGCAACAAGGATCCGACGGGATGACCTAGTATGCTTATATGTTGATGGAACAAAAGGATCAGCCATTGGTGGACTAAGAGATTGCTGGTTTCAAGGCAGTGATGAAACTCCTATTATAAAAGGATTTGATATTAGTCATGAAGCAAATAAAGGGAAAACCTTTAATGATTATAGTAAGGCGTGGAAAGTAATTGAAAATAATAATCCATTTGTAAATCCTTATAGAATAGGGTGGGAAAACTTTTTATCTCATGTAATAGCTGATCAGCCACTTCTATCAGATCTGAAGGAAGGAATAAAAGATATACAGTTTGCAGAGTGTTGTATCAAAAGTTCTAAAGAAAAAGTTTGGATAAATATTAAAAAAATCTAACAATACAAAAGAAATACAAATATTTTTATTTAGTTATGGGTAAAAATGAATAAATTTTCTCAATTTGATCTACCAGTGTTGAACTTGGGTGATGACCCTTTTGAAAGAGGCCTTATTCATGGTCATGAATTATCCGCCATGATACGTAATAATGTTCGAACTTATCTTAAGCGATTTAAAGCAGGCGGACTAAATGAAGACTCTGCAAGAGATGAGTCGGAGAAATGGATAGAAGTAATCAAAAAACAAAATGAGGAATATTATATAGAAATGAGCGGAGTTTCTGAAGGCTCAGACATGCCATTGAATGACATAGCAATGTTGAACGCAAGATACGAAATCACATTTGGTTTATTTGGAAAAGAAGCTAACGGTGATTTTGATTCATCAAAAGTAGATACCACTGATGGTTGTTCTACTTTTGGATTACTTCCAGAAACCACCGCTAATAATCACACAATTTTAGGACAAAATTGGGATTGGCTAGCAGGAATCCATCAAAATTGCGTAATTATCAGAATAAATCGTTCCAGAGGTACAAATATAATTTTCTTTACTGAAGCAGGAATTCTTGGTGGTAAAATGGGAGTTAATGAGCACGGTATCGGTTTAGTTGAAAACGGACTTGTGTCAAATCATGATGGTATAAATCAATACGAAAAGCCGTTTCATGTTAGGTGTAGAGAAATATTGGATTCAGATAGTTTTGATCAAGCTCTTCGTCCAGTGATTGAAACAAAGCGAGTATGTTCTGCAAATTTTGTAATAGGACATGCTGATGGAGAAATAATAAATATAGAAACCAGCCCAAATGAGGCTTCATATCATTATCCTGAAGATGGAATGATCACTCATTCAAATCACTTCACTGATACTAGACACGGACCATCATTAATGGAGCGTATATCTACCAGCACCTTATATCGTGCAAATAGACTAAATCGTTTATTAATGAAACATAAAGGAAATCTAAATGAAGAATTATGCCAACAAGCTTTAGCTGACCATTTTGGGTTTCCTAACGCAATATGCAGACATCCAGACAACTCTTTACCTGCAGCAAAACAAACTATGACGAATGCCTCATTCGTTATTGATCTAAATCAACGAAGAATGGCTGTAGCCAGTGGTCCCCCCTGTTCAAATTCTTTCAATAGCTATTCAATTGAGAAATAACATACAATTTGAATGCAACTAAAGGCATAAAAAAATGAAGTGGGATAAAAGACGTAAAATGTTTCGTTCCATGTTGTCAAAAGAAGAGTGTTATTTTCCAGGATCTGTTTCAGATCCGTTATCAGCTAGGATGGCAGAAGAGATTGGGTTCGAGGTAGGAATGTTTGCAGGCTCCATAGCATCTATGGCAGTTCTTGGAGCCCCGGATCTTACTCTTCTTACTTTGAGTGAGTTCTCTGATCAGGCTCATAGAATATGTCGCTCCTGTGAACTGCCAATCATTGTTGACGCTGATCACGGTTATGGTAATGCACTAAACGTGATGCGCACAGTAGAGTCGTTAGAAATAGCAGGCGTGTCTGCGCTTTCAATTGAAGATACTGAATTACCATTATCTTTTGGTAATAATGACAAACCACAATTGATATCAATTGAAGAAGGCGTAGGTAAAATGCGAGCTGCTCTTAAAGCAAGAACTGATCCAAATCTTGTGATAATGGGTAGAACCAGCGCTCCTATTTTAACGAATATGGATGATACACTAAAACGAGTTATCGCATATGCTGATACTGGCGTTGATGTAATTTTTTTGGTCGGATTAAATTCACGTGAAGATTTAAAAGCAATATCTCAAAACATAATGAAACCAATAATGTTAGGAGGAATTTCAGCAGATCTTAATGACAAATCATATCTGGCTTCTCAAAATGTAAAATTTTGCCTACAAGGCCATTCGCCATATTTTGAGGGTATGAAAGCAACCTATCAAACTCTGTATAAACTCCGCAATGACAGTAAAGAAAATACTACAAATTTAGACGATCTAATACATAAGATGACTATGGAACAGTCGTATCTTAAATTAATTAAGGACTACATGTAAAACTGAAATTGAGGCAACAGATAATCAAAATAACCCTTCTATTAAGCCATTTTCATCTAACCTAATATTATTTGCTGCAGGGACACTTGGTAGTCCCGGAAGGGTCATTATTTGCCCACATATTGCCACAACAAATTCCGCCCCTGCTGATAATCTTACTTCTCTTACCGGAACAATGTGGTCTTTTGGTGCCCCGAGAAGATTTGGATCTGTAGAAAAACTATACTGGGTTTTTGCCATGCATATTGGAAAACTTCCAAAACCTTGCTTTTCCCACTCCCTCAATTGTTCTCTTATGCTTTTATCAGCTATAGCTTCCTTAGCTCCATATATTTCCCTACAAATAATATTAATTTTCTCAAATAATGACTGATTTTCGTCATAAAGTGGTTGGAACTGAGAAACACCTTCATCTACTAAATCACTTACTTTGGTTGCCAGGTCTAATATGCCTTTTGATCCATATTTCCAATGATTGCACTCAACAACTTCAACATTTAACGATGCTATATTATTCTCAATCTCTAAGATTTCAGAATCAGAATCAGAACTAAATCTATTAACTGCCACAATAACAGGTATACCAAATTTTTTTATATTTGAGATATGTCGACGTAAATTTAAAAGCCCTCGTGAAACGGCATTAACATTCTCCTTTTCCATTTCTGATAAATCTATCCCTCCATGCATTTTTAAAGCACGAACAGTAGCAACAACTACTGCAGCTGAAGGCTCTAGTCCAGATTTTCTGCATTTTATGTTAAAGAACTTTTCTGCCCCCAAATCAGCACCAAATCCAGCCTCGGTGACAACATAGTCAGATAAACGAAGTGCAGTATCGGTTGCGATTATTGAATTACATCCATGTGCAATATTGGCAAATGGCCCTCCATGAACAAATGCGGGGGTGTGTTCCAACGTCTGCACTAAATTAGGCATTAACGCGTCTTTAAGCAGTACAGACATCGCTCCTTCACCAGATAAATTATCAACAGTAATGGGCGAATTTTCTGTATTTGAGCCGATAACTATATTACCTAACCTTCTCTCTAAATCTTTTAAAGATGTAGCCAAACAAAAAATGGCCATTACTTCAGAAGCTACTGTTATATCAAAACCAGATTCTCTAGGAATACCATTTGATGGCCCGCCAAGTGAGTGTACAACTTGTCGTAATGCTCGATCATTGATGTCTATTACTCTTCTCCAATCTATTTTTCTTACATCTAGTGATAATCTATTACCCCAATGAACATGGTTATCAATTAACGCACTCATAAGGTTATGGGCAGAACTTATTGCATGTATATCACCAGTAAAATGAAGATTTATATCTTCCATTGGAATGACTTGAGAGTATCCTCCACCAGCAGCGCCTCCCTTAATGCCAAAACACGGACCTAAAGAAGGTTCTCTAATACAGATAGCTGCATTCTTTCCAATTCGATTTAGGCCATCGCCAAGACCTACCGTTGTTGTTGTTTTTCCTTCACCTGCTGGAGTAGGTGTCAAAGCGGTAACTAAAATTAATTTGCCCCTCGGCCGTCTGTTAAGGCCCTGTATATAATCTAAGTCAATCTTTGCCTTGTAGGGACCGTATTGGAAAAGATATTCGTCAGGAACACCCAACTTATCAGCAACTTCTTTAATAGGCCGTATTTCAGAGTCTCTAGCAATTTCTATGTCAGGTCTTTGCATTATTATAAACCAATATCTAGATTGTTAATTTTATATTTAATAAAACTATTTATTATGCAATCTCATAAATTGTACGACACATCTATAAAGCATATATCGAAAAATAAAAGAGGCGGAGATTTAACTCTCCGCCCTTAAATGCATAGGTTTATATTGATTAATTTCAAGAATTATATGACTACTTAATCTTAGGCATTTGGAGGAGTATAAGACGCTCCCGCTTTTCGGGCATGTTCAGCTATAGAATCCATGTCGAGCTCTGTTAAAATAACTGCCCTTTCAAAACCACCAGATGATTTCACAGCTATTGCCAAGCCTAAAGCAGATTCTTCATCCTCACATTCAAAAGTCACTGTTACATCAAATTCACCTCTAGTAAAAGCAACATCAAGTATTTTCAAATTAAGTGTTTCACTAAGTTTATCAATTGCAGCCTTCCGACCAGCAGCTCCACCAGAGATAAGTCCCTTTAAACCTGCTGGAGAATATGATCCCAATAAATACGCTTTCATAATTTGCCTCCTGATTTTAAGAACCAATATTATTTTGGTTAATATGTTTGACTTATATTAACTTTAAAGAATTTTTAAATAAAAAAAAGAGCCTGGTAATACTCAGACTTTAATAAATTAGAAAAAACTAATAAATTCAGTATTCAAATAGATTAAGAACTGGAAGCTAAGTCGATTCTCAGTTCTGCCGTTCACTGAAAAACACCCTATTCATGGTTATATCGACACTCTAGCAACTGTCTTATTTATCTCGTCTATTACTAGACACCTGTCTAACACATAGAGACCCAATTAGCCTTAAAAAAAAGTAAATTGTAAACAAATCCCCTCTACTAATAGATGTATTTTCCATTAAGCTTGATTAAGTAGTAGAGAATAGGTTTTTGTAAAAATGTTAATTATCTAGATTGGTTAATAATTAAATGTTTGAGCTCCTCTATCTCGAGGCGCACTTGCTTTAACTCCGTGCGTAGTTTTTCAGTTACATGACTTTCACTAACCCGCTTTTGATCAAATTCATTATTCTTCCTACTTTCATTCAAGGTCTGCAGAGAATCTATGATAATGGCGATAAACAAATTTAATACCGTAAAACTAGATAAAATGATAAATATTACAAATAAAATAGAAGCCCAGGGATATATCTCCATTACAGGTCGGACGATACCCATAGACCAGCTTTCTAGTGTCATAATCTGAAAAAGTGTAAACATAGAGTTCCCAAGAGTGCCGAACCAGTCAGGGAAGTTTTGTCCAAAAATATCTGTCGTAATTACCGAAAAAACATAAAAAACTAATAAGAGTAATACTATTATCGCTCCCACACCAGGCACGGCGTGCAACAGTGCTGTAACTATTCTCCGCAAGCGTGGTATAGTGGACACTAACCTGAATACTCTCAATACTCTTAACGCTCTGAGCACCGACAGTGATTCATTAGATGGAACTAATGTTATACCAACCACTATAAAGTCAAAAATCCCCCAAGGATCATGGAAAAAACGTAGCCCTTTTGCATAAATTCTTAAAGCAAGCTCAATACAAAAAATAATAATTACCGCTTGGTCGAACAGTTTTAGTTCCTGTCCAATAGCTCTAGTTATTGTTGGTGATGTCTCTAACCCAAGTATTATGGCATTGATTATAATCAATACCATTATAGACTTCTGGAAGAATGAGTGATCTACAAATCGGTTTATTTGCTGTTTCATCTATCTGTCATCCTTAATTCATAAATTCGTTTTAAATACCTATGTGACTGTTCCTGCTACTACATTTGTATTAGAACATGATTAGCTCGAATTTGATAAATTCAAACAACTCAAATTCTCTTGTGAAAAGTAGATATGAACCGTAAAACAGACTTTCACTCGAAACTTAACAGCAGTCGATTATAATTCTGAACTTACGTCTTAGTGTATCTCGGGCCTAAAACAGCAAAAAGAGCTCCACAGAGGTGAAGCCCTTGAAAAAATGTCGTTCTCTTTGTTAACGTTCTAACGTTTAGAAAATTGGAAACTTCGACGTGCTTTAGCCCTTCCATATTTTTTACGTTCAACAACTCGTGAATCTCGTGTTAACATCCCTGCCTTTTTAAGAACAGCCCTTAAATCAGGTTCACGTAGACTCAAAGCCTTAGACAGACCATGGCGCACAGCACCAGCCTGTCCAGACAATCCTCCACCTGATACAGTACAATTAATATCATATTGACCGACTCTATCAGTTATCTGAAATGGTTGAGATAGAACCATTCTAAGTACTGGACGAGCAAAATAAACACCCCCATCCCGTCCATTGATAGTGAACGATCCTGTTCCAGGTTTTATCCAAACCCTTGCTACGGCATCTTTTCTCTTTCCTGTAGCATATGTTCTTCCGAATTCATCAATTACTGGTTTGCCAACATTAGCTGCAGCCTCTTGAATTACTGGTTCAATTGTATCTTGAAGAGTAGCGTCAGACATTTCAGTCATTCCTCTTATTCTTATTACTTAAAGCAGCTATATCTATTTTTTCAGGTTGTTGGGATTCGTGGGGATGTTCGGTTCCTGGATAAACTTTAAGTTTCCTTAATTGGGCCCGCCCCATCTTTGTTTTAGGTAGCATCCGTTCTACTGCTTTTCTTATAACTCGATCAGAGTGTGGCCCCTCTAATATCTCACCTGCAGTTCGGCTCTTTAAGCCTCCGGGATAGCCTGTATGGCGATGATAAACCTTGTTATCCTTTTTATTACCCGTTAAATAAACTTTTTCAGCGTTTATAATAATTATATGATCACCACAATCTATATTAGGTGTGAACATTGGTTTATGTTTACCTCTGAGCCTATCAGCTACGATGACAGCCATTCTACCTAGAACTAAATCTTCAGCATCAATAATCCACCATTTCGCTTCTACTTCACTCGGTTTAGCGCTATATGATTTCTGAGCCTGCATACGCATAAGTTTTTCCACTTAATTATTAAGTATTAAATATTCTTTTACTGGAGGTTTAAAAGTTATACTTATGAGAGATAATATCATCTGTCAACAACGAATTTTTCGTTATATTATAGTAAGTTAACGATACGGTAATATATTACCCTCCTTATGGACATTTATTATTTATTAATCAATATGAAAAATATTTATGTAGTTATATAAAAACAGTTATAAATAACATTTTAAATTCAAGGTAGTGAAAAAATGACTACAAAAAATTTAAAAACTTTATCTAAAAATGAAGACGGCATTTTATTGAAAAAAGTAAAAGGTCCACTTGCCACTATAACATTAAATGAACCCAACAAAATGAACGTTCTCTCAGTAGAAATGTTAAATTCAATTCAAGAATCATTGGATGATTTATCAAAAGATAAGAGCGTTCGCGTAATAATCTTGGAGGCTAATGGAAAAGCTTTTTGTACTGGGCATGATCTCAAAGACATGAGATCTAATTACACATACGAATACCAAAATGATTTATTTGCCCAATGTAGTAAGGTTATGCTCTCAATACATCGCTTACCACAACCCGTAATAGCAAAGGTTAATGGAATGGCAACTGCAGCAGGATGTCAGTTAGTTGCCACTTGTGACTTAGCGATAGCATCAACATTATCAAGCTTTGCAGTTTCAGGAATTAATAACGGCCTTTTTTGTACAACACCAGGGGTTGCATTAAGCAGAAATCTTAGTAGAAAGCATTCAATGGAAATGCTGCTAACTGGTGATTTTATAAGTGCTGAACGAGCAGTAGAGGTTGGCCTTATCAATAAAGCTGTTAATGCGTCTGAACTCAATGAAAGCGTCGAAGAATTAGCGATCAAGTTATCAGAAAAAAGCTTCCATGGCTTGAAAATTGGCAAACAAGCTTTCTATCGACATATCGAGATGGGAATAAGCGACGCCTATAAATATGCAAGCAATGAAATGGCAAAAAATGTAATGGATAAAGATGCGGCAGAAGGGTTTGATGCATTTATCAATAAGCGCCAACCGGTTTGGGATCAAAAACCTAGAAAAATATCTTTCGATAAGGATAAACCCTAAATGGATGGTTTGTTGTACTCAGATGAGTTGTACAAAAAAATATTCCTTGAAACAAAAAACATAGCTTTAATAGGTGCAAGTCCTAAAGGTGCCAGTCGTGCTAGTTGGCGTGTGATGAAGTATCTACAACTTCTTGGTTTTAAAGTATATCCAGTAAACCCTAATGCCGTGGGTCAAAAAATCCTTGGAGAGCAAGTATTCTCTTCTCTATTAGATGTACCAGATAAAATTGATATGGTTGACATATTTCGACGTTCTAAATACGTAAAACCAATTGTAGAACAAGCAATAAAGATAGATGCATCTTTCATTTGGATGCAACTCGGAGTAATACATGAAGAATCAGCTGAACTGGCAAACTCTTTTGGTAAAATAGTAATAATGGATCGTTGTCCTGCAATCGAAATTCCAAGATTAAACTTAAAATAGTATTTCAAGTTAGCCTATCTAAATTAAGGACTGAAGTTATGGAAACATTGTATTACCCAGATTGGCAAATTCGTCGGATCCTATCTGAAACGAATGTAATAGCAATGATTGGCGCCAGTAGTAATTGGAATAGACCAAGCTATTTTGCAATGAAGTATCTACAAGAAAAAGGATATAGGGTAATACCGGTCAATCCGGGGATAGAAGGACAAAAGCTCCTAGGCGAAACTGTGTATGGGACATTGAAAAGTATTCCCTTTTCTATTGAAATGGTAGACATATTTCAAAAGCCAGAGCGAGTTCCCAGTATTGTGGACGATGCTATTGAAATTGGAGCTAATATTGTATGGATGCAATTAACCATACGTCATGATGAATCTGCAAAAAAAGCGGAAAGTGCTGGCCTACAGGTCATAATGGATCGTTGCCCTAAAATTGAATTTGGCAGACTGAGTGGTGAGTTAGGCTGGGGAGGTGTTAACACAAAAGTCATCTCTTCTAGAAGGTCAAAAAAGATTAGATGAGATTAAGAGCTATATGAGCAATAATACTATGAAGAATAAGCCAAAACAATCTAAACCACCAGGGTTCGAAACACTTGCAATACACGCAGGTGCATCACCAGATCCGACTACTGGAGCAAGAAATGTCCCTATATATAATTCAACTGCTTACGTCTTTGACGATGTAGACCATGCAGCATCACTGTTTAATCTACAAACTTTTGGATATCTTTATAGCCGAATAGGAAACCCTACAGTCTCTGCTTTAGAAGAAAAGGTAGCTGCACTTGAAAATGGGCGCGCAGCTGTGGCTACAGCGTCAGGGCACGCTGCCCAGTTATTGGCCATGTACATACTTATGGAGCCTGGGGCTAACTTTGTTTCTTCTCCAAATCTCTATGGAGGATCAATTACACAATTCACCCATACTTTTAAAAAGTTTGGATGGGAATGCAGATTTGCTGATGCTAAAAATCTCAATTCGTATAAAGATTTAATAGATAAAAACACCAAAGCCATCTTTATAGAAGTGCTAGCCAATCCAGGCGGCATTGTTGTTGATATTGAACCAATATCCGAAATTGCAAAGTCGGAAGGTATCCCGTTAATAGTAGATAATACAACTGCCAGTCCATATCTATGTCAGCCATTTGATTGGGGGGCTGACATCATTATACATTCCATGACCAAATTTTTAGGCGGACATGGCAATGCTATGGGCGGAATAGTGGTGGAAAGTGGAAAGTTTGACTGGGCGCAAAATAATAAGTTCCCTGCACTAACCCAGCCTGATCCGGCCTATCACAACTTAACCTTTTACGAGACCTTTGGTGATTTCGGATTCTCAACCAAAGGTCGCGCTGTTGCACTAAGAGACTTAGGCCCAACATTATCACCAACCAATGCGTCTTTAATCTCCACTGGGATCGAGACCTTGCCACTAAGAATGGAGCGTCATGTTGAAAATGCTCTGATTGTCGCAAATTATTTGAACAATCATGAAAGAGTCGAATGGGTATCCTATGCAGGACTAAAAAACAGCCCTTACTACGAACTTGCTAAAAAATATTTACCTAAAGGACCAGGGTCCCTATTTACTTTTGGTTTAGTAGGAGGGTACGAATCAGGAATTAAACTTGTGGAAAGTGCCGAGCTAATATCTCACCTCGCTAACCTAGGAGATACTAGGTCTCTCATTATACATCCCGCGTCTACCACCCACAGACAACTAACTGATGAGCAGCGCTTAGAAGCAGGAGCGGGACCTGAGGTAGTAAGAATTTCCGTAGGCCTTGAGTCAGCAG
The DNA here is from genome assembly GCA_022449545.1 of Alphaproteobacteria bacterium. Taxonomy (GTDB): domain Bacteria; phylum Pseudomonadota; class Alphaproteobacteria; order UBA6615; family UBA6615; genus UBA6615. The sequence continues at coordinate 97,479 of JAKUPN010000006.1, read as the reverse complement.
ATGATATCATAGCCGATCTCGAACAGTCACTAGAATCCGCTGGCGCATAACACTAACTAAAATAATTTACTATTCAGCAGCCTGTTCAACTGAGACACTTTTAGGAAGAATACCTTTTATAACATAAATAAGGGCTTGAACAACTTGTTGAGGGGTGCTTGCCACAACCTTAGCAGAAGCATCTATTTCTTTTAAAGCATGATTGTGCTCTTCTTGGTGCAAAATAATAGTAGGCTTATTTAAAGCAGCTGCATAACCAGCGTCAAAAGCAGCGTTCCACTGTTTGTATTTCTCTCCAAACCTCACAACTACGATATCTGCGTTTCTAATAAGCGTATTAGTTCTAACAGAGTTTAGTAGAGCTCCCTTATGATCATGCCAGAATACAGAATCTTCTTTTCCTAATATTGTTACGCCGCAATCATCTGAGTCCTCGTGCACTGTCACCGGAGCATCCAAAACAACAGGCAAGCCAGCTTCTTGAACGCCTAATTCTATTTGCTCACGCCAATCACTATGTATTTCACCTGATAGATATATTCTCCAAACTCGTTCATCCATCGTCATTTTCCTATTTGATCAATTTTTTTCAAAAATCAGTTTGTCTTAAGCACTAAAATATCAAAAAAGTATACTCTAATCATTATAAGATTATGTAACTTATAAATATACTAAGTCTGTTATTTTAACAAATTAAAGATCGTTTATTTAATTTTTTCTTGATTATTTACACAAATTAGAATTTATGAGTATTTCAACAGAAGAGTCTGATACGAAAAATGAAGCAAAAACAAATAAACATAAGTACATTAAGTGATAATGTGATTGCTTTGCAGCCTCATAGGACTCGACGAAATAGTCAAAAATCAAGAGGAAAAAGTGACAACTTATCTCCCGCACAAAGAGAATGGCTAACTAGAGGATTGGCCCAACCAGGAGGCAAACTTCCAATTTTCGATCGTGACGGTCAAAAGGTTAACAGAAAGACAATAAATAGTTGTATTAAAATGGGATGGGCCTCCCCCTGGTTTGATAATCCAATTAAACCAGATTGGCTTATATGCAAGTTAACTGATGAAGGAAGAAGGCAATTAGAACGCTGAATTTCGCGAACATTCGGAATTAGTTACTCCAAGGTCGTTTTACTAACTTATAAATAATGGTCGGGACGAGAGGATTCGAACCTCCGACCCCCACACCCCCAGTGTGATGCGCTACCAGACTGCGCTACGTCCCGACTGATTAAAATATTATAATAAAATACAATACATACTCTTATATTTAAATTTTCTATACAGATAAGAACTTGTATATCTTAAAATAACATAAAAACAAGCACCCAAGGAGGTTGACTAACAGGTGATCTAAATATCATTTAATTTTTTTTCTTAAACCCTCTAACTCTCTTAAAACGTCTTGTAAATCATTCCTTTGAGAGGGTGATATAACTGGTTCAGATGTTGAAGAACTTTCATTTAGTACTTTGGTGCGCTTTAGGGGTCTAATTTCTTGTGGTGACTTCTTTATCAATTTGCTGTCACCTTCGCGAAATAATTTTTGAACGCCTTTTATCGTATAGCCATCTTCGTACAACAATTTTCTTATTACGCTTAAAAGCTCTATATCATCTGGTCGATAATATCTTCTGCCTCCACCTCTTTTTAGAGGTTTAACTTCTTCAAATTTTGTTTCCCAAAACCTCAAAACATGCTGTGGCATATCAAGTATACTAGCCACTTCACTTATGGTTCTAAAAGCCTGTGAAGATTTTACTAGTTGTTGTTTTTTTACTCTGGGCGTAGTTGTCATAGCGAGCCTATGGCTTCAACTTATTATGGTTTTATTATATTATTTATGTGGTTCGTCTAAATTTAAATCGTAACTATCGTTATTAATGGCATCCTTTAAAACATTGCTTGGCTTAAAGACTAAAACCCTTCTGGGTGAAATTGGCACTTCTTCACCAGTCTTTGGATTTCTTCCCATTCTCTGATTTTTATGACGCACCGAAAAACTTCCGAATGAAGAAATTTTTACCATTTCTCCTTTTATTAAAGCATCTGACACTTCCGAAAGAACTGATTCAACGAGATCTGCAGATTCATTCCTCGATAATCCAACCTCTTGATATATTGCTTCTGTAAGCTGTGCACGAGTAATAGTTTCAGCCACTGTTCTCTCCATTAATAATTAATCAACGGTAGCAAGTGACGATATATGCGTCAATATCAGTATATTATACGCATTCCTTAAACTAATAAGAGTAATAAATTCTCTAAAATATATAGAAATATATAGATTTAAAAAGTTTTACCACCTCAATAAACCTGACCCCCAAGTCATTCCTCCACCTAGTGCTTCTATCAATACTAAGTCACCAGTCTTAATTCGCTCGTCTGACATAGCAGTCCATAGAGCTAAAGGAATTGATGCTGCTGATGTATTTGCATGTTTATCTATTGTTAAAACTACTTTCTCCATAGCTATACCTAATTTTCTAGCCGTGCCATCTATAATTCTTTTATTAGCCTGATGTGGAACAAACCAATCTATATCATCAGCAGAAATATTATTAGCCTTTAGTGCCTCTATGGTAACTGAAGACATTTTCTCTATCGCGTGACGAAAAACTTCTTTTCCTTCCATACGCAGATAACCAACTTCTCCTGTTGAAGACGGGCCACCATCAACATACAAAAGATCATGTAACCTTCCGTCTGAATGTAAATGCGTAGATAAAACACCTCTATCGTTTAAGTCACCATTTCCTATTTCTGCTTGAAGAATAACTGTTCCGGCTCCATCACCAAATAAGACACATGTGCTGCGATCATCCCAGTCCAGAATTCTAGAAAAAGTTTCTGCTCCAATAACTAAAGCAAGATCGTATTGAGAAGACTTTATGAAATTATCAACTGTTGCCATAGCATATACAAAACCTGAACAAACAGCTTGCAGATCAAATGCTACAGCATTTTTTGCTCCTAACTTAGCTTGTACTGCAGTAGCCGTGGCGGGAAATGTCACGTCTGGCGTTGATGTAGCAACTACAATTAAATCTATATCTAAAACCGAGATGCCCGAGGCTATAATTGCAGCGTCTGCTGACTTGTAAGCAAGGTCAGATGTTAATTCATTACTAGCTGCAATATGCCTTTTTAATATTCCACTTCGACTCTGTATCCATTCATCAGAAGTATCAAGCTGCTTAGCGAGCTCACTGTTGCTAACTATATTTTCTGGTAAGTATCCTGCACATCCAATAACAACAGAACGACGCATTGTTTCCTCACATCCGTGTCTCTGAAAGACCTAGTCGGGCAATATGATCAGCAATCATTTGGTTTCCGCCATATTCTATCATGTCTACAGCAACTCCTATCGCAGTTGCAAATCCAAGAGCATCAGTACCCCCATGGCTTTTTACACAAATACCATTTAAGCCTAAAAACATTGCACCATTGTATCGTCTTGGATCACTTCTATTGCGCAATTTATCAAGAGAATGCTTCGCAAATAGATAGCCAATTTTTGCCATAAACGAATTTCTGAAAGCCTCTCTGACAAAGCCATTTATAAGCGTTGCCGTTCCTTCAGCAGTTTTCAAAGCTATATTTCCAGTAAACCCATCTGTTACAACCACATCAACTACTCCTGCTGGTATGTCATTTCCCTCAACAAAACCTACAAACTCTCCGGGAAAGTCTATTTCTTTGATAATTTCAGCAGCTTCTTTAAGCGAATCATTACCTTTTGTTTCTTCTTCGCCTACGTTTAATAAACCTACAGTAGGATCATCGATTCCAAGAATAGTCCTTGAATAAACTTCTCCCATAACTGCAAACTGAACTAAGTTATCAGCATCACACGAAATATTTGCCCCCAAATCAAGCATTACGGTTTCCCCACGCAATGTAGGAAAGAATGAAGCTATTGCTGGCCTGTCTATTCCAGTTAAATTTCTCCACTGATACATAGTTAATGCCATTAGTGCTCCAGTGTTACCGGCCGAGACGACGCCTGAGGACTGACCAACTTTTACAGAATTAACAGCCCACCACATTGAAGTATTCCTTCCATTTCTAAGAACAAACGAAGGCTTGTCTTCTGGCTTTACCGTTTCAGTAGTATGGTGAATTTCAACAACTTCTTTTAGTCGTCTAAATTTTGATAAATGTTTTTCTATCTCAGGCTCATCACCAAAAAATATAAAATTTATGTTTGGATGCCTGCGCCGAGCAATATTAGCCCCTGCAACCACAATTTGTGGTGCATTATCACCCCCCATTGCATCTAATGCGATTGTTACGGGCTCTTTCACTTGAGACCGCTTTCCAGTCGATTAATCGACTTCTAGAGTTTCAGATCTTTTCTTTAACTTGAATTACTTTACGTCCCTTATAGAAACCGGTTTTCATATCAACATGGTGAGGTCTATGAAATTCTCCAGTTTCCTGATCTTCAACATAAGTTGCTGACTTCAATGCATCATGAGAACGTCGCTCTCCTCGACGAGATTTAGAGATTTTCTTTTTTGGTACAGCCATCATTAATTCCTTTAATCAAACCTTCTCAAACCAGGCTATAAACAGACTTAACCAAGTACTTAGCTAATACAAGACCGACTTGCAAGATAGTAAATGAAGTATAATGACACAATTTTCGAATTAATTGCCATCTAACAAGTCCTTTAAATTGGAAAAGGGTCCATCCTCTTTCGTGTTTGTCTGCAATTTATATTTTTTATCATCTGATTCGATTGATCGGGGATAAGGATCTATAGAAAGCAATAGATATTCAGAGGCCAACTCACCTAAATCTATATCATCACTCACTATAGGGTCCGGCGGTTGTTCATCATCGGGTCCAATAACCAAATCATCACTAATATTGAGGTCACGAGTACTATACTTTTGAACAAATTGCGTGGATATCTGATTGATCATCATTTCAAGAGTAACAACACATATTTGTGAAACCTCAGCTTTCAAACTGCCTTTTGCCTCAAATTCATGAGAAGAACTTTTTATAATTGTTATCCGTGCAGTAAAACTATTAACTGACAAAACTAAGCATCTTTCTGAGAGTAACTCCCGTTCAGATTTGTTTGCCGTAATATCTATTACCTGTGGTATAAGTAATTCTAAGTCATTTATATTAACCAAACGTTTAAACTCAGTAACTCTTTTATCATGTGCCATCATCAAAATTTAGTCCGCAACCTTTCCAATGGATATGAAATTAATCTCACCAAGTAGTAACTTTTCTGTATCTTGATCAAACAGATGATTTATAGAGTTATTTATATAACCCACCATTTTATAAACCTCTTTATCTGTAACTGACACGGAAGCATATAAGTTTCGCGTTAACGCATCATAAAGACCATTTGTGCCAGTTAGATATCCTGTTTCATAAGCATCAATTCTTCCATAGAGGTTGCGCGCCAGACTTTTTATGCGTTTACCGATACCCATGTCCCCTATCCCCTTTTCTCGGAGAGTTTGATCAAAATCAGCAAACATTAAATCATGAACTTTTTGCGATAACTCAGAAGCTTCATTGTTCTCCTTAGAAAACCTTTTGAATATTAAATAACAATGCAGACAAATCATCTCAAATCTACCTAATTCAGTATCAGGAACACCGTAAGTTAGATAAAAGTCTTTGATTCTTGCCTGATCTACTATCAATTTATATATATCAGAAGCTACTTTTTGCTTGTATCTTCTCTTTTTTATCCATGCGTACATTTAATTACCGACAATAGTTCTAAATATTTCTGATTAGTTGACACGGGATAAGTCCGATGTAAATGTCCAAACTCAAACGATTTCTTTTCTTGACGAAAGACCTTTTAATGATAAAGACGAACTCATTTGGAAAAACTCTCCTAAGTATTGTTATGAGATACTGTTTAATAATATTCACCCTAATTGGAGTTCTTACAGCTTGTACCCCAATTACTAACGTTCAAGGTCAATTATCGTCATATGAAAAAATTCAATTAATTAAATTAGGAAAAACAAATAAAAACGATGTGATTGATTTACTAGGAACTCCATCAATGACTAGCGTTTATGGAGACCAGGTTTGGTATTATTTAACACAAACAACTGAGACGAAAGCATTTTTTAAACCTGTCGTAAAAGAACGAAAAATATTTGCTGTAATTTTCGACTCTAAAAATAAAGTTATAAATACAGCTACTTACACAGAAAAAGATTCAGTGCCAATCTCAATGGTTACTCGTGTGACCCCAACATCGGGTAACGAGTTAACCATACTGCAGCAGTTATTTGCTAACCTAGGCAGGTTTAGCGGGTCAGAATCGGACCTAGAAAACCAATAAATTTCTTCTTTTCATACCTTTATATTTATTAAATAAGTCAAAGTTATTTGTTCATAACCTCAGTGACCAGCCAATACAGCCAAAATCATAAGAGCAACAATATTCGTAATTTTTATCATTGGATTTACAGCTGGGCCTGCAGTATCTTTATATGGATCCCCAACCGTATCTCCGGTTACTGCGGCTTTATGTGCCTCGGACCCTTTCCCACCATGATTACCATCCTCTATATATTTTTTCGCATTATCCCATGCACCACCACCTGCTGTCATAGATATAGCAACAAATAATCCTGTAACTATAACCCCTAACAGCATCGCTCCTAAGGATGAGAACGCTGCTGACTTACCACCAATTACTAAAATAACTAAAAACAAGATAATGGGTGACAAAACAGGCAACAGGGATGGAATAATCATTTCCTTTATTGCAGCTTTCGTAAGCAGATCAACGCAAGTTCCATACTCAGGTTTTGCTTTACCCTCCATTATGCCTGGGATTTCTTTGAACTGTCTTCTTACTTCGATAACCACTGAGCCAGCAGCTCTGCCCACAGAAGTCATTCCAAGTGCTCCAAAAAGAAATGGCAACATACCACCAATAAAGAGTCCAACAACTACATATGGATTTGTTAGTGAAAAATCAAAATTTACTCCACTAAAATATGAAAATTGATCTGAGTTCTCTTTAAAATATTTTAAATCCTCCGTATAAGCAGCAAACAAGACCAATGCTCCTAACCCAGCTGAGCCAATGGCATAACCTTTTGTTACTGCTTTCGTTGTATTTCCAACTGCATCAAGTGCATCAGTGGTTTTTCTGACATTGTCGTCTAACTCAGCCATTTCAGCAATACCACCAGCATTATCTGTTACTGGGCCATATGCATCTAGAGCCACCACCATGCCTGCTAAAGCAAGCATGGCTGTAACCGCAATGGCTATACCAAGTAGTCCAGCCAAGGAATATGAAACGATTATAGCAACGCATATTACGAGAGCTGGCACTGCAGTGGCTTCCATAGATATTGCTAATCCTTGAATAACATTGGTACCATGCCCAGTAGTCGACGACTGAGCGATTGATCGGACTGGCCTATACTCAGTGCCTGTGTAGTATTCAGTTATCCATATTAAAAGCCCTGTTACTATGAGGCCGACGATTGCGCTAAGGAAAAGATCTCTTCCAGTTACAATTTGACTTCCCACATTAAATTCAGAGTTGAACCCAATAACCCAATAAGTTGCAAAGGCAATTCCAATTAATGATAAAATAGCTGCAGCAATGAACCCTTTGTACAATGCGCCCATTATATTATTACTGGCTCCTAATCGGACAAAAAATGTTCCTATGATTGAAGCAATAATACAAACACCACCTATAGCTAATGGATAAACCATCATCTGATCCAAGAGAGGGTTTCCAGTTAAAAATATGGATATAAGAACCATAGTAGCAACAACTGTTACAGCATATGTCTCAAATAAGTCTGCAGCCATACCTGCACAGTCACCCACGTTATCTCCTACATTATCTGCTATAACGGCTGGATTTCTAGGATCGTCCTCCGGTATTCCTGCTTCAACCTTACCAACCAAATCAGCGCCAACGTCCGCACCTTTTGTAAATATTCCTCCACCGAGTCGAGCAAAGATTGAAATTAATGAGGCACCAAATCCAAGGGAAACTAGAGCATCTATCATATCTCTGCCTTCAATGGCCCCGCTTTCTTGGAGTAAAATTAAAGCCCCAAAATAACCAGCCACAGACAAAAGAGCTAATCCAGCCACTAACATTCCAGTTACGGCACCTGCCTTAAAAGCGACATTTAGTCCTTGGGATAGACCTTGCCTCGCAGCTTCGGTCGTCCGAACATTAGATCTAACAGAGATGTTCATCCCTATAAATCCAGTAGCGCCTGATAAAACTGCTCCAATTATAAAACCAATAGCAGCAGGCCACTTAAGAACAAAAAACAGTATGATTGTAATAACGATTCCTACTATACCAATGGTGCGATACTGTCTGTTTAAATATGCGGCAGCACCTTCCTGAACAGCCAAAGAAATTTCTTGCATTCTTTCTGAGCCAGGGCTCATTGCTAATACAGATTTAGAAGCCCAAACGCCATATATAACTGCCAAAATGCCACATGCGATGGCAAACCAAATAACAGGACCCATATTAATACTTTCCTTATATTAGTGTAAAATTGTCCGTTCTGTAGACACAAATACCTTTGCTAAATGTCGAAATTATTTATCAGGTTTTTAGATTCGCGAACATGCCAAAAACAATTAACTAAAGCAACCTATGTTAGGCTTAGTTTTACAATTATCCGTTAATTAATATTAAGTTGGTATAGGCAAACGTCTTCCTCTTAACCAAATCACGGCAACTAATACTAAAACAAGCAATGGAACAGCTGCAAGATTTACGGCATTCCAACCTACAGACTGATACGTACCTCCGGCCAATAGAGAGCAAACTGCAACAGTACCAAAAACAAAAAAATCATTTAGTCCTTGAATTTTTGCTTTTTCTGAAGGTTTATATGTTTGCAATAAAAGCGTAGTTCCGCCAGTAAACATAAAATTCCAACCTAAACCTACTAACGCCATGGCAATTCTTAAGTGCATCAAAGAATCACCGGTTAAATTAACCGCTATACTAATACCAGAAATAATCGCTCCAGCAGTGATAATGTTAATATCTCCGTAGCGTTTAATTAGCCACCCTGTAAAGAAACTCGGAACGAACATTCCTAGCACATGCCACATAATAACATTATTAACGTCAGGAAAAGTAAATGAATGACCCGGATGTGACCCCATAAATAATGGCGTGGCAAGCATTACAAAATTCATTACCCCATACCCAACCATCGCGCTCATAACTGCAACTATAAATTTAGGTTGTGATGCTATTTGCCAGAAAGGGCTCGTGGGACCCGACAACTCAGTTTCGTTTGGAGGAGGTATATTGGTAAACAATAGTAAAATTACCATTACTATTTGCATGGAAATTATTACAGCAAACACACCGGCATAAATCACTGGTGCTAATAAATCAAAAGACCATGCAGACAGTGTAGGTCCAACAATACCCGCAAAAACACCACCTGCAAGAACTAAACTAACTGCTTTCGATCTAGTTGATTTATCGGCTGTGTCGACTGCAGCAAAACGGAATTGTTGATTCGAACCAGCTGAGGCACCAAAAAAAGAAGAGCCGACACAAAAGAGAATAAAATCCTGATATACTAGAGCTATTAAACACACTGCAATACCCAAAACTCCTATTAAAATGAATAGAATGAAACCATTAGCCCTGCCTAATTTTTTCATTAATAGTGCGGCAGGTAGAGTAGATATTGTCATAAATGTGAATTGAAGTGTTATTGGCAGTGTTGCTAGACTAAATGGAACACCGAATAGGTTTACTACTGGAGCTAGTGCTGCTCCAATGAATGTAGTCACAGAGAAAATGAGAACCATCTGTGTCTGTGCCAAGGCTTGGCACATTGACAACAGGGAGACATTTCTTACAACATCATTTAACACCATCAAATATCTTTCTAAAATTATTAAAAACAGAAAACTTAGCACCTGTCAGGTTAAGACAAGAAATCTAGATGTTAATTTAAAAACAATGGATTGTTTGTTAGATCAACTAACACAGGAAAAAAAATATATGCACACAGAATTAAAAATGCCTAAATCCTGTTTTTTCGAAGATAATCATATTACCGGATAAATCAAAAGTAGACACTGATTGTGAGTTGTTTTTTTTAATAATTTCACCAATTTTTGTAAGATTAACACCCAATTCGACTGATAAGTTGTCTACTATTCCAGATTTATTCGAAGGGACAGTAAAAATAAGCTCATAGTCATCTCCCCCTGTAATAAGATTTCTTATAATCTTTGAATCATCGAGTACTATTTTCTCCGCAGCTTTAGATATTGGGATTTCATCAATTATAATCCTTGCCGAAACATTAGAAGCTGAACACACATGTCCAAGGTCAGAAATTAAACCATCAGACAAATCGATTGCTGAGGTTGCTATTCCCACGAGTCTCTTTCCCAATTCTAGTCTAGGAGTCGGTCTACGAAATCTCTCAATTAAATATTTATCTGTTTTTTTATCGCTGTTTTCTAGCTCCCTTTGTAAGATTGATAACCCTAGAAATGCATCACCTATATACCCAGAGACGTAAACCTCATCACCCTCATTTGCGCCAGATCTTAATAATACATTATTTTCCTTAGCTTCTGCTAACATTGTAATGGATAAAACCATTTCACTGGAGCATTTAGTGGTGTCTCCTCCTAATAGAGTTACTCCGAAAATCTCCTGTTCTTCTGCAAGCCCTGTGGAAAAGGACGATATCCATTCGATATTTATACTGTCCGGTAATGCGAGTAATAAAGTATAGCCAACTGGTACAGCGCCCATCGCTGCAATATCCGATAAATTAACTCTTAATAGCCTACTCGCTATATAATTAGCGGGTTCAGTTAAAGGAAAGTGGACACCAGAAACCATTGCATCGGTAGTTATAACTGTGGAGGATGAGGACTTAAATTTAACTTTTGCCGCGTCATCTAATAATGAATAAGCACCACTTTCCCCTCTCGATAGAGGAGAAAAGTATTTTTTTATAATTCCAAATTCGTCTAATCCAATTGTCATAAATATATTGATGATTATGTAAGTTGATCTGTTTCGATTGGCCTTAAATCACTAATCACTTTATCTAAAACTGCATTAACTAATCCACTTATTTTAGAATCAAAAAAAGCATCAGATATAGAGAGATACTCACTTATAACGACTTTTGGTGGTACTGACAAAACATCCTTTATTTCATAAACCCCGCATCTCAAAATATTTAAAAGCAAAATATCAATTCGGTCCATCGGCCACGATTCATCTAGATATTTTGTGATTATTTTATCAATTAATTCAATTTGAGGATACGTCCCACTAACAATGTTCTTAACAAATGACGTATCTGGAGTAGCCATCAAAGACATACCTTCATCCGGAGTTTTTGAAGATGATAATGCCTCATAATGATTTATCACTTCTTCAATGCTCGCATCAGTCATTGACAATTGATACATTATTTGTACAGCTGCTAAACGTGAAACACTCTTAACCAAGTTTGGTTGACTAGACAAAGTGGAGTCAAAATCTTTTTCTATCTCATTCACTTGATTGAACGCCTAGATCATTCCTTACTTGAAGCAATTTTAGACAGGCATTAGCGGCCTCACCACCCTTATTTCTTTTGTCGACAAAAGCTCTTTCTTTGGCCTGCCCCATGTTCTCAACTGTCAATAAACCAAAACCTAAGGCAAGCTGATAAACTATAGAGAGATCTTGTAACGCCCTTGCGGTTTCTCCACACACATAATCGTAATGCGTCGTTTCACCTCTAATAACACAGCCAAGAGCTATATAACCATCATAGATCTTTTTATTTTCTTTTTTTTCTGTTTCTAGTGCCATTGAAATAACCGCCGGCAATTCAAAAGCTCCAGGAACCTCAATGAGGTTATATGTAACACCAGAATTGCCTAATACCTGACTGGCACCTTTAATTAATTCATCGGTAATATTTCTGTAAAAAGTAGCAGCAACGATTAAAACATTATATTTTTTCTGTGTCATAAGATGAACTCACTTACTAAAGGCTAGTTGAAACAGGGCGGGTTTCTATTACTTTAAGACCAAAGCCTTCTAATCCTACGATCGATCTTTCTGAATTTGATAAAAGAATTATATCTCTTACTCCCAAATCTACTAAAATTTGTGCCCCAACACCATAATCTCGGAGTTCATTTACAGGTTTAGTAGGCGCACTCCATAATTGCTTCAAACGGTCACTCGGATCTGTTGGAGCAGTATCTCTTATAACAACAATAATACCAGTACCTTCTTTACCAATCATTTCCATAGATTTCTGGAGAACTCCCGCATCTTTTGCATCAACACTTCCTAGTGCATCACTGCCCAGACTAAACGAATGCATTCGAACTAATACAGGTGTGCTTGGTGAAATTTCACCTTTAACTAAAGCAATATGTTCAGCATATTCGACTTTATTAAAATAGACGTAATACTTGTAAGTTCCGCCAAAGTTTGAATTAAAATCATGCTCAAGCAATCTCTCAACTATTCTATCATTACGTCTGCGATAAGCTATAAGATCGGCAATAGCACCGATTTTAAGACCATGAAATTGAGCAAATTTAACAAGTTCAGGAAGGCGTGCCATAGTGCCATCTTCATTCATTATTTCACAAATCACAGCAGACGGATTAAGACCTGCTAATCGAGATAAATCCACACCTGCTTCTGTATGGCCAGCCCTAACCAAAACCCCACCATCTCTAGCAGCTAAAGGAAAAACATGGCCTGGCGTAACTATCTCATCAGGTGTTGAGCGAGGGTCAATTGCAACGCTTATTGTCCTAGCCCTGTCAGGAGCTGATATTCCAGTGGTCACTCCCTCTTTTGCCTCAATTGAAACTGTAAATGCAGTTTCTAATCCTCCTCTACGAGATTGAGGTAATAACGGAAGATCAAGTTTATTTACGCGCTCTCGAGACAAAGCAAGACATATCAACCCCCTACCAAATGTTGCCATAAAATTGACTGCATCAGGAGTTGCCATTTGAGCAGGTATTACCAAATCACCCTCATTCTCTCGACCCTCATCATCAATTAGAATAAACATTTTACCATTTCTAGCGTCATCAATGATGTCCTCGATAGGAGATAGAATACTCATATCTTCAGGCGATCTTACTATTTGACTTTTATTTACCAAGAATCAACTCCGTTCCATAAGTCTGGCGACATAACGAGCAACAATATCAATTTCTAAATTTACTTTATCGTTTATCATAAGATGTGAAAAATTTGTGTTCTTCCATGTATGGGGAATTATGTTAACTCCAAATTGGTTAAAATGAATTTCGTTTACTGTTAACGAAACACCATCTACTGCTATCGACCCCTTTGAGGCAATAAACTCAATTATTTCACTCTCAGTCTTTATAGTTAAACGATGATTTTCCCCTTCAGAAACACAAGCCACCAATGAACCAATTCCGTCTACATGTCCTTGCACTAAATGACCCCCAAGTTCATCGCCCGCTTTTAAGGCAGTTTCTATATTAACACGAGTATTTATTGACCAATCTCCAAGAGATGTACAATCAAGTGTTTCGCCAGAAACATCTGCAGAAAACCAATTATTTCCTTTCTCTACAACTGTTAAACACGCGCCATTACAAGCGATGGAGGCACCTATCAAAATATCTTCTGTATTAAAAGTAGTTTCTATCTTTAAAGAATAGCCTATCTCATTAAGAACTATGTCTTTAACTGAACCCACATCTATAATGATACCAGTAAACATAGGCCTAGTTAATCCATTCGTCTATATAGATCGAGTGTCTCATCACCAATACTTTCTCTTTTAGTTAGCTCAAACTCAATCATATCATCAACATCCTTTACACCTATTGATTCAAAAACTGACCTCCCATCGCCACCAATAAGCTTAGTTGATCGAAACCATGCGATCTGATCTACTAAGTTAGATCTAATAAGTGAGCTATTAAGTATAGAGCCACCTTCTGATAAAACTCTCGAAATACCTCTATCACCTAAAATATCTAGGACCTCATTTAAATCAACGAGGCCGTTTTCATTCTCAGATACGCTTATCAGTTCAGTTCCATTTTTTTGAAACTGATACAGCGATTTAGCATCCTTATTGCCTACGGTAAATATCCAAGTAGGCACCTCAACAGAAGTTAGAACAAGATTACATGAGGGATTGATTCGTAGATTACTATCAATCACAACTCTTATAGGAGAACGGTCTTCTAGCCCATTTAAGCGACAAGTTAACAATGGATCATCTTTTAATACTGTTCCTATGCCCACTATCAACGCATCATATTGAGCTCTCATCAAATGAGCCCGCTTTCTTGCCAACTCAGAGGTTATCCATTTAGATTTTCCCATGGCTGTGGCTATTTGACCATCAGCAGATGTAGCCACCTTCATAGTGACTAATGGCCTTCCAAGTTTTAGTCGGGTAAAAAAACCAGCATTAAGACTCTCAGACTCGTGCCTCAGAACATTCTCTAATACTTCGATTCCTGCTTCTCTGAGTATATCAATTCCTTGCCCTGAAACCCTGCTATCAGGATCTTTGCAACCGACAACAACTGTGGATATCCCGTTATTAATTATTAATTCGGTGCAAGGGGGAGTTTTTCCTTGATGGCAACACGGCTCAAGTGATGTATACAAAGTGGCCCCAAATAATTTATCTTTCCCATATCGGTTTAATGCCTGTTTAATAGCAACAGATTCAGCATGATCTGAACCAGCAGGCTGAGTAAAGCCACTTCCTATTACTTTTTTTTGCAATTCGGAAGTGTCAACAATTACACAACCAACGGTTGGATTAGGCCAAGTCTTACCAAAACCTCTTTGTGCAAGTCGAAGGGCTGTTTGCATAAATCTTTTATGACTATAAATATATGACATAAAAAATATTCTGACTTCATTTAGCAGTGTCGGTCGCGAGTTGCTCCAGACCAATAAAGTCTTCAAAATCCTTTGCTTCTCTAAAATTTTTATATACGGAAGCAAATCTAACGTAAGCAACTGAATCGAGACTTGCGAGAGCGTCCATAACCGCTTCACCTATAGCTTCACTGGGTATCTCAGATTCACCTGATGATTCCAATCTACGCACTATACCACTAATAACACGATCAGTCCTGTCAGAATCAACTGGCCGTTTACGAAGGGCAATTCTCATTGATCTTTCAAGTTTGTCTCGATCAAAGTTCGTTCGTTGTCCATTTTTTTTGACCACGATAAGATCTCGTAATTGAACACGTTCGAAAGTTGTCCATCTCGCTCCACAATCAGGACAAGCTCTACGTCGACGTATCGCAGAATTGTCCTCTGTTGGACGCGAGTCCTTAACATGTGTGTCTGAATGGCCACAAAAAGGGCATCGCATAATTTAATCCTCAATTAGAAAATATTATTTTAGCCTAATCATAAATAGGGAATTGGGCACACAATTCAGAAACACGTCTCCTAACATCATTTTCAACATCGTTGTTTCCTTGTGGGTTTCCAACAAGAGCATCAAGAACTTCGCTAATCAAATTTCCAACCAAAGTAAATTCGTTTTCTCCAAATCCTCTAGTTGTGCCTGCTGGGGTACCAAGTCGTATACCCGAAGTTACCGTTGGTTTTTCTGGATCAAATGGGATACCATTCTTATTGCATGTCAATCCTGCTCTTTCCAATGCATCTTCAGCTATGTCTCCCGTCAATCCCTTTGGTCTAAGATCAACTAGCAACACATGTGTGTCAGTGCCGCCAGAAACTATATCAAATCCAGAATTTAACAACGTGTCAGCAAGAATTTCAGCGTTATTAACTACTTTCTGAGAATAGTCTTTAAATTCAGGCTTTAAGGCTTCTCCAAATGCTACAGCTTTAGCTGCTATAATGTGCATTAGCGGCCCGCCCTGCAAACCTGGAAATAGTGCAGAGTTAATCTTGTTTCCTATATCTAAATTATTTGAAAGCACCATTCCTCCTCTTGGACCGCGAAGCGTTTTATGAGTTGTAGTTGTAACAACATCTGCAAAAGGCAATGGGCTTGGATGAACACCTCCGGCAACCAATCCAGAGAAATGTGCCATGTCAACTAAAAGTAACGCTCCAGATTTTTTAGCAATTGTTCTAAAACGTTCAAAATTGATAATTCTAGGGTAGGCTGAGCCACCTGCAATAATTATTTTTGGTTTATATTGAAGAGAAAGTTCTTCAACTTCGTCATAGTCAATTAAGGCATCATCTCGATTCACACCATATTGTATAGAGTTGAACCATTTCCCTGACATATTAGGGGGAGCTCCATGCGTTAAATGACCTCCAGCGGCTAATGACATGCCCAATATAGTGTCACCAGGTGAACAAAGTGCTAGCATAACAGCTTGATTTGCTTGAGAGCCAGAATGAGGCTGAACATTGGCAAATTCACAATTAAACAGTTCTTTCGCCCTTGCTATACATAAGAGTTCTGCTTCATCAACAAATTCACACCCGCCATAGTATCTTTTGCCTGGATAACCCTCTGCATATTTATTTGTTAATACTGACCCAGCTACCTCTAATACCGCTTGAGAAACAATATTCTCGGACGCTATTAATTCGACTTGATCCTGTTGTCTTCTCTTCTCACTCCTAATAGCAGCAGATATATCCGGATCGACACGATCTAGATCTCGCGACAAACAGTCGAGTTGTGGATCGTTTTTTAGAACGGCTTCACTGTTCATACATAATCCCCTGGGCAAATAAATAAGATAAAATAATCAATCTAATTTCGTTATACGTTTTAAATGACGTTCAGTATTTTCAAATGGTGTTGATAAAAAAATATGTAAGCAATCTTTAGCAACGGAAGTTCCAATAATTCTTGAACCTAAGGCTATTATATTAGCATCATTATGTTCTCTGGCATAACGTGCTGTTGTCATGTCATGGCAAACGGCCGCCCTAATGCCTTGGTGACGATTAGCAGATATAGATATACCTATTCCAGTTCCACAAATAAGAACTCCCCGATTTGCTCGCCCAGCTATTATAGATTCTGCAACAGCTTTACCAAAATCAGGGTAATCAACGGACTCTTGGCTATTTGTTCCACAGTCTAATAATTCATAACCAAGATCACCAACATACTTCTTGAGCTCTTCCTTTAGTATGTATCCTGCGTGATCAGCAGCTATCGCAACGGTTATGTTATTCATGATTTCATTCCGCAACGGTGCCACAAAAAAGAATTAAATTTATATAGTTTTACCATATCTTGTAATACAACTCTAGCATAGTACAAATTGTTGTGCACTAACTACTAATAGTTTCTTATAAAATACTCTTGTTTTATTTTATAAGTATAAATGCCTCTTTAATTTAAAAACAAAAGAGTATTTTATATAATAATCAATAATGTTTATAAGTTTTTAATTGTTATCCTAAAATCAATAACGATTATTCAAGTGAATTTATCTGGTTTAAAATAATACAGTGGAGGACTAGAGATGTCACAAGCCGGCGCTAAAGCATATTATGGAAATGTTAAAAACGTTAACACCAAGAGTACCGAAGATCTGCCTCATGACGATGTATTGAAAATGACAGCGCAAATTGTGGCAGCCTACGTTGGAAACAATAGTGTTGGGGGATCTCAAATTTCTGAACTAATTAAAACCGTATACTCAAACTTAGCTGGATTAAAAGAAGACGTAGAACTTAATGATAGTGTCAAACAAAAACCTGCAGTAACAGTAAAAAGGTCAATAACAGCAGACTATCTAATCTGTCTAGAAGATGGAAAAAAATTGAAAATGCTCAAACGCCATCTACGCACTTCTTATGGGCTTACACCGGAAGAATACCGCACAAAGTGGGGGCTCAGCTCGGATTATCCCATGGTTGCACCAAATTATGCGAAACAAAGATCAGCATTTGCAAAAAAAATTGGTCTTGGGAAAAGACCTAGTTAGAACTATTAATATTTTAAATTGCTATAATCACTCGACTAAATAATGAATGGAAATACAAACTATGAAATCCCAAAAACATAAATTTAATGTTAATAGGATAAGCTCAGCCAAGTGGATAAAAGGTCTAAGAAAAGAGTTTGAATACAGAGACTTAGGAATAAAGAACGCAACAGAAAACGAATTCACAGCACATGTTATTCGTATGGCTGGGACAGAGCTCAAGAAACCAACAGGAAACCACAGCCACATAACTGATTTTCAAATGTTCTATGTCTTAGAAGGCAATGCTACATTTTACTTTGAAGGAGAAGGTGAGATCTCAGTTTCCAAGGGTGACTGTTACTATCAACCTGATGGACTAGTTCATGACGCATTATATATGTCTAAAGATTGTGAAATATTAGAAATTGCTACACCGGCTGAATTTGAAACGAAAGAAATATAACCAGAAGAAAATTCCAACATTTTTTAGATTGTTGATGTGGAGTAAATATGGACACAGCAAAAGACACTTTAGATCAAGTTCTTACTAAGAATATTAATCAAAATCAGTTTAACTGGGAGGATCCACTAATATTAGAAGATCTTCTTACTGAAGAAGAAAAAATCGTTAGAGATTCCGCAAAGTCATATTGCCAAGAAAAACTGATGCCCAGAATTCTCGAGGCTAATAGAGGAGAAGTTTTCGATCGAGACATAATGAATGAATTCGGAGATCTCGGAATGCTTGGCCCTACCCTGCCAGCAAAATATAATTGTGCTGAAGTAAATTATGTTTGTTATGGACTGATTGCCAGAGAAGTAGAGAGGGTTGATTCTGCCTACCGGTCTGCACTATCTGTTCAATCATCTTTGGTAATGTGGCCAATTAATGAATACGGTTCACAAAAACAAAAGGATCGTTATCTACCGAAACTTGCTAGCGGTGAATACATCGGAGCATTTGGCTTAACCGAGCCTGATGCAGGTTCCGATCCAGGAAGCATGACAACCCGTGCTTCAGACGTGGATGGGGGTTATTTATTAAACGGTTCTAAAATGTGGATTTCAAATGCTCCTATAGCCGATATTTTTGTTATCTGGGCTAAAACCAAGAATGATAATATTTGTGGTTTTCTTCTAGAAAGAGGAATGGAAGGTCTGTCGACTTCAAAAATAAATGGAAAATTTTCCATGAGGGCGTCCTCAACAGGTGAAATTTTTATGAAGGATGTATTTGTTCCAAATGAAAACAAACTTCCAAATGCTAAGGGTCTAAGTGGACCATTTGGTTGCTTAAATAAAGCCCGATATGGAATTTCATGGGGAGCATTAGGTGCAGCTGAATTTTGTTGGTCGTCAGCCAGACAGTATGTTTTGGATAGAATACAATTTGGAAAACCCTTGGCATCAAATCAATTAGTTCAAAAGAAATTAGTAGATATGCAAACAGATATAACCCTCGGTCTACATGCATGTTTGCGTCTGGGGAGATTAATGGATGAAAATAAAGCTACTCCAGAAATGATCTCGTTACTTAAACGTAATAACGCTTCTAAGGCACTAGATATTGCCCGCCTAGCAAGAGATATGCACGGAGGTAATGGAATAGCAGACGAATTTCACATCATTAGACATCTTATGAATCTTGAGACGGTAAACACCTATGAAGGGACTTATGATATTCACACCTTAATTCTTGGTCGAGCTCAGACTGGAATCCAAGCGTTTACCTAATTATGAAAGAAAATGAATACCAACTTGTGCGTAAATTAAGAAGAAGACTACTTCTTTGGATGTTTGGTCTCTGTCTGTCTTATTTAGTTTGCTTATTCTTTGCGGCAAAATTGATTATCGATTCAAGAGCCCTAGAAAATCCGCAAAATGAGTATATTATTTTAGCTTTAGCCATTGTTGCACTTTTTCTGGCTTTCTTGCACATTCGTTATCAATATAGAAAATTTGATTATCTTGTTCGTTTAGCAGAAAATGATATTATAAAGAGGTAATAATTGATCTAGCCTAAGACTGATTAATTGCGTAAAAATGTAATAGTCTAAGATAATATATAGATATTAGCTGGGGTGTCGCCATCATCTGGCGTCTGAGAGCAAACCCACAAACCTGATCTGGTTAATACCAGCGTAGGGAGCAATGTGAAAACAAAAAGTAAAAATAGATATAATAAAGATTCGCCAAGAATAGCTATAATAGGTTCCGGTGTTTGTGGACTTGGAATAGGTTGGAGACTAAGCCAGCTTGGCTATAGAGTTGACGTATTTGAATCAGAAAAAATTGGCAAAGGTGCTACATGGGCTGCAGCAGGAATGTTAGCTGCTGGAGTTGAGTGTGAACCAGGTGAAGAAAAGTTACTAGAACTAACTACTAAGAGCCAAAGAATGTGGCCCAACTTCTTAAAAGATATAGAAAAATCGACTAATATAAACCCTCATTACAGAGATGAAGGTACTTTAGTTATAGCATTTAATAATGACGAACTAAGTAAACTCAGATTTAATTATAAGTTTCAATCTAGATTAGGAATAGAATTAGAATGGTTAGACAAAGAAGAAGTAAGAACCCTAGAGCCACATTTGAATTCAAAAACACTGGATGCAGTATTTAGTAAAAATGACCATCAAGTTGACAATCGATTTTTACTACTCGCTCTCGCGGATGCCTTTAAAAATTCAGGTGGAAGAATTCATGAGAAACATAAAGTTAAATCTATTAAAATTGAAAAAGAACGAGTCAAAGGAATAGTTATTGATTCAGAATTTCATAAAGCAGATATCGTGTTACTAGCAGCTGGTGCTCACTCTTCTAGTATTGATGGGCTCCCAGATAGTATCATTCCGCCTGTTCGACCAGTTAAAGGACAGATGTTAGCATTACAAATGGACATAAATAGACCGCTTATCAAACACGTAATATGGACTCCAAATTCTTATTTAGTTCCAAGAAATGATGGAAGGTTAATCATCGGGGCAACCATTGAAGAAAGTGGGTTTAATTCTGATATCACAGCGGGTGCATTATATTCATTATTAGAATCAGCATGGCGCACACTACCCACTATTGAGGAACTTCCCGTTGTTGAAACATGGTGTGGGTTCAGGCCCACTAGCCGCGATGATGCCCCAATACTTGGGCCAACAGAAATTGAGGGATTAGTGTTAGCAACCGGACACCACAGAAACGGAATTTTACTAGCACCATTAACTGCTGATACGATTAGTGAATATATTTCAACAGGAAATATCCCACCTGAAATAGAGGACTACAATATTGATAGATTTCTAAACTAAGTCGTTTATTGGATAATACTAATATGGATGAAATAAACATATTTCTTAATGGACAGACAAAAGTCTCTAAAGCAAAAACAATTAATGACCTTCTGTTACAAGAAGGTATAGAGCCAACGGCTCGTGGCATAGCCATTGCAGTTAATGATGTTATTGCTTTAAAAGTATCTTGGAATAAAACTTTTTTAAATGATGGAGATAGAGTCGAAATTGTTAAATCATTTAAGGGGGGCTAGTAAAGACACAAGATGTCAGACTTATTAGAAATTGCTGGCGAGAATATTAAATCTCGACTTTGGATTGGTACTGCAGGATATCCTAATCAGCAAATCATGCTTGATTCATTAAAAGCCAGTGGAGCTGAAATCGTTACTGTATCAATTAGAAGGGTAAGCCTTGATTCATACAATGAAAGCATGATCGATTTACTAGGAGATAATTATCGACTACTACCCAATACCTCAGGCTGCTCAACCGCCAAAGACGCAATATTAACTTCTCAATTATCACGTGAAGCCTTAGAAACTAATTGGATAAAATTAGAGTTAATAGGGGATAGAGATACTTTGTATCCTGATAGTACAGAATTAATTTCCGCTGCAAAAGAATTAGTGAAGGATGGGTTCAAGGTTTTTCCCTACTGTACAGATGATCCAGTCGCTTGTCAGAAATTAGAAGACGTTGGTTGTGTTTCTGTTATGCCTCTTGGATCTCCAATAGGTTCAGGAATGGGTATCTGTAATCCTTACAACATAGGAATGATATGTAATCACATTAATATTCCAGTAATACTAGACGCAGGTGTTGGAACAGCTTCAGATGCCGCACTTGCAATGGAACTCGGCTGTGCGGCAGTATTATTAAATTCAGCAGTATCTAAAGCAGCAAATCCAGTGCTAATGGCATCAGCAATGTCTGAAGCAGTGTCTGCAGGACGAAAAGCAGCAGTTTCAGGCAGGATTCCAAAACTGGATCATGCTGTAGAATCAAGTCCTCGTCTAGGACTGATTGGATCGTAGTTTAGACTTTATATTTCGTAAATACCAAACCTATTGATTTTCAATGAGTTTAATTATAGATGAAAAATCGAGATCCTCATTTTTATCATTAGTTGCAAATGACTCATATAAGTCCGTCGCGAGCGATGCCAAAGGAGTGAATGCTCCATTAGTTTTTGCTGCTTCTTGGGAAAGTTTTAGATCTTTCAACATCATTGCTATTGTAAAGCCGGCCTTATAATCACGATTTGCTGGAGATGAAGGTACAGGCCCCGGCACGGGACAATAATTTGTCATAGCCCAACATTGACTGGTTGCTGTCGATGCAATGTCCCAGAGCTTTTGTTTATCAAGGCCCAATTTATCAGCTAAAACAAAACCTTCACTTACCGCAACCATTTCTATGCCCAGCATCAAATTATTACAGACCTTAGCTGCCTGTCCGCTACCTGCAGAACCTGCATGAAAAATATTTTTACCCATAACTTGTAGTAATGGTTGTGCTTTATTAAAGGCACTATCTGTTCCCCCACACATAAATGTAAGTGTAGCCGCCTCCGCACCACCGACACCTCCGGAAACAGGTGCGTCAATCATCTCTATATCTCTTTCTTTGGCCAGAGCTATGACTTCTCTCGCAGTTGACACATCTATGGTTGAGCAATCAATTAGCAAGCAATGTTTGTTTACATGTTCTATAAGATTGTCATTTTCTAAATAAACTGATCTCACATGCTCTCCTGCAGGAAGCATGGTAATTACTGTCTCTGCGTTTTGTATGGTGCCAACAGCATCTGATTTAGCGATTCCTCCATAGCTGACGGCCCGAGTAGTTGCTTCATCGTCAATATCATAAATAGCTACAGAGTGACCAGCTTCCACAAGGTTTTTGACCATCGGACCACCCATGTTCCCTAAACCTATAAATCCAATTTTTGACATTTCTTGTCCCTCACAAATTAAATCTTTCTATCTAAAACTAGGCTCTCCATTGACTTTCTTAAAATATTCGTCAACATCAATGGAGGCGACCTCCTCCAAAGAGGACGGATCCCAGTTTGGTTTACCGTCTTTGTCTATTACTACTGCACGTATTCCTTCAAAAAAGTCACATCCTTTATAAACGTGGGTTGCTATCCGATATTCCATAGCCATTACGTCTTCAAATATTTTCATCGACGCACCAGCTCTCAACTGTTTAAAAGTAATTTTTAGAGAAGTTGGAGACTTTAATGTTATTATATTGATGGTTTCCTCAGCCCAGTCGCTTTTCTCTTCTCTAAGTCTACTAATTATATCTTCAACACTATCGGCTGAGAAACAACGATCAATGGATTTTTTAATTTGATCGAGTGTAGATTCGTAACCGCGTATAGATATTTCATCAAGCACATCATTTATATTACTTCTAGTAACATCAATCTGAGATAGTTTATCAACAACAGTATCAAGAGAGTTTGAGGGAATGTAATAATCAGCCAAACCTGAGTATATACAATCGGCTGCATTTAAACGATATCCTGTGAGCCCCAAATACATTCCTATTTCTCCAGGACATCTTGGCAAAAACCATCCTGCTCCAATATCAGGAAATAGGCCTATACCTGTTTCCGGCATAGCAAATATCGTACGTTCCGTAACTATTCTATGAGATCCATGTATTGAAACACCTACGCCACCTCCCATTACCGCTCCGTCCATGAAAGCCAAGTACGGTTTTGGGTAGTTAAAAAGATAGGTATTTAATAAATACTCTTTTCCACAAAATTCAGAACCATAATTTGTGCCACGATTATCATACAAAGCTCTAACATCACCACCCACACAAAAAGCGCGGTTTCCATCCGCCTTAATAACTATCAGTTCGATAGTCTTATCTGATGCCCAAACAATTAATTGATTATGAATAGACACCACCATATTTAATGACAATGCATTCAATGCCTTGGGCTTATTTAAAGTAATCAATCCGAGACAACCTTGAACATCGAATAATACTTCGTTTTCTTGAGTCATGTTGATTGTTCTATTGCCTCAGTAAATTCCTAGAAATGATCAATCTCATAATTTCGTTTGTCCCTTCTAGGATTTGATGCACTCTTAGGTCTCTTAAATATCGTTCAACGGGAAATTCTTTTAGGTAACCATACCCTCCATGGAGTTGTAACGCTTTATTTACGATATCAAACCCAAAATCAGTAGCTACTCTTTTGGCCATTGCGGATGCTTGTGTGGTATTATGTGAATTAGAATCAAACATACAAGCCGCTTTATGCAACATAACTCTAGATATTTCTAAATCGGTTGCCATGTCCGCAAGATCAAATTGCAATGCCTGAAAATCAGCTAGCGGCTGGCCAAATTGCTTCCGTGTTTTTAGATGTTCCTTTGTTAAATCGAGACATGCACGAGCACCGCCTATGGAACAAGCTCCTATATTAATACGCCCACCATCTAGACCTTGCATGGCAATTTTGAAACCGTCTCCCTCTTTGCCTACTAAATTAGATATCGGAACGCGACAATCCTCAAATATGACTGATGCTGTGGGCTGACTATTCCATCCTAACTTTTTTTCGAGCTTACCAAAACTCAAACCAGGAGAATCTTTCTCTACAATAATACAAGATATTCCCTTAGATCCCTCTTCACCTGTTCTAAGCATGCAGACATAAACATCTGATACAGAACCACCTGATATGAAAACTTTTTCGCCATTAATAACATATGAATCACCATCCCTTATAGCTTTGGATTTTAAGGACGCCGCATCGGAACCTGAACTAGGTTCCGTTAGACAATAACTGGCAAAGAAATCCATAGAAAATAATTTTGGAAGAAATTGTTTTTTTAACTGATCATCACCGAATTTATCTATCATCCAAGATGACATGTTATGAATCGACAGATAAGCGGAAGTTGAAGGACATGCTGATGCAAGTTCTTCAAACACCAAGGCAGCTTCTAACCTACCAAGGCCTGAACCACCATAAGCAGTAGAACAGTATATACTCGCAAATCCTAGAGCTGCAGCTTTTCTCAAAGATTCTATTGGGAATGTCGACTTTTCATCCCATGATGAAGCGTTTGGCAATATCTCCTCAATAGAGAACCTTCTAGCTAGATCCTGAATTGCTATCTGTTCTTCTGATAATTTAAAATCCACTGGTTAGGACTCCATTAAATTAACATTTATTAGTATTTATATATAAACTAACTGATTAATTATTTACCAATGTATTTTTCTATATCTATAACTTTCAACTTTAAATAAATAATTCATAGAGTATCTATCAATATTGTGTGCTAGCAATAGCTATATAGCTTTTTAAAAATTAGTTATAGTTCGTTCAATTTGACAAGGGCAAGAGTGAGAGCCAGCATGGAAACATTATTTGGATCATATCCGACCACTCGAATGAGACGTAATCGTCGATTTGAGTGGTCTCGTAGGATGGTCAGGGAGAATAATTTAGATCCTAACGACTTAATTCTACCTCTTTTTATTAAGGACGAAACACATGGATCTGAATTTATCGAAACCATGCCTGGTGTCAGAAGATATTCCATTGATGAGTTATCCAAAATAATAAAAGAAACCAAATCACTAGGCATCCCTGCTGTAGCACTTTTTCCTGTCATTAATCCAAAACTTAAAACTCCAGATGCAGAAGAAGCTTGGAACCCAGATAATTTATTATGCCAAGCAATAAGGCGGATTAAAGAAACACACGCAGATATTGGCATCATATGTGACGTCGCTTTGGATCCATTTAACTCTGATGGACATGATGGTCTCGTTCAAAATGGCCACGTAGAAAACGATACAACCTTAGACGCGCTTTGCCGCCAAGCTCTTGTTCAAGCACAAGCAGGTTGTGATATTATTGCTCCTTCTGACATGATGGACGGCAGGATAGGTAAAATCCGTAAATTCCTAGACACACATGATTATCAAAAAGTGATGATCATGTCTTATGCCGCAAAATTTTCTTCTTCTTTTTATGGACCATTTCGTGATGCAATAGATAGCTCAGGTTTTTTAGCAGGAGAAACTAAAGACACATATCAGATTGATCCATCAAACTCTGACGAAGCCCTAAGAGAAGTAGCTTTGGACATCAACGAAGGTGCAGACATGGTAATGATTAAACCTGGCTTACCATACTTAGACATAATATGGAGGGTTAAAGAAAAGTTCGGTTTACCTACATTCGCTTATAATGTGAGTGGTGAATATTCTATGATTCGTTTTGCTGCCGAAGCAGGAGCTGTGGATTTAAATAAAGTAATGTTAGAAACTCTAATTTCATTTAAAAGGGCTGGATGCAATGGAGTTTTGACCTATTTTGCCATTGACGCGGCGCGTCACCTAAACTCTTAAGTTTATTGATTGGAAATACTGATATGAAAAGTGGAGAAAATAATCCACTCGATTTTTATGTTTATTATAACCCAAAAACCCACCTTTTTAAGCTTTTGGCGATACTATCAGTGTGCGTTATTATTATGATTCTTCCATTTTTAGTCGAAAATACAGACCTTGGTTCTCTATCAATTTTAGCAGTATTTTTTCTAGGTTTTTGTTTTTGGGGAATAATTACATCTAAAAGAATCACCGACAAACGTCCTCAAGTTATTATCGACGTAAACGGTATTTATGTAAGAGACTGGCATGTGGGAACAGTTAGATGGGAAAACATAGATTTTATAGCTCACTCTAGTTCTGTTCGAAGAGGTATTATTAGCATGTTAACTAGATCTAGGAGAGGACCTTATCTTGTTTTCAAGTTTTCTGATCCCCCAAAAGCAAAGTCTGATTTGCCTTTTCCTTTTTCATTTATCCAAGAAATATGGGCAGACATGGAAATGCAAGAACCTGCTCTTATGGAATATGGATTAGATACTAAAGCAACGGATATTTTAGCTGTGATACAGGATCATATCTCTTACTGGCAAAGAAATAATAAAGAGGAATCAGATAATTCGACTATGATAATGCCTAATTAATGTTAACTCTTAAAATACGAGCTATTTGCTGATTCTTCTTTAAACGTTTATTATTGAGCTATAGCTTAAATTATAACTCGAATAATCCATACAGTATAAAAAATGACAAATACCGTTTCTGATTCTCCAATAACATTTTACAGGACCGAGACAATGCCTTGTCCATATTTGACGGGCCAAACTGAAAGAAACATATTTACTGAATTAAAACAAATAAATTCCAAAAACCACCATGAGACCCTAACTCGTTCTGGGTTTAGAAGATCTCAAAAAATTATATACCGTCCCTCCTGCCCTACTTGCTCGAGTTGTGTTCCCATAAGAATTGTTGCAAAGCAGTTTAGTGCAAATCGTTCAGAGCGAAGAATTATAAAGCGAAATAATGAGTTAAACGTTAAATTTATCGAACCAATTGCAACTAAAGAGCATTATCATATATTTAATTCATATCAAAAAATACGTCATAAGGAGGGAGAAATGGCGTCGATGAAATATCAAGATTTTAAAGATATGGTGGAGATATCTGATGTTGATACTAAATTATTAGAATTTCGTACTGAACTTGGGATTCTTGTAGCTGGCTGCATAGTAGACAGGATAAGTGATGCCTACTCGGCCGTGTATAGTTATTATGACCCGAAAGAACAAAATCGGAGTTTGGGTAACTTTATGATTCTGTGGTTAACCAATGAAGCATCAAAGATTGGTCTTTCCTATGTCTATCTTGGTTACTGGATAAAAAACTGTAACAAAATGGCATATAAAACTAGATATAAACCAATAGAGATTCTTGGGAGTACAGGTTGGGTAAATTTTGACGGTAATGTATTTAATTAACGCCCTAATAGTGAACTGAATAGATGTTATACCATATCTCTGACTTGCTCATTTACTGTTACTAACCTAAGCTTATATCAATTAAAATAACAGACCCAATAAAACAACCTTATAGTATACACTATTTAATATATGACGATAACATTACAGTAAGATGTACTTGAATTATTATAACATTATTTTAACAACAACACATATTGTTTTCGAATAATCCTTTAGGCCTTATTAATATTTCAATTTATTTTACTCCGTATCAATAATTTTACCTAAGGCTCAAAAATGTTTCGAATAGATTTAACTATTAATACTCTAAACTTATCAGGGAGAGCATTATGAAAAGACGTAAATTTATTAAAACAGCTGGAATAGCCAGTGCAGGAAGCGCTCTTGCAGCAACCGGTCTTGCAACTCCTGCCATAGCAAAAGATCGCGTTGAAATAGCCATGGTTGCTACATGGCCGCGTGATTTTCCTGGACTAGGAACAGGCGCTCAGAGAATGGCTAAGCGAATTGCAGACATGAGTGACGGACGTATTCAAATAGAATACTTCGCTGCTGGCGAACGTGTCGGGGCATTCGATTCCTTCGATGAGGTCGCTTCAGGCAATGCCCAGGCATATCACGCAGCAGATTATTATTGGAAAGGCAAACATCCTGGTTGGGCCTACTTCACCTCAGTTCCTTTTGGTTTAACTTATACCGAAATGAATGCTTGGATACGATTTGGAGGCGGACAACAACTTTGGGATGAATTAGCTGGAAGTTTCGGTATAAAAGCAGTAATGGCTGGAAGCACAGGTGTACAAATGGGTGGCTGGTTTAATAAGGAAATAAACTCAGCTGACGATCTTAAAGGTCTGAAAATGCGTATCCCAGGCCTAGGTGGTGATGTTATGGCAAAACTTGGCGCCTCACCTGTTTCACTACCTGGTGGCCAAATTTATGAAAACCTTGTATCTGGTGCTATCGATGCAACCGAGTGGGTTGGTCCTTGGAATGACGGCTTCATGAAATTCTACGAAGCAGCTAAATATTATTACTTCCCGGGCATGCACGAACCTGGATCAATGTTGTCGTTCGGAATGAATGCCTCATTTTGGAGTAAATTATCCAAAAATGATCAAACGATATTAGAATCAGCAGCATCGATGGAAAACGACGTTATGATGTCTGAGTACAATGCTAAAAATGGTGCTGCCTTGGCCTCTCTTATAAAAGATCAGGGTGTTCAGCTTCGTGAATTTAATGACGAGATCTATGATAGTTTTGGAACCGCTGCTAACGAAGTCTTTGAAGAAGTTAGAGCTCATAGTCCATTAGCAAATAAAATTCATGAAAGTTTCATCAAATCTCGAAGTGAAGTTGGAGCCTGGGCCAATATTGCTGATGTCGCTTATCTAAGACAGCGCAACAGAGTTCTCGGCTTATAAATTATCGTTTAAAGATTAGTGACGAGAGCGAAACCTTAATGTTTCGCTCTCGTTAATCATATCTATATAATTAGAGTAAAATATTATTACTTTAATTAGTTTTTGGGAAAAATTTTGAACTCGGTAATCTCAAAAAATCAACTAACCAGATCTCTTAAAACCAATCTGGCTATAAGATTTATTGCTCTTTCAACTATTGGAATGGCCTTTATATTTCTTATTAATAATTATTTAATTTTCTGGCGTGGTTGGCCTGGTTTAGTAACTTTGTTTTCAAATAAAAACTGGTTTGGGTTAGAACCAGTAAAAAAATCACTTTCAGACATAGAAATTTTACTTGGCTGGTTACAGGTAACCAGTTACGTAGGTTCGTTGCTTGTTTTGTTACTATACATAGTTTTAACAAATAATAGGGCATTAAGAGAAGACGCTTCTTGCCTTACATCTCTCTCAGCTTATATTATACGTGTCGCTTTTTGGGCTGTTTTGTTCATTGGTGTCGTGGATAGTGCTATTTCATTCCTAAGAGTTGAAGGATTGCTTTCCCATGTCGTAGGATCTGAGCTTGGAAAATCTCTTGCCCAATCTAGATTCAGAGGAATCTACGTTCATTACCCCCTAATACTAATCTCTTTAATCTTTGCTTATTACATAAAAGGGCTGAGCTTTGTCTGGCTAGCATTACTAGTAGTAATTGCTGAATTTCAAATAGTCATAGTTCGTTTTATATTTTCTTATGAACAGGCATTTCTCGGAGATCTTGTTAGATTTTGGTATGCAGCTCTCTTTCTTTTTGCAAGTGCCTACACCTTGATTGAGGATGCACATGTTAGAGTGGATGTTCTATATGCAGGATTTAACGAAACGAAAAAGGCATGGGTTAATTTAGTTGGATCAATTTTGTTAGGTGTCCCATTATGTTGGACTATATTAGCCCTTGGAATGTGGAGCAAAGCTACAGTTATTAATAGTCCATTGCTGGCATTTGAGATGACACAAAGTGGGTTTGGGCTATATGTCAAATATTTAATGGCAGGGTTTTTAGCCGTATATGCTGTTTCGATGATGATACAATTTACAAGCTATTTTTTATCTAGCGCTGCTGACTTAAAAGGCGAACCAGAATTATAAAATCCACTAATAATTTATTGAACTTACACTTATAGACTTACGACAAAGTTATTTTATGTAACAAAAAAATTAAGACATTATGGAACTATTCTTCTTAGCAATCCTCGTTTTGACAATGGCTGGGGCCCTAGCCGCAGGTTTTCCTGTTGCATTTGCACTGCCTGGGTCAGCAATTTTAACAATAGGACTAGCTTCTATTGCAGGATCAATATTTGCCGGAGATATTAGTGCTTATTTCTCTCAAGATGGTCCCGTCCAATGGCTTAGCGCCGGAGTAACAAATTTTCGAGGTATCTACTGGGAGGTAGAGCGGGATACATTGATAGCGGTGCCCTTATTTGTATTTATGGGAATAATGCTGCAACGTTCAAAAATCGCTGAAGACCTTCTTGTAACAATGGCTCAACTATTTGGTCCAGTTCCTGGAGGGCTTGGTATCTCAGTTGTACTTGTTGGAGCCTTGCTCGCAGCGACTACAGGGATTCTAGGGGCAACAGTAGTAGCAATGGGATTAATTTCACTGCCGGCGATGTTGCGGAATAATTACTCTAAATCTCTTGCATCAGGCACTATAGCTGCAGCAGGTACATTAGGTCAGATTATACCGCCGTCTATAGTGCTAATAATTCTTGCTGATCAATTATCCAATGCAACTGATCAAGCCGCCACTCTTCGTTGGCAAGAATACAAGAACGCAACTGGCCAAACAACTTTACCAACTGAATTTGGAATCACTTCTACTAGCGCAGGTGATATGTTTCTGGGAGCCTTACTTCCTGGGTTAGTTCTTGTTGCATTATATGTCACATATATTCTTATCACTGCGCTAGTAAGACCACAAATGGCTCCTCCAGTTCATTCAAACAGCAAACTAGACTTGGCATTTGCTTTTCGGGTTCTGCTAGCTTTGGTTCCTCCTTTGACATTGATACTCGCTGTACTTGGGTCGATTATTATGGGAATCGCAACAGTTAACCAAGCAGGAGCAATCGGAGCAATTGGTGCAATGATCATGGCTGGTTATCGTCTTATGGAAGGTAAAAAAGGAGCTTTTACTCCTGCAATAATAGCAATCATCTCCATAACCATAATACTTACCCTGATTAACCAGTTTGATCTAAATATCAAAAACATAAATTCTCAGGAAGACACTATTGGAATAATTATCGCTATTATTGCTGTGTTGTCGCTACTTATCTCTGTAGGCTGGAGTGGCTGGAGAACTATAAAAATTGACGACACACTAAAAGGCGTGATGGTAGAGACAGCAAAAACCACGTCAATGGTATTTATCATTTTACTTGGAGCAGCAATGCTGACTGCTGCATTTAGAAGTTTTGGTGGAGAACATCTTGTAAAAGAATTTTTAACAGGTTTACCTGGAGGTTTTTGGGCACAGTTTGTAGTAGTTATGGCTGTGATATTTCTACTAGGATTTTTTTTAGACTTCATCGAAATAGCAGTTGTTGTCGTCCCTATTGTTGCACCCATCCTACTATCAGATCCAGCAGCCAACATAACAGCAGTATGGCTAGGAGTTATGATTGGCGTAAACATGCAAACATCGTTTTTAACACCACCTTTTGGTTTTGCTTTATTCTATTTACGAGGAGTAGCATCTATAGAAGTTAAAACCACTGATATATATAAGGGTGTAGTAGCATTCATTATTCTACAACTAGTGGGTTTAGGTATTGTAGGTGCATTCCCTAGTTTAGTTAACTTTCTACCAAACCAAGCATTTTTAACTTCAGAAACGGCTCCTCCACCAAAAAACAGAAGATTACAAAACTGTCTAGAGAAACAAATATTTGTTTATTATAAAGATAATGAAACAAGCCTAAGAAATACAATTTCTTCAGCTAAATCTATAGACATCAGTTACTTGCCTGACACACGTCGGAATAAAATTGAAAAAAGTTTTTCAGCTGCACTAAACACTTTTGAACTTGCAGATAAGGTCCAAAGATCTGAAATAGAAATTAACCTAGCTACACCAGGATACAGGCCATTACATAAACAGGTGCGCCAGATACAAAAAAAAGAAAGAGATATAAAAAACAAAATAAAAGAATTCCAAAACCTTAAACGGCGCATACAAAATGGAAACCAAACTGAAAAAATATCTGTAAAAGAAATAGATAGAAATATAGAATTACTGAAAAGTGAAAAAAAGGTCATAATCAATGAAATACCCACAAATTGGGTGACAGAAAAAAAGAATTTTCAAAGTCTATTAAAATCAGAAAAATTAGCACGGATAAAATACCGCCGTAATGTTGACGACGCTTACCAGCCAATAAAAGATCTTTTAATAAGTGCAAAATCGGGACCAGCTTTACAAAGTACTTCAACGAAAATTAAATCACTTATTGATATAGTTCAGAATAGTTCGATAAAAGATGCAAAAAAATCAATTAAAGAAGTCATAAGTATAATTTCGAAGTCTGCGCCCAGTACAAATTTAATTACGTCTAAGTTGAGAAAAGCATCACGCTCCTTGAGAAAAACAAGTAAAGACAGAAGTAAATCTTTAAGTTTAATTAATGAAGCAATAAAAATATTTGAAATGGAGGTTAAATGGAGAGCTCTCGCAGAAGATAAGTTGTTTAAACAGCTGAGCGGATATGAATTAAAAATTCGTAACTCAATCGGAATACGGTTACAAGAACGCCTGCCTGTAGCAATGGCGAGAAAGATAGCCAGCTGTCAAGCAGTCCACCGAGACATATCACTTAACTTCTAGCATGCAAAGTTTTGCTAATCTGCATGACAGCAGATCAAGCTGTTTTAATGTTACTTAGTCAGAATATACCTCCATGCTGTTGGGAATAACAATGCAGCCAACGCCAGCTTTAATACATCACCTATAAGAAATGGAAATAAACCAGCAACAATTGAAGCCTCAAGTGGATCTGGTTTTCCAAGTCCTGCAAAGAATAAACCAAGCCATATTAATCCAGGGATATAAAGTATTATATTTCCAATAAGCATTGCCAATGCAGTAGACAATATTGAACGATCCCATTTTCTCTCTGCCAAATAGCCTATTGCTCCAGCGGCAAATATGAAGCCAATTATATAGCCACCAGTAGGCCCTACTATAACTCCAGGACCAGAACTAAAGTTAGCGAAGACGGGTAAGCCGCAGATACCTTCTAACATATAAAGAGTGAGCGATAACATACCAAGTTTACTACCTAATGCCATCCCAACGATTAAAACACCAAAAGTTTGTCCAGTAATGGGCACAGGCCAAAGTGGGACTGATATCTGAGCAAGGGCCGCAACAACAAAACTTCCAATTATCGCTAGTATAACACCCCGTATAATACGCATATCTAATGATGAACTTCTGTTTGGCCAAATTAAGCTAGCAATAGTAGATTGCAGGGCTACTGTTTTGTTCATATTTTTATATCCTTCCTAAATAATCCAAAATTTCACAAAACCTTTAATTAGTAACTTTTTAAGTTAATCGTTCTAAAAAACATTAGAGCGAGGAAAACCTGCAGGAGGTAACTTTCCGGTTTGTGCCCTTTTACCACACCACTGAACGATTTCTTTTGAACTGAAAGTTCTATTTCGGTTTCCTGTTCGAACCATTAACCCTTGTTCCAGAAAAAAAGTCGTTAAATCACCCAACGCGCTGTTTGTATAATTCTGCAGCCTTACTCCCTTTCCTTTAGACATAGTAGGCAACTCACTGATGGGAAAAATTAGCAACTTCCTGTTCGTTCCAATTAAAGCTATATGATCACCGTTAATAGGAGTACATATACTGGATTCCGCGCCTTCATCCAAAAATAAGACTTTTTTTCCAGCTTTTGTCATAGCAACAACATCCTTTTCTGGAACTATAAAACCCCTCCCATTATCAGAGGAAATAATGAGTTTTCTGTTTGGATCATGCGTTAAAACATTAACTATTTCGCTATCATTTCCAAGATCAATCATAAGACTAATTGGCTCTCCATGCCCTCTACCACCAGGTAAATTATTTACTCCCAATGTAAAAAATCTACCATCACTAACAAATAAGATTAATTTGTCTGTAGTTAGCGCCTTAATAATGAATCTTTCTTTGTCTCCTTCTTTATATTTTAATTCATTATTTTTTAATCCATGTCCCTTAATTGTACGGACCCAACCTTTCTGCGAACAGACAACCGTGACCTCTTCTTTTTCGACTACAAACTCAGCAGACATGTCCATCTCTTTGGGGGGGAGGCCAATTATAGTCCTCCTTTTTCCGATAAGCGTCTTATCATTATACTGTTTTTTTACCGTTTTAAATTCATCACTTATTCGTTCTAAACGCTTTTTCTTATTATCTAATAATTGTTTGATTAACTTTTTTTCGGAGTTTAGATTCGTTATCTCTTTTTTAATCGAAATTTCTTCAAGACGACGAAGGGATCGTAATCTCATGTTTAAAATTGCATCAGATTGAGCGTCACTCAAACCCCATTTAATTTTAAATACTGATTTTGGATCTTCTTCCTCTCTTATAATCTGTATTATTTGATTCAGATGTAAATAAACA
This sequence comes from Alphaproteobacteria bacterium, assembly GCA_022449545.1. Taxonomy (GTDB): domain Bacteria; phylum Pseudomonadota; class Alphaproteobacteria; order UBA6615; family UBA6615; genus UBA6615. The sequence continues at coordinate 62,255 of JAKUPN010000006.1, read as the reverse complement.
ATCATATAACCATTTAGAATCTCTAAACGCCGTATTATATTATTAAGTTTATATTTACTACTTCTTATAAGTATTTGATGTCGGTGATCAATAAATGCCTGAAGTACTTCTCTCAACGACATAACTCGAGGATTCTGATTTGAATCAATAACGTTCATGTTTAAGCTAAACCGTGATTCCAAATCAGTTGCACGAAACAAACTCTCCATAAGAACCTCGGGATCAACGTTTCTATTTTTTGGTTCCAGCACAAGTCGGATGTCATCAGCAGACTCATCTCTTATATCTGATAACAGAATCAATTTCTTTTGTTGTAAAAGATCAGCTATTTTTTCAATTAGTCGAGACTTTTGAACCAAGTAAGGTATCTCAGTTATGATTACTTGATATTGTCCATGGGCAAGATTTTCAACTTCCCATTTCGAACGAATACGAAAACTTCCTTTCCCTTGACTATAAGCTTCAACCACTGCCTTCTTTTCTTCAACCAAAACTCCACCTGTAGGAAAATCTGGTCCAGAAATAAAACTAACTAATTTAGAAATTGTTGCATTAGGAGTTTTCAAAAGATGCAAAGCTGCATCATAAATTTCATTAACATTATGTGGTGGTATGCTTGATGCCATGCCAACAGCAATACCACTAGCACCATTAGCCAATAAATTTGGAAAATTGGCCGGTAAAACTACTGGCTCCGAACCGTCACCATCATAAGTACCTCGAAAATCAACAGAATCCTGGTCTATACCATCAAGCAATGATATAGCAGTTTCAGTTAATCGGGATTCTGTATACCTCATTGCCGCAGCATTATCGCCGTCTATATTTCCAAAATTTCCTTGACCATCAATTAATGGATACCTAACAGAAAATTGTTGTGCCAATCTGACCAATGCATCATAAATAGCTTGATCTCCATGAGGATGATACTTACCCATCACATCACCAACTATTCGAGCACACTTTTTAAATCCTTGTTCTGGATTTAAACGTAACTGCAGCATTGCGTATAAGAGCCTTCTATGGACGGGTTTTAACCCGTCTCGAACATCTGGTAAAGAACGCGACATAATAGTAGAGACGGCATAGTTTAGATATCTCTCACTAAGAGCATCTTTAAAACTTTCTTCACGAATATTTCCATTACCGCCATTTAATGACATTTTATAAATACTGCCCTATATCTAGTATTGCATAGGTGTTTTAAATCAACTTGTTGATTTTTGCTATACTAGTTTTTTATTAAATTTCTTTATTGACTAGATCACTAAACCTATTTCGCATTGGAGGAAGAGTCTTATTAAAAGATGCAAATACGAATTTTTCTAAAAAATAGCCCGTCAATTTGACACCATTGATTATGTCCTCACTACTCGCACTACTCGTAGTGTGCTCTCTATTAGATAAAAAATTAGGCAACACAAATAATTGTTGTTTGTAAGGTAATCCGACCTCCATAGACACAGCTCGGCCAGTTTTAGGGCTAACATATGCTAAATCACTTGTTTCTCCCGTAACTGCACATTTAGATAACTGTAACCCAAATCCTAATGCACCCAACAAGCCCAACTCCCATCTAACATAAAGGGCTAACCAGATATCATCATGTTCATTTACCATATTTTGTAAAAGAAAGAGTGTAGCTGTAAATATTTCATTATGTGATTCTCTTTCAGGTAATACTAATAATATAATCTCGCAAATAGAGTTTAATGCAGCTAGCTTTTTTGGCTCATCAAAGATGACAGCCCCAAACGATCGCTCTAGCTCTAAATTAACTCTGCCAAGATGCTCGGGTAACCTTCCACGCCAATTGGCACTTACGTAATTACCTGGTTCTACAAGATGCCTTTTAGAAGAAGTACTACCACCAGACAACAACCCTGCGTGTTTCCCGTGATTCTTCGTTAACATCTGGATTATTGAAGATTTTTCTCCATGTCTTCTAGAACCAATTATGATCGCATCGTCGGTCCATTCCATTTAGCTAATCCAACTTTAGTGGGTCGTTCAAATATCATATTTTAAACCCCATTCATCATAACTCTTTGGATCATCGACCCAATTCCTTCGGACTTTAACTTCAATAAATAGATGAACAAATGTTTCAAATAGATTACTCATTTCTTTCTGAGAGGAGATCCGTATTTTTTTAATTGTTTGGCCAGATTTTCCTAAAACAATCGCTTTTTGTGTATCTCTTTCTACATATATAACTTGTCTCAAACGTATACTCGTATCTCTTAACACCTTCCACTCTTCGGTAAAAACCGAGAGCGAATAGGGTAGTTCTTGATGTAAGAATAAATATGCTTTTTCTCTAGTAGTTTCAGAAGCGATGAGTCTCTCGGGAAGATCAGACAACTGATCTCTAGGATATAACCAGGGGCCCGGAAGCATAAGTGTCGCTATATAATCTTGTAAATCTTCTATTCCATCCCCTTTGGAGGCTGACACCATAAACACCTCTCCATACTCAGAAATACTACTTAGTTCAGCTGTTAACGAAAGTAGCAATTCACGTTTTACTTTATCGACTTTATTGAGTGCTAATATAGTTTTACAATTACGCTCATTTACCTCCAGTAATAATCTTTTTACTTTATCGTCCACCCCTCTATATGCGTCTATAACAATTACAACAACATCTGAATCTTTAACACTAGACCAAGCAGCATCTACCATAGACCTTTCTAATCGTCTTTTTGCTTTAAAAATTCCCGGTGTATCGATGTAAACAATCTGCGTGTCACCAACCATGGACACCCCCCGAACACGTGAACGTGTGGTTTGAACCTTATGAGTAACAATAGATATTTTTTCACCAACAAAGTTATTCAAAAGAGTGGATTTACCAGCGTTAGGTAATCCAACAATAGAAACTAACCCACATTTAGTATTATCAGGTATCACTTTTACTTTTTACCTTTTGTAACAATTGTCTAGCTGCCTCTTGTTCTGCAACTTTCTTACTACTTCCTCTGCCAACAAATTTTCCTAATTTTACTACTGAAACTTCAACCTGAAATATAGGATTATGATCAGGTCCATCTCTAGACACATTTCGATAGATTGGTAGTCCCAACCCCAGTGATTGACTCATTTCTTGTAGTCTAGTTTTTGAATCTTGTGGGGGCATATCTGCTAACTTAATCAAAGGATTCCAGAATTTCTTTATAAAATCAGCCGAGACAGAATATCCACCATCCAAATAAATAGCCGCAATCAAAGCTTCTGTTGCATCCCCCACAATGCTGTCATTGACTTCTGTTCCAATAGCATGAAGGTACTTCTTCAAATCAAGATGGTTACCTATCAAGGCAAGTGTTTCGCGCTGCACAAGACTTGCATAGCGTTTTCCAATATCACCTTCATTTTCATGAGGAAACTTCTCGAGAAGGAGCTCAGCTATAACTAAACCAAGTATCCTATCACCCAAAAACTCTAATCGCTCATTATTTATTACACCTGTGCTAACATGTTGCATTGCCTGATTCAAAAGTTTTACATCATTGAACCTATACTCTATTATGAATTCCATGAAGTCGTTGTATAAATTCTGGTTCATAGCCTAATCTATTGAATTAAAAATTCGTTTAAATCGTGTTGAATCAAACCATAACCAAGGTTTTAGCCATCCCGACGATCCATCGGTCGAAAAGAAGATTATTTCAGCTCGACCAACTAAGTTCTCTGAAGGTATATAAAGCCAACTTCGACTATCATTACTATTGTCACGATTATCTCCCATCGCAAAATAATGGTTTTTCGGCACTAAGAATTCTTGAGTATTATCGACTGTTCCATTGTTTCCCATCGATTCACTAACAACATAACTAACACCATTTTCTAATGTTTCTTCATATTGTGGAATACTAATTTCACGTCCCCTGAAATCAATGTATATAGAATCTTCAATTCTTTTCTTTTTAGTCGGAGATCCATTAATATATAGAAGGCCATCGATCATTTGTATTTTATCTCCTGGCAATCCAACAATTCGTTTAATGAAATCATCTCTGTTTGAAGGTGGCTGACGAAAAACCGCTACATCTCCGCGTTCTGGTTGATTAGAAAACAATCTCCCATCAAATAACTTTATTCCGAATGGTAAAGAATATCGGCTATAACCATAAGAATATTTTGAAACAAATAAATAATCACCAACAAGTAAGGTCGGGATCATTGATCCAGAAGGAATATTAAAAGGTTGGTAGGCTATAGTTCGAATAAAGAACGCTATTAAAAGAGCATAAATTATTACACGAATATTTTCTCCCCAACTCGTTTTACTCTTTTTATTATTCTCTCTGGTCTTTTCCATTTACTTTTCCACTTACTAAAATACAAATAATTAAAAATTAACAAAGTAGACAAACTTAAAGGTATCTATATCAACTTCTTATTGCAGTGATAATCACAATTGCTTGAGCAATTGGCCTTTCATCCGTTATCGATAAATCTATCACTGCTTGGAAACCAGTTGGAGTAATTTCTATAAGACGTCTAGCCGCGCCACCAGATAATTCGATACTCGGCTTTCCGGATGGTAGATTTATAACACCTATGTCACGCCAATAAACCCCTTGACGGAATCCTGTGCCTAACGCCTTTGAACAAGCTTCTTTAGCAGCGTACCTTTTGGCATAACTGTCCACTCGATTATTGCGTGAATTAGATCGTTTCCGCTCTAGAGAGGTGAAGCAGCGTTCTGTAAAACGATCACCAAACCTACTCAAAGTACGCTCTATTCGCGTGATATTAATTAAGTCTATACCAACACCAATGATCATAAAGTTATCATATTCTAGTTATGTCTAGCTGCGTCTATTAATGAGCGCATTTCACGTACAGCTTCCTCAATACCAATAAATAATGATTCACCAATTATAAAATGACCAATATTAAGTTCAGTAATTTCTTTTATTTTACTCATAGAAGCAACAGATGCGTAGTTGAGGCCATGACCCGCATTGATTTCTAGACCTAGATTATAGCCATGAATAGATGCTTTCTCTAACCTAATTAATTCATTTTGAATCTTTAATTCGTTATGTCTAATAAGTGCCTCACAATACTCCCCAGTGTGTAGTTCAATAGCAGTTGCATTTAATTCTTTTGCGGCATTAATCTGATTAATATCAGGCTCAATGAACAAGGAAACATCAATGTTATTACTTTTTAATTTCGAGATATATTTTTGCAAAGAGTAAAAAGAAGTGCATACATCTAACCCACCTTCCGTGGTTCTTTCTTCCCTTTTTTCAGGAACAATACAGACTTTTTGTGGAGAATTGTTACAAGCTATATTAACCATTTCGTTTGTTGGTGCCATTTCCAAAGTAATAGGTTTATCAATCTCCTTCATTAAGTGAATTAGATCATTATCTAAAATATGGCGTCTATCTTCACGTAAATGAATAACAATACTGTCAGCGCCAGCATTAATAGCCAGCTTTGCCGCTTTCACTGGATCAGGATGTTCACCTCCTCTTGCGTTCCTTATCGTTGCGACATGGTCAATGTTTATACCTAGGCGCATTTTATCTGCAATCATGCATCCCTCTACAATGTCTGATAAAAAAAACAAACTAACATTCTAGCCACGAGACCTACCTACTGTGCTAACAGAGCGACCTGCCCTTAGAGCAGATAAAACATTACTTAGATGTTTATTATCATCAACCTCTATATCAACAGTCATATCGAAAAAATCAGGATTTCTATTTGTAAATTGAAGGTTAGAAATATTTCCTCCAGACTGAGCAATTATATTAGCTAATTCTCCAAGACTACCTGGTTCATTTACTAAAGTAACTTTTAACCGGCTGAGTTGTTTTTTGATGGACTCTGGGTCAGTAGTCCAAGAGACATCAACCCATCTTTCTGGGCTATCAGAAAAGGATTCTAGTGTCATACAGTCTATAGTATGAACTGTAACCCCTTTACCCGTTGTTGCAATTGCTACAATTCGTTCCCCAGGCAATGGATAACAACACTTAGCCAAATGAACAGCCATGCCCGGTGTTAAACCATCAATAGGCACTGAAAATTCTCCATCTTTTTGAGATTTACGTTTTGATCTACGCAAAGAAAACAGAGAATTTTTTGACTGTTTGTTTCTCAGAATATTTTCTTCAGGAAATAAAACACGAACAACATCACGACCTGTGTGAACCCCTTGTCCAACTAAAATATAAAGATCATGCACAGACTCTGCATGAAGTTCTTTCAAGGCATCTATTAATTTACCTTCGTTAAATTCTTCACTCCGCCTTAAAAATGCTTGTTCTATAATTCCTTTACCAAGCTCAACATACTCTAACTGTTTCTGATATCTTAAAACTCGCCGAATTCTAGCCCTAGCTTTGCCAGTGACTACGAATTGTTCCCAATTTGGCGAGGGAGTTTGATTTTCCGAAGTTAAAATTTCAACTTGGTCTCCATTCTGTAATAGAGTTTGTAATGGCATATTTCTCCCATTAATCATTGCACCCACACAATGATCCCCCACTTCAGTATGAACTGCATAAGCAAAGTCTATTGGAGTTGAGGACTGTGGCAAAGCATAAACCTCACCTTTTGGTGAAAAAACAAAAACCTGATCTGAAAACATTTCAAGTTTCGTATGCTCAAGAAAATCTTCTGGGCCGGCTGCATCGTCTAGGATATCAAGCAACTCCTGAAGCCATCTATAATGACTATCGTCAGATAAGCCAAAGACTGACACCGGGCCAGCTCCGAGTTGACTATATCGCCAATGTGCAGCAACTCCTCTTTCAGCAATTTCATGCATTTTAGAAGTACGAATCTGTACTTCTATTCGATGTTTTTCAGGCCCTAGAACTCCAGTGTGGAGTGACTGATAACCATTTGGTTTTGGAGTAGACAAATAATCCCTAAAACGACCTGGTACTGCGCGATAATTTGCATGAATTATTCCAAGTGTACGATAACAGTCTGAATAATCATTAACTAATATTCTAAAAGCCATAATGTCTGATAGTTGCTCAAAAGCGACTTGTTTTCGGGACATTTTTCTCCATATTGAATAAGGAGATTTTTCTCTACCAGAAACAACAGCAGTCACATTATCATCAAGAAGAACCTGCTTTAACTCTTTAGTCACTCTTTCTATAAGATTTCCGCCTTCTTCTCTTAAAAATTGCAAACGTCTGATAATAGAGTCCCTTGCATCACGATTGAGCTCAGAAAAAGCCAAGTCCTCCAATTCATCCTTAAAGTCATTCATACCAATTCGAGCTGCTAACGGAGCGTAAATATCCATAGTTTCTTGAGCGATACGATGCCTTCTTTCCGGCAATTCTACATACTGAATTGTACGCATATTGTGCAATCGATCAGCCAATTTAATCAATAAAACACGAATATCACGGCTACTAGCTAACACAAATTTTCTAAAATTTTCAGCTTGCTTTGCCTTGTTAGATTGTAATTCAATACGCGTGAGTTTTGTAACTCCATCTACTAACTGTGAAATTTCATCACCAAATATTTTTTTGATCTCAGCTTGAGAGGTATCAGTATCTTCGATCGTGTCATGCAGCAACGCGGTTACAATCGATGCACCATCGAGGCGATAATCTGTGAGAATGTCAGCTACTTCTAGTGGATGAGAAAAATATGAATCTCCTGAATCACGCCTTTGTCCACCATGCGCTTTTTCTGAAAAATCATAGGCCAAATTAAGTAACGACGAATCAAACTTAGGGTCATAAGATTTAACTCTATCTACAAGCTCATATTGCCCAACCATTTCTTCTCAGATCCAGTCCCAATAAAACTTAATTTTGAACAATTCAGTTAATCAAACAAATAATTCCCCTGGCTCAGTAATTTAACGTTTTTTCAAGGCAGACGAAATCTCTAAAATAGATCAATCAATATCCATAGAACCGGCTACGTCCTCAAAACGAATTTTCTTTGCATCTGATGGAATTTCAATTTGATTAACTTTTTCATCAACAGAATCACCCAAACTGACCCCTTCAACATTAGATTCGGATTCAAGTAACTCTACAACCTCATCCTCCTCTGTCTCATCTTCAAGAATATCAAAATCGACATGGCGCTGCTGACTCGCTACGAGTGCATCAGTTAGCTCATCAATATCGAGCGTCTCATCAGCAATCTCTCGTAATGCTATAACAGGGTTTTTGTCGTTATCCTTCTCAACAGTTATTGGTGAACCAGCCAATATTTCCCGTGACCTTTGAGCTGCAAGTAACACTAATTGAAATCGACTTGATACTTTTTCTACACAATCTTCTACAGTTACCCGAGCCATATGAATTATCTCCAGACTTATGTTATGTAAAAACCATTATATAAGCATAAAAATATTTAATGCCAACCAAATATATAAAAAACGTTAATCATTATTTTTAATTGTATAAAGTAATATCATTACTTTCTGGCAAGGTTTCAATAAGTTCGTTCGTTGATAACCCGAGTAATGGATGTACCCATGTTGGTTCAATATCACTTAAGGGTTTAAGAACAAAAATACGTTCTGCCAAACGGGGATGAGGCAAAAGAGGTGGTTCATCTGTTCGAATTGTGTCTCCAAACGCAAGTAGATCTAAATCTATAACACGTGGTGCATTCCTAAAAGTTCTTACTCTTCCGAATTGATCTTCAATTTTATTGAGTAGATTTAGTAATTTTTTAGGCGTTAGATCAGTCCTTACTGACACTACACCATTCAAATATTTTGGCTGATGGGGGTCAGGAAACGCAAGGCTAGAATACCAACGAGATTGTCCAACTATCTTTATACCACTCGTTTTGAGAGCTCTTAAAGAAGCTTCCAATGTTTTAATAGGTTCACCATAAACTTTACTGGGTAAATTTGCTCCCAGCCCGATAAAGATACTTTTACTATTTTTCATAATAAGTTTCTTTGAAAATACTACTGTTTTAAGATTAATAAATGCGTTATCTAAATAATGCCTCACAATATAACCCAATGCATAAAAGTCATTGAGTTACATTTGATCAAGGGTAATTTGAATAAATAAATAGTATAAAAAATTTATTCCAATCTGTGCGCTATAATTTATTTATATAAACATTAATAACTGGTTAGTACATTCGTAATCACTTAAATCAAATATAACAAAAAGGAGATTATGTGGAACTAAAGCCTAAATACAATTGTAATTTATGCCCAAGATTAGTTGATTATCGAAAAGCAAACCAACAAAAGCTCACAAACTATCATAATGCACCAGTAGATAGCTTTGGTGGAATAGATTCTCGTCTTTTAATAGTGGGTTTAGCGCCAGGTCTAAAAGGCGCAAACAAGACTGGTCGTCCATTCACTGGAGACTATGCAGGTGACGTATTATATTCAACTTTGATTAAATATGGATTTGCAAATGGTTCGTACGCCCAATCAAAAGACGATAGCTTAAAACTAATTGACTGTCGTATAACTAATGCAGTGAGGTGCGTTCCACCAAAAAATAAACCAATTGGTTCAGAAATCAAATCTTGCAGAACCTTTTTAAATTCTGAGATAAAATCAATGTCTAATCTGCAGGTTATTATAGCGTTGGGAGTAACAGCCCATAGCTCATTATTAGCCTGTTTAAAACTTTCCCTAAAAGATAATGCTTTCAAACATTCTGTTATACACAAAGTTTCAAACGGCAATCAATCGTTTAAACTAGTAGATAGCTACCATTGCTCCAGATACAATATAAACACCAAAAGACTATCAGTTCAGATGTTTGAAAACGTTTTTGAACTAACCACTAAATTACTTAACTCAAATGAATGATTTGAAAAAACTGATCCGTGCATAGAGAATTAAAATAGATAAAATTTGTAATTAATAATCTTGTCTAAATCGTTGCGATGAATCGACCTGTATGATAACGCCTAATACAAATTAACATTGTAGGTTTCGAACTGTGGTTGATAATCCAAACTTATGGATACTTAATGGTCCAAATCTAAATCTTCTAGGAGATCGCGAACCTGATCAATATGGTCACGAAACGCTAGATATGATTAAAGATCGTTGTGTTAGAGAAGCAAATAAACATAACCTCTCGATTGTATTCAAACAAACAAATCATGAAGGAGAGTTAGTTGCATGGATACAAGAATCTAAAAAGGAGGCTGCTGGGCTTATAATCAATGCCGGAGCATACACCCATACCTCCGTTGCGGTTCTCGATGCATTGAAACTTTTAACTATCCCCATAATTGAAGTGCATTTATCAAATATTTTCTCTAGAGAGGAATTTAGGCATCATTCTTATATAAGCTCTGTTGCCTCGGGTCTAATATGTGGTTTCGGAGGTGATGGCTACATACTGTCAATTAATGCAATATCGAATAAAATTACTAACTAATGTTGAAACCTAAAAAATGAGCAAAAAATTTGACGTAGATTCTGATTTGGTTCGCAAGTTAGCTGAATTGCTCTCTGAAACTGGACTTGGAGAAATTGAATACGAAGAATCCGGTATACGAATAAGAGTAACTATACCTAGCTATCAAAATTCACCGATTGTGACGACAGATATAAAGAAACCAAATATAACCATCGATCGGGTTGTAGACAATTCTCCCCCAATTGGCGCAGTTACTGCACCCATGGTAGGAACTATTTATACGGCATCAGCACCAGGAGAGCCGCCATTTGTTAATGTAGGAGATGCCGTCTTAAAAGGTCAAACTATTCTCGTTATTGAAGCCATGAAAACTTTTAATGAAATATCAGCTCACTGCGATGGTAATTTATCTGAAATTCTTGTTAAAGATGGACAGCCTGTCGAGTATGGCGAAATACTCGCCTTAATTAGCTAAACTCAGGCTAAACCATAATGTTTGAAAAAATTCTTATAGCTAACCGAGGTGAAATTGCACTTCGTATTCACAGAGCCTGTAAGGAAATGGGAATTTCCACGGTTGCTGTGCATTCTACAGCTGACTCGGAAGCAATGCACGTCAAACTAGCAGATGAGAGTGTGTGTATTGGCCCCCCAAGCTCTATAGATAGCTATCTTAATATTCCTGCCATTATTTCAGCAGCAACATTGACCAACGCTAATGCTATCCATCCAGGTTATGGTTTTCTTTCAGAAAACTCAAACTTTGCCCGCATTACTGAAGAACATGGTTTTACCTTCATTGGACCAAGCCCTGAACATATTCAAATTATGGGCGATAAAGTTCAAGCAAAAGCAGAGATGAAAAAAGTAAATGTTCCTGTTGTGCCAGGAACGGATGGCAGAATTGAGAATGTCTCGTCCGCGATAGAGATAGCTGAAAAAATTGGTTTTCCGGTTCTAATAAAAGCAGCAGCCGGCGGAGGTGGCAAAGGGATGAGAGTAGTTACCCACAAAGATAATATGGAAAATAGTTTAAAAACCGCACAAAATGAAGCAAAAGTAAATTTTGGGGAATCCTCGGTTTATATAGAGAAATATCTTTCTAAACCAAGACACATAGAAGTACAGATTCTAGCTGATAAATTTGGAAATGTAGTGAGCTTATACGAACGTGACTGCTCTCTTCAACGCAATCATCAGAAAATAATTGAAGAGGCCCCTTCTCCCACTTTAGACAAAGTTACGAGACAAAAGCTAGTAGAGGTTTGCTGTGAAGCGGCCAAAAGTTTTAATTATATTAGTGCTGGTACTTTTGAATTTTTATACGAAAATGGAGAATTTTATTTTATAGAAATGAATACACGAGTACAGGTCGAACACGGGATCACCGAAATGATATGCGGCGTGGACATAATAAAAGAAATGATTAATGTAGCCGCAGACAAAGAATTGTCATTCTCTCAAAAAGATATAAAATATTCGGGTCATTCTATTGAATGTCGTATAAATGCTGAAAATCCTGATACTTTTATTCCATCTCCTGGACAAATAACTGAGCTACACGCTCCAGGAGGCCTAGGAGTAAGAGTAGATTCGGCTCTCTACAATGGATATAAAATTCCTCCTAACTACGATAGTTTAATAGCTAAACTAATTGTTCACTCGGACGACAGAACTAGCTGTATTAGAAGGTTAAAACGCTGCCTAGACGAAATGGTAATCTCGGGTGTAGAAACAACGATACCTTTGCATAAACGAGTTATAGATAATGATGATTTTATTTCTGGTGATTACAATATTCACTGGTTAGAAAAGTTTATGTCTGAAAACTAAATTAAGCTATGCATGAAATAACAGCTGATATTTTATTAAGTGCATACGCCCAAGGTATCTTTCCTATGGCAGAAAATCGTAATGATCCTGATTTTTTCTGGGTGGAACCGGAAATTAGAGGTATTCTTCCGATCAATAATATGCACATACCCAGACGGTTAAAACGCACTCTAAAAAATTGTCGTTATCAAGTTAGTGCTGACTCAGACTTTAATGGAGTTATCAAAGGTTGTTATGAACGATCAAAAAATCGCCCTAAAACTTGGATTAATAATAAAATAGAGACACTTTATAAATCCTTATTTGAACTAGGATACGCTCACTCAGTAGAAGTCTGGTTTAATAGTAAACTGGTCGGCGGTTTATATGGTTTAGCTATAGGAGGAGCATTTTTTGGCGAAAGCATGTTTTCTAGGGAAAGAGACGCAAGTAAAGTAGCCCTTTGTCACCTAGTTGCGAGACTTAATAAAGGTAACTTCAAGCTACTTGATACTCAATTCTTAACTGATCACTTAGTCCAATTTGGATGTTATGAAGTAACTAGAGATAGTTACAAATCTTTACTGTCTAAAGCCATATCAACAAAAGCTATCTTTCATTCAAATTTGGTATTAGAAGAATTTGAACTATTTGTGCAATCAACTACCCAAACGTCATAAACTGCATGTTCTAAAGCAGACAATGCCGGACTAGAAGCAAACATCCAACCAGTGAATAAATTAGCCACTTGTCTGCCGTCAATAATTTTATGTATCTCTATAAACGCGATACTTTCTGGAGGTTCAGTAGGCGGTGTTTTAAAACATGCTCGAACATTAATTGACAAAGTACCAAAGAGAACATTTTCATCTATTGATACGTATAATGTCGATATTCTAGCCGTAACCTTATCAAGTCCCTGCAAAACCGCTATTTTATTATTTTCTAGAAAAGGAAAGCTATTTAGAAGATTTGTCTGAGAATTGGCTCCTTTACTTGAGGGAATAACAACAATTAAAAGAATGCATACCAAAAAAACCAAGATCTTAGTCGTTAAACATCGTCTAACAGACATAAAATAATCTCACTTTTCTTCCGTTGCCATAAATATAATTTTAGAAACAGTGTCCTCTAATGATTTATAGTCAACAGTGTTCATAACTTGGCGCTCAGGCTTTATGTGGTCTTTCGATTTCCCTGGTGTAAGTCGTAAATACTTCTCACCCAAAAACCCTTGTCCTATTACCATAGCCTTTGTATCAATAGGTAATTTTATACTCGAGTCCACATTGAATTTAATAATAGCTTCAAAATTTGCGGCATCAAGATCTCTAACAATGATTGTTCCGACCTTTACCCCGCCTATTCTAACCTCATTTCCTTTTTCCAAACCGCCAACTTTTAAAAATCGCGCCTCATAAACAGTTCTATCTTTGGAAGTAAAATCAGATAGTTGTAGAATAAATATTAAAAATCCAAGAGTTACTAATATAACAAATACCCCGAGAAAAGTTTCTAATGTTGAACGGTTCACTTTACTCCCCTCAAAAGCTGGTTAGTTTCTTTAGAATATTGATCCTTCTGATTTACAATTAACTCAAGGAGGTCATCCAAAATCAGAGAATCCTCTGTAAAGTTTATTTCACCACCATTATTTATTATTTTATCACTGCCTCCAATACTCAATTGTATAGACTTTTCTCCAAAAAGCCCGTCAGTTACGATTGAGGCAGTTGTATCTTCATCCAATGATAATGTGTCAATTATCCTTAAAACGGTGATTACTTTAAAATCTTCACCTATAGATATTTTCGCGATTTTTCCTACTGATATACCAGCTGCCCTAACGTGATCGCCGACTTTTAACCCATCAACGTTATTAAATTTTGCAACTACCATAATGGTGTTATTTTTATCTTCTTTTGTCATAAATACAAAAGAAACAAGAATGATTAAAATAACTGAGAACCCTATGCCAACGGCAATCTCATAGTATTCAGATTTCATTAAGCCCATAAGCAACCATCAGCACGTCTTAAAAGAAAATATTTAGTTTGGGGTCCAGGGTTCATAATCACCTAAACTAGCTGGTCGTGTTCCTCCGCTATGCACACTTCCATCAGGCGCATATGACGCTACCGTGCCCGTCAAATTTGGTAAGTGATCCTTTTGCCAATCATACCGATTATTATCCAGCAAAGGATCTTCAACCATATAATGCAACCAAGCATGCCATTCAGGAGGAACTTTGCTCGCCTCAGGTTGTCCATTATAAACAACCCATCTTTTAGCACGACCATAATTATCAGCATTCTTGGATCTATAGTATTTATTTCCAAACGAGTCTTCGCCGACCTTAATACCTTTCAACCAAGTTTTAAGTAATGTCCCTAATGTGGCCATGCATGTTTATCCTATTTTGTTCATAACAAATGTTTTTTGTAACCGAGTCTCTTAATATCCTATAAATATGGCACCATCTACCCTTCACCGTCTACCCATCTGCGTATCTCAATTGGCAAGGGTTTCTCCCACTATTAGCCACCATATATACTTTTTATAAATTAAAAAACACAAAATGTAGTTGATACGTAAATATGTAGTAGTATAGCCTACATATATGACAATATATTGTAGCGTAGGAACATAAGATGATTCTATCTATAAAACGACTCGAAAAAGCTGTGAACGGTTAGGGGATAAAACAAGAACCTACACAGATAACCTGGTTTTATAGTTTTTGTAGGCCCACAACGAAAACTGTGTGTATGTAGGAGTTAAAATATGCGGATTGAGCGCCGCCTAACTAATGGGAGCGAGAGCCCATATCAGAACATAACGTTTCATAAAACGTCTAGTGAGATACGTAATCCTGACGGATCGGTTGTTTTTTCTGCTGATGATATAATGGTTCCTGAACACTGGAGCCAAGTTGCATGTGATATACTCGCACAAAAATATTTTCGTAGAGCGGGAGTACCATCAGCACTAATAGCTATAGCAGAAGATGACGTTCCAGAATTTTTGTGGAAGCACACGGAAAACAAAAAAGAACTAGAGAAACTATCAAATGACCAAAAATATGTTTCTGAAGCAGACGCTAGACAAGTATTTAATCGTATGGCTGGCACTTGGGCTTATTGGGGTTGGAAAGGAGGATATTTTGATAGTGAAGAGGATGCAAAAATATATTTTGATGAAATAAGATACACCCTTGCCCACCAGATGGCAGCTCCAAATAGCCCACAATGGTTTAATACTGGCTTGCATTGGGCTTATGGTATAGATAGCCCAGGTCAGGGCCACTACTTCGTAGACTACGAAACTAGCAAGTTAATTAAATCGTCCAGTGCCTATGAACATCCACAACCTCATGCCTGTTTTATTCAATCCGTTTCAGATGATCTTGTAACAGACGGGGGAATAATGGATCTATGGACACGTGAAGCACGTCTTTTCAAATACGGATCGGGTTCTGGTACGAATTTTTCAAATATACGGTCTAGCGGTGAATCACTCTCAGGCGGAGGGAAATCTTCTGGACTTATGAGCTTTCTGCGAATAGGCGATCGCTCTGCTGGGGCTATAAAATCTGGCGGAACCACAAGAAGAGCGGCGAAAATGGTTGTTGTTGATATTGACCATCCTGACGTTGAAGAGTTTATAGATTGGAAGGTTATAGAGGAACAAAAAGTAGCCTCAATAGTAACTGGCTCAAAAATCTGCTTCAAACGATTGAATTCTATCATTCAAGCATGTCATCAAGATGAATTTGACAGTGATAGTGATGAAAGATTTCTTCCCGCAGAAAACCCTACTTTAAAAAAAGCTATATTACTGGCCCGCAAAGATATGGTGCCAGAAAGTTATATCCATAAATGTATTCAACTTGCACAACAAGGCTACAAAGAAATTAGTTTTTCTGTGTATGACATAGACTGGGATTCAGAAGCCTATAACACTGTGTCTGGACAAAATTCAAATAACTCAGTTCGTATAACAAATAGTTTTCTTTCTGCCGTTAAAGCTAATGATATCTGGGAATTACGAGCCCGCACAGATGGATCGGTTTCTAGCACGATAGAAGCGACAAAATTATGGGATAAGATTTGTTCTGCTGCATGGTCAAGCGCTGATCCAGGAGTACAGTTCGACACTACTATAAATGAATGGCATACCTGCCCTAATTCTGGGCGTATCAATGCTTCAAATCCTTGCTCTGAATACATGTTTCTGGATGACACAGCTTGTAACTTAGCCTCCCTAAACCTTCTGAAGTTTCGTAATGATGATAAGTCCTTCAACACTGAAAATTTTGAGCACGCCGTTAAGCTTTGGACCTTAACACTGGAAATATCTGTCTTGATGGCTCAATTTCCATCCAAGGAAATAGCCCAACGTAGTTATGATTTCAGAACATTAGGATTGGGTTTCGCAAACTTAGGCGGTCTACTGATGGCATCAGGAATAGGATATGACAGTGATGAAGGTCGAAACTTATGTGCCTCAATATCTGCACTAATGACTGGTATTGCGTATGAAACTTCTGCGGAAGTTGCCGGTGAGATGGGAGCTTTCCCTGGCTACAAAATAAATTCTAACGAAATGTTAAAAGTAATTCGTAATCATAAACGAGCAGCCTTTGGCGAAAAAACGAATTATGAAGGACTTTCAATTTACCCTATTCCACTAACTCCGAAAGATCCCCAGAGTAAGAAAGTGACTAAAGCCGCCAAAAAGGCATGGGACAGAGCCTTAAAACTAGGCTCAAAATATGGGTTTCGAAATGCCCAAACTACAGTCATCGCTCCTACGGGTACAATAGGTTTGGTGATGGACTGTGATACGACGGGTATTGAGCCAGATTTTTCTATAGTTAAGTTTAAAAAACTAGCTGGTGGAGGATACTTTAAGATTATTAATCAGATGGTAACTGAAGGTCTAATATCCCTAGGTTATAACCCCATAGAAGTGACTGAAATAGTTAACTTTGCTATAGGGCATGGCTCTTTACTCAATGCCCCTCATATAAATCATACAAAACTTAAAGAAATGAATTTTGGTAGTGTTCAAATTGATGCAATCGAAAAGGCTATTGCTAGTTCATTTGATATACAATTTGTTTTCAATAAATGGACCTTGGGTGAAACATTTTGCACTGAGGTTCTTGGTATAAATAATGAAGAACTAAATCAATATGACTTCAATATGCTAGATTTTCTTGGATTCTCTGAACAGGAAATAGAAGCGGCCAACGTTTATGCCTGTGGAGCTATGACCATAGAAGGTGCTCCTCATATTAAGACACAACACTTAAATGTATTTGATTGTGCCAACCCTTGCGGTCGAACCGGTACACGATATCTTTCAACTGAAAGCCATATAAAAATGATGGCTGGTACTCAACCATTCATAAGTGGTGCTATTTCTAAGACAATTAATATGCCAAATGAAGCATCAATACATGATTGTGAAAACGCGTATTTTCTATCTTGGGAATTAGGTCTAAAGGCAAATGCTTTATACCGTGATGGTTCCAAACTTAGCCAACCATTACAATCAAATTTCTTTGGCTTTAGCGAAACAGAGGACATGTTAGACGAGTATAATGAATCCTCGACTACGAATAAAACGAATATAATTGCAGAGAAGATTGTTGAGAACGTTATCAAAAGAGAAGCTAAGCGGAAACGACTTCCTGATCGTAGAAAAGGATATACCCAAAAAGCCATAGTAGGTGGGCACAAAGTTTATATTCGAACTGGCGAATATGATGACGGATCTTTAGGAGAGATTTTTCTAGACATGCATAAAGAAGGTGCTGCCTTCCGCTCATTGATGAATAATTTTGCAATAGCTATATCGATTGGACTTCAGTATGGAGTTCCCCTAGAGGAATTTGTAGATGCTTACACCTTCACTAGGTTTGAACCATCAGGACCAGTAGAAGGAAATGACGCCATCAAAATGTCTAGCTCTATTTTAGATTATATTTTTCGCGAAATAGCGATAAGTTACATGGGACGTCATGATTTAGCTCATGTTGAAATAGACGATCTTGAACCAGACACTATGGGCAGAGGAAAATCTGATGAAACACTGATTCCAGAATTGCCTCCCGTTGGTCTTGCAGTGAGTAATGGCTACATTAGAAGTAATCTTTCTGTCATAGAAGGAGGCAAACAAAACAACGAAAGCATACAGAACACAGAAGACTCCGCTCACCTGACTAAAGCTACAGGAACAGATAACTCCATCCATGCAAAAGCTGATATCCTCACTATGCCTACAAATACAGGCAAACAGTTAGATCTCGAATACATCGTTCAAGAAGAACGAACAGAAAGAATTCGTAACGCACGTATCAAGGGTTATGAAGGAGACTCTTGTACAGAATGTGGAAATTTTACAATGGTTAGAAACGGAACTTGTCTTAAATGCGACACCTGCGGAGCAACAAGCGGGTGTAGCTAAAGCAATTCGGTCTGAGCATCATATTTGCTCGATCGAATCAGAGGCCCTCGCCATTTCTCTCCCAGGCGTTGGGTCTCTCTCCTCCCTGAACTTGGGATGTGCTTAACAGCACATCCCATTTTTTTAAATTCAATAGATATTAATTGATTGAGTAATAAGGAGTGACCATTTTGAAAAATTTAATAGATGATAGATTGAATGAACTAAAAATATTATTACCAGATGCAAATTTACCTCTAGCAAACTATGTTCCCTATGTAATTACTGGAAACTATTTATACATATCAGGACAAATACCAATGATAGATGGGAAACCAGCTTTCATAGGAAAATTAGGTAAAAATGTGTCTACCGATGATGGAAATAAGGCGGCTCGCCTATGCGGTTTATCTATTATCTCTATAGCTAAACAAGCGTTAGGTGGTAATTTAGATTTAATAGTCCGTTGTGTAAAACTTGTAGGTTATGTTGCATCTACCGATGATTATGGAGATCAACCTAAAGTAATAAATGGTGCATCAGATCTTATGGTTGAGATTTTTAGAGAGAGCGGCCGTCACGCTCGAGCGGCGGTAGGCGTTTCTTCTTTACCATTAAACGTTTCTGTAGAGGTAGAAGCAATATTCGAAACAAAATAAAATTAATATTATAGTGTATATAAATGACTGACAGTAATACTCATATAAAAGCAAGAGTAATAGAAAGTATATCTGATATACCTGGACCTGTCTGGGATAATTTAACGGGATCAGATAATCCGTTCATTAGTCATGCCTTCTTAAACGCGTTAGAAGAAACAGGATGTGTCTCTAACGAAACAGGCTGGCTACCTCACCATTTAGTAATTGAAAATTCAAAAAACAAAATAATT
Source organism: Alphaproteobacteria bacterium (assembly GCA_022449545.1). GTDB lineage: Bacteria > Pseudomonadota > Alphaproteobacteria > UBA6615 > UBA6615 > UBA6615. Next base: position 42,731 of record JAKUPN010000006.1, on the reverse strand, counting down.
GCTGCTGCCCCATTATATATTAAGAGTCATTCCCAAGGTGAATATGTTTTTGATCACGGATGGGCGCATGCTTGGGAACGAGTTGGAGGTAGTTACTACCCAAAAATGCAAGTATCATCACCATTTTCACCAGTAAGCGGACCACGTTTGCTGGTTGGCTCTGGCAAAGATTCTAATAAAAACAGATTAATACTATTAAAAGCATTAGAAAATATTTGTGATAAACTAAATATATCATCAGTTCACGTAACATTTTCCGACCATAATGACTGGGAAGTAATGGGAAAAGCAGGATGGATTCAACGTCTTGGAAGACAATTTCATTGGCATAATCGGAATTATGATAGCTTTGATGATTTTTTATCAGAGTTGACTAGTAGAAAACGTAAAACAATAAGAAAAGAGAGGCTTTCCGTTATAAGTCAAGGATTAAAAGTACAGCCATTAGTAGGAGATGAAATTACCATAGATCATTGGGATGCTTTTTATAAGTTTTATGTAGACACTTATGACCGAAAGTGGGGTTATCCCTACTTGACTCGTGATTTTTTTGAACTCATCCAAAAAAGTCTTGGTGACAAAGTTATATTAATGATGGCAGAACATGAAAGCTCCCCAGTAGCTGGTGCTCTAAACCTAAGAAGTGATAACGCTTTATTTGGTAGAAATTGGGGCTGCGTAAAAGAATACAAATTTCTACATTTTGAAACTTGCTATTACCAGGCAATAGACTTCGCCATAAAAAATAATATTTCATTTGTTGAAGCTGGAACGCAAGGACCACATAAAATACAGAGAGGTTACGAACCTGTGGAAACGTACAGTGGGCACTATATCCCAAATGATTCATTTAAAGATGCCGTAAAGCGTTTTTGTTCTGAAGAGAGGCGTGAGATTGACTGGGAAATTCAGGCGATCACAGATTTTTCTCCATACAAAATAAAAGAATAATTTTTTATTTTTTTACCAGTTCTGGTTTTTTAATTTCTGATTTCTTGCTAGAGGAGCCTGATATCTTTTTCGGCCTATTTTGAGTTAGTCTAAATTTTAACTTACCTTCCTTTATACTAACTTTTACTGTTCCTCCTTTTGATATTTTGCCGAAAAGAAGTTCTTCTGCCAAAGGCTTTTTTATTTGATCTTGTATTACCCTTGCCAACGGCCGTGCTCCAAACTGGTCATCATAACCTTTCTTTGCCAACCAACGACAAGACTCATCATCTATCTCAATGGAGACATCCCTATCACTTAATTGAGCTTCCAACTCCATGATGAACTTGCCTACAACTTTATTCATGATAACAGGACTTAAATTTTTAAATCCTATTGTTGCATCAAGTCGATTACGAAATTCAGGAGAAAACATCCTATTAATAGCTTCTTGATCATCCCCTTCTCTCTTGCCGCCACCAAATCCCATCATCGGTTTAGCAAGGTCTGCTGCTCCAGCATTTGTAGTCATAATCAAAATAATATTTCTACAATCTACAGTTTTTCCATTGTGGTCAGTAATTTTTCCATGATCCATTACTTGTAATAATATGTTAAATAAATCTGGATGAGCCTTTTCTATTTCATCAAGCAGAACAACGCTATGTGGATGCTGGTCTATTGAATCAGTGAGTAACCCCCCCTGATCAAAACCAACATATCCAGGGGGAGCACCTATAAGACGAGAAACAGAATGACGCTCCATATATTCTGACATATCAAAACGAGTAAGCTCTACACCCAACACAATTGCCAATTGCCTTGCCACCTCAGTTTTTCCAACTCCCGTTGGACCAGAAAATAAATAACTGCCTATAGGCTTTTCTTTATCTCGTAATCCTGCTCTGGATAATTTTATAGCGCTGGACAATTCGTCAATTGCAGTATCTTGACCAAATACCATCCTCCTAAGATCTCGTTTAAGGTTTTGTAGTGTTGATAAATCATCACGACTAACAGACTTAGCAGGAATACGAGCAATCTTTGAGATAACTGACTCAATGTCCTTAACTCCCACTGTTTTTTTTCTTTTTGATGGAGCCAGCAGTGATTGAGCAGCACCAACCTCATCAATTACATCTATTGCACTGTCAGGAAGTTTTCTTTCACCGATGTGACGTGATGCCAATTCGACCGCAGTTCTAATTGACTGATCAGTATATCTAATATCATGGTGTTCTTCGTAATAAGTTTTCAATCCACGAAGAATCTTGATTGCGTCCTCTACAGATGGTTCATTTACATCAATTTTTTGAAAACGTCTGGTCAGAGCACGATCTTTTTCAAAGTAGTTTCTATACTCTTTGTATGTTGTTGAGCCAATACATCTTAATTTTCCACCCGCTAGTGCAGGTTTCAACAAATTAGAAGCATCCATTGCTCCTCCTGAAGTTGCTCCAGCACCAATTATTGTATGAATCTCGTCAATAAACAAAATAGCACCGTCGATTGAAGATATTTCAGCCATTACTGCCTTCATACGTTCTTCGAAATCACCTCTGTAACGGGTCCCTGCAAGTAAAGACCCCATATCCAACGTATATATATTCGCATCAATTAGAACTTCTGGAACATCTCCCTCAACAATTCTTTTAGCCAATCCTTCTGCTATAGCAGTCTTTCCAACGCCAGGTTCCCCAACATAAAGAGGATTATTTTTTTGTCTACGAGCTAGTATCTGAATTGTTCTATCGACCTCATGTTCGCGACCAATCAAGGGGTCAATAGCCCCTTCTTTAGCTTTTTGATTTAGATCAATACAATAAGCATTTAGCGCTTCTTTACCTTTCTTTACAGTATATTCATCGTCCTCCTGATCATCCATCCCGGAAACAATACCGCTGTCATCGTGTCCGGGAACTTTGGCTATACCGTGTGATATATAGTTCACAGCATCAAGCCTAGTCATTTCTTGCTCCTGAAGAAAATAGACAGCATTACTTTCGCGCTCGGAAAACACAGCTACTAAAACATTGGCACCAGTTACCTCTTCTCGTCCGGACGACTGTACATGTATAGCAGCCCTTTGAAGAACTCGTTGGAAACCAGCTGTTGGTTTAGCCTCATCTGTTCTATTTGTTATTAAGCTTGATAATTCCTCATCGATGTAGTTAGAGAGATTTCTTCTTAATCCATCTATATCTACCCCACATGCTTTTAGAACAGCAACTGCATCTTGGTCATCAGTTAGAGAAAGCAAGAGGTGTTCGAGAGTTGCATATTCATGATGACGCTCATTAGCTAGACCAAGGGCCCTATGCAGTGACTGTTCTAAATTATTTGATAACATTTTATAATTAAACCTTTAAAAGCTAGATAAAAAATTTCAAATAGATAGATAAATTAATCTTTTTCCAATGTGCATTGCAAAGGGTGCTGATTCTTTCTCGCATAGTCAACGACCTGCGTCACTTTAGTTTCAGCAACTTCATAGGTATAGACACCACAAACTCCTACACCCTTCTGATGTACGTGGAGCATAATTTTAACCGCTTCTTCTCCACTCTTACGAAAAAACCTCTCGAGTATATCAACGACAAACTCCATTGGAGTATAATCATCGTTTAATAATAACACTTTATACATTGCGGGCTTTTTAGTTTTAGAGCGAGTTTTTGTTGCAACTCCAGTCTGCACCTTATCATCAGGCGAGCCGTCATCTTTTTGATTTCTAGGTAGATATATTCTGGTTAGCATTTTTGTACTCTATAAAATAAGAAATTGTCTACATCATCTATGGTAACACCATACTCACTAGCAATGTCTAAATATTGAAAAACAAATTTTTTAATTATATTAATCTCACTTTTATTAATAACTAAAAAAAACTCATTTGTTAGATATCAAAAAACGTCTACTTTAAATTTTTAAAAACATATAGTAAAAAATGTTAAAGTTAATTAATAATGTAATATATTAAATTAGCGGTATAGAGTATTGTTATATATATAACTTATTATCTTTATTGGTAACATGGCCAAAATGAATGTTTTGAATCTGTTCCTATAAAGACAAAGGTAGTAACTTGGATTCTAATTTTCTTAAACTATTTATACAAAATTATGATTACACCGCTAAAATTAAAAAAACTCTTAAATAGTTCGCAGGAAATAGCTCTAATTGATCTAAGGGAAGAAGGTGACTTCGGAAAAGAACACATATTACTGGCCACCTCCTTGCCTATATCACAACTAGAACTACGAATTGATAGTTTAGTTCCTAATAAACAAACAAAAATAATATTGATGGATACATGTAATGAGATAATTCCTCAATTGGCGAAAAAATCACTGAATAAATGGAACTACAACAATATAGATATATTAAAAGGTGGATTAGAAAATTGGAAAAAAACTGGGCATGAAATATATAGCGGAGTAAACGTTCCATCAAAGGCTTTTGGAGAATATGTTGAAAACACATATAAAACTCCCTCATTAAAGCCCGAAGAATTAAAAAAACTTATAGAGGATAAACAAGACATTCTAATCTTTGACGCACGCCCTAATGATGAGTATCAAAGAATGTCAATACCTGGTGCGATTGATGCTCCAGGTGTAGAAATTGTAAACAGGGCCTGTAATTTAATTACAAATCCAGACACACAGATTATTGTTAATTGTGCAGGAAGAACTAGAAGCATAATAGGGGCGCAATCGTTAATTAATATAGGATTACCAAATCCAATATATGCACTAGAAAATGGTACTATGGGCTGGCATCTTTCCGGATATCAACTAGAACGAGGGGCTGCCAAGTACGCTAGATGCCCCTCAATAAATGAAAAGAAAGGACTAAGACGTTTAGTCGAGAAAGTAGTTAAAAAGTATAATGTCAAATTTTTAGATTATGATGTTTTTTTAGAAATGAAGAAGACTAATAAAAAATCGAATTTATATTTTTTAGATGTACGAAGCCCAAAAGAGTATTCTCAAACTCATATAAGAGGGTCACGTAACGCGCCGGGCGGGCAACTAGTGCAAGCCACTGATAAATATATTGGAGTACGAAATTCAAAGATTATTTTAGTTGATGATACAGAAACCCGTTCTATCATGACAGCGTCTTGGTTAATACAAATGGGGTGGACTGATGTTTATGTCCTAAAAAACGGAATGATAGGAAACCCTGATTTAACTTCATCTTCTTTTAAGCCAAAAATCTATGGCGACCCTTCATCAAATTCTATACCTCCTAGACAATTAAAATCGTTGCTTGAAAGAGATCAATGCTTCCTTATTGATATAAGCACAAGCCTTAAGTATCGAGAGGGACATATACCAGGTTCCTGTTGGTCATTACGCTCTGCATTAAAGAAAGAAATTAGTAAAATAAACAAATATAATAAAGTAGTTATCACATCGGATGATGGAACTTTGGCTTCTTTAGCTGTAAAAGATCTTGAGAATTATTTCACAGAAAAAGATATCTTTTTCTTGAAGGGAGGGACTAAACACTGGGAACAAAATAAATATTTAACTGAAACAAAAAATTCAAACTTTTTATGTGACACCAAAGACGTTCAGTACAAACCCTATGATCATTCCGAAGAAGCAGAAAAATTCATGATTGAGTACCTTGAATGGGAAATTAACTTATTGGATCAAATTAATATTAATAATTCTCTTACATTTCCTACATTCAACTAATTCAATTAAATAAGAAAAAAATTAAGTGTCTTTAATACAAAAAGTGGACACCATCTGATTCGGTAGTAAATATTCTCTTTATGTAATTGATTTTGAAATTTTTTTCATTGGGGTAGTTCAAAATTCATAACTTAAAGATAAAAACGTATCTTAAATTATTTTTTCTTTCGGTAGTTCTTACTGCCCCAATACCAACGCTTGCTTCTGCAAAGTACGCATCAATTATAGTTGATGCTAATAGTGGAAAAACACTTTTTTCTAGGAATGCTAATAAGTTAAAGCACCCCGCGTCATTAACTAAGATGATGACTTTATTTATGGTTTTTGATGCGTTAGAGGAAAATTCCTTAAAGTTAAATGAACAATTAAGGGTCTCAAAGAGAGCTGCAGGACAACCTGCTTCTAAACTGGGACTGAAACCAGGTGAATACATCACTGTAAAAAACGCTATAAATGCGCTAGCCATAAAATCTGCTAATGACGTAGCCACTGTTGTCGCCGAATCGATAAGTGGCACCGAGATCCGTTTTGCAAAACAAATGACGAAAAAAGCTCGTTCATTAGGTATGAAAAAAACTGAATTCAGAAATGCGTCTGGACTGTATAACAAAAGACAAAAAACTACCGCAAAAGATATGTCTATTCTAGCTACAGCCTTAATAACAAAACACGATCGATATTATAAATTATTCTCTACTCCATCTTTCGTTTATAAGGGTAAAAAGTATCATAATCATAACTCTCTTTTAAAAACTTATAAGGGAACTGATGGAATTAAAACGGGATACATCCGTGCGTCTGGTTTTAACTTGGTTGCCTCTACAATAAGAGGAAAAGTTCGGTTAATTGGTGTTGTTTTTGGCGGGAAGAGTTCTATCAGACGAGATCGACACATGAGAAAGCTTTTTAATCGGAATTGGAATAAAGCAAAGGCCCTCAGCACTCTGGCAGCTCATCCGATACCTAAACCATGGATATCAAGCAAACCTAAACTCAACAATTCGATAAAGTTATCAAAAACAGAAATTACTGATCGTAATAATTATGAAAAGAATTGGGGCATACAAATTGGCACCTTTAAAAAATACGATAACGCCTATGTTGCGGCCAGTAATACAGCTCAACGACTTTTGGGACTTCCGGAGAATGCTTTTTTAAAAATTCAGCCTAAAAACCATAAATCAATGACTCTATTTCGCGTTCGCTTCATGGGCCTAGATGGGAGTTCGGCACGATCACTTTGCAAACAACTTCTTTTTAAAGGAAGCAAGTGTTTTGTACTGACTCCAGAATAGCCAAATAAAATAGTTCTTTCGGCCAGTTTATTTAACTATTAAATTTGTATAAATAACGAGTATGTCAATTATAGTTTATGAAGATTTAATTATAGGAAAGACATATGATTTAGGAAGCCATACCTTAAATCATAAATCCATGATTAATTACGCTGAGAGATTTGACCCTCAGCCAATCCATATTGATGAAATACACGCTAAAAACTCAATATACAAAGGTATAATTGCTAGTGGCTGGTATACAGCAAGTATTTGGATGCGTTTGGCTTGTGATGGCCTTCTGTTGGATTTACAAAGCATGGGTTCACCTGGTGTTGAGCATCTAAAATGGCTCCATCCAGTGAGATCAGGGGACACGCTAAGAGCGAGTTTAGTAATTGTGAATAAAAGAACTTCTAATAGTAGACCAAAACTAGGAATAGTAACTACATCAGGAAACTTAACCAATCAGCATCAGGAGATCGTATTTTCTCTCCAGTCTTCTGTATTCGTTAAAAGAAAATGAATAACTCCAATAATAAAAAAGTGCCGCCCCTATTAAGTAAGGGCGACACTTGAAAACGTTAGGTGATCATCAGGAATTATTTTTTGATATAAAAAAAGTTTCCACGGCTTTCAAGTGCATGAATTGGAAATTATTCGTGCACAGTGCCAATATGCGATACACCTTTACAGTAAACCTCATACACCTAGGCGTCTAAAAAATATCCACCTAACGGTTGAGGATCACCAGTGCCTCGTAATTTAGCTTTTGCCATCACCAATCCGTTAGACATCGGATCACCTCCTTTCTGTTGTTAATAGATAATTAGAGCTATACCTTAGCAGGATAGAGTCGGAAAGTACTCATTATACGATAAAAATTACTAATCAGTAATATTATTAGGTAACGACAAGCCAAAAGCTGAAAGATTCATAACTAATTCCTCTTTGAGCCTTTTAAGTCCGATTTCGTTATCACTCTCGCATCTAGCAACTAAAGCGTCTTGTGTATTTGATGCTCTTAAAAGCCACCAGCCATCATTAGTTTTTACTCTTATACCGTCAATTCTAGATATCTCCATGGTGGCTGCATCCAAGTTTTTGGACAATTGTTCGACCACATTGAATTTTATTTCTTCGGGACAAGGAAATCGTATTTCAGGGGTATTAAACAAAACAGGTAATCCATCGTAAAGTTGGTCAAGAGGTGTATCAGTCACGTCCATAAACGCGAGAAGACGAAGTGAAGCATACAAAGCGTCATCAAAACCATAATATCTATCATTAAAAAATATATGGCCGCTCATTTCTCCTGCTAATGGCGATGACATCTCAATCATTTTGGACTTTATTCGGGAATGACCTGTGCCACACATAATTGGAGTTCCATTTAAACGTTCTATTTCATCAAACAAAGCTTGGCTTGACTTAACATCAGCGATTATAGCACCTCCAGGATGACTATTTAGAACTTCTCTAGCAAAAAACATCATTAATTGATCCGCGTAAATAATTCTTCCTTTGGAATCGACCACCCCTATTCTGTCTCCATCACCATCAAATCCAAAACCTAGTTCACATGAGTTATCTTGAACAGATCCAATCAGCTGGTTTAAGTTTTCTGGAATAGTTGGATCTGGATGATGATTAGGAAAATTACCATCGATGCAGCCATTAATAATATGGTGATGACCTGGAATAATTTCACACAACCTATTAAGAATAATAGCTGTAGCACCATTGCCTGGATCCCATGCTATAGCTCTAGAACTAAGATTAGAAAAATCCCTTGTTAATCGATTTAAATAGTCTTCTTGTAGGTCTACCTCTTCCAACACCCCTTTCCCAGAAATAAAATGTCCAGACTCGGCTAGTGCAGCTAGAGACAGGATATCAGAACCATAGAAAGGCTTGCCTTTCAAAGAAAGTTTAAAACCATTATAAGTTTTTGGATTATGGCTCCCAGTAACCATTATGCCAGCATCTGAAGAAAGATGATGAGTAGAGAATGATAACATAGGTGTGGGACCCAGACCGATATTGAATACTTTAAGGCCACATGAAATTAAACCATCAATTAAGGCTTCAGTGAGTTTGGGGCTAGTTAACCTTCCATCATATCCAACACTTACACTGTTCCCTCCAGCTTTTATTAGACAACTCCCAAATGTAATTCCCAACATATGGGCATCATCATCAAACAGTGTTTCTCCAACAATTCCCCTAATATCATACTCTCTTAATATAGAGGGGTTAAAGGAATGAAATGACATAGCCAACCACTTACTCTTTAGACCCATAAACAGGTTCGCGTCCTATGGATATATAATCAAATAAAGCACTTTTCATGTCTTCAGGATTATAGATATTTCTCATATCTATGACTAACGGAGTCCTTAAAAGTGATCTCATACGTTCCAAATCAAGTGCACGAAACTGATTCCACTCCGTCAATATAACTAGCGCATCAGAATCCTTCATTGTTTCATAGGCGTCGTTACACCAAATTAAATTGGTAAAATAATTGTGGGCTGATTCCATACCTTCCGGATCGAAAACTTTTATATTTGCCCCGGCCCGAATTAACTCTGGAATAATGACCAAACTAGGAGAATCTCGCATATCGTCCGTATTAGGCTTAAATGTTAGCCCAAGAATACCAACAGTCTTACCTGAAACAGACCCACCAAATGAATCAATAATTTTTTGAACCATAGAAAATTTTCTATTTTCATTTACCTTAATAACCTGTTCCACAATTGATAAAGGTGAGTTTATATCTTGGCCAGTCTTAACTACTGCCGCAGTGTCTTTTGGAAAACAGGATCCTCCATAGCCAGGTCCTGCATTGAGAAATTTTCCTCCAATTCGTCCATCAAGGCCAATCCCTCGCGCCACATCTTGTATATTAGCTCCAACTTTTTCACATAAATCAGCAAATTCATTCATCAAAGTAATCTTAGTGGCTAAGAATGAATTAGATGCATACTTTATCATTTCAGCTGTCTCTAGAGATGTAAAAACAATTGGTGTAGCTTTCAAAAACAATGGTCTGTAGACCTCTTTCATTAGGTTCTTAGACTTTTCACATTCAGCACCAATAATAATTCTGTCTGGCCTCATAAAATCTTCAATGGCAGAGCCCTCTCTTAAAAACTCTGGATTAGCTGCAACTAGAAGCTTAGAATTAGGATTTTTTTTATTAAGTAGCTCTTGAATGTCTCTACCAGTACCAACAGGCACCGTAGATTTAGTTACAACCAATGCATTAGGTTCTGCATACATAGAAATATTACTTACGGCATCAAAAACATAAGACAGATCTGCATGCCCATCACCTCTTCGAGATGGAGTTCCCACTGCAATAAATATAATTTGGGCATCAATCAATGAAGAGGCTAGATCAGTGGAAAAACTAAGTCTTCCTTCTGTCACGCTTCGCTTTACTAAATCATCTAAACCTGGCTCATAAATAGGTAATTTTCCTTGAACAAGAGCCTCAATTTTTGTTGAATCATTATCAACACAGACAACATCCCATCCAAACTCAGAAAAACAAGCGCCAGAAACTAAGCCGACGTAACCTGCGCCTACCATTACTATCCGCAAAGTTCAGCCTCCATATTTAGAAAGTACAGTTCGAAAATCACCTAGATCACTTCGTTCGAGTGCAAAAGCAATATTAGCCTCTAAAAACCCTAGTTTATCACCACAATCAAACCTTTTTCCTTCGAAAGTAAGCCCGTATATATCTTGCCTACCTATTAACTGTGAAATTGCATCTGTAAGTTGTATCTCTCCTCCCATTCCAGGCTTTACGTTATTGATTTCACTAAATATATCTGAACTGAGAATATATCTTCCAACGACAGCTAAGTTAGAAGGCGCATGTGAAGGATCAGGCTTTTCAACCAAACTCTTTATGTAGTGTAAGTTCCCCTTTGATTTAGATGCTTCAATAATCCCATATCTTGATGTTTGGTCGGGAGGGACGTTCATAGCAGCAATAATGTTACCACCATTTTCGTCATATGCATGCACTAGTTGTTTAAGACAAGGCACTTTACTTAAAATTAAATCGTCGGCTAAAAGAATAGCAAAAGGTTCATCTTTTATTAAATGTCTGGCACACCATACAGCGTGTCCCAATCCTAGAGGCTGCTGTTGCCTAACATAAGAAATTTGCCCTGGTTCAAACTTAGACGAACTAAGAGAATCTAGCTGTACTTTTTTATCCCTGCCTTTAAGAGCTTCAATCAGCTCAAAACTATGATCGAAATGATCTTCTATGATAACTTTACCTCTTCCTGTAACAAATATAAACTGCTCTATGCCTGCTTGACGTGCCTCCTCTACCGCGTATTCAATAAGTGGTTTATCAACAACTGGTAGCATCTCTTTAGGCATCGCCTTAGTTGCAGGAAGGAAGCGAGTGCCCAACCCCCCAACAGGGAATATAGCTTTCCGAACTTTTACTGTCATAAAGACAACACCACTTCTGTTAATCAAATGATAATTATATATAAACTAAAATAAGCTTTTTCTTTTGCCATATCAGCAAGAGGAATCGCAAGTAATAGTAAATAGAATTTTTACTATTTACTAAGCAAAATATCTTTTGCCTGGTTTACTTTTGCGGCCATCCAATCCGAGCCCCCTTGATCAGGATGAGCTCTTTTCATAGCTTTCCTATAAGCTTTTTCAATGTCAGATTCTGACGCATTATCATTAATGTTAAGAATCTCTCTTGCCTCAGACAAACTCATTGACGCGCCTGCCCATGGGCTATCAGAACTAGTATATGACTGTTCATGACGAGGGCCAATTCCAGCTAATTCACGCCAATTAGGAAAATCCCTATCTAAATAATTCTCCAAAACGACACGAGATTGCTCATCATCTTCGGCACACTCTCTCCAAAAATCAATCAATTTTGGTAAGTCTAAGTCGCTAACGTTCTTTCCAGAAAACATTCCATTTACTATTTGACCAGTCATCTCACCACTATCATGATCAAGTGTCATATTCAGGTATTTAGTAGAAATGTGGCTTGATTGTCCTGCAGTAGGACCTCGAGCATTTTTTCTCATTGTCTGAAAAGTTCTTGCTCTTAAGAACCAGGGCAAAAGGAAAAAGAACAAACCAGGCAACCAATGCCATCTTCCAGATAAAAATATTGCTATTGCTAAAATAGCAGCTAGTAATATACCTGCCCATCTAAGAGCCAAAATAAGTTGTTTAGGATCAGCTTGAACCCACCATTTAGCAATAAAATAAATCCCTATTATTAAGGCTAAAATTAATATTAAGGCAGGAATCATGACGTCAATTTCATTTTTGTTTCGTCATCTGGTTGCTAATTTGGAGTGCCCTTCCCCCAATCTTTTTTCCATAACTAGTAAGAGCCGAAACCCCTCCTGCAGAAAAAACAGCAACCGCGCGTAATAATTCACTTAGCTGTGCCGCACTATCAGCATTAAAAGTACTGTAAGCACCATTGGATAGCCTAGCAATATCTTGAAAGCCTCTTTTTGAAATCGGTTCCTCTCCATCCTGAAATATAAACACTGGAGTTCCAATAAGCCCTAACTGCCCAGATAAATGACCAAGCTCATCTATGTCTTCTTCAATAACATCTCCAACAAATACAAGAGCATTAACTTTCTGCTGTTTTGTCTCTTTCAAAGTATGTCGAAGAACCTTACGAATTTGTGTTCGACCAGCCACACAGCGAACTAGATTCATTTTTTTTACAAGTTCATCAGGATCAGAAAGCCATTTTGTAACTTTCATTTCACCAAACCCTCTATAAAATGCTAACTGCACCTCTAGTCCTCCAAGATCTTTGGTAGCTATAAACATTTCAGATTGTATTTGAGAAGCTAAATCCCATGTCGATTCTCGACTCAGAGTTGCGTCTATGGCAAATAGCAATCTTCCCCGAGAACCGTTCCCAGTCTTAGGAATCTTGGCCACCTGATTCAGAAAAGCTTTTACTTCAGCATTCGTTGATACTACAGGTGCTAATTTATCATTACTTTTATTCATTTTACTAACTAATAAGTAGTAAATTCGTCTATTAAAAAAAAACACTAATATATTATAAAATCAATTGATTAAAATACATTAACAAATAAAGTACTAATTTATTTGTATGTTATATTGTTTTATCTCTCTAGATAATACTGTGTTTATTATTTATAAAATCTTATATTTATAATACATATTTATAGGCAGGAAAGATCACTGAAGTTAAATATTTATATATAATCTGTTTTACGTTGCTCTTTAGGGGACAATAAAGATGAGCATTCAATCACATACTGATCAGTCATTAGACTCACGAAGATCACATAATAACACCCAACAGGAGATACCTGTTATAGACATAGGCCCCATGCTCTCTGGAGATGATCGTCAACTAGCAATCGTAGCTGAGTCTATATATAACGCCTGCACTGAGATCGGGTTTATGTTTATTGTAAATCACGGTATGGATAACGCCATTGTAGAAAGAACTTTTATCTCCTCAAGGGAATTTTTTAATTTACCTGAATCTGAAAAACTAAAAGTTAGAATGAACAGACATCAATGTGGGTATATGCCGCCAAATGTATCTGTTCATAATGACACATTTGAGAAGAGAGAAACTGCCACCAAACCTCAATTGAGTGAAGCATATAAATTTACTTTTGATTTAGATTCGACAGATCCCGACTTTGGTAAAAATAGACGGTTTAGGGGGCATAATAAATGGCCTGATGAATCAGTTACACCAGGACTTAGAAATTCATTTATGGATTTCCATATTGCTTTTGAAACATTAGCTCACAAACTACTACCCCCTCTCGCATTATCCTTAGATATGCCTGCCAACTATTTTAACTCATTTTTTCAGAGATCGAGTTCCATGTCTCGAATTGCCTATTATCCTCCTATCAAAGAGGAGAAAAACCACATAAGTCTACCGGGCCATACCGACATATCATTTCTTTCTTTAATCCCTCCAGCCACACGACCTGGGTTAGAGATTTTGACACCTTCAGGCACTTGGATTAAGCAACCAGTTATACCTGAAGGAATTCTTGTTAATACAGGAAACACGCTTATCAGGTGGATCAATGATAAATACATAGCAACCCCTCATAGAGTATTAGCTGACTCAAATGAGGGCCGTTATTCTAATATCTTTTTCTTTTACCCAAGTGTGGATACTGTTCTTAAGTGCCTCCCAACCTGCAAAGATGCGAGTAACCCTGAAAAATATCCACCAATCACATTTGAAGACTTTCACGCAGAGTATGCTGCTCGAAATTTTGGTTACGCCGAAAATTGGGACTGACTAACTAAAAAAATATGTCGGCCATAACTTAATTCAGTTTGTTACTTGTTTAAGGATTAAATTATAAAACATTTTATTATCCTATATTACTAAATTTTACTGCTCATCTTTAACCAAATCCTTTATTAAACCAACATTTGAAGGATCAGGTTCAAGCTCACCATTCTTTATTAATTTTGAAACTTTTAAAATTGCCATATTTACCGGTGCTTTTTTTCCTACACTATGTCGTTCCTCTACAACCCAACCATTAACGTTCTCAACCTCGCTTTTTCTATTTTTCATATGATCCTGTAAAACTGTCGTAATAGTTTGGGGTAATATGTAAGTGCTTGTTAATTTATTAAGAAGCAATTCTACTAGCTGGTTGGAATCGCTGACCTCCTTTTCGGAAAGACCGAATATAGGTTCAAGTCGATATCCCTTTTCTAGACCGGCATCTAATGCCTCTAAGCCTGATTTGATCATTATGTCTCTCATGACTGGATTTGAAGCAGCCTCAGCTATGGGTACCCCAAATACAGCTGTTGTACCTAACGTAGTACAATTGCTTATAATTTTCATCCACTTTGCTGATTGAATATCTGATGAAATCACAGTAGTTCCCGAATGAGATAGCAACTTTTTAATTTCAAGCTCACGTTTCCTACTCTGATTGGATAAGCCTCCAACTGCAAACCAAGAATGGTCATGTGATGACTGTCTTTCTACTACTCCTGGTAAAAACATCTGGGAAGAAATCTCAATAACACACCCCATGGTACGATCAATTCCAACAACCTCTATTATATTATCAGTAGTCATACCATTTTGAACGCCAACCAAAACACCATCATCCTTTAAATATGGCTTTATTAATTGACACCCCCAAATAGTATCATATGCCTTCATAACAAGAAGAACGACATCGAATTGGAAATCAAAGCTACACACCTCACATAAATGATAGACTTCTACAGGGGTCTCTAAGACCTCTTCAGGCATTTCAATGCGAATACCTGATCTTCTCATCTCTTGAACGTGTTCTGGCCATTGTTCAATTAGAACAACGTCAAATCCTGCTATAATTAAATCTGCAGCAATTGAGGCACCATTTGCTCCAGTGCCTAAAACAGCAATTCGTTGGCTCATCGTTAATCTCTTTAATAGGTTAAAACCACATGTGGACATTATAACAAGCAAAGCTCATTATACCCGGTATTTAATATATTTAGTAATTAGTTATTAAACAGAAAGTTAGCTAGTATGTCATTTGTAACAACGCCTCGTTTAACAACGGGGGGAGCCAAAATGATGCTTGATACCGCTATACAAAAGGCGGATGAGTTCGGCATTTCAATAACAGTAGCGATTGTAGACGCAGGCGGACATTTGTTAGTTTTGGAGCGTATGGATGGAGGTAGATTCCACACTGTTCACTCGTCAACAACAAAAGCAGTTACAGCAGCATCTAACAAACGACCAACAACGCAGAAGGGTGCTCAAGGACAAGATTTAGACACACTTCACGCTATTGGTTTAGCTCTAGCAGCTGGTTCAGATAGATGGACAGCCATGGAAGGTGGTTTTCCAATATTAGTGGAAGGTGAATGTGTTGGGGGTATAGGAGTTAGTGGAGGTGACTGGCAACAGGACCAGGACATCGCTCTAGCCGCCATTAAGTCAATTGGTGCTGATATTTAACGTTAGCGATATATAAACTTGGGAGAGGTTATTATGAAATTTATGAACCATTTTAGTAAATATTTGTTGAGTTTCGTATTTATAGTGGGAGCTACTCCAGCATTAGCATTTCCCGACAAACCAATAGAATTTGTTATTCCGTTTGGTGCTGGTGGTGGAGCAGACATTGAAGGTCGGCTTTTGGCTAAAGAAATGTCAAAAGTTCTTGGAGTGCCTTTAACACCTGTGAACAGAAAAGGTGGCGGTGGCGCAATAGCTTACACCCACACCAAAAATTCAAAGCCGGACGGATATACTATTGCTTGGAATTCCACATCTGTTCTTACAACCACTAACTTGGGTAACACTGATTTTTCATATGATGCCATGGATCACGTTGGGCGTGTTGAATTTCAGCCACAACCATTTGCGGTAAAAGCTAATGCAAAATGGAAAAAGTTTTCAGACTTTGTTACCGATTGCAAATCGTCTCCTGGGACATTAAAAGTCGCAAACTCAGGGACTGGCAGTGCTACCCACACAGCTGCAATAGCACTAATGAATGCTGTTGGCTGTAAAGTTATACATTTACCTAAAGGAATAAAGGGAAGAAATAAATCTGTTCTAAACGGAGAAGCGGATGCCATGATTGCCCCCCTAACGGGTGCAGTTAACCTTACTAAAGCCGGTAAAATACGTCTTTTAGTTATGCCAACAGATAATCGAAACGAAATATTTCCTAATGTTCCAACTGCTAAAGAATTGGGGTATAATGCTTCATTAGATCTTTTCCGTGGTTTATCAGTTCCACCTAATACACCAGAAAATATTAAAACAATCCTGGCTGATGCCATGACAAAAGCTGCAAACTCAGAAGCATTTCTTGCATTAGCGAAAAAGAAAGGATTTAAAGTATCCCCTCTAGGACACAAGGACTTTAGCGCACTTCTCAAAAGAGAGAACGCTAAGGTAAAGAATATTTTTGCTAGCGCAGGACTGTTAAAGTCTAAATAAACCAAATTGGGCTGTTCATTATAATGAGCAGCCCAATTTTTCTGACCCGCTCATTATTAAGTACAGTCAACAAAAGTACATTTTTTTTCGATAATAGATAGAATCAATATTTCCTATGCGCCGGAAAAACATAATAGCCGCCATGGTCATAATTGTGATTACAATAATTTATGGCCTTATGACTCTGCAACTCCCAACGCGCAGTCTTCCTGACACTCCAGGGCCTACATTTTTTCCATGGATTAATGTAGTAATTATTTTATTTTTAAGCGTTGTGCTACTACTAAGTTCAGTTTTTTCTACAAAAAACTTTAACCTAGAATTCAAACAAGAAGAAACGCAAAGCAACCACAATCTCAGGGCTTTATTTGCTCTAATAGGTTTTGCTGTCTATCTGGTTACTCTACCAAGTTTTGGTTTTCTTTTTACTACAATCCCTTTTTTTTCATTTTTAATGGTTATGTTTTCAGAAAAAAGGCCACTTTACATACTAAGTAGTTCAGTTGGACTGACATTCCTTTTCTATTTTGTATTCCGCTATGGATTCAATATTTTTTTACCTCAGGGCGCATTACATGACGCAGTACTCAAGGTAATACTATGAATCCTGAAATATTAATTGGCTTGAACCAATCGATCGGTCTCATGGTGTTATTGAGCACATCTATAGGTGTACTAATTGGCTTAATAGTGGGAATGATACCAGGACTGACGATAAGCACGGGTATAATTGTATTTTTGCCCATAACGTTTGTTCTTCCACCAGATGTTTCAATCGCACTCCTTCTTGGCCTTTATGTAGGAGGCATGACGGGAGGAAGTTTTTCGGCTGTATTATTGAATATACCGGGCACACCTTCAGCTTCAGCAACGGCCATAGATGGTTATCCTATGGCCTCAAGTGGTAACGCCGGTAGAGCATTGGGCATAGCAATAACAGCAAGTTTTATAGGTGGAATAGTGAGTTTTCTTTTCTTATTTTTAGTAGCACCTATTTTAGCAGAATTCGCATTAAATTTTCGAACGGAAGATATGTTCTCAATTATATTATTTGGCATGACAATCATCTGTAGTTTTTCTGCCGGATCCTTAATTAAGGGACTCTTATCCGCCGCCATAGGCTTAGCAATAGTTACAATTGGACAAGATCCCGTCATGGGTACTCAAAGGTTTACATTTGGAGAAGTAAATCTAATGGCGGGTGTACATTTCTTGACTGCCCTTATTGGATTATTTGCTATCCCACAGTTAATAAGCCACATATCCGATCAAACAAAATTAGGCGCTGTTACCCAATCGAAAATAAAATCTATACTTCCAAATGTTTCAGACCTTAAGATAGTAAAAACTCCTATAATACTGGGTTCAATGATTGGTTCTTTCTTAGGTACATTGCCCGGTGCAGGAGGCCCTATTGCAGCCTTCATTAGCTATGACTACGCAAAAAAAATATCAAAACGTCCTGAAAGATTTGGTAGTGGAACAATCGAGGGCGTCGCTGCACCTGAATCAGCTAATAATGCAGTTACGGGTGGGGCCTTAATTCCTATGATGACCTTGGGAATACCTGGTGATCCCGTAACAGCCATATTAATAGGCGCTTTAATTGTTCATGGTCTTGCCCCTGGACCACTAATGTTTCTTGAGAGAGCCGATTTTGCTTATGGTGTAATATTTTCATTCTTTTGGGCAAATATATTTAATTTTTTAATTGCACTATTATCTCTTCGTATTCTTGTTAAAGTTTTAGACACTCCCCGTTCAATATTAATGCCATCCTTGGCAGTACTTTGTGTTGTAGGTAGCTTTGCGCTTCGTAATAATTTTTTTGACGTTTATATAATGCTTTTCTTTGGGCTAATAGGTATTTCCATGAAATGGTTGGACATGCCTGTTGTGCCCTTGTTATTGGCATTGGTCTTAGGGGGACAACTAGAAGAAAATCTAAGAGTTGCCTTAACAGGTTCTCAAGGAGATATTAGTATTTTCTTTACATCACCAATAAGTCTTAGCTTCATAATATTATCCATTTTTTCTGTAGTTTGGTCTTTTAGATCCAATAGAAAATACAAACAAATAATTAACTAGTCTCGGTTATATATAATGACAAAACAACAATTCAGAATAGCTTCTATTGGTTTAGGATGGTGGTCAGATGTACTAGCTGACGCTGTGAATAGATCTTCTAATCAGTTGAAAATAGTTTCCTGTTACACGCGCTCACCTGACAAACGTGAAATATTCAGTCAAAAATATAAATGCGCAAACGCAAACAGCTATCAAGAAATCTTAGATGACCCAAATATAGATGGAATAATTAATACAACGCCCAATCATGTCCATTTAGAAACAACAAAGGCGGCAGCAAACTCTGGTAAGCACATTTTTCTGGATAAGCCTATTGCTAATAACGTTTGGGAAGCAAAAGAAATAACTGAAGAATGTAAGAAAAGCGGAATTACTCTTAGTATAGGATACCAACGTAGACGAGAGAGTCATTTTAGATGGATTAAGAATCAAATTGATACTGGTGAATTTGGCACGTTAGTTCAAGCAGAAGCTAATATAAGTAGGGATAGAGAAGGAAAATTTGAGCTTGGCCATTGGCGGTATACAGCCGATGGTATGCCAGGAGGCGTTATGCTGCAAATAGGTCTTCATTATGTTGATGTTTTAATAATGTTGTTAGGCCCTATTAAATCCGTCTCGGGAATGGCTTCGCAACTAGTTTTACCTGGTGACAACCCGGACGTTGGAACCCTTTTAATGCACCACGAAAATGGTGCCATTTCTTCACTTTCCACAAGTTACGCTTCTGCCTCTGAGTATTATTTACTGAATGTATATGGAAAGAAGATGTCTGCTTACTACAATTTATTTGATGGCCTTAGATCACTTAGACAAAATGAAACAAAGCAGAAAAAAATCCCCGTTGACAAAGTCGACACATTACTTGAACAGTTAATCGAATGGGCAGATGCAGCTCTAAATAATAGCAAAGTAGAAGTCGGAGGTGAAAGTGCTACTAAATCACTTGCGGTTGTTTTAGCTGGCATAAAATCAGCAAAAGAAAAACGACACATCCTGGTTGATGAAATAATTAACCAATCGTGATAATTTATTTTTTATAAGGGTTATGTAAACCCTCAACCAGTTTCACTAAAACTTCGATAAATTGTTCATCAGAAACTTCCATTAGAATAGCATCTTCAAATGACTCCTGACATACCTCCTGGATTTCTTCGAGATTCTGCCTAATAACCTTTATGGACTCATTACAGTCCATGACACTTCCATCAGGTTTATTCCAAATAGTGTTTAGCAAAGTTTCGAAAGTTTCTTTTTTAATATCTTTGTTTTCCATAACAGTTAGTTAAGAGTAATTATAAATGTTATTTATTAGATTAATCATACCTTCTTGAGAGAAACAATTAGTATTCATATCAAGCCTAGTTCACTAAGTTCGGCTGCCATCTCAGCTGAAGGTTCCTTATCAAACATTTTCGATTTCGGTAAATCAGACGGTGCAAGTTCTCCTTCTAAATATCGCCAGCCCTGAAATGGCCGAAACCTTTTTGGGTAGACTGGTATAAATGATACATCGAGATAAATTGCACATCTTCTTTCATTAACCATTTTCTTTAATAACTCAATTGAAACTATTTTTTGTCTTACAAGTATTTGTCCCTTTACTACCCAAAAAATAGAGCCACCTTTATCTATAATTTCATCACCACGCCGGGGCATATTCCGGGTTAATATACGAAAATCCGATTTCCCATTATTTGTATTATAACTTTTGTAACGAAGCGTTTGTCTATCTTTCAAATGCTGAACAGACTCAGCGCCTACTGCAAGCTTTATCAAATGTAATGTCATAACATGATATATTCCATGACTGCTCTACTGATCCATTTATATAATTCTATTACTTTACAGAATTATACATGATCTCTTTTTAAATTACCTAATAATGATGGTTTACTTTATACAATGTTAATTATTTGTTCTTGAGACATAGGCTTGTGCTACTTTTGATGTAGTTTTTCGTCCCAAGACTTCACATATAAACTGACCGGCTTTAATGACTTCATCAAAATTAATATCCGTCTCTATACCCAACCCATCCAACATATAAAGGACATCTTCTGTCGCAACATTGCCCGATGCACCAGGTGCATAAGGACATCCTCCAAGACCTGAAACTGCTGTATCAATGGTAGAAACACCTAACTCAAGACAAGCTAGTATATTGGCTAATGCTTGCCCGTAGGAATCGTGAAAATGTAAAGCCAACTCAGAGATTGGCACCTCAGAAGCTACTGCACTTAACATCTCTTTTGCTTTATGAGGTGTTCCTACGCCAATTGTGTCCCCAAGGCTTACTTCATAGCACCCCATCTCTCGAAGTGCTTTTGCCAACTCCACAATATTATCCTTTTTTACTTCTCCTTCATAAGGACAACCTAACGCACAAGAAATGTATCCACGAATGCGCATTCCATGCGATATGCCTGCTTCAGCTACTTCTTCTGCTCTTTTCAAACTATCTTTAATGGAGCAGTTGGTATTTTTTTTCGAAAATGTTTCTGATGCTGCGCTGAAAAGAGCTATCTCATCAGCCTTAACTTCTAGAGCACCGTAAAACCCTTTCATATTCGGTGTCAAAACAGGATAACTAGTCCCCTGTTTTCTTTTAATTTTACTCAACACACTAACACTATCAGCCATTTGCGGTACCCATTTCGGAGACACAAATGCGCCTGATTCGACCGATTTGATTCCGGCTTCCGCAAGTCTTTCTATTAGTTCTATCTTTTCTTCTGTCGAAACAGATTGTTTTTCTGCCTGTAATCCATCGCGTGGCCCAACCTCATAAATACGAACCTTACTGGGCATTGTCATATTTGTCTCCAGTATCTCTTTATGTTTCCCAATTTATACCTTTATCATTCGATTCAGCCGTTATATGCATTGCTTCAGCCAGTCGATTAGTGCAATTCCATAGAGCAGTGGTATATGTAAACTCTACTATTTCTGAATGTGAAAAATGCTTCAGCATTTTTGTAAAAAGCGTATTTTTATCTCGCGCTGACATATCAGTCACAGCATTTGCCCAATCAAGAATAAGTTTTTCTTTTTCTGTAAAGTCATTATTCTGATTCCAAGAGTTAGAAGATATTGATGATAGCTGTTTTTCATTAAATCCTAACTGCCTTGCCAGTGCTACATTATGATGAGCACAATTATGACATGAATTATCTAGCGAGGGCTTTAATATGCATAGCACCTGCATTCTTGACCGCTCTGTATCTCCTTCCCTATGAGAAGCAACTTTTATATCCCTATCGAATACAAGAAAACTTCTCGCTGCGCCGGGTGCGTGAGCTAAGACTTGAATAAATTTTGGCACGATTCCGTACATATCCAGGCATAGATTATAAAGCTCATTCACTTCCGGTGACTCTTTTCCGGGTTCTATGGGAGGAATACGGGTGTCAATTGGACATGCCATATTATTTAAAATTTGATCTATAGATTTATCAGAGCTGTCTGTTGTTTTCTGGACATAATTCATCTTCAGGCCTTTTAAATTGAGTTAAAACGACAAATATTATCATACTTTCATTTTAAAGTTCACACACAAATACCCCACCCTTAATGCTCTTTGGTATGCCCTTTTCCAATCATAGTAAAGGAATGTCGAGAAAGCTTTCTTATTTATATCCAACTATACTTCAGGATAAATAATCACTTTTTATCCACTTTCAGCTTAAGTAAGTCGACCCCTTCCTCTACTTGTTCACCCTCGGTATAGAATATATCTTCAACAAAGCCATCAGTAGGGCTAATAACAGAATGTTCCATCTTCATTGCTTCAATTACCAGTAATGTTTCGCCCTCTTCTACAGCTTCTCCAATCCTGGCAAAGAGTTTTGTTAATTTTCCAGGCATAGGCGCCGAAAGACCCCCAGACGTCACTTTAGCTATTTCAAACTCAACCTCTGGATCCACATAGATTAATCTTTTTTGCCTATAGTTGTTAGCAATATAAATATTATCCTCACTTCGGAAGATTTCAATATCATCACTAATATTATCCCAGGAACAATGGCTCAATTCACCGTTAATAATTATGGATTCTTTATTGTCGTTATCAAAAACTTCAACATCTATCTTATCCGCTCCAAATAAGAAGTGATATGTAAGTCGGGAAGGCAAATTCAGACGCCACCCATCACTTAATGCCCATGGGGAGTTTACTAGGCCATCAGACTGACTTGTTCGTAACTTTTCGTTACATAGAAAATGAACAGCAGAAACAATTTCTTCATGAGTTATTATTTGATTTTCAGAAATAAGATCCGATTTATATTCATTTATAAAGTTTGTGTCGTAATCACCTGAATGAAAAACAGAATGGCCTAAAACCTCTATTAGAAATTCTTGATTCGTGGTAATTCCGATACATCTTAATTCTGTTAAGGCCTGATATAATAGCTTTATAGAGTTATTTCGGTCTTCTCCATGAACAATAATTTTTGCTAATAGAGGATCATAATTGATGGTAACCAGATCACCTTGAGATACACCTGTATCGACTCTAATTCTTTCACCATCTGGCACATGTAACTTTTTGATATTTCCTACAACAGGCAAAAAATCATTAATAGGATCCTCAGCATAAAGACGTGCCTCAATAGCATGTCCGGAAAGCATTATTTTATTCTGAGATAAGGGAAGATTCTCACCAGAGGCGATTTTTAATTGCCATTCCACTAGGTCATAACCAGAAATCATTTCGGTTACCGGGTGTTCAACCTGCAAACGGGTATTCATTTCCATAAAATAAAATGATTTATCAAGTTCTGGAGCTTCAGTATCCATTATGAATTCAACTGTACCTGCTCCCTCATATTTAATTGACTCAGCTGCCTTTACAGCAGCCGATAAAATATTATTTTTTAAATCAACCTGCAATTGAGGAGCCGGTGCCTCTTCTATTACCTTTTGATAACGCCTTTGAACTGAACAATCTCGTTCAAATAGATGAACTACTTCACCGTCTCCATCACCGAAGATTTGGACTTCAATATGTTTAGGTTTTTGGATGTACTTTTCAAGTATAACTTTGCTGTCGCCAAAGGAGTTATCTGCCTCTCTTTGTGCTCCAGATAGAGATTCAGAAAAATCAGTGAGACAATTTACTATTCTCATACCCTTTCCACCCCCCCCAGCTGAAGCCTTAATAAGGAGAGGAAACCCGATTTTTTCCGCTGATTTATATAAATAATCGTGAGTTTGTTTTTCCCCATGATAACCTGGTATAATTGGTACTCCGGAATCTTGCATCAAACTTTTAGCGGCTGACTTATCTCCCATGACTTTGATGGTTTCTGGAGATGGCCCTACAAATAGGATATCGGCATCTATGCAAGCCTGTGCAAATATATAATTCTCGGACAGAAAGCCATAACCAGGATGAATAGCGTCCACTTTACAAAGGGTCGCTGCATTTATTAAGGATTCAATATTTAAATAACTATCACTCACATTTGAAGGGCCAATATGTATGCACTCATCCGCTTCAGTCACATGTAGGGATTCTGAATCAGCATCTGAAAAAACTGCTACGGTACGTATACCCATTTGTTTTGCAGTCTTTATTATTCTAACTGCAATCTCACCCCTATTCGCAATAAGTAAACTCGAGATCAACAAATTTTACCTCGTTTTATATTATCAACAATTCGCTTAATTCTTTGATAGACGTTTTATAGTGAGTTTATATTATAATAAATAACGTCTTCCATCACCAATTTGGCTTCCTTTTTTCCAGGAATGCGGTTATTCCCTCTTTCCCCTCATCAGAACTGCGTACGCGTGCAATATGCTTTGCAGTATATTCAAGCACTGGTCTATCTATATTTCGACCATCTATATAATCAATTAACTTTTTGCATTCCCTAATAGCATTTGGACTATTCTTCGATAAAGTCTTAGTTAAATCAGATACGTACTGATCCAGGTCGTTAGCTGGTACAACAACATTAACAAGACCTATTTCTAAGGCTGTTAAAGCGTCAAATCTCTCAGCAGTCAAAAAGAATCTTCTCGCGTTACGACTTCCGATTGACTTGATGATGTATGGACCTATTGTCGAAGGGGTTAACCCTAGACGTGATTCAGAGAAGCTAAATATAGCTGTGTCGGCTGCTATAGCCATATCACAACAGGCAATAAGGCCAACACCACCTCCTATGGCCGGACCATGCACTTTCGCTATAGTTGGCTTTGGACATAAATTAAGTGTATTCAACATATCTGCTAGCGAACGTGCATCTGAAAAGTTTTCATCTTCATCAAACTCAGACATGCGCCTCATCCAGCCAAGATCGGCACCAGCAGAAAAGCTTTTACCCGACCCGGAAAGAACTAGAACACGTATTTCTGGATTTTGACCAATATTATCAATCGTATCTTTAATTTCTTTAATTATAATATCATCAAAAGCATTATGCTTTTCTGGCTGATCGAGGATCAAATTAGCAACCTTATCATTAACTTCGAGTTTTAGTTTATTACTGCTCATCAATCTTACATCCTAAATATACCAAAACGAGTTGACTCTATAGGTGAATTTAATGTCGCCGATATACTAAGCCCTAAAACACGCCTTGTTTCAGATGGATCGATTATACCATCATCCCACAGCCTAGCACTTGCAAAATAGGGATGGCCCTCTTTTTCATATTGCTCAAGGATTGGGGCCTTAAAGTTATTTTCTTCTTCTTCTGTCCAGGTTTCATTTCTCGCCTCAATACCATCCCGACGTATAGTGGCCAAAACGTTAGAAGCCTGCTCACCACCCATAACGGATATTCTTGCATTTGGCCACATATACAAAAACCTAGGCCCATAAGCCCGCCCACACATTCCATAGTTACCTGCACCAAAGCTCCCACCAATTATAACAGTAAACTTGGGAACATTAGCGCAAGAAACTGCTGTAACTAATTTAGCTCCATCTTTAGCAATACCGCCTGCCTCGTATTTTTTTCCGACCATAAAACCTGATATATTTTGTAAAAAAACAAGTGGTATACCCCGTTGACAACATATTTCAATAAAATGGGCACCTTTAAGAGATGATTCTGAAAATAGAACACCATTATTCGCTATGATTCCAACAGGATAACCATATATATGGGCAAATCCGGTTACTAATGTCTCCCCATAAAGCTCTTTAAATTCATCAAAGTTACTTCCGTCTACTATCCGAGCGATCACCTCTCTCACATCATAGAGTTTTCGGCTATCCGAAGAGACTGCTCCATAAATTTCTTTAGTGTCATAAAGAGGCTCAATAGGCTCTTTTACAGTCATAGAATTTGACTCAGTCTTATTAAGATTACTAACAATCTTTCTAATTATTGATAGTGCATGTGTATCATCAACTGCTAAATGATCAATTAAGCCACTCGTTCGAGTGTGAACAGTCGATCCACCAAGCTCCTCAGCAGTAACCTCTTCGCCTATGGCTGCTTTTACCAATGGAGGACCAGCTAAAAATATTGTTCCCTGATCTTTAACAATAATACTTTCATCTGCCATAGCAGGAACATAAGCACCGCCAGCTGTACAAGAGCCCATAACTGCTGCAATTTGAGGTATACCTTTTGATGACATATTAGCCTGATTAAAAAATATACGACCGAAATGTTCCTTATCAGGGAATATACCAGCCTGTTGTGGTAAATTAGCTCCCCCTGAATCGACCAGATAGATACATGGAATATTGTTTTCTTTTGCTATCTCTTGGGCACGGAGATGTTTTTTAACGGTTACTGGGTAATACGTTCCTCCTTTTACTGTAGCGTCATTTACAACAACTAAGCATTCACGGCCAGAAATACGCCCGATACCTGTTATAATTCCCCCTGCTGGGATATCATCGTCATAAAGATCATATCCCGCCAACTGAGAAAATTCCAAAAATGGAGAACCTGAGTCCAAGAGGTTACTAATTCTGTCTCGCGGTAACAGTTTACCTCTCGCCTCGTGACGTTCACGGGCACTCTGACTTCCTCCATTTTCTATAACTGAGATCTTTTCTCGTAAATCATCCACTACAATCTTCATATTATTGTAGTTTTGAATATACTCCTGTGAATTAATGTCCACAGATGTTTTTATAATACTCATTTGCCACTGTACCTCATTAGGATCATTCTATTGTATTACTTATATCTCTGATTAGGAAGTTAGCACGAAAATGATAGTTAAGTCAGAAATAGAGAAGGCAGCAACTACTGTTTATGGCCATATGCAGCCAACAAACCACTACAATTGGCCTCTTTTGAACAAAAGAGGGGGTGCAAATATTTGGATTAAACACGAAAACCAAACACCTATAGGAGCTTTCAAGCTCCGTGGCGGACTAGTTTACATGTCGTACCTGACAAATAGTGAACAAAACATCAATGGAGTTATCGCTGCTACTAGGGGTAATCATGGACAATCTATAGCTTTTGCTGCTGCAGTGAACGGTATTAAAGCAACAATTATAGTTCCAAAAGGAAATTCTTCCGAAAAAAATATGAGCATGAGTGCCTTGGGTGCGGAATTAATTGAATATGGAGCAGATTTTCAGGAGGCATATGAATATTCTTCTCTACTGGCAAAAGAGAGAGAATTAATATTGGTGCCCTCGTTTAGTAAAGAGCTTGTTACAGGGGTATCAACTTATGCTTATGAATTTTTTAAAAGTGTAAAAGACCTAGATGTTATTTATGTTCCAATAGGTCTTGGCTCAGGCATTTGTGGATGCATTGCAGCAAGAGAAGCATTAAATCTGACTACAGAAATAGTAGGTGTGGTCGCGGAGAACGCCCCTTGTTATGAGCTGTCTTTCTCACAAGGTAAAGCTGTATCTACAAATAACTCAGATACCATCGCAGATGGATTAGCAGTTAGAACACCTGATAAAGACGCACTTCAGATAATTAATCATTCTGTAGATCACATTGTTAAAGTTAGTGAGTCAGAAATAAAGACAGCAATTAGGCATTATTTTTCGGATACACACAATATTGCTGAAGGAGCTGGGGCTGCACCCCTCGCTGCGTTCATGAAGGAAAAGAATAAATACAAGGGCAGAAATGTTGGATTGATCCTCTCTGGTGGAAATATTGATCTTTCATTGTTCTATAAAATCTTAGAAGAAAGTTATTCTTCAGAACCCTTCTGTAACTAACCATTCATCCAGTATCTCAAAACGATCTACCCCAAAGAAAGGCTCACCATCAGCTATTACAAATGGTGATCCAAAAACACCTTTTTTAATAGCTCCATCTGTTTCATCCACCAATCTCTGTTTAATGTCAGGTTCTTGAAGAGCGTCAAGAAGTTCTTTTTGATC
The DNA here is from genome assembly GCA_022449545.1 of Alphaproteobacteria bacterium. Taxonomy (GTDB): domain Bacteria; phylum Pseudomonadota; class Alphaproteobacteria; order UBA6615; family UBA6615; genus UBA6615. Next base: position 14,375 of record JAKUPN010000006.1, on the reverse strand, counting down.
TATACCAACTCCAGCTGCAATCTTAACAACACTAGAAGGTGCTGATACATCCTCATTTTTTGCTAGTGCCGCTGCGTATATTGCCATCGCAAACCCTTTTGCCTGCCCAGGGTCTTTATCCTTTATCCAGTAAAATGCCCTCGATGCAGCTGTCGCTGAAAATGGAGCCACGTCCGGTTTAAGATAATCAACTCCGTAATACCTACACACTCTAGCGCTATCAATTTCAAAATATTCACCTTTCAATGGAATATCGCTCATAGGCTTCATTCCAGTTATTTTAAAAGCCACTCCTAACGAAATAGGATACCAGTCCGTTTTGCGATCATATCTTTCGGCTATATTATCAATCAGATGAGCACCGACATAACCATAGGGACTATTAAAATCAAAATAAAACTCGATTGGCGAATCAGTCATTACATTACCCCAGTACTATGAATAATTTTCAGATAAAATTTCTCTAGATATAACAAGTTTTTGTATTTCAGATGTTCCCTCATATATTTGGGTGACTCTCACATCTCTATAAATTCTTTCAACAGGAAAATCCTGAAGATAACCATACCCACCATGGATTTGAATGGCATCAGAACAAACCTCCTCAGCCATTTCAGAGGCAAATAACTTTGCCATAGATGCTTCCTCTACACATTTAACTCCACTATCACGGAGGTCAGCGGCATGTAAATACATCTGGCGAGCAACCTCGATTTTGGTCTTCATTTCAGCTAATTTAAAAGCAATTGCTTGGTGATTGGCTATTTTCTGTCCAAAACTTTCTCTTTCTATAGCATATTTTAAAGCCTCATTGTAAGCAGAACGCGCCATGCCAACAGACTGGGCAGCAACACCGATGCGACCACCTTCTAAATTAGATAAGGCTATACGGTAACCATCACCTTCCTCGGCTAGCATTAAATCTGGAGTAATTTCTACATTATCTAGTGTAATGGAACAGGTCTCTGAGGACCGTTGACCAAGTTTTTTTTCAATACGATTAACTGTATAACCAGGAGAGTCCGTTGGAACAATAAAAGCGCTGATTCCACGAGAATTTTTCGATGGATCGGTTACTGCAAACGTTATAGCTAAACCTGCTCTACTCCCTGTACTTATAAATGACTTAGCCCCATTGAGAATATATTTATTCCCTACTTTTTCGGCTCTAGTCTTTATTGCACCTGCATCAGACCCAGTATGCGGTTCTGTCAACATGAAAGCACCTAAAACCTCACCTTTTACCAGATCTTTTAAATATTTCTGTTTTTGATCAGTTGATCCAAAAGTTTCAATAGGCATACATACAACAGAATTTTGTACAGCAAGAATAGTCGAACACCCTCCATCACCAGCAGCAATTTCTTCTATCACAAGAGCAAGTTCAGTGTTTCCGAGGCCTGAGCCACCCCATTTCTCTGAAACCTGGACCCCTAGTAACCCTAACTGACCCATCATTTTAATTTGTTTTTCAGGAAAAATAACCTCACTATCCCACTTTGCTGCATATGGAAAAAGTTCATTTTCGGAAAAATCACGAGCTAGGTCTCGGATCATTTTTTGTTCTTGATTTAGCACTCGAAACACCTCCTAGAATATAATAACCTGTCGATAAACATCACCAGGACAATTCCATTCCCTTCCAGTTCATAAACCTACCACTATTTTCAAGACAGAGCTCTTCTAGTACGCCATACATACCCATCACGCTCTCTTTAATTTCTACTGGTGCAGAACTTCCTCCCATGTCAGTTTTTACCCAACCGGGATGAAAGACGAGAGAACTTATCCCTCTCTTACGCCACTCTGATTCAATAATACGGAATTTATCATTAAGAGCGGCTTTTGATGCTCCATAAACACCAGTTGGCGTTTTTCCTCCATTTCGAGCACCCATCTGGCTTGTCAATATTGCTATTTTTTTATGATCACCTCGGAGTAAAGCCGGCATCAATGAGTCAATTACTTTAAATGGAGCTAATGAATTTACCTCCATAACTTCCTCTCTAGTCATATTATGACCATAGACACCAGCATTATGAATTATTAGATCAATATTTTTATTTTCGAACTCTCTTGAAAGATTTAAAACATCATCTGATTTGACAACATCTAATTGATAAATCGATATGTTTTCGTCAATATTCCCCAGCTCCCCTAGGTCTTGAACATTTCTCGTTGTCGCATAAACCTTCCAATCACCATGCTTGGAAAAGAGTTTGGCAAAACCTAATCCTATCCCCCTATTTGCACCAATAATTATAACATTAGGCATTCAACACAAGACCTCCCTCTTAATATACTTAAACTATTCTTACATCGTCTCTTCAAATAACTCCCGACCGATTAAAAGTCGTCTAATCTCTGAAGTGCCGGCTCCTATTTCATAAAGTTTAGCATCACGTAGAAGGCGTCCTGTAGGGCTTTCATTTACATACCCCATACCACCAAGAGCTTGAATAGCGTCTAAAGCCATTAATGTAGCTTTTTCAGACGCATAAAGAATTGCTCCAGCAGCATCCTTGCGTGTTGTCTCTCCCCTATCACATGCTTTACTCACTGCGTATACATAGGCCTTGCAGGCATTCATGGTTGTATACATATCAGCAAGCTTTCCCTGCATAAACTGGAAGGTGCCTATAGGTTGCCCAAATTGTTCTCGCTCGTGAACATAGGGAACTACTACATCCATACAAGATTGCATTATACCAAGTGGGCCAGCTGCTAAGACTGCGCGTTCATAATCAAGACCACTCATCAAAACATTGACACCCTTATTCAACTCCCCAAGAATGTTTTCTTCAGGAACCTCACAATCTTCGAATATAAGTTCACAAGTGTCAGAACCTCGCATGCCTAATTTATCAAGTTTTTGAGCAACCGAAAAACCTTTAAATCCTTTTTCAACTAAAAATGCAGTAATCCCTCTAGAGCCTGAATCCGGTTCAGTCTTGGCATAAATGACAAAAGTATTCGAAACAGGGCCATTCGTAATCCACATTTTACTCCCATTAAGAATGTACTGATCCCCTTTCTTCTCGGCTTTTGTTCGCATTCCAACAACATCTGAACCAGCTCCTGATTCGCTCATCGCCAAAGATCCAACATGATCACCACTGATTAGTTTAGGTAGATAACGTTTCTTTTGATCAACAGTACCATTTCTTCTTATCTGATTTACGCATAAGTTCGAATGTGCCCCATACGAAAGACCAACTGATGCTGAAGCCCTACTTATCTCTTCCATGGCTATACAATGTTCTAAATAACCTAAGCCCGAACCTCCATATTCTTCCTCAACTGTAATCCCATGAAGCCCTAACTCTCCCATTATGGGCCATAAATCTAGAGGAAACTCATTGCTTCTATCAATTTCATCTGCTCTTGGAGCAATGTGATCATCAGAAAAGCTTCTCACTGTATCACGCAGCATATCTGCTGTTTCACCTAGCTCAAAGTTTAGTGAAGGAAATTGATTTGGAATCATAGCCCTATTCCTATTTTTATATAAATAACTTACTGGTTACTTTTTCTATTTATCAAAAATACTAATTCTTAAACGGGAGATTGCTAAGACTTGCAAGAAGACATTTACCTCTTTTCTCTCAAGAGTCTCGCTTTCTGTCTATCCCAATCACGTTTCTTTTGCGTCTCTCGTTTATCATACTTTCTCTTGCCACGGGCAATACCAATATCAACTTTAGCAATTCCTCTATCATTAAAATATATTGAGAGGGGCACCAAGGTAACTCCATCTTTTTGAATTGCCCCCAGTAACCTGTTCATCTCACGTTTATGAAGTAGTATTTTTCGGGGTCTTCTAGAAACATAATCTGGCTCATGTGAAGATGAATACTGAGGAATGTAACAACTGAACATCCAAATTTCTCCGTCTTTTTCACCAGCCCAGCAATCCGCTAAACTGCCTTGCCCTAAACGAAGAGACTTAACCTCCGATCCATGTAAAACAAGCCCTCCTTGTATATTATCTTCTATGAAATAGTCATGACGAGCCTTGCGGTTTTGTGCCACAATTTTTTTATCCGTCAAAGACTTTTTAGCCATAAAAGTTCTTCTTAAAGATTAACTAGTTAAGAATACCTGCAGATATCATGGCTGCCTGAACGGTCTTTCTTGTATTTTCATTTGCCGGGGTTAAGGGCAAGCGAACATCCATCGTAGATTTATTCAAAAGAGACAATCCAAACTTTGATGGAACAGGATTTGGTTCTACAAAAAGAGAATCATGTAAAGGATAAAGACGCTCGTTAATTGTCATTGCTTCCTTAAAATCCCCATTTTGCCAAGCGTCATGCATCTGTGCACAAGCACGGGGCGCTACGTTTGCTGTAACAGATATACATCCATCCCCACCGTTAACTAAATAAGAAAGCACAGTTGCATCTTCCCCTGATAGAAGACAGAACTTATCTCCAATGACAGCGCGCGTATCTAGTGGCCTAACTAAATCCTGTGTGGCGTCCTTCACTCCTACTATGTTAGGGCAATCACTCGCTAACCTAGCCATAGTTTCTACTGACATATCCACAACGGACCGAGGAGGAATATTATAGATAATAATTGGAATATCTACTGTATCAGCTATCGTTTTGAAATGAGAATACAGTCCTTCTTGAGATGGCTTATTGTAGTATGGAGTAACAATAAGAGCACCATCAGCTCCCGCGTCTTTTGCAAACTGTGTAAGAAATACTGCTTCTTCAGTGGAATTTGAACCCGCCCCAGCAATAACTGGCACTCTTCTATCGGCTGCCTCAATACACAACTCGACAACTCTTTTATGTTCCTCGTGACTCAATGTCGGAGATTCGCCAGTTGTGCCTACTGGAACCAAGCCATCTGTTCCCTCAGAAATTTGCCACTCAATTATTTCTTGATAAGAAACTTCATCCACCTCCCCATCACGAAACGGTGTGGCTAAAGCTACGATTGATCCTTTAAACATATTCTTCTCCTAGAGTCTCGCCATTAAACCTATATTGCCAGAAATATAATACTTTGACGATACCCAGAAGATTAGCACCCTACAAGGGTTAGATGAAATTATGAAATCAAGTTATAGTAATAATTTACCTACTTAATCCTGTAAACGACAAATAATTACTTGATTCTATGCTTTATTCAACTACCAGTATTCACTAAAGAAAGTTAACATTATCGTCAAAATACTCTTTTTATAGAAAGGTATTACTTGTGTCATATAGTCATGAAAACTCTGATAACACAATTAGTTATCAAGCATATGTCTTTGATGCTTACGGCACATTGTTTGATTTCCACTCTGCTGTAAGAGAATACAATCACATTATAGGTGATAGATCAGAAGAGCTCTCTAAAATATGGAGAGAAAAACAAATTCAATATACTTGGCTTCATAGTATGATGGGCTCCTATTCCGACTTTTGGATAATCACCAAAGAGGCGTTAAATTATGCAATGGAATCCGTCGGTATAAATAACTCTAAAATGCATTCTCAACTCATGAATCTATACCTTAAATTGAAGACATTTCACGAAGTAAATCACTCCCTTAACTCTTTAAGAAGAAAAGACTGTAAAATAGCCATACTATCAAACGGCACACACCAAATGCTTAATGAAGTGATTAAAAACTCTGGTTTGGACAGCTTAATCGACTTAACTATTTCCATTGATGATATAGAGATCTACAAACCCAGTCCTTTAGTTTATCAACTGGTAATTGATAAACTAAAAATTAATAAAAGTGATGTTTGTTTTGTTTCAGCTAATAATTGGGACGTGGCGGGAGCTAAAAGTTTTGGCTTTTATAGTGTTTGGGTTAATAGAAATAGACTAATTTCTGAGAAATTACCTTATCAACCAGATTTGATAATAAACTCTCTTGATGATCTAACTTAAGAGATTTTGAGTGATTTAAAGATGGATCCTTTATCTAAAGCCCGCCCCAGTTATGAAGACGTATTAGCAGCATCAAAACGCCTATATAATATTGCGGTTAAAACTCCATTAATTGAAAATAACTATTTGAATGAACTAGTAGGCGGAAGAGTTTTTCTCAAAGCGGAGACTTTACAACACACTGGTTCATTTAAATTTCGAGGTGCCTATAATTTTCTAGCTCAACTAAATGAAAGTCATAAGAAAAATGGAGTAGTAGCATATTCATCAGGAAATCATGCTCAGGGTGTCGCTGCTGCCGCAAAGCTACTAAAAATCAAGTCTACAATAATAATGCCTTCAGATGCACCAAGCATAAAATTAAATCAAACGCGTATTCTAGGTGCTGAAGTAATAACCTTCGAACGAGAAAAAGAAAACCGTGAAGAGATAGCCAGTAATTTTTCTAAAAAAACAGGCTCCACCATTATACCTCCCTACGACCACCCGTGGACAATATCCGGGCAAGGAACTGTAGGTGCCGAAATAATAGATAAACTAGATAGAATAGGCCTATATGCCAACAGAATATTAATATGCTGCGGAGGTGGTGGACTTACTGCCGGCATAGCCACAGTTGTCAGTGAAAAATCCCCAGCTTCCGAGATTATTGTTGTAGAACCAGTTGGTTATGATGATACAACTCGATCACTCAAAGAAAGAAAAATATTAAAAAATAAGATTAAAACAAAGTCCATTTGTGATGCTCTACTGGCACAGAGCCCAGGTAACCTAACCTTTTCCATTAACAAAGAATTAGTTTCGGGTGGCATTGCCGTTACAGATGAAGACGTAATAAAAGCGATGTCTTTTTCCTGGAAATATCTTAAGCTTGTCGTTGAGCCAAGTGGTGCAGTAGCCTTAGCTGCTATTCTAAAGCATAAAAAACATTTCTCTAAACTAACTAGCGTAGTTATATTATCAGGAGCCAATGTTGATCCTGTGTTTTATTCAAAAGTTATAAAATAGTTTATTAAGTTAATAGCTAGACAAGATCTAAATATATTATTTCGCTAATTCTATGTCTTGAAAAGATACTGGCCGGCTCTGAGGAATCTTTGAGGATCCATTTCTTTCCCATCAAATAAAATCTCATAATGTAAATGAGATCCAGTACTTCTGCCTGTATTGCCAACCTGTCCTAATCTTTCTCTAAATTTTAATTTCTGACCAGGTTTTACGAATATTTTTGATAAATGCGCATACCTAGTAGTAATTCCCAATCCGTGATCAACTTCTACCATTTTTCCAAACCCGCCATTCCACCCAACAAAAGTCACAACTCCTGGTGCAGTTACAAAAATAGTGCTTGTGTTTCTGGAGGCAAAATCTATACCTGGATGCATTGCTAATTGGTTTGTGAATGGATCTATTCGTTTTCCAAAACCACTACTTACACGCAGCTCATCTAGCGGCGCGGCTAATGGAATCCGTTTCATTACTTCTTGGAGCCCTATTAATCTAATTACTTTATGTTCAGGTTCTACAAAAGTAATTTTTAAATTTTTGTCAAATTTATCATTTAATTTAATGAATGGCCCACCCCGACCACTAATAAAATAATCTTCTTTAGACAACGCCCTTTTTATCAACAAGTTAGAATTTAACCCTGATACCTGCAAAGCCCTTTCTAAAGATTCAACTGTCTTATCAGTAATTTGATATAGCCTTGATAAAACCCCCTCTTTAGATATATCGGCGGAACTGTAACGATTATTATACTTTTCGATTAAAGCACTTTCATGTTTTGAGTTGTGTGTTTTATCAGACTTTCGAAGCAATAATGTAGATGTTGTCTTTCGGGATTTCTTCAAGCGTTGTAATAAGGTGTTATTGTTATCGTCAGTTTTCTTTAATCTCTTATTGGTTTCTTCTAACAGAACACTCTTATTTTCAACTTCTTTACGAAGTTTGTTCCTCTCTTTGATAAGTAAAGAATTAATTTCAGTGAAACTCGCTAAACGTTTAACATTTTCTTTTTCGCGTATGTTGGTTTTGTCTAGTTCATTTAAAACCTTAGCTATTGTAAAATCCTTTCTTTCACCTAATTTTTTTAAACGAACAATTTCTTTTTCTAAATTAGATTTACTTGAAAGAGATTTATTTAAATTAGCAATATCATCAGCTCTCTTCTTATTCGTTTCTGTCACTCTATCATTGAGACCAGATATTACGTTTTCAATTTTATTTATAGACTTAAGGCTATCAGCTATTTTAGTTTGCTGTTGATCTAATTCTTTTTTATTAGTCAGATTTATATCTGTTATCAAATACCCCCATAATAAAAACCCCACAAATACCACTGACATACAAATCAGTCTTAAATGAGTTGAAATCAATTCGATCAGTCTATTTTTCGTACTGAAAAACTTTTTCATAAGATCACAGAACTTTTGTAGGGTTATTAATTATATTCAATTAATCATACTAGTTAGTTGACTAAACAAGTAATCTTTCACAAACCTTAATGAAGATTAAATAAAGTATGATTCTTGGCTACATAGAATCACTAATTACTAGATGATTCAATATAAATGTTAGGGATATTAATCAATGAAGATATTAGTCATCAAATCACTCACCGGGAGTAATCGCCTCAGACACACCTATCATGCTGTCTCTGGTAATTAACTCGGTCAAGTCTTCTTCGCTCCAATCATCGGTTCCAGGGGGACGCCTCGGAAGCACCAAGTAACGCAAATCGGCATTACTATCATGCACTCTTACCTGTCTATCTTCTGAAATAATTGTACCGAACTCAGATAAAACAGATCTTGGCTCACGCACGGCTCTGGACCTATAATCCCTGCGTTTGTACCACGCCGGAGGAATCCCTAAAATAGCTCTCGGATAACAAGAACATAAAGTGCAAACAACCAAGTTATGAACCTCCTCTGTGTTTTCTACGACACATAGTTCAGTGGGCTTCATGTCTACACCAAAGGAACGAACAGCCATATCTCCATGACTCAATAATTTTTGTTTGAAGTCTTCATCAACCCATGCACGTGCAATGATTTTCGCACCAAGCTCGGGTCTCCTTTGTTCCTGTGTTTCAATAGCGCCACGTAATTCATCAGCAGTTATCACACCCTTTTCCATCAACAATTCTCTTACAGCAGTTTCAAGAGATTCTGCCTCAATAGAAGGTGGCTCATCGTTCTGGATCGGTTTACCATCATGAGTGTGCGTAGCATTTAGATGATCGTGATGATGTTCGCTCATTTTTTTTCTCTCATATTATATAAATTTATTAAACTATACCTGCTCTAGCCAATGCTCATAGATCTCAATTTCAAGAGAATCATTATCTTCACCCTCATAATCAGGCCACAATACTTTTTGTGAAAAATTGACTCTATAAAGCATTTTATAAGGAAGTCCGGACTGGCCATATGCCAATGTCTCAGGATTAGGTTGGGGACCTACTATCCTTTCTATCACTCCCGATTTGCCACGAACATACATAGGTGTTCTAACATGCCCAGGTTGACTGCGCTCCATTACTCGAACTTTATCTCCTGGGCTAAACTTACTATCCATTTCTTTCAGCCTCTAGTCTAGCTCTTACTTCTTCTCTCTTTTTATCAAGCTCTTCTTGTGAGAAAACTCCTTTTTCAAGCAGCAGCCATGTAATAGCTTGCAACCAGCGTTCATAATAAGGATATTTATGATAATCATCTCCCAGAGCTTCTTGCATACGACGTGATTCATCCACTCGCGCCAATCTTCTCTTGGGATCAAAAAGAAGTAACATAATTGCGTCAACACGTCTTTCCCAGTGAGTAGGCTCATGCTCATTCTTGACAGGGTCAACCAGCCCTGCAGGCAATCCGCCATAATCTTGTGGTCCCCTCATATAATCTCTCCTGGTCTGATACCTTCGCAAAATACATTAAGTCGAGGTATAAAAGTTATCTGTTTTTTCAATCCTGAATTAATAATTGTCTCTAAATCACTATATAATTTATATTCTCAATAAAATTCAATAAAATTTATATAGCAATAATTAGTCAGGACGTTCCATAGTAAAAGATTCAGTCACGACTGTATAATCCATATAGCCCAATCTTGCGACTGGTTTTAACAAACTAATATCAACCATTCCATCATTTATAACAGATTCATCAATATGTATTCCAACCACCTCTCCAAGCACCAGATTGTTTTCTCTTCCACTGCGCCCAATTGGCAATTTAACCGTTTCTAAATATCTACATTCAAACGCAGCAGGGGCAACAGCAACACGAGGAGGTTTAACTTTATTGCAACTCATTGGCTCTAAGCCTGATTTTGTCATCTCGTCAACATTTCTAGGTAAATGTTCAGCAGTCAAATTCATCTTTTTATGTAAATCCCAATTACAAAGATTGAAAACAAATTCCCCCGTTTCCTCAACATTTCTTAAACTATCTTTTGGCCCGCCTTCTGGATGTGAGCCATTGGGACAATACATAACACATGGCGGATCATCGGCCACACCATTAAAAAAGCTATATGGCGCAAGGTTAACGGCTCCTGTTGAACTAATAGTGCTTATCCAACCAATAGGCCGGGGCACTACTAAAGCCTTGAATGGATTATACAATAACGGCTCAGGCTTCATATTAATTGCAGGATCAATAAACATATTTATACTCAATATTTGAAATTTATAATGCCTTCGTGCTCAACTGGCGTTATTATCTCTATAATTTAATGGTTATTTTGGTAAAACTGATTTTATTCTTTTCTTAACTTAACTATAACAATAACTAATAAATACAAAAACTAACATATTTAAAACTGAATAAAAAAAGAAATATGGAGTGAGAAAATGGCTGAGCCAATTATAAAGGTGACCGACATAGCTTGGGGAAGAATTAAGTCGCCTGATCTAGACTTACAGGAAGAGTTTCTCACTAACTTCGGAATGGTTCGCGCAGAAAGAACTAATGATGCATTATATATGCGTGGTACAGATCCTGATCATCATATTCACGTCACAGAAAAAGGTGATCCGGGTTTTGTGAGTTTAGCTTTTAATGCCGCTTGTGAAGAAGATCTTCATAAACTGGCAGCTGAAGCAGAGACCGCTAGTGACGTGCATGAGATAGACGAACCCGGAGGCGGTAAAAGAGTTATATTAACAGAGCCAAACGGATATGGAATAGAAGTAGTCTGGGGTATTGAAGACTTAGATCCAATCAAGGTAGAACGGCATGCTTATAACCTTGGAAATGTAGATAAACGGGCACGCGCTGGTGAACTTTGGAGAAAACCAAAAGGCCCTTCACAACCCAAAAGAATAGGTCACGGAGTTATAGGCACCCCAAAACTAACTGAATCAATATCTTGGATGCGTCACCATATTGGTCTGGTTGGCACAGATGAAGTTTATGTTGAGGATGATAAAAATAAAGTTATTGCAAGTTTCAATCGAATTGACGCAGGAACAGAATTTGTAGATCACCACGTTTTTCTCTTTGTTCACAATGAAAGAGCCGGACTAAATCATCTTTCTTACGAAGTACAAGACTTTGATGACGTTGTCATGGGACACGAGCATCTCAAAGAAAAAGGCTACGATCACGTCTGGGGGTTAGGCAGACATGTATTGGGAAGCCAAATCTATGATTATTGGATGGATCCGTGGGATAGAGTTCACGAACATTGGTGTGATACAGATGTATTAAATACTGATTATGGAACTAAACTTGTTTCAGCTGAGGAGGGATTTGGTTCCCAATGGGGTGAACCAGCTCCCATGAGGTTCATAGAGCATGTAAGCCCTTAGCCGAAGTCTTAATAAGCTAAAAGCCCGGCTAGTAAGCCGGGCTTTTCTTTAGACAAATGCTACAAAATAGATGGGAGTTTAGATTAAATGCTTAAGTTAAATGTCATAACCGTGAGCACTCGGCCGACAAGAATTGGACCAGCAATAGCAAAATGGTTTGTTGACTATGCATCAAATGAATTTGATCATGTTTATGATGTCACAAATATTGACCTTCTCGACTTCAACCTGCCTGTTTTTAATGAACCAAAACATCCCAGGTATGGCGAATACGAAAACGAAGAAACTAAAGTGTGGAGCAAAAGCGTAGACGCTGCTGATGCTTATGTTTTTGTAACCCCAGAATATAATTATGGACCCCCACCATCATTTGTTAATGCTTTGACCTATTTAGCGTCAGAGTGGCATTATAAGCCTGCCGCATTTGTTAGCTATGGGGGTGTTTCAGGAGGTTTAAGGGGAGTACAAATGGAAAAACTTTTACTAACTACATTTAGAGTTGTTCCAATTTTTGAGGCTGTTCCAATTCCAATGGTATCAGAACACATTAATGATGGTGTTTTCCTTCCAAAAGAAATACATATTGAATCAGCAAAAATCTTGCTTCCCGAGCTAGCAAGATGGGCTAATGCATTAAAAGTCATGCGCGTAAAAGAATAACAGAAATACTTTTTTTAATCACTTAGTGTAAAAGACATCCAGTCAATAAAGTACGAAACTAATACAACAAAATGAACGAAAAGAATCCATCTCAGAAAAACGACTTTATTCGTGAAATAATCCGAGATGATATATCAGAAAATATACACGAAAAAATCGTTACTCGTTTTCCCCCGGAACCAAATGGGTACCTACATATAGGTCACGCTAAATCCATTTGCCTAAATTTTGGCGTTGCAGAGGAGTTTAAGGGCCTCTGTAATCTTAGATTTGATGATACAAATCCTACAAAAGAAGATCAGAGATACATTGATGCAATAAAATTTGACGTAGACTGGCTAGGTTTTAATACAGAAAATAACATTCGTTACACGTCAGATTACTTCGGCCAACTATATGATTGGGCGATAGAACTAGTAAATAAAGGCTTAGCCTATGTTGATGATCTTTCTCCAGAAGAAATGCGAGCTTACCGTGGAACCTTGACAGAACCTGGTGTAGATAGCCCCACAAGAAACAGATCAATAGCAGAAAATCTTGATCTACTTGAGCGCATGAAGAATGGCGAATACGAAGAAGGAGAAAAGTCCCTACGCGCCAAAATAGACATGCAGTCAGGTAATTTGAACCTTAGAGATCCTGTAATCTATCGAATTATACGTGCTAATCACCCACGAACTAAAAATGATTGGTGTATATATCCTATGTATGATTTTGGTCATGGACAATCTGATGCAATTGAACACGTGACACATTCATTATGTACATTAGAATTTGAAGACCATCGACCCCTCTATGAATGGTTTTTAGAAAATTTACCTATACCTTCTAAACCTAAACAATATGAATTTTCTAGATTAAATCTGAGCCATACGATCCTTTCAAAAAGACGTCTTTTTAAATTAATAGAGGATGGTTATGTTTCAGGCTGGAATGATCCTAGGATGCCTACATTAGCAGGCCTTCGAAGAAGAGGTGTTCCCCCCACAGCCATAAGAGACTTTGTAGGGCGACTTGGCATTACAAAGTCTGATGGGATTGTGGAAATGTCTTATTTTGAAAACACTATTCGTGAACATTTAAATCTTACCGCCCAAAGACGCATGGCAGTTTTAAACCCAATAAAGATAGTCATTGAAAACTATCCTGAAGACCCAGATTTTAAAGATGAACTTGAAGCAATTAATAACCCCAATAACGAAAATGACGGTATTCGAAAGTTATTATTTTCTAGAGAGATATATATTGAACATGATGATTTTATGGAAAACCCAACTAAAAAGTTTTTTCGATTAATTCCTGGTGGAGAAGTAAGGTTGAGGTATGCCTATTTAATAACTTGTAAAGAGTTAATAAAAGATAAAGAGGGAAACATAATTGAACTAAGATGTCATTATGATCCTGAGAGTCGAGGAGGTAACGCACCTGACGGTCGCAAGGTTAAGGGAACTTTACATTGGGTCTCTGCAAATTATTCTAAAAAAGCTACGATTAATCTTTATAACGAGCTCTTTACAGAAGCCATACCAGGGTCGAATGGTAATTGGATCGAAGACATAAATAACAACTCAGTAGAGAGTTTATCCAATTGTTTTGTAGAACCCTCAATATTGGACAGTAAACCAAATACAACTATTCAATTTGAAAGATTAGGATATTTTTGTGCAGACATAGATAGCACCAAAGACAACCCCATATTCAATAGAACCGTTCCATTGAGGGACACCTGGGGTAAAAAAAACTAATATTATCTAGATTATCCCCTGACATCAAACAACTGCAAGCGGCGCCAACGCATCAATATCCGTTACAACATCAATTATAACAGGTCCTTTTGCCTCAAAAGCTTTTTGTAGAGCTGAAGGAAGATCAGACGGTTTTTCAACACGTATTCCAATTCCGCCCATATTTTCAGCTATTTCAGCAAAATTAACTTCAGAAAAATGCCAGAGTCTAAGTGCCTCGTCAGTCTGCTCACCTCCGTAAACCCGATCAAAAC
>JAKUPN010000005.1 GCA_022449545.1 Alphaproteobacteria bacterium | reverse complement strand
CAGCCATTTTTACAACAATGAATCCGAACCAAATAGCATCATAACCAATTGCAATTACCGCCGGATAAACAACGGGCAGGGTTAATACCAACATGCCGATCGCGTCCATGAACATGCCAAGGACAGCGTAGGCCAGTAGAATACAGATCATAATCAAAAGTGGTGCCATCTCGAGCGATACCACCCAATCGGCAAACGCTGCCGGCAATCCAGCAAAACCGAGAAAGCGAACGAATAGAAACACTCCCCATATCAGAGTAAAGATCATAACCGTAAGTTTGGCGGTTTCCATCAATGCTTCGTGGAGACGTTTTCTCATTAGGCCTATGGCCTTTTCCCGCCAGGCTCTCAAAGCATAAAGGCTGAACACCACCATTGCTCCGAGTGCGCCCGCCTCAGTAGGTGTGGCAGCACCAGTATAGAGGGCGCCGAAGATCACTCCAATGACAATGAAGATAGGGAATGTACCCGGTAAGGACTCGAATTTTTCTTTCCATGTAAAGCCAGTTACACGAGAACCTAGTTCCGGCTTCCATTTACACATAAATATAATTAATGATGCATAGATTAGTGCTGAAACTATGCCCGGGAGAAAGCCCGCTAACAGGAGTTTACCAACGGACTGTTCCACGATTATCGCGTAGACTACCAGTATCGCTGAAGGCGGAATTAGAGAGGCCAGCGTGCCTCCCGCAGCTATAACGCCTGCTGTCAGTCTCTGATCGTAGCCATTCTTCATCATGTCGGGAATAGCAACGCGAGAGAATACAGCTGCGGTGGCTGTCGACGCCCCAGACACAGCGGCAAAGCCTGCGGTTGCGAACACGGTGGCAACAGCAAGCCCCCCTGGCATCCAGCCAACCCAGCGACGTGCAGCTTCGAATAGTTTTGATGTCAGCCCGGCATAAAAAGCAAGAAACCCGATCAGTATAAAAAGAGGGAGGACTGCCAGCGGATAAGTTACCGTCTTCGAATGGGGAATCATTCCGGAAACCGCAGCAGCAACGTGCCAACCCTTAAGTTCTAGAAGGCCGAGAAATCCAGTTAAAGCCGCGGCAACATAAACTCGAACCCCGAGTACCACCATAACGATAAGCAGACTCACGCCTATGATTCCAACGGAGAAGCTGTCGATTCCAAGCATCACGCGTCCTCGGCTGCTTGACGGATTTCTTCGTTTGCTATCTCTTCGACATCTTTTAGCAGCGGTACCGCCACGGGATCTAGTGAAGGGTTGATAGTGAGTCGGATATAACCCCCGAATTGCACGAGTAACCGTATAAATAGAACTGATAGCGCCATTGGGACTGCCAGCTTGGCCGGCCAGGTGACGATCTCGATATCAATAGTGCTGTCGCCGATGTTGAAGGCACGTTCGAAATGAAAATAAGAATAGGGGATTAACACTCCAACAATAAAGAGGCCTAACGCCGTGCTCACGGTCTCAGCTAACCAATGAGTGCGGCCTCTCAGTTTAGAAACGAAAAGTTCCATACGTACATGGCCGCCAACTCTTTGAACGTATGATATTGCTAATACGGCGAATCCCACCATAGCGATTTCTACTATATCGATATAGCCGAAGATAGGCGCTCGTAAAACTGTCCGTAAGACAATCTGAACCACGCCGAGGAACATAAGTGCGAATACGATCAGGCCGGAAATCATATTCAATACGGATTCCACTCTATACAACACGGAATCCACACGGTTAAGAAAACGCCCCAATCTATCGTTCATGGGTAAAGTAACTCAGGAGGAGCGGCCTCTGACCCGCCCAATATAGGACGGGACAGTAGTCCGTCTACTCCTAGTATTTACGTCCGACAGCAGCGAAGATCGTGTTGATTACTCCTCTAGCATCGAACTTGCCTTGGTTTTCAGAAATCCATTTATCAATCACTGGTTTACCAGCAGCAGCACGGAACTTGGCAAGCTCATCTTTTGAAAACTTGACTTCCTTAAGTTTTGCTTTAAGCATTGGCAAGTTCTTTTTATCGATGTCGATATAAGATTGAATTTGTGCCTTAATCACGTCTTCCTTAACGTCCATCAACAGTTTTTGGTATTGATTAGGAAGTTTCTTGTAGGCGTTGATCGAGAACACGACTGGGCAGTCTGACGTTCCTGGCGACAAGTTAGAAGTGAACCACTGTGTTACTTCATGGATTTTATAAGCGACATGACTATAAGTGAAAGGAAACGATGCCGCATCCATCGTGCCCTGCTGCACACCAGTATATACCTCCGTTGCAGTTGAGCTAGTTGGTGTGGCTCCAATTACCTTCATTGCACGTCCTACACCGCCACCTGCGCGGACAGTTAAGCCTTTCCAGTCTGACAGTGTTACAGGTGGTTTACCACGGCCGAGAAACTCATATTGCGGCAAATAGGACGACGTATAGGCCATTGCATTCCACTTCGCGAGCTCCTTTTTCACAGCTGGATGTGCGTACACGGCATCGCGGATTTTACGATTATTTTCCCAGCTGCTCATTGGTAGGAATGGCATTGTCAGTGACATAAGTGCTGGATTCTTTTTTGGATGGTAGAAGTTACAGAACATTGCTGCTTGGAATGCGTCAATTGAAATACCATCAAGGTTTTCACGGGACTTAGAAAGAGCGCCACCGTAATGCAAGACAATATTGAAATTCCCTCCAGTCTTTGACTTGACTAGTGCTGACAACTTTTCCACGCCCGCAGTAAAAGCACGCTTTTTACCCCAAAGTGATACGTCCCATTTTACTTTGGGGCCATCAACTTCGGCGGCTTTGGCAGACGGTGCCAACATCAATTCAGCAGATAGTAAGCCGAAGACAACAATAATAGCTACACTGGATAAATAGATTGCTCTCATAATTCTGATCCTCCTTTGTGTATTACGAATAGCTACATGTTACTTTCATTAATAGTTAATCCGTCTTTCTCAGACATGTTATTTTATTTGCGAAATTCTGGCATAACTTTATGAATTCGGTGAATTATTTCCCTAAATTTTCAACTCTTATTTTTTCACTGCTTATCGAGACTTTTACCATGTCTGTATTAATACCCGCTGCATCAAGAGATTCATAAATTAGTTCTTCAATCACCCCCATCTTAAGAGATGTCTCTAAGTTATAATCTCTTTTAGAACCCGTACTGTTATTCATTTCAACTCTATTTATACCTTTTGAGCCGGCAAGCTTCTTTTTAATTGAATTAGCAGCCTTAAATTTAAATCGAACTAGTTCTAAGTTAAGAACTTGGGTCAAACCCGCACCGGTAGAGGCATTGGCTTTAGTGCTGGAAGTAGTTGAAACGCTGGACGTAGTTGCAATCGCTAGTTTTTGGGTAAGAGTATCACCTAAGTCTTTCGCTAAGTCTCCTACAACGGCAACAACATTTTCAGAAATACAGAACGCATCACAATCCGGAGGGAGTACTTTTTTTGTTTTTGCAGTAACCTGAAAAGTGCTTAAAGCTTTGAGGGAACTCAAGTCATATATATTCCCTGAAATGCGTATACTTTCTATTCGGTCAGCGAAGGATAATTTTTTTACCTGTGGAAATACAGAAAAGATCACAGCCAGTCGAGATTTAATCTTGGCATTTCCGTCTTCGTTTGCAACTTTGAGCGTTTGAATTAATTCTGTTTTCGGTCTGCGGCTCGAAAACCTAAAACCGGCTTCAACTGCCAATAAATCTTCGTCTATGACATCGTAACCAGCACGGCTGAGTGACTCCCTAACTTCTGCAATGACCGCTTTGTAAACTTCTGATGTCCGTTCGACACTATTCCGATTAGAATCTTCCCCTGCAACAACAACACGAGTTCCTGCGCTAGTTGGATAGCTAGAGCAAGCGGTAATAGTTAATGGAATAAAACAAATAATGAGATATAGCCATTTATTTTTCATATCTTACAATTCCTCATTTAAGTTTTTTTAATCTAAATCCTTTTCTGAACTTTCTGTTGATTTACCTAGGGCCTTTGCCGCTAAGAACGAACCGGACTCTTTCATTAGTTCTCTGATGGCTGATTTTAATGCTATGCTTTTCGCATCACGGTCAGAATCGCCAGGAAGATTAATAACAGTATCCCTTGTGTCTTTTAAAATTCTATCGTTGATCTTGTCTACCAACTCAGAGTTAACACTCAGATTGAGAACTGTTTTTTCTAGATGTTTTGAGTCACCATCACCTGTAGCTGATTTCATCATTTCAGCCATTGGGTTAGCCTTGCCGCCCATTGAGCCCATCATTTTGCTAAAAGAACCCATTATTTTTGCGCCCTGTTCATTTTCTCTGCTTTCCTTGGTTTTTTGTTGAGAAAATTTAAAGGTGTAATTGGCTTTAACATAGAAATCTACAGCATAGATACTTTTGCTCTGTGTCAAAGATATCTCCTCAAATTTTGTTATTCCACTGGAGAGAGAGTCTTCGTAAGCTGTTTTTCGTTTGCCTTTGTTGTTAAAAACACCCGAGATCAATGCCGAATATCGTTCGGGTACGTCGTATGAAATTTCAGATGTTGCTCCTAATACCTTACCGGCTATATCACCCTTAATTCCTGTGCCACGAAGTGAAATTCGAATAGATTCTTTGTTTATTCTCGATAGTTGAACAGAAACGAGGATGTCTGCTCCAGCCTTTTCAACAAGTTTTGAAAAATCATCAACCCCCAAAAATTCCTCTTGTTCACGCATTAAATTCTTTAAGTTTTCACGATCTATTACTTTGATATTGTTAGCGGAACCCTTATTTGCGAGACTGTTTGTAATACGTGACGATAATGAGTTGGCAACATTGGCCGGAATTTTAGATTCTTTTTGATTAATTGGTAACAATGCTATTGAACTACCCTCAGGCAATTTTTTGATTAGTTGAGCGCTTATTGTATTTAAACCGGACGCGTAGATTATGGATGGTGACAAAAACAAAACTGTGAAACATAAAACTGCCAGAATAACGTTTCTATAAATCATTTAAATGCTCCTTAATTATGATGTAATAATAAAGGTAAGCGTTAAATTATTTTTTTTGCTGCGGTTTTATTACCCATAAAACTGTAACAAAATAAGAAAACCAAGTATTAATGATTATCACTATGATCACTATGCTGGACTAGGTCAACGTGATGAGGATAACTAAATGAATCTTGCTGTTTTTATTGTATTCTAATCTAAAGTCTTTTCTGATCTCTCTGTCTTTTTTCCGAGCGCTCTAGCCGCTAAGAAGAAACCAGATTCTTTCACTAGTTCTCTGATGTTCGCTTTTAACGCTATGCTTTTTGCATCGAAGTCAGAATCTCCAGGAAGGTTGATTACAGCATCCCTTGTATCTTTAAAAACTCTGCCATTTATTTTGTCTACTAACTCAGAACTAACACCAATATTTAAAACAGTCTTTTCTAAATGTTTTGATGAGGCTCCACCTGCAGCAACTGATCCCATTATAGCTGCCATTGGGCTAGCTTTGCCTCCAAAACCCCCCATCATTTTGCTAAAAGAACCCATTATTTTTGCGCCCTGTTCATTTTCTCTGCTTTCCTTAGTTTTTTGTTGAGAAAATTTAAAGGTGTAATTAGCTTTAACATAAAAATCTACTGCGTAAATACTTTTACTCAGTGCTAAGGAGATTTCCTCAAATTTTGTTACTCCACTAGAAAGAGAGTCTTCATAAGCAGTTTTTCTTTCCCCTCGGTTGTTAAAAACGCCCGAAATAGAAACTGAAAAGCGCTGGGGGACATTATATGAAATTTCAGATGTTGCTCCTAATACCTTACCGGCTATATCACCCTTAATTCCTGTGCCACGAAGTGAAATTAGGATTGAATCTTTGTTAATTCTTGATATTTGTACGGACACGAGTACGTCTGCTCCAGCCTTTTCAACAAGTTTTGAAAAATCATCAACCCCCAAAAACTCTTCTTGTTCACGCATTAAATTTTTTAAGTTTTCGCGATCTATTACTTTAATACTGTTTATTACCCCCGAGTTTGCGAGACTGTTTGTAATACGTGATGATAATGAGTATGCCACGTTAGCCGGAAGTTTGGCTTTTTTTTGATTAATTGGTAATAACGCTATTGAGGAACCTTTGGGTAACTTTTCAGTTAATTTGTCGGTTATAGATTTTAAATCAGAGTCATAAACGGTGGACGGTGATACTTTATTCGGTTTTAGAGAATTATTTTTAAGTTTAGGAGACTTTAAATTTAATTCAACGAGCTGTTTTTCCTTTAGTTGTATTTGCTGTTTTGCTTCAAAGTTTTTTTCTATTATTAGGGGTTTTCCTTCGAGCTCGGCTATCTGTTTTTCCCTTAATCGCAGTTGCCTTTTAAGTTCATGAATTTTTTTAATTTTTTGACGTCTCAATTTTAGTTCATTGAGTTCTTTTTCCTTTAATTTCAATTGAAGTAGTAGTTTTTGTTCATTTAATAAAGTTTCTGACTCTTTTACTGTGAGTTGCTCTTTTTTAAGCTCAACAGATAATTTATCTTTATCTATAAAGGTTTTTTGCTTAATTATCGGTACATCTGTGGTTATACGAGAGATAGTATTTTCTTGTTTTATATTACTACTTGATAAGTCAAACACATGATTTTCATCAAAGTTTTTGATCTGAGCTAAATTATCTTGCACAGTAACTTTTTTGTAAATTAGCTCTTCTGGACTAATATAAGTTGTTTCCATCCTCGTTATTACTTGATGCTTAATGCCTCCAAGCTGCAAGAACTTATAGGCTTTCTTTTTATCTTTTTTGATACCTTTTCCATATTTATACATAACGCCTAGAATTATGTTTGCGTTACGAATTGATAAAGTCGTTGAAGACATACCTTCTTTTTCTTCACTGAATGATCCGTATTGGTTCAAATCATCTGTAGCAACGTTTTGGGTTTGATTCTCTAAAATCTTTAGAGTGGTTATGTAATCGCCACTGTTGTATGAGTTTAAGGCTTCGCTGAGTTCATCATTTGAAAAGCCTTCTATTATGCTTACAATAAGTAAAGAGAATGTTAGACAGATAGTGATGGTGGTTTTTGTCATGCAGTAACTCTGGCACATATAGGTGACGTTGAGGAGTCCAACTTATTGGGAGGCAAACAAATTTGGCCACACGTCGTATAGAAGAAAGTCTTTGAACTTGGAAAAGTAATGGCTATTAGTTTATTAGCCATGCGGGGTAGGGGAGTATCAACCAATTTTGATTATTCGATGTTTTCTAAGTCTACAAATACAGCTTTTCTTGATTTTAGTTTTTGCACCTGTGCCATAGTCATCCAACAGGAAATATAATAAGTAGCCTCAGATATCATCTTACCCAATTTTGTTTTTGATATAGGGTCTTTATTGGCGATGGGACGGTTACGAATATTGTTACTTTCTAAAATATTTTTAACGATACTAGTCTTGATTCCAAAGTTTGTGTTTTCCGGTACGGTTCCAAAACTCTTATATATTTTTTTTACATCTAGTTTTTGCACTGCCACACCAACCACATTACCTTTCCCATCCAATATGGGCCCCCCGCTATTACCTGGCTGAATAGCGGCATCAATTTGTACACGGGTAAAATCGTTTCCAATACCAGAAAGAGAACTGATTATTCCCTTGGTTACTTTAACGGAGGCACTAATTTTTCTTCCAAATGGATATCCAGCGACATAAATATCTTCGAGTAATTCTGCATCTTTATTTCTCAGGGCCAATATTGAAGATGGTCGGTACTCTGTTTTAAGAATGGCAATATCGTTTCTTGCGTCAAAGGTAACCACATTTGCTAAATAGGATTTTCCTTGATGATGAAGTTTAACTTTCTGACATCCAGAAACAACGTGATTATTTGTAATGATGTAACCGTCAGTAGTTATTGAAAATCCACTCCCTGATGCGGCAGGAATAATCTTATCAGGGTTGGTTTCAGCACGAATAGGCTCTTTAGGTTTTTTAGGAGTTACTTCTGCAGGCTTATTGTTTTGGTCTATTTTGTTTGCCTTTTTGAGATAATTGAGCTTAGCCTGACTTCTATATTTTTCTAGCTGATCAAATAATTCTCTACGACGGTCTTCAGCTGCTTTGGCAAGGTCCGAAGGTATTACTGTTGTGTCTTGAGAACCAACTATGAACTTACCGTTTTTGTACTCACCCTCACACCCCCCAGTACAAAATTCCAAATTATAGAAAGTTGCGTATCCATGTAAAACACCATTTTTAAACTGACCTACACGTTCATTACCACTGAACCATTTGTAATGTCCCCACCCATGCCTCTTTCCTCTTTTGTACTCTCCTTTGTAGCTTTCACTGTTATTACCTTTCGGGTCATTGCGTTTCCAGGTCATGGTTCCAAAGCCGTGAAATTTGTTTTTTTCAAACATGCCCTCATACATTGATCCAGTATGGGAAACATGAACGCCCCATCCATGTGCTTGTCCGTTTCTCCATTCCCCGGTGTATCTACCTCGGAAAATACTTTTTGATCCAACGCAATCATGCCAAGAAGTATAAGAGTGATTGATATTGCACTGAGGTAAGGAAGAACTAGCACTACTTACAATATTTCCAAGAAGTAGGGAAAAAGATAGGCAGACGAGGTAGATTAGCTTTTTCATATAAAAACACTGTCAGAATTTGACGGGGAAGGGGAGTCTAAATTTTCTGTATTGATTTGTGTTCGTGCCTGTCCTTAAGATCAGAGGCTGTCGTATAGGAAAGTCAGAATTAATGGTGAAAGGTTCAAGCATTCGTGTTTTGAATGAGGACATCTGAATGATTGATAAGACCCTTATTGTGTTAGACATTGAGACGGTTAAAGACACTGATCTTCTCACTGAGGACTGGCCCGAGGATAAATGGCCACCACCAATTGGATGGAAGGTTGTCGCTGCTGGGATTTTAATTGCTCAGTTAGATAATACCTCTGGGGGTATGTCGATTAAGATTCAAGATGCTCAGTGCGTACAAGGTGAGGAAGCTGATTTACTAAATAGATTCTGGTCTTATTTTAACAAAGCCATACCTAGGTTAGTAACATGGAATGGCAGAACCTTTGATCTTCCTGTGTTACAACATCGTGCCTTTAAGCACGCCATTGAAATGCCTGGCTACTTTCAGTCAGGGGATAAATGGTCAAACTATCAGCACCGTTACTCCGAGGACTGGCACTGTGATTTAATGGATGTGATGTCAACATACGGGGCAAGCACAAGAACCCAGATGGACCTCATGGCCACATCTATGGGGCTCCCAGGTAAGATTGGGGGGCATGGCTCAGAAGTCCAAGCAATGTTTGATGAGGGAGAGATTGACCGTATTTGTAATTACTGTGAGTGTGATGTGCTCAATTTATATGGCCTTTATATCCGTTGGTGTCATGTCACAGGAAAGATGAGCAAAGCTGATCACGACGCGGCTTTTGAAAATTTCAAAGGGTATCTGGAGGATCATAAGGAGAGTAAGGAACATTACGTTGAGTTTCTAGATAAATGGGATTACTCATCCAATTAGGTGAGGTTGGGAGTCTAACTTATTGGGAAGCAAACTAATATAGATGATATTTAAATACCCGGTTGATTTGTACTGTGAAACGGATTACATCACAGTCACAACGACGTCCCCATCGTCTAGAGGCCTAGGACACCGCCCTTTCACGGCGGCAACACGGGTTCGAATCCCGTTGGGGACGCCATACACATAACTTTATTAATGAGCCATTCTAAATAAAAGAAGCTCTAATTAGCTTTAAAATTCTCATCAACTTCCATTTTTTTGATAAAATCTGCTGGTTATATGTCTGACACTGAATCAACCTCGGCTGATAAACTTCGTAATATAGCTATAGTCGCCCATGTAGATCATGGAAAAACGACACTCGTTGATAAATTGCTAAGACAGTCTGGGACTTTGGTTTCGTATGGAGAGACTGAAGTACAAGAACGTGTCATGGATTCTAATGATATTGAAAGAGAGCGGGGCATAACAATTCTTTCAAAGAACACAGCTATTGAATGGGAAGGCTGGAACATTAATATTGTCGATACTCCAGGGCACGCTGATTTTGGAGGAGAGGTTGAACGTGTCTTATCTATGGTCGATTCGGTGCTACTGTTGGTAGATGCTGTAGAGGGTCCTATGCCTCAGACTACTTTTGTAACGCGGAAAGCACTAGAGGCAGGATTAAACCCTGTGTTGGTTGTAAACAAAGTAGATAGGGAAGGGGCAAGACCTGATTGGGCGGTAGATCAGACATTTGACCTTTTTGTTCAACTGGGGGCTAACGATGATCAGTTAGATTTTACAACGGTTTTTTCTTCAGCTACTGAAGGTTGGGCTTCATTAAATTCGCAGGACCGTGGAGAAGATATGGAGGTTCTATTTAAAACAATTATAGAGCACGTAAAACCTCCTTCTGTGGATCGTAATGGACCTTTTCGTTTACAGGTCTCTTCTCTTGATTACTCATCTTATGTTGGAGTTATAGGGATTGGGAGAATAGAACGAGGCTCTGTGGAGAGGAACGATCCGGTTTCCATAGTTTCAGTAGATGGAAACACCAAGCAGGGCCGTTTAATGCAAATATTGGGATTTAGTGGTCTAAAAAGAATAGAGAAACAAAGTGCTTTGGCGGGAGATATTATTGCGTTCTCGGGAATAGATGAACTTAAAATCTCTGACACAGTGTGTAGCCCAGAGGCAATCGACCCGCTACCTCCTCTTACTGTTGATCAGCCAACTATCTCTATGACATTTCAAGTAAATGACTCTCCTTTTGCAGGTAAGGAGGGGAAGTTTGTCACTAGTCGTAATTTGCGTGATCGCCTAATGGAAGAGCTGTTGCATAATGTAGCATTAAGAGTTGACGAAATGGAATCTGCTGATCGATTTAAAGTGTCAGGACGTGGCGAATTGCATCTCTCTATCTTAGTCGAAAACATGAGAAGGGAGGGCTACGAGTTAGCAATTTCAAGGCCTGAAGTAATAATAAAAGAAATTGATGGCAAACAATGTGAGCCTTATGAGACTCTCTCTGTAGATATTGACGAAGGACATCAGGGTCAAGTAATGGAACTTTTTGGTGAACGCAGAGCTGAACTAAAGAACATGCTTCCCGATGGCAGCGGAAGGGTCCGTCTAGATTATATTGTGCCTACTAGGGGTTTGATAGGAGTGCGGTCCTCTTTTCTAACTCTGACTTCAGGAAGTGGCCTGATGTATCATGCCTTTGATCATTATGGCCTCCATTTTTCGGATGATCTCGCTCAACGTCATAGAGGTGTACTTGTATCGACAGAAACAGGTATGGCTCGGGGCTACGCCTTATTCAATTTGCAGGAAAGAGGCCAGATGATGGTAGACCATGGAACCCAAGTCTATGAGGGTATGGTTGTCGGAATCAATAACCGAAACCAGGATCTTAATGTTAATCCTCTTAAAGGAAAACAGTTAACAAATATAAGAGCTTCAGGCACAGATGAAAATATTATACTAACTCCCCCTGTTAAGGTCACTTTAGAGTTTGCGCTTGAATTTATAGATGATGACGAATTGGTAGAAGTAACACCAGATTCAATAAGAGTGAGAAAGAAGTTTTTGAAGGAGCACGAAAGAAAACGTGGAGGTCGTCCTAACTAGCCCTAAGACAGACTTGATCTAAGCTTTAACGCTTGATAAACCATGGGGGTAAGTCATTTTCTTCAATTCCAGAAAAGATACACTGTTTTTGCTCTAGGGCTAATTTTTGATGATCGATTGTCTCGTTCGTTTTATGAGTTGCTGTTCCAGAAGTAAAAGCAGGAGGGGGAGCATAGCAGGTGGAGCAAATTCTTTTTTTCAACTTTAAAGCTGGTTCACCTTTGATGTCTGACATGTAATTTATTGCCATTTCAACGTCACTTTTATCTCCTTCGACAGCGAGCACTACTGATCCTTCTGATCCTGATACTCCGCCGCCTCCAACATGAACAGCAGGTAAGTTAAATAAAATTTCAAATGCCTGTATCTCAGTTATTACTTTAGCGTTAATTAATGGGAGCATTCCTATTTTTGTTCCATAGAAATAGTCGACTCTCGCATGGCCTAATTCTGTGCAAGCGGATTTCACAGAAGGTATCAACTTTTCAAGGCCAACGGGTACAATTAGTGGAATACCCATTCCACAAATTTTTCCGAAGGCAAATCCTATTGTTCCTGCTCCTGGATGTGCATTAAAGATAGCCGCATTGAAATCTGGATCAACGGCATTAGCGCCCTTTATAAACAAACAGGTATCATCCCACCCGGCCATAGTTTCATCCATTGTTGGGACAGGAGGAACAGGATTACCCTTAACCAGTCTCAGTATGGCTGGTTTTTCCTCTGGTTGAGTTTGACATAAAGTACCATTGATGACTTGGCCAGAGACGTACCGATCTCTTTCAGGGCAATATCCGAGTACTTCTTCGGCCACATAAACATTTGTGGATCCATGGGCAATAATTATTTGTGACTGTTCAAGTGCATATTGAACTTCAGGCAGATGTGCAACAGCACGTCCAATTAATCTTTTTGATTCCCAAGGAGTAACTGAAAATACGGCTCTCATGAATTATCCTATTTTATAAAATTAATATACTTAAAAAAATCAGTAAGTTACTTCTCTCTTTTTAAACCAATCAGGCAAGTCGGTTTCTAGAGTTCCGCTATAAATACAAGTTTTTTCTGTTTGTTCAATGACCTGAGATCCATCGGCGGTTCTGAGGGCCGGGGTAGAGGGAATACAGGTTTCACATAGAGCCTTTTTAAGATTTAAAGGAGGTTCGCCTTTAATTGTATTGATCTCCTCTATAGATTCATTCACAGATTGTTTGTCGCCTTCGACGGATAAGACAATAGTACCTTCAGATCCAGAAACACCTCCGCCACCGACATGGACTGCATCTAGACCAAATAGTATTTTAAATGCTTGGATTTCAGTAATAACCTTTGCATTTATTAAGGGTAACATACCAATTTTCTGACCATTAAAATAATCGACGCGTGCATGTCCAAGTTGTGTTGAAGCCAATTTCACAGAAGGTATCAATTTTTCAAGGCCAACGGGTACAATTAGTGGAATACCCATTCCACAAATTTTTCCGAAGGCGAAGCCTATTGTTCCTGCCCCTGGATGTGCATTAAAGATGGCCGCATTGAATTCTGGATCAACGGCGTTAGCGCCCTTGATAAAAACGCATTTATCATCCCACCCAGCCATGGTTTCATCCATTGTTGGGACAGGAGGAACAGGTTTGCCTTTAACTAATCTAAGTATTGGGGGTTTCTCACTTGATTCTGTTTGGCATAAAGTGCCATTTATTACTTGCCCCGAAGCATATTTATCTCGTTCAGGACAATAACCAAGCACCTCTTCAGCTACAAATACGTTTGTTGATCCATGGGCTATGACTAACTGTGCGTGAGATAAAGCATATACCACTTCTGGAAGTTTAGAAACAGCTCTTCCTATGAGACGTTTAGATTCCCAAGGGTTCAATGAAAAAACAGCTCTCATGTTTTTTTCCTAATACTGAATAGTTATAATTAACTGCTTTCTATCTATTGTTATAATCTTGAGAACTTATCCTTTTATCTCCAAGAAGAGTTAACTCTCATTTTTAAAAGCAGACTTTAATGAACTAACTGCACTTTGCACCGCTAAGTTTGCCTGATCCGAAAAACCTCCAAAATTAAAAAACCCGTGTACTACTCCTGTATACAATTGATAATGAGCTGTAACACCTGCTGCTTGAAGCTTGGATGCATATGCCCGCCCTTCATCTCTAAGAGGGTCAATATCTGCGGCTATAATTAAAGCCGGTGCAAGGTCAGTGACATCTGTTGCATGAATAGGAGAAGCCCTTGGGTCTAAGCGGTTATCTCCAACATGCATGCCTATAACCCATTGGAGTGTTCGATCATCCAGAAACATGGTTTCTTCAACTCTACTTATAGAAATTCCTGCCATGTCTATCATAGGATAAATGAGTATTTGTAATATGGGTTGCGGTGTATTGTTTAGCTTGGCTTCTAGTGATACTGCAGCAGTTAGGTAACCTCCGCCACTGTCGCCAGCGATAGCTATTCTAGAAGAATCACCTCCTATGCTGTCTGCATTCTCTTGTAACCAGCGCAAAGTAGCGTAGCAATCTTCCAGTGGGGCAGGGAAAGGATTTTCCGGCGCAAGGCGATAGTCAGGAACAACAACAATACATTTAGCATCATCAGAAATGATTGTATTAGTTCCCTCGAAATCTTCTGGGGACATAAGACACATGCCTCCGCCATGAAAATATGCTAGTATTGGTAATGGCCCCGTGGTTCCTTTAGGAACATATAGTTTGCACCTTATATCACCAGACGGGCCAGGTATAAAAAGGTCTTCATTTCTTTCAAGTTCACGATTTTCTGGATTTACCATTCTCCATAATTGACTAAAGCCCTCTCTTGCAGCTTCCAATCCCATTTCAACCGGGTGAGGAGCTTCTTGGCTGGCTAATTCTTCAACAAACTTTTTAATTTGCGGATCAACGTACATTGGTTCCCCCTTTATAAAGATTTATATTTATCTCGCTTCTTATTATTTTTTAGTCGAGAATTACCTACGCCCTCTTAATTAAATTTACATATGCAATGAAAGCATCTAATTAATATTTAAAAGACACTCTCCAAACTCTAGAATAACATTTTTCTCTTTAAGGAGACAAAAATCAATGCCAGACTATTTAGAATTTAATCCTTCTGAGATAGATCGTCGAGAAGTTTATAGACTTCTAACAGGCTCTGTAGTGCCGAGGCCGATTGGATGGGCCTCAACTATTGATAAGAATGGTAATACAAATTTGGCTCCATTTATTTTTTTACCGTTGTTTGTGTTGTGCCTCCTATGATTTCTCTAACTATAGCACGAAATCCAGATGGATCTGAAAAACATACTTTAAAGAATATTAAAGAGACCGGTGATTTTTGCTTTAATGTAGTTACAGAACCTGTTTGGCAAGAAATGGTAGACACTGGAAACGCCATTCCTGAAAAAGAGAGTGAGTTTGACGCCACTGGTTTAACTCAATTAGCTGCATTAAAAGTGAAATCACCCAGAGTAGGTGAAGTTCCTATACACTTTGAATGTAAACTACATAATGTTTTCGAGTTTGGTCCGAACAAACACCCATTAGTAATTGGAGAGGTAGTATACTTTCATGTTGATCCTTCATGTATGGTTAATGGGTACATAAACATGGAGAAACTTTTACCAATTGGCCGTCTAAATGGACACTTTTATTCTAAACTCGGCCAAATCCTCGAACGTGAGTTCGAGGATGGTCAGCCGAGATAGACAATGAATAAATATAGTTAATAGGGTGTAACTTCTTGTTGTCCCATTGTGTTAATTAAGACTTTTTCATTCGGGGCCTCTTTTCCGTTAACTCTATCTTGGCACCAGTCGGCTAGCATCGAATACCAATTTTCTCCAAAATATGCAGCGGATCCTCCCCCTATTGCATGTCTTTCACCTTCATAATAGACGAGCTTTTTATTAACACTAAGTTTACTAACGACGTCATCTGTACACTCGATAGGACTAAGCTCTTCATCTTGTCCTGCTTGTATTAGAACGGGGCTTTTTATGTCTCTTAGTATAGGATCTAGTGAAAATTCACTTATGAATTCATCAAATTTATCTTCGTCATCATAATCACTCATGAACATAAAACGAAGTTTAAATGATGGAGCCGCCATATTAAAAATAGTGTAGCAGCCAGGCTCATGGCATACAAAAGTCACTGCGGTGCCAAGTACTTTGTCACCTAATTGTGCAGCCGCTTGTAATCCAAAAAACGATCCAAAACTTAGACCGAATATAACCAAGCGGTCTTTATCGATTGCTGGGTGTTGTATGAGCCAGTCGTACACAGCTTGTGCTGCGTCCATATGGTTATCTTTGGTTACGTACACCCCTTTCACTGGGCATTCGCCTTGTCCGGGGCCATCATATACAAAGGAGGCCATTCCTCTCTCTAGCATTTTATCCCCATACATAGAACACATGATTTCCTTAGAACCATCCATGCCGTCGATGCCAATGGCACATGGGAATTTCTCTCCATTTTTTGGTTCATGTGGTAACGCTAGATAGCCGGGTAACACTCCATCTCCAAATGGAATTTCTACACGTTCGATTGGTCTAGGAGCATATTGTATATATTTATCATAGCAATCATTCATTCTTTGATTGTATTCGATGTGTAAGTCGTTAGCTTCAAAGATTGGCCATCTTGCGGCTGAATAGAGAAGCGAGGCTATAAAATAACTTTCGCGTGCAGACACTAATCTATCCTGTTCTTCGAAAGAGATGGCTTTTGCTTGACGTCTGCTTGCGGCAGCAGCAAATTCTCTATGCATATCGTTAAACTTTTTAGTGCGCATACCTACAGTTCGAAAATCTCCCACGGCATCTGGTCCGCAGGGAAACATCGTGTAACCTAATCTCGGTTGGTCCCACTCCATTCCAACACTGGATATAATTGCGTCCAGGATCCATCGCTGTTCAGCCCAACGCTTCATTTTTTGTTCAGTAAAAGCTCTCATCATGGTGCTATCTCTCCGGCTATGCATTATTATGTGTATGATTTACTCTGTTAACAAAGCACAACAGTGTTTTGTTGTCAGGTATTATTGAGAATATATATTTTTTATGACAAGTGTGTATTAGGCAATGTGAAAATTACTGCTATCATTGCGCTCATAGATATTCAGTCAGCTAGGAGATAAAAATGCGCATTCCAGCAGCTCTTCGACATCAGGAAATTAATTCGGCTAAACTCACCGGGCTGTTTTTAAAACAGTTTATTATGTCGAAAGTTTCTGAAGGTGAAACCGTAGCTCTAATGAGTGATATAACAACTCGAGCTGAATATGTTCAAGCTGCCTTTGCTGCTGCAGATGAGTTAGGGGCAAATGCTTATGAGTTAAAAGTTAATATGGTCCCTTCATGGACTAAAGTGGGTGTTGATACGATAGGTGAAACCAAAGGCATAAAAGAGGCATTGATATCAGCAGATATAGTGGTGGCACTTCATATTCCCTTGTTCACGAGTTGGCTCAAGGAAGTAATGGATACTGGTACTAGGTTTTTGATGATCATCGATGCTCCAGACGAGTTAGAGACGCTTTTGGCACCAAAAGGTCTCAAAGAAGCGGTTCTACACGCGCACAAACGTTTGTCAGAAACATCAAAGGTTAGAGTGACTAGTAGTTCTGGAACCGATTTAACATATGATTGTGGAGACTATCCGGTTATGAGCCAGTGGGGATACTCTGATGAACCCGGGCATTTTGATCATTGGGGAGTTGGCCATACCCATACATTCCCAAATGAACTTTCTGCTACCGGGACTGTGGTATTTGCTCCAGGTGATATTGTGGTGCTTCCTTTTTGTCGTTACATACAAGACGAAGTACGATTAGATATACAGGATGGTTTTATTCGTAGAATAGATGGTGGATTTGACGCCAAGTTGATGACTGATTGGCTTGATGATAACAAACTTTCTGATGATGACTTAGATCCGTACGCCGTGTCTCATTTAGGTTGGGGGCTGAACCCTCAGGCTCGTTGGTATAATTTAGCATTAAATGGTGATGCGCCAGAGAGATCACACGCTGCTGCTAGGGCATTTCCTGGAAATTTCTTATTCTCAACAGGGCCAAACACTCAGGGAGGGGGCAATAGAAACACCAAGGGTCATTATGATGTTCCGATGCGTGATTGCAGTGTGGTGTTAGATAATGACTTAATTATAGAAGATGGACATTTGGTTGACGAAACAATGATTGTTGAAAGGGAGGCTAGATAAATGCCTTTAAGAAAAATAAATAGTTACCCCGAGCAGGAACCATTTTCCGATATTGGCAAGATATATAATGTTGAAGCTCAAAAACTAAGTGCTGGGATAGAAGGTGAAAATTTTTCTTATGGTGATGACACCTATCAAGAAGTTGCGGTTTTTTCGTCAGCTAATCCAAGTGGAAATATAGTAGCATTTATGCATGGTGGAGGCTGGGTAAATGGATATAAGGAATGGGTCGCATTTATGGCACCGGCTCTTAATGAATTAGGAATCACATTTGTTAGTATAGGTTACCGTCTAGCGCCAAACGTGATGTGGCCTGATGGAGCTCACGATGTTGCTAAGGCTCTCAAATGGATTAATGATAATATTAATGATCACGGAGGTGATCCCGCTCGTTTATTTATAGGAGGGCATTCCGCTGGAGGACATTATGCTTCTTGGTTGGCTATAAGAGATGATTGGCAGGAAGCAGTTGGATTAGACAAAGAGTTTATTCGCGGAGCACTGCCTGTCTCTGGTGTTTATGATTTTACACCAGGCAATGGGATGGAGATGAAGCCTAGATTTCTAGGTGATTCAGAGGTAAATGAAATTGATGCTAGCCCAATTCATACTATTAAGAGAACGCCCCCTTTCTTGATTACATGGGGGGATAGAGACTTACCTCCCTTGATGCCACAAGCAGAAAAAATGGCTCAAGCTCTTCTTGATCGTGGGGGAAAAGTTGAAACCCTCATTTTATCCGAATGTGATCACGCAGAGGCTTCGTATGAATGCGGCAAGTCTAACGGGCAGTGGATCCCAAAATTATTAAAGTGGATTGATTCCAGCTAAGTTACTCCTAGTTATCCACGCCCGCATCAAACTTAATTCCTAGTTCATTCATTTGTTCCACTGTAGCTGCTCCGAACTGTTTTGCTATAGATTCACCTAAACTGGGGGCAAAAGCTACTTTGTCAAATTCGTCACCTTCAGGGGTTTGAATTACTACGAATAGATAACCTGTCTCGTCCGAGATGTTTGTAAAATTACGACTAACTCCAGCTGGGACCGATATAAAATCAAGGGGTTCTAAGATAGTACTGTTTTCTCCAGTGTCACCCCAGGTAATATCAAACTTCCCTTTAACACAGAAGAAATTTTCTATCGCTTTTTCGTGTGCATGTAATCCTGGGTTGTCTCCAGGAGGGCATTCAGCAAGTGAGATTGTTATGCCTGGTGCTCCCTTCACAGGGGCAATATTATTTCGACCGGACCAACCCTCAGGTGACATGACAGGGTAGACGCTTTTTGCGGACACCGCTTCCATCGCAGCTGAAGGGATTCCCTTTGCATCATTCTGAGTCTGTTTATAGGGTCTCAATTCACTAAACTTGGCTGTTCGATCCATCATTTCTTCAGGTGATACTTCAATTGTTTTCATCTTAGAGTGCCTCCAATAGATTCTTGTCCACTTACTAGATTTCTATATTCAAAAAACCTTTATTCTGTAGGAATTAAATTAGGCATCATACTGTTAGCGATATCAAGTAAATAGTTGGCCGCTGTTTCTGATCGACTTAATAAATCATCTCTACTGCATGCTAGGTTTGTAAGCCATGTGAGATGGCCAAAAACATTTCCTTCTCCTAATGACGCCCAAATATCTTCCTGATCTAAATCTTCATTATTCAAATCACACAGTCTCATTGCAAATGGGGGAGGGGCCAAATTAATTATCCAAGGTCCATCGTCATTTATTTCCATCTCTGCATCATGCATAACGCCAATTATAAAACCTAATGGTACATCATTTATGTGAATATCTGCCGATGAGGGATTCATATTATCTTGAGTAAGATTTAATCTATTTGCAACATCTGGATCCTCTATGGAATTTATTGCTTCATTAACCAGTCCAGCTATTACTCTAGGATCAGAGGGTCGGGGCTCAAGAAATATTAGATTTCCTAATGCCAAGTCATCATCATTTCTAAGAGGAAAATAAATGTCACTCATTTCTCCAGTTGGGATTTCCTCTGTTGGGCGATGTATTACCCGCATGGTGAATGTTGGATCTTCAATATGGACTACCCAAACCTCTTCTCCATCATTTGAGAAGTCGTTCCACCCAAATAACCGTCCTATAATAAAGTTAGACATTGTTTGTTATTGCTTTTGCTGTTTATTGAGTACAAGTTAGTAAAGAACTGGTTTACATTCATATTAAGGTATTTATAAGCTTTAATGACTAATTTTTATATATTATTTATTAGGAGTATATCTTGTGAAAGCTCAGATCTTATATAAGGGTGGAGAGCCATTTTCTCTTGAAGACAGGCCTGATCCAAGTCCGGGGCCGGGAGAATCTGTCGCGAAAGTAATTGCCTGTGGATCTGGCCTAACCATACATCATATCAAAGCTGGTAGGGGAGACGCAAACTTTCCTATTATTATTGGACACGAAATAACGGGAGAAATTGTAGAAGTTGGAAACAGTGGAGGAGGTGCAGATAACATAAAAGTTGGTGATCCTGTTACTGCATATTTTTATCTCATAGATGGCGAAGACAAATGGACACGATCGGGTCGTGCTCCTATATCAACAGTTAATCAAGGTTATGTTGGACGCCAAATAGATGGTGGTTATGCAGAGTACATAAAACTCCCAACAAAAAACTTTATCAGATTGCCTGATGGGTTGGACTATAAAAATAAACCAGCAGAGGTAGGTGTTATCAGCGATGCCATAGCCACACCGTACAAAGTTCTTCAAAGGGCCAGAATAACGCCCACTGATACTGTTGCAATATTTGGTGCCGGTGGGGGGCTTGGAGTTCATCAAGTAATGATGTGCAAATGGGCTCACGCAAATGTGATTGCAGTAGACGTTATGTCCGATAAATTAAAAGTATGTGAGGATTTGGGCGCGGATATGTTAGTTGATGCGTCAGATGATAAAGTAGTTGAACAAATCATGGATCTTACAAATGGTGCGGGCGTTGATGTAGCTATCGATTATGTGTCGACTACTGGAACTCAAGAGCAGGCTGTAGGATGTTTGGGTATAGGGGGTAGATTTGTTACCCTGGGCGGAGCGGTTCAACCTTTCATGGCGCCGGCGCAGCAGATGCTAGCAAAAGAATTAGAGCTATTGGGAAGTCGGTATTGCAGTCGACAACAGGTTATAGAGTCCTTAGAAATTTGTGCGAGAGGTGATGTATGGCCTCTTGTTACCGAAACATACTCCCTTGAGGAAGCAGAAGTTGTGCATCAAAGATTGGATCAGGGATTGGTGACTGGCAGGGCGGCTATTGTTTTTTCCGACTAATGAAGTTTAGTCAGATTTAATCGTATTCTTTAATATACCAATTTTGGTAATTTCAACCTCAATTACATCTCCCTCTTTTAACCATTGGGGAGGAACCTTTGCGTGCCCAACACCGCTTGGGGTGCCTGTTACGATAACATCACCTGGATAAATTTCTGTATATGTTGAAATGTAACTAATAAGTTGCGGAATGCTGAAAATCAAATCCGATATTTTTTCTTTCTGCACAATTATGCCGTTTAAGCGTGTTTCCAGAATAAGTTCATTTGGGTTTACAATTTCGTCGGCTGTTATTAGGCACGGACCAAATGATCCAGATTGATAAAAGTTTTTTCCAGGAAGGTATTGCGAAGAGTGTCTTTGCCAATCCCTTACAGACCCTTCATTATAACAACTGTATCCAGCAACAAAGTCATAAGCTTCGTCTTCTTTTATTCTTCTCCCGTGTTTTCCAATTATTACCGCTAGCTCCCCCTCATAATCGAAAAACTTGGACTCTCTTGGCAGTAGCATTGGTTGGCCATGCCCTACATGACTTTCAGGCCATCGTGGAAATAAGATTGGTTTTGTCGGAATTGGGTTTCCTGTCTCTTCCGCGTGTTTTTTGTAATTCAAGCCAACACAAATTATTTTATGTGGGTTTGTTATAGGAGGAAGTAACTTTATATCCTTATAAGGAAAATCAGATGTTTTTCCGCCACCGCCTCCAAAGCCTGTTCTTAGATAATCATTAACTCTATTTTTGTTTTTTATGTCAGATTCTATGTAATCTTTCAGTGTGGGTAACGAGTTTATAAACTCTGCACCTAGATCTATGACTCCTCCATCGGAGGCATATGTTCCCCAGCTCTCTCTATTTGCATGACTAAAACTTATTAATTTCATAATATTATTATTATTTATTAACCTTATATATTAGAAATTCTATAATAAAATAATTTAGTAGATTTAATTTCATCGATCTTACGATTCTTTTACTTCTCGTTATAATAGTAAATTAATTCTGCTTTTAAATTGATGGAGGAAAAGTGATGGATGTACCTATGAAGGTTCCTGAACCCACAACAACTATTTCACCTGCTAAATTTGCTCATATAGTTCTTTACACTAAAAAGTTTAAAGAGATGGTTGATTGGTATTGTAACTTCCTTGGTGCAAGTTTGACAGGGGCCTCGCAAGGATTGGCGTTTTTAACTTATGATGAAGAACATCATAGAATCGCAATAATAGAAACCCCTGAATATAAAGATAGGGTTCCCGATACTGTAGGTATGGCTCATTTCGCCTATTCTTATGAATCTTTAGCAGATATGATTCATCAATACGAGAGACTTAAATCATCATCAATTATGCCTGTACGTACTATTAATCACGGGCCAACAACATCTATGTATTATAGAGATCCGGATGAAAACGCAGTAGAGATACAAGTTGATAACTTTAAAAGTGTTAGTGAATTAAACGATTGGTTTTCTACAGGGGCTTTCAATCGTAACCCTATTGGAATTACTTTTGAATTTGAAGAGCTGATTACAAGGCACAAAGCAGGAGAGTCAGAACAATCTCTTTTACATCCCCGCGAGGGCGATACTGCTTCAATGTTATCAGAAAATCATAAAAATTAAGATAAGGCGATTTACAGATGGGCATGCTAATCAACAGTGTTTGGCACGAGGGTGATAATCTGGCTCTTACTAAAGAGGCTGCCTCCGATGGAAACTTTATGAGAACTGAAAGTCAATTTCGTAATTGGATAACATCTGATGGAAGCCCTGGCCCAACAGGTGAAGCAGGCTATGTTGCTGAACCTGGTCGATATCATTTGTACGTTGCTCATACCTGTCCTTGGGCTCATAGAACCTTGCTTTACCTCAGTCTGAAGCAACTAGAACCAATTATCTCAGTCTCACACGCTTTACCCGGTCGTTATCCAGGAGGTTGGACATATCGTGATGATCCTGAATTCGCGGATTGTATTCCAGACACTGTAAATGGTTTTGAGTGTCTACATCAGGCCTATAGCGTGTCTTCGAATGACTATACTGGAAAGGTCACGGTTCCGACTCTTTGGGATAAAAAAACGGGGCGGGTAATCAATAACGAATCTTCAGAAATAATTCGAATGCTTAACAGTGAGTTTAATGACTTTACAGATTCCAAAGTAGATTATTATCCAGAAAAACTGCGTCCGGAGATAGATGCCATCAATGATATTATTTATAATAATGTTAATAATGGTGTGTACCGTTGCGGATTTGCGACTTCCCAATCGGCATATGATGTTTCGGTTAAGGATCTTTTTGATACGCTCAATCAATTAGACTTGTTGCTTGATAGACAGCGCTATCTAGTTGGTAATCAATTAACTGAAGCAGATCTGCGATTATTTCCTACTTTAATTCGCTTTGAGGCATGTTATTTTGGTGCGTTCAAATGCAACATTCGTAGTCTTAGAGATTACTCTAACTTATATAATTATACTCGAGATATATATCAGATGCCTGGTATATCTGACACATTCAATTTTGATTACGCAAAGAAGAATTATTATAGTATTGAAAGAATTAATCCGAATGGAATAGTTCCACTTGGACCTAAAGATATAGAAAAAGTTTATCTAGAAACACACGACCGTGATCGGTTTGTTGTTTGAGACATGACGGGGCATAAATGAATAAAGAAAAATACGAGAGTGGGCTTGCGGTCCGGAAAAAGGTTCTTGGTGATGAGTACGTACAAAGAGCTTTTGAAAATATGGATGATTTTAGCCGGGAATTTCAAGAGCAGTTTGTTACAGAGTACGGTTGGGGCAGCACCTGGGCTCGTGGTATTTTAAAAAATCGAGAACGTAGTATTTTGAACTTAGGTATGTTGGCCGGGTTGGGGCGATTAACTGAATTTGAAACTCATTTTCGTGGAGCACTTAATAACGGAATAACTGAAGATGAAATCAAAGAGATTTTACTTCAGATTACTGCTTACTGTGGTGTTCCAATGGGAATGGAGGTTTTTAGAGTTGCAAGGCGAGTTTTAAAAGAAAAAAAAGAGTAGAAATTCATAAATTTTATTTCTGAAGAAATGCAGGAATATGGTCTCCCATTCCTATTGTATTTTTTTTGTTTTCCTCAATATTTCTCTTTTTCTTTTCATTAGTCTTCTTCTGAGGTTTGTTTGTTTTGTTTTTGCCCTTCTGCTCCACTTTTAAACTTTTTGATTGGTTTTTCCGGCTATTTATAATTTTGTGTTTGTTATCTATTTTTTCTTTATTAAGCTTATGTCCAATATTTTGTTCAATTTGTTGAACGTATTTTTCGTCGTCTGAAGTTACCAATGTTATAGCATGACCTTCTTTTCCGGCTCTTCCAGTGCGGCCAATTCTATGGATGTAGTCATCAGCATTTGTAGGGACGTCATAGTTAAACACGTGGCTCATTTCATCGATGTCGAGTCCACGTGCCGCAACGTCACTTGCAACTAAAACATTAATTTTACCTAACCGGAATTTTTCTAAGGTGCCTGTTCTAACAGATTGAGGTAGGTCTCCATGCAATGCTTGTGCGTTTAAGCCATTCTTTCTGAGGGCTTGATCAACTGTTCTAACATCTCTTTTACGATTGCAAAACACGATAGCATTTTTAACGTTTTCTTTTTTTATCAAATGAAGCAGCGTATTCTGTTTTTCTAGTTTTCCTCCATCAATAATGTACAGTTTTTGCGTTACAGTTTCGGCGGCTATCTTTTGTGGGGCAACTTCTATTTTAATAGGGTTAACCATATAAGAATCAGCTAATCGCTGCACTTCTGACGGCATCGTCGCAGAAAACATGGCGGTCTGCCTAATATATGGTAGTAAATTCATTATTTTCTCGATATCAGGAATAAACCCCATATCTAACATCCGATCAGCTTCATCAACTACAAGTAATTTGATATCAGCCAGAAGTATTCTACCCCTTTCGAATTGATCTAATAATCTACCTGGAGTGGCAATAAGTACATCTACGCCCCGATCTAGTTTTTCATTTTGTTCAACGAAGGAAACACCCCCAATTAAAAGAGCCATTGTTAGCTTATGGTTCTTTCCGTATGTAGAAAAATTTTCAGCAACCTGTGCGGCAAGCTCTCTTGTTGGTTCAAGAATTAAAGACCTTGGCATTCGTGCACGTGCTCTACCTGCAGCTAGAATTTCTATCATTGGAAGAGTAAAACCAGCAGTTTTTCCTGTTCCTGTTTGTGCGATTCCTAGTATATCCTTGCCCTCTAGTAAGTGAGGAATTGATTTTAATTGTATTGGTGTTGGGTTTTCGTAACCTGCTTCTCTTACCGCAGATAAAACTCCAGATGATAATCCAAGTTCGGAAAACTTCTCATTAATTATTTCGTTAGACATAATCATTAACCCAAACTAAAAAGAAAATTGATATTTCGAATAAAATTTTTAAGATTTTAGCCTCTCGTATCTTGAGTTTTATATATCTACGTCGCTTACAAACTGAGCATTCTGCTGGATGTAATTAAATCGCTTTTCGGGTTTCCGACCCATCAGATGTTCTACTAGTTGGGCAGTGATTTTGGCTTCTTCTTTATCTTCATTTTTGATTGATAAAAGAGTTGGTAATATTACTTGGATAAGAGATCTTTTTTCGGGATTCATAGTTGTTTCTTTGAGCTGATTTGGTGGCATTTCACCTAATCCCTTGAACCGACTGATTTCTACTTTGCCATTACCTGAAAAGTCTTTCGTCAATATTTTTTCTCTTTCAATCTCATTTTGAGCATAACGAATATTCCCGCCACGTGATAATCTGTATAATGGAGGCACCGCGAGATATAAATGACCCTCAGTAACTAGTTTAGGCATTTCTCGATAAAAAAATGTCATCAATAACGAGGCAATATGTGCTCCATCCACATCAGCATCTGTCATTATAATAACTCGTTCGTATCGTAATTTTTCTATTTGAAGATCTTTTCCTGATCCACAGCCAAGGGCTTGAACTAAATCTTTTAGCTCTTGGTTAGAAGCTAATTTTTCGGGCGTTGCACTCGCAACATTCAAGATTTTACCTCTTAAGGGAAGTATTGCTTGGGTCTGTCTATTGCGCGCCTGCTTTGCAGATCCTCCTGCACTATCACCTTCTACTATGAATAATTCTGTTCCTTCATGTGATCTATTAGTGCAGTCGGATAATTTTCCTGGTAGTCTTAGTTTTCTGGTAGGGGATTTTCGTATTAATTCTCGGTCATCTTTTTTTCGTTTTCTTTCTTCAGCTTTTTCAATTATCCATTCTAATAGTTCTTCAGCTGCATTTGTATCTGAGGATAAGAATAAATCAAAATGATCCTTGATTTGAGATTCAACCAACCGGGCAGCTTCAGGCATTGATAAGCGTTCTTTTGTTTGTCCTTGAAATTGGGGATTGGGTATGAATAAAGATAAAATTATAATTACACCATCGCATACGTCTTCGGCTGTAATTTTATTAACTTTTCTTTTATTAGTTAATTCTCCATAACTTTTCAAAGCCTTGGTAAGAGCTGACCTCATTCCTATTATGTGGCTTCCACCATTTGGAGTTGGAACTGTGTTGCAATAAGAGCTAACGAGACCAGTATCGTCGACAGGCCAGCAAATGGCCCACTCTAAACGAGCATCTGTATTTTCTATTTTGCTTTGACCTTCAAAGATTGCTGATCCAACTAAGTTTCTATTTTCCGTCTGAAGAAATAAGAAATCCAGTAAGCCTTGGGGAAAATGAAATGTTTTTTCTTTGGGAATGTCATGATTACCTTTCTGATCAAGGCCACATGACCAATGTATTTTTACTCCACGGAATAAATATGCCTTGGATTGGGCTAATTCATAAAGTCTCCTTGATGAAAATTGGTTGTTATCCCCAAATATTTCTGTGTCAGGTATAAATTTTATTGATGTGCCTTTCTTTTTGGTAGCACTCTTTAGTTGTGTAAGTTCTGTCGTGGGTATCCCCCTTTCATAAGTTTGAGCCCACAACTTTTGATTTCTAATTACTTTAATTTCTAGTTTTTCTGACAGAGCATTTACTACGCTAACGCCAACCCCATTCAGCCCCCCCGAAGTTTGATATACTTTTCCAGAAAATTTTCCGCCGGCATGGAGAGTAGTCATTATAACTTCAAGGGCAGATTTATCCTTAAACTTTGGGTGTGGTTCTATGGGTATTCCTCTACCATTGTCTGTAATAGTCAATGATCCATCTGTATCCAAATAGATCTCTATACTACTTGCATAGCCGGCAACTGCCTCATCCATTGCATTGTCTAATACTTCAGCGGCTAGGTGATGAAGGGAAGACTCATCCGTGCCACCAATATACATCCCTGGTCTTTTTCTGACCGGCTGCAGGCCCTCAAGAACTTCAATATCTTCAGCGGTATAACTAACAGTTTTTTTTGGCCTATTGACTTTTGTGGAGGTTGATAACTTGTCAAAAAGGTCGGCTGTTTTTTTCTTCGCCATTTTAATTTCGATTTAAACCTAAGTTATGATTATTGAGCTTGAATTTTTAATTTCTATAACTACTACTCTATTTGCTCTTATTTAATAGATTCGCCAAGGATTATAGATAATGAATATATTGATTAAATTAAATATAGAGAATAATTATTAGACTGGAGTTCTGATTTTTTCTTTATATACCTAACATTGAATTATTATATATGGATAAATATATGAATAAAAAACCTCTTTCAAATCACGTAGTAAATTATGAAAAATGTCCAAAAAGGGTCAGAGGGTTTTTTGCCGAGAACTTGATGGTCGATTCAAATCAAGCTTTGATTTTATATGAAACTGGCCATGTTCCAATTTATTATTTTCCAAGGGACGATGTCCTTATGGATAAGCTAATAAAAACAAAACACAAAACTCACTGTCCCTACAAAGGTGAAGCAAGCTATTTTTCAATGTCTGTAAATGACAAAAAATCTTCAAACGCTGTATGGAGCTATGAAGACCCTATTAGCTCTGTTGCTGGTATAAAAGATTATGTCGCATTTTACTGGAATAAAGTGGATCAATGGTTTGAAGAAGATGAAGAAGTCTTTGTCCACGCAAGAAGCCCCTATGTTAGAATCGATATCTTGGATAGCTCACGAAACATTCGTATCGAACTTGACGGAAATGTTTTGGCAGAAGCCGAAAGATCAAAGCTTCTTTTTGAGACTAATTTGCCTCCCAGGTATTACCTTCAAAAGGATGCCATGAAAGTTAAACTATT
The DNA here is from genome assembly GCA_022449545.1 of Alphaproteobacteria bacterium. Classification (GTDB taxonomy): domain Bacteria; phylum Pseudomonadota; class Alphaproteobacteria; order UBA6615; family UBA6615; genus UBA6615. Next base: position 104,159 of record JAKUPN010000005.1, on the reverse strand, counting down.
ACCGTCTGATAAGGAAACATATTGCCCTTATAAAGGTAAGGCTTCTTATTATTCACTTGAAGTAGGTGATAAAGTGTATGAAAACTTATTATGGAGCTATAAGCAACCAGTTTTGGAAAGTTCTAAAATCAAAGAGTACTTATGTTTTTTTAATGAAAAGGTAGATACTTATATAGATGGCATTATTCAAATAAGACCTCAGTCTAAATGGTCCTAAATGCTATATATTTTTAGTAAAAAGGCCTCGATCAATTGATGATGAGGCCTTTTGTAGTTCAATATTTTATAGGTTTATGAAGAATAGTATAGTTGAAACTCTATCGGATGAGGGGTTTGCTCAAACGCTAGTGTTTCTTCTTCTTTTAGTTCTATATAGCCATCTATCTGACTATCATTAAATACTTCACCTTTTTTAAGGAAATCCCTGTCTGCGTCTAAGGCTTCAATAGCCTGCCGTAGGGATGAGCTAACAGTGGGAACACCTGCAAGTTCTTCTTCAGACAATTCGTATAAATCTTTGTCCATTGGATCTCCAGGATGGATTTTATTTTCGATTCCATCAAGACCAGCCATCAGCATGGAAGAAAATGCTAAATAAGTATTTGCTGTTGCATCAGGAAAGCGAACTTCAACTCGCTTTCCATTGGGACTTGCCACAAATGGTATGCGACATGATGCTGAGCGATTACGTGCTGAGTATGCTAGCAAAACTGGGGCTTCAAAGCCTGGTATTAGTCTTTTGTAACTATTGGTTGTAGGATTTGTGAATGCGTTAATAGCTCTCGCATGCTTTATAATTCCTCCGATATAATACAGGGCGGTTTCCGATAAATCAGCATAGCCCGAGCCTGCGAAGAGAGGTTTTCCATCTTTCCAAATTGACTGGTGAACATGCATTCCCGATCCATTATCGTCTACAACTGGTTTTGGCATAAATGTTGCAGTTTTTCCGTACTGATGTGCCACCATTTGTACACAATATTTATAAATTTGTGTCTGATCCGCTGTTCTGACAAGTGTATTAAATTTCTGGCCTAGTTCATGTTGGCTTGGTGCCACCTCATGATGATGCTTCTCCATATCTAAGCCCATTTCGACCATTTGTGTTACCATTTCGGCTCTCATGTCAGTCATGGAGTCGACTGGAGGCACAGGAAAGTATCCACCTTTAATAGCAGGTCTATGCCCGTAATTCCCTTCAGGGAATTCGGACCCTGAATTGTATGGCCCTTCTTCGCTATCTATTTGATAGAAAGTCTGATTCATGGAAACGTCATAACGTACGTCATCAAACACAAAGAACTCAGCTTCAGGTCCAAAATACGCGGTATCGGCAGTGTTTGAAGATCTCATATATTGTTCAGCTTTTTTTGCTGTGCTTCGTGGATCTCGCGCGTATGGTTCACCAGTTGACGGTTCTAGAACATCGCAGAATATAATCATCTGAGGTTGAGCTGTAAAAGGATCCATAACAGCAGAGTCAGGATCTGGCATAAGAGTCATGTCAGATTCATTTATTGCTTTCCATCCAGCAATTGATGAACCATCAAACATAATGCCATCGTTAAAAAAATCATCATTAACCGTTGAAACATGCTGGGCCGTATGCTGCCACTTGCCTCTGGGGTCAGTAAACCGCAGGTCGATGAATTGAACGTCATGTTCTTTGATCATATCCATAATATTTTGGATATTAGACATCTTGTGAGTACTCCCTATTAGTATGTTAATTCTATCAGTAATAATTAATTAAGACAGTTAGGCATTATCATAGCTAAATTTTCTATATAGCTTCAGTTCCTCTTTCTCCTGTGCGAATACGAATTGCTTCTTCAATATCAGAAACAAAAATTTTACCGTCTCCAATATGACCTGTATTTGCTGCTTGTTGGATTGCCTCCAGAGCTTGCTCTAGAAGAGAATCTTCAATTACAAACTCAATTTTCACTTTCGGAAGAAAATCAACAACATATTCGGCTCCTCTATAGAGCTCAGTATGTCCTTTTTGTCTGCCAAACCCTTTGGCTTCCAAAACTGTTAGGCCCTTCAAGCCCAGTTGATTAAGAGAATCTTTTACTTCATCTAATTTGAAAGGCTTTATGATAGCCTCAATTTTTTTCATTTGCTAATTGCTCTTTATTTAGTCTGTCATTTCTTTATGATAGAAATATTCTAGTATGTATTAGTTTTTATAGCTCATTATCTCATTTTTAGTCCTGCCTCAAATTATAGCAATCTGCCTAAAAATTGAGCATCTATTCTATGGTAAAATTGTTTCAATTCTATTTAGAGCTATTTTTATGTTTTCTACCGAGTTGGCATATGAGAACCTGATATATCCTTCTCCTAGGTGACCAAAACTGGTTCCAGCCACTGTTGCGACAGATGCTTCGTTTAATAATAAATCTTGCATTTTACGTGAACTTAGTCCTGTTTCAGATATATTTGGGAAAGCATAAAAAGCTCCGATAGGGGTTTTACAAGAGAATCCATTGATAGCATTTAAACCATTTACGATAACTGACCGTCTTTCGTTAAAGGCAGAAACCATCGTATCTACAGAATCTTGTGGTCCATCAAGCGCTGAAATACCAGCAAATTGCGTGGCAGCATTTACGCAAGAATGGCAATTTATTGCTAATTTTGTAGCATGTTCGATTAAACTTTGTGGCCATAAAGAATAGCCTAAACGCCATCCGGTCATAGCGTATGTTTTACTCCATCCATCAAGCAAAATAAGTCGATCATGAATTTCTTCGAATTCGAGAAGACTCACATGTTCAAAATTATCGTAAGTTATTCTTGAATAAATCTCATCTGATAGAATTGCGACATGTGGATGTTTTTCTAACCCTACGATTAACTTTTCGATTTCTTTACGAGAGATCGCTCCACCAGTCGGATTGGCTGGCGTGTTAATTATAATTAAACTTGTATTTGGGGAAATCAATGAAAGTACTTCATCTGCATCAAATGAGAAGTTATTTTCCTCTCTTAGTGGTATGGGTATGGGCTTGGCTCCAGAGTAATTAATTACAGATTCATAAATAGGGAAACCAGGATTAGGGTACATTATTTCTAGGCCTTCCATCCCAAACATTTTAATAGCGAAAAACATAGTTACCTTACCACCCGGCACACAAAGTAAATTATCTGGATTAACATTAATTCCCTTATATTTGGAGATGTCAGCTGCAACTGCCTCACGTAGTTCGAGTATTCCTGGCGCAGGTGTATACCCGTGATGGCCATCACGGAGTGCTTTTATAGCGGATTCTACAATATGTTCAGGTGTTTTAAAATCAGGTTGTCCAATGCCCAAATTAATTACGTCTTTGCCTTGTTGTTTTAGAATTTCTGCGCGAGCTAAAACCTCAAATGCAGTTTCAGTTCCAAGTTTGGTTATGTTTTTTGATAGTTTAAGCATATTTAATACTCTGAGTTTATAGTTCTCTGATAAAGAGGCCAGCTTGCTTTAATATAAGTTTAATATTTATATAGATTAAGAGTGTTTCATTAATTTTTTCATAATGATCATAGTATATATTGAATAGTTATCATGATGGTGTTTTGTCTTTAAGTAACCTAATCATTATTAGACGTCTTTCAATAATAAGTTAATCGTGCATAGTGCTTCTATTGTTAAAATTATTTTGTTGTTACTGATTAACTGTCTTGACTGTAGGTCATGCGTATGATTACTCAAAATAACTTCTAGTTGGTGGCTGTAGCTCAGTTGGTTAGAGCGCCTGATTGTGGTTCAGGAGGCCGTGGGTTCAAATCCCATCAGCCACCCCAATATAATAGAAGAGCTATAACCTAATAATATAATATTTTCTAGCAAGTGATAGATGATATGATTCGGATGCTATCATGAATGTTATTAGCAGGGACTCGATTTATGTAGTCGAAATAAAATATATATAAGTAACGAATCTTTATACATTTTTAAATTAAGTTTGGGGTGGTTTTATTGATTACAAAATGGATTGATAACCCTCTAGAAGTTTTATCAGTGTCTGAAATGAAAATTGCTGATTTGAGTGCTATTGAATCAGGATATTCGTCATTAAGCTTAATGGAGTCCGCTGGACAAGCAGTTGCTGATACAGTGCAAGAAACATACCCATATGGGAATGTTTTAGTTTTATGTGGCCCAGGCAATAATGGCGGAGATGGATTTGTTGCTGCGAGGATATTAAGTAGATACGGACGCACTGTTCGCTTGAGTTGTTCAGTTGATATAGAGGTACTAAGTGCAGATGCCTATACAAATGCTTTAAGATGGAAATCGAAGGTTTATAAACTTGAGAATTCTATTTTTGAAGGAATAGATATCGTAATTGATGCTTTATTTGGTGCAGGCTTAAATAAACCTATTGTGGGTCAAGAAAAGAATGTTATTGAAATAATTAATCAAAAAAAAATACCATGTATTTCAATAGATGTTCCTTCAGGCATTGATGGAGATACAGGAAAAGTTCATGGGATAGCCCCAGTAGCAAATATTTGTGTTTCCTTTTTTCGAAAAAAACCATGTCATTTACTTTATCCGGGTCGAGGCTTTTGTTGTGATATCCGTATTGCTGATATTGGCATACCCTCTACTGTTCTTTCAGAATTAATGCCTAAAGTTCGAATGAATCACCCCACAACTTGGATGGAAGTATTTCCAAAGGCGGGAGCAACTGGGCATAAATATAGCCGTGGACACGCAATAGTTGTAGGCGGTAATAAATTAACAGGTGCCGCCAGATTGGCAGGGCGTGCAGCTCTTAGAATTGGCGCAGGTTTAGTTACTATAGCGTCCCCAACAAAATCTGCTGATATATATAGAAATTGTAGTCCATCGATTATGGTGTCTGAGATTAATAATAAAGAAGAGTTTTCAGAGCTTATTATTGATGAAAGGGTTACCGCTGTATTAGTAGGGCCAGGTAACGGAATTAATAATACTACCTTTGATTATGCTCTAAAGGCGATAGAAACAAATCGTTGTGTTATTGATGCTGATGCTTTGACTGTTTTCTCTGAATCTCCAAATTTATTTATTAAAGCTTTATCTAACACGCGTGCTGGGGTGAGTGTTTTAACTCCTCATGAAGGTGAGTTTTTCAAAGTCTTTAATTCGTTTTCAAAAAACGATAAAGGACCTAGCAAGATAGAACTTGCTCGTAAAGCAAGTCTGAATAATGCAGTCATTGTTTTTAAAGGTCCAGATACAGTTATTTCTTCACCTGATGGGCGTGTAAACATAAGTGTTAATGGTCCACCAAATCTTGCTACGGCTGGCTCAGGAGATGTTCTAGGCGGAATTATATTAGGGCTAATAGCACAGGGTATGCCATCATTTGAGGCTGCTAGTGCTGGCGTGTGGATTCATGGAGAATGTGCGAACGAATTTGGGCCGGGGTTAATAGCAGAAGATATTACTGAGTTAATACCGTATGTGCTTCGCAATTTTATATTTGAAAGTCTTTAGTCTGGAACGTTTACTCATTAGCAATGATAGTATAGGAAGCGTAATGTCTACTTTTTGCTTGAATTGCTGAGTACAACTAGAGTTTGGGGTAATTAAATAAATTATATGCGGGCGTGGCGGAACTGGTAGACGCGCCAGGTTTAGGTCCTGGTGACTGAAAGGTCGTGGGGGTTCGAGTCCCTTCGCCCGCACCACTGAAGTTAACAAACTAAATAAGGAAATAATATTAGTGGAAATTTTAATCAAAAATTATATTTTAATTGTTTTAATAGACTTAATGTAATTCTTTGTGGCAGATATTATTATTAAAACATAACTAAAGCAGAGTTTTAAAAATGGAAGTGGTTGAAACGAATTCGGAAAATTTACTTAAGGACTTTAAAGTTACAGTTCCGGCGACAGATATCGAAGAACGAATTAACCTCAGATTAGATGAGGTTGGGAAAGGAGCGAATATTCCTGGGTTTCGTCCTGGTAAAGCACCTGTGAGTGTCTTGAAACAACGCTTTGGACCGTCTATTCGGGGTGAAATCATAGAAAAAACTCTGAGGGATAGCACAGAAGCTCTTCTTTCAGAAAGAGGGCTAAGGCCTGCAAGTCAGCCAAAGATCGATATCACCTCCTATGAAGAGGGTAACGATTTAGAATATTCATTATCTGTTGAGTTGATGCCAGATATTGGGGATGTAGATTTCACATCTATCAAATTAAATAAATATAAAGTTACTGCATCAGAGAATGAGATTAGCGATACTCTGGAGAATCTCGCAAAACAAAATAGAACAAGTGAGTCTTTAAAGACAAAAAGAGCTGCCAAAAAAGGGGATATAGTTTTAATTGATTTCGTAGGAAAAATTGATAATGAAGAATTTGAAGGTGGCAAGGGTAATGATATTGAATTGGAACTTGGTGCAGAACAATTTATACCTGGATTTGAAAAGCAATTGATTGGAGCTAAACCAGGCGATTCGAAGACCGTAAACGTCACTTTCCCGGATGAGTATGGTGGCTCAAAGCTATCAGGAAAAGATGCTGTTTTTGACTGTTCTGTTAAAGAGATTCGTAAAGCAGTTATTCCTAAAATTGATGATGAGTTTGCAAGCAAACTAGGAATGGATTCTCTGGATGCATTAAAACAAGCAATACGCCAACAAATTGAATCAGAGTACTCTCAGTTTTCAAGAGAAAAAGTTAAACGCGAATTGCTAGATGAGTTATCAGAAAAATACGATTTTGAAGTTCCTCCTAGAACCCTAGAATTTGAGTTTGAACAGGTTTGGAAACAGGTTGAGGAGGCTCGTAAAAATGATAAATTAGATTCTGAAGATGTAGGTAAAAGTGAGGAAGAGTTAAGGGTTCAATATAAGAAAATTTCTGAAAGACGAGTCAGGCTCGGTCTACTATTAAATCATGTAGGTGAAAGTAATGAATTAAGTGTTACTCAAGAAGAGCTTAATAAAGCGATTATGGATCATGCAAGGCAGATGCCTGGACAAGAACAAAAGGTAGTAGAGTTTTATCGAGAGAACAATGAGGCCCAGAACTCTCTTAGAGGGCCAATTTTTGAAGACAAGGTAGTTAATTTTATTATTGAGATGGCTGACGTAACTGAAACAGAAATTAGCCCAGAATCATTGAAGGAAGAAATAGAAGATGAAGCAAAAAAGTCTTTAATAAAAGAAAGCTCTAAAGGGCAAGAGGAGAAGAAAAGATCAACTAAAAAGAAAGCTTCGCCTTCTAAAAAAGAATCCGGTGGGACGAAAACTGTAAAGTCTGATAAACCACAGAAATCAGTTAAAAAGAGTAAAAAATAATGATCTTTCAGAACTTTTTGTCGTATTAATAAATATACTGATTTGAAAAACGAAATAATTCTGAAGACAGGATTTGTCAAATTATGAAAAGTAATTATGATTCTATTAATGAAAGTTTAGGGGCTGAAATGAGCACATTGATACCAATGGTTGTCGAGCAGACGAATCGTGGTGAGCGTTCTTACGATATATATTCTAGGCTTCTTAAGGAAAGAATTATATTTCTCACAGGGCCAATATTTGATGAAGCAGCCAGCGTTGTTTGTGCCCAACTTTTGTTCTTAGAAGCAGAGAATCCTAACAAAGATATTTCTCTGTATATAAATTCACCTGGTGGTGTGGTTACCGCTGGACTATCAATCTATGACACAATGCAATACATCAGGCCCGAAGTAACAACTTTGTGTATAGGACAGGCAGCATCTATGGGTTCTCTTCTGTTGTGTGCTGGAGCTGAAGGCAAGAGATTTTCTTTACCTAATTCTAGGATTATGGTTCATCAGCCGTCTGGAGGATTTCAGGGCCAAGCCACAGATATAGAAATTCATGCTAAAGAGATTTTATTACTTCGAGAGCGACTAAATGAAATCTACTCTAATCACTCAGGTCAAAAGGTCTCAGATATTGCTGATGCGCTTGAGCGAGATAGGTTTTATACTGCAGAAGAGGCAAAAGATTTTGGATTAATAGACCAAGTTGTAGTGGAGAGACCAGTTATATCAGACAGCTTAGACGAGGTAGAAAAAGAAAAATCAGAGGATTAGTTTTATATGAGGTTTATCAACTATTTGTTGATTCTTTACTGTTAGCTGGTGTTCAATTAACAAGTTACTCGATTCGGTGTGTCATTGTTATAACAATACACCCATTAACCTGGAGACCCAAAAGCGGGAATTTTTTTAATGAGTAAGACTGGAAACAGTGATTCGAAAAATACTCTTTATTGTTCTTTTTGCGGGAAGAGTCAGCATGAGGTAAGGAAGCTCATTGCCGGGCCAACAGTATTCATATGTGACGAGTGTGTCGAACTTTGTATGGATATTATTAGGGAAGAACATAAATCAACCTTGGTGCAATCTCGAGATGGAGTTCCTACTCCCAAGGAGATTTGCCAGGTTTTAGATGATTATGTAATAGGCCAGGGCGAAGCAAAACGAGTTTTGTCAGTAGCCGTTCATAATCATTACAAGCGCTTGAATGCTACCCCTAAAGGAGATGACGTCGAGATTGCCAAATCTAATATTTTATTAGTTGGCCCTACGGGTTGTGGAAAGACATTACTCGCTCAAACGCTTGCACGTATTCTGGATGTTCCTTTTACAATGGCTGATGCTACGACTCTGACAGAGGCAGGCTATGTTGGTGAAGATGTAGAAAACATTATTTTGAAACTTTTGCAGTCGGCTGATTATAACGTTGAGAGAGCTCAAAGAGGAATAGTCTACATTGATGAGGTTGATAAAATAAGCAGAAAATCTGACAATCCGTCAATAACCCGAGATGTATCGGGGGAGGGTGTTCAGCAAGCTTTGCTAAAGATCATGGAAGGCACCATAGCTTCTGTTCCTCCTCAAGGGGGAAGAAAGCATCCACAGCAAGAGTTTTTACAAGTCGACACGACTAATATTCTATTTATTGTGGGTGGTGCGTTCTCAGGTTTGGAAAAAATTATTTCTTCCAGAGGTAAAGATACTTCTATCGGATTTGGTGCTGATGTTAGAAGTGCTGATGATAGGCGTACTGGGGATATTTTAAGCAATGTTGAGCCGGAAGATTTATTAAAGTTTGGTTTAATTCCCGAGTTTGTTGGGCGCTTACCTGTTATTGCTACGCTAGGCGATCTCGATGAAGATTCTCTAGTAGAGATATTGACCACTCCAAAAAATGCATTGGTCAAACAATACAAACGACTTTTTGATATGGAAAATGTTGATCTTACCTTTTCTGAAGATGCATTAAATTCTGTTGCAAAAAAGGCTATTTTAAGGAAAACAGGAGCACGTGGGTTAAGGTCTATTTTAGAAGATATACTTTTGGACACAATGTATGATTTACCTGAATTAAATGGGGTAGGTGAGGTTGTAGTGAATGCAGAGGTTGTTGAAGGCAATGCTTCTCCTTTGCATATTTATGTTGATAAAAGTGAAGATTTAGAAACGATTGCTTGATTGTCTCTAACTATTTAAAATTACTCACCCTTGATTCATTAATAGTTTAACACCAACTATAACTTATCGTGTAAAAATTATACTAAATTAATTCAGATTGAATTTATAAAAACTACATATGATCGAATTGTATTAATTAAATTTTGTTAGGAACTTAGATGTCTGAGCATGACAGAGAAACAGTTTATCCAGTGCTACCCTTGCGTGATATTGTGGTTTTTCCGCATATGATTGTACCTCTATTCGTTGGACGGGATAAATCTGTCCGTGCTCTTGAAGATGTTATGCGTGATGACAAACAAATTTTATTGATAACGCAAAAAAGTGCGGCACAAGACGACCCAGAATCTGATGATTTATTTGAGGTTGGAACAATTGGGACTATCTTGCAACTACTTAAATTGCCGGATGGGACAGTAAAAGTTTTGGTCGAAGGCATAGAACGGGCAAATGTCATAAAATTCACTGATAATGAGGATTTTTTTCAGGCTCACGCAGGAGTTTTTAAGTCCCCGGATACAGATGAAAAAGAACTAGCTGCACTAAGTCGTAGTGTCGTTAGCCAATTTGAACAATATATAAAGCTTAATAGAAAAGTTCCGCCTGAGGTTCTGGTTTCAATTAATCAGATTGAAGAACCAAGTAAATTAGCCGATACAATAGCATCTCATTTAGCTCTAAAAATTTCCGAAAAACAGGAGCTTTTAGAGGCCGATACAGTTTATTCCAGATTGGAGAAGATACATGGCTTTATGGATGGAGAGATTGGCATATTGCAGGTTGAAAAAAGAATTCGTGGTCGTGTTAAACGTCAGATGGAGAAAACTCAAAGAGAATATTACCTAAATGAACAGTTAAAGGCGATACAAAAGGAACTAGGAGAAAGTGAAGACGGTCGAGATGAAGTTCAGGAACTAGAAGATCGTATTGCAAAAACTAAATTCAGCAAAGAGGCGCGCGAAAAAGCAGTTCAAGAACTTAAGAAACTGCGAAACATGAGTCCTATGTCGGCAGAATCAACTGTCGTTCGTAATTACTTAGACTGGATGTTAAATATACCATGGAAGAAAAGGTCTCGTGTTAGAAAGGATATTGGCGCTGCAGAGGTAATTCTTAACGAAGACCATTATGGTTTAGAGAAAGTTAAGGAAAGAATCCTTGAATATTTAGCGGTTCAAAAGAGAATGACAAAAATCAAAGGACCAATATTATGTTTAGTTGGTCCACCGGGGGTGGGTAAAACATCTCTCGGCAAATCTGTTGCAAGGGCAACAGGACGAAATTTTGTCCGTATGTCTCTTGGTGGCGTAAGAGATGAAGCAGAGATTAGAGGTCATAGAAGAACCTATATTGGTTCAATGCCTGGTAAGGTTGTTCAAGGTATGAAAAAGGCGAAATCATCTAATCCACTATTTCTTTTGGATGAAATTGACAAACTTGGAGCGGATTGGAGAGGAGATCCTTCCTCTGCGCTTTTGGAAGTACTAGATCCTGAACAAAACCATACATTCCAGGATCATTATTTAGAGGTTGATTATGACCTCTCTGATGTGATGTTCGTGTGCACTGCTAATACGATGCGCATGCCACAGCCTCTTCTAGATCGATTAGAAATAATTCGATTGCCTGGATATACGGAAGATGAAAAAGTCGCTATAGCAAAGAGGCATCTGCTTCCTAAGCAGTTGTCTGAAAATGGACTGAAAGAAAATGAGTGGTCTATATCTGACTCCGCTTTGTACGATGTAATTCGTTATTATACCAGGGAAGCAGGCGTAAGAAACTTAGAGCGCGAGATAGCTAATTTAGCGAGAAAGGCTGTTAAAGAAATAGCAGTCGATAATGAAACAAAAGAGGTAAAAGTAAGTGTCAGAAATTTAGATAAGTATGCTGGGGTAAGAAAGTATAGATATGGTGAGGCTGAAGAAGATAACTTGGTTGGTGTCGTTACCGGTTTAGCATGGACAGAAGTTGGGGGCGAATTACTAACTGTTGAAGCCATTTTAGTTCCTGGTAAAGGTAAAATGACAATTACTGGGAAATTAGGTGATGTAATGCAGGAATCGGTACAGGCTGCTAATGCTTATGTTCGTTCGCGGGCTGTTGAGTTCGGGATTGAGCCTCCGCTATTTGAAAAGCGTGATATTCACGTTCATGTCCCTGAAGGTGCTGTTCCCAAGGATGGACCATCCGCTGGTGTGGCAATGATAACAGCTATGGTCTCTGTTTTAACCGGCATACCAGTAAAAAAAGATGTTGCTATGACCGGGGAGATATCACTTCGTGGTCGTGTGCTGCCTATCGGTGGTCTAAAAGAAAAAATGCTCGCGGCTGTTCGTGGTGGAATCAAATCTGTTATTATACCAAAAGAGAATGAAAAAGATTTAGTTGACATACCTGATAACATTAAAAAGGGTGTTAAGATAATTATTGCTTCCACTGTGGACGAAGTTTTGGAACATGCATTAACCAGTTCTCTGGTACCAATTGAATGGAACGAATCGGAAAACGACTCGGCGACAGTTTCTACCTCAGATGATGATTCGGACTCACAAAGTGTTGTTAGACACTAGTTAAATGATAAATTTCTTACTTTTTTTCGATTCGAATCGAAAATAGTCCAGAAAGCGTAGGTTTTCTGGGCTATTTTATTTGACGAAAGTAAAAGTCTCCATTTAGAATCAAATTAATTGGAATGTTTTGTATTCTCCAATTGTTTAAAGAACTATCCCAAAGGGGACCTAAAGTGAACAAAAATGATCTAATATCTTCTGTATCAAGTTCTGCTAGTCTATCAAAAGCTGATGCTACGAAAGCTGTGGACAGTGTTTTTGGCGCGATCACAAACTCTTTACAAGGAGGGGGTGAAGTCCGTCTAGTAGGATTCGGAACTTTTTCAGTAGCACAAAGAAAAGCTACGACCGGTCGTAATCCACGAACCGGAGAGGCCATACAAATAGCTGCCTCAAAACAACCTAAATTTAAAGCAGGTAAAGCCTTAAAAGATGCGGTAAACTAAGTTAAATTAAATCAATTTATGGCCGACTGTTTGTTTATGCAGTCGGCCTTAATCTTTTTTGAATTTTATCCACTCAGTTTGTCGTTTGAGCTAAGATTGTGATACACTTACAGTTATGACCTAATAGGGCGATTAGCTCAGCTGGGAGAGCACCTCGTTTACACCGAGGGGGTCGGCGGTTCGAGCCCGTCATCGCCCACCATTTGGTTTAAGAGACAGTGTCTTGACTCTAGCTTGTCTCGGCAGTAATTAGCTGAGCAGGTTTTTTTATGGGGGTGTAGCTCAGTTGGTTAGAGCGCCGGCCTGTCACGCCGGAGGCCGCGGGTTCGAGTCCCGTCACTCCCGCCACTAAAAAAGAATAAAAGAGTTCAGGCTATACTTGCATGTGGGGCAAACGTCGTGTATGGCTGAGCTTAAATTAGGGTCTTATATATATTTTAATATTTGTTGGGTGTGTGGACTGAAAATTATAAATAGCAGGTCTAAAAATGGAAGAATTGTTAATAGAATATCTACCGATATTAATATTTCTTGGTCTTGCTGTAGGACTTTCAGGTGCGATGGTAGCTGCATCTTTCATTGTGGGTCCAAGTCATCCAGATGTTGAAAAAAACTCACCATATGAATGTGGATTTGAACCATTTGATGATGCACGTATGAAATTTGACGTACGGTTTTATTTAGTAGCGATTCTTTTTATTATTTTTGATTTAGAGGTTGCTTTTCTTTTTCCTTGGGCAATAACATTATCTGACATAGGTGTTCTTGGTTTCTGGTCTATGTTTGTTTTTCTTTTAATACTCACTGTCGGTTTTATTTATGAATGGCGGAAAGGTGCCCTAGAATGGGAGTAGATAAAGATACTCGACCATTAGATTTACCAGTTGCTATTAGTAATAATGATCAAGATGCGTTGATTAAGTCAGTGACCGAAGAGTTGACTGATAAAGGATTTGTTATTGCGCAAATGGACAAATTGGTTAATTGGGCCCGAAGTGGTTCTATGTGGCCTATGACCTTTGGTTTAGCGTGCTGTGCAGTTGAAATGATGCATACCGCGGCATCTAGATATGATTTAGATCGATTTGGGGCTGTCTTTCGTCCCAGTCCAAGACAATCGGACGTAATGATAGTTGCAGGAACGCTGACAAATAAAATGGCTCCTGCGTTGAGGAAGGTTTATGATCAAATGGCAGAACCCCGTTGGGTTATTTCTATGGGGTCGTGTGCTAACGGCGGTGGTTATTATCATTATTCGTATTCAGTTGTGAGAGGGTGTGATCGTATTGTTCCAGTTGATATATATGTACCTGGGTGTCCGCCCACTGCGGAAGCCCTACTTTACGGCATTATGCAATTACAGAAAAAAATTCGCAGGACTAGCACTATAGCGCGTTAGAATCACTAATAAGAAATCAACAGGTTAGTTATGGATCAGGGCCTTAAGGACCTACGCACTTATATTACGACAGCTTTTAAAGGAATAGAGAGCATAGAGTTTGTCTATGAGGAACTCGTTCTAACTGTCGGTCCGCCTGATATAAATGAACTTCTTCACTTTCTGCGAACTGATGCAAATTGCCAATTTAAGGTGCTAATAGATATCTGTGGTGCTGATTATCCCCAGAGAGAAAAACGCTTTGAGGTAGTGTATAACCTACTTTCTATGAGCCAAAACCAGCGCATCAGAGTAAAGGTAATGGTTGATGAGAATACACCAGTTCCAACTTCTACAAATATATATAGTTGTGCTGGTTGGTTTGAGCGTGAGGCTTGGGATTTGTATGGGGTAGTTTTTTCCGGTCACAAGGATCTGAGAAGGCTGCTTACTGATTATGGATTCGAGGGTCATCCACTTAGGAAGGACTTTCCTTTAACAGGTAGGGTAGAAGTTCGTTACGACGAGGCTCAGAAAAGAGTTGTTTATGACCCCGTCAAACTTACACAAGATTTTCGAACATTTGATTTTCTTAGTCCTTGGGAAGGTATGAATAGACAGCTACCAGGGGATGAAAAGGCTACTAATTATGATAAACCATTAGAAGATGATTAACAGTGAATGAAACTTCTATAAAAAACCTAACCTTTAACTTTGGTCCTCAGCATCCCGCTGCACATGGAGTATTGCGTTTGGTTTTAGAGATGGATGGTGAGGTGGTCGAACGCGCTGATCCACACATTGGTCTATTACATCGTGGCACTGAAAAATTAATTGAAAACAAGACATATCTTCAGGCTATTCCTTACTTTGACAGATTGGACTATGTATCTCCTATGTGTCAGGAACATGCATTTGCTCTAGCTACAGAAAAATTAATGGGCATTAAGGTTCCTGAACGAGGCCAATATATAAGGGTCCTGTTTTCGGAAATCACTAGAATACTGAACCATATATTGAATTTAACCGCTTATGCATTAGATGTTGGTGCTATGACTCCTCTTTTGTGGGGATTTGAAGAGCGTGAAAGGCTAATGGAATTTTATGAAAGGGTATCAGGAGCCAGATTACATGCTGCATATTTCAGACCGGGTGGGGTACATCAAGACCTACCAAAGGGTTTAACTGAAGACATTTTGGAATTTTGTGAGACTTTCCCAAATTTCATAGATGACATGGAACAGTTACTGACAGGTAACCGTATATTTCGTCAACGTACTGTCGATATAGGAATTATAAATGCTGATGAAGCCCAAGATTGGGGTATGAGTGGCCCTGTCTTGCGTGCTTCGGGTGTTCCGTGGGATTTGCGCAAATCTCAGCCATATGACATCTATGATCGAGTAGATTTCGATGTGCCTGTAGGCAAGACAGGTGACTGTTATGCCAGGTATTTAGTTAGAGTTGCTGAAATGAGAGAAAGTCTTCGGATTATAAAACAGTGTATAAAAGATATGCCCGAGGGGCCAGTTATTTCACAAGACCATAAAATAACTCCACCACCTAGATCAGAGATGAAATACTCGATGGAAGCTTTGATACATCATTTCAAACTTTATACCGAAGGCTACCACGTTCCTGTTGGTGAAACGTATACTGCTGTTGAAGCCCCTAAGGGTGAGTTCGGTGTTTATCTTGTTTCTGATGGTAGCAATCGTCCCTACCGCTGTAAAATTCGTGCCCCAGGATTTGCTTTTATGCAATCAATGGACTTCTTATCTCGTGGCCATATGCTGGCTGATGTCCCGGCAATTATAGGCAGCCTTGATATTGTTTTTGGTGAGGTAGATAGATGAAGGATTTTGATCAGTTTGAATTTACAGAATCTGGTAAAGAAAAAGTAAAAGAAATTATATCTTTTTATCCGGAAGGGAGACAGCAGAGTGCAGTGATCCCTTTATTAGATCTTGCTCAAAACGAATCTGAGGGATGGCTTCCTATGGCTGCTATTGAGCATGTAGCTGATTTGTTAGGAATGGCACAAATAAGGGTTTTGGAGGTAGCTAGTTTCTATTCAATGTTTAATTTAAAACCAGTAGGAAAATATTTTGTACAACTTTGCAGAACAACTCCTTGTTGGTTAAGGGGTTCCGAAAGTCTTAAAGAGACTGCGGAAGATATTACTGGTTGTAAGCCTGGGGAGACTAGCAGTGATGGCTTATTTACTCTTATTGAAGTTGAGTGTTTAGGTGCCTGTTGTAATGCACCTATGGTGCAGATAAATAATGACTATTATGAAGATTTAACTCAAGAGAGTTTTCGAGAAGTTCTTGAATTACTCAAAAGAGGTGAAAAACCTTCTCCTGGTTCAGTAGTTGGTCGTAAAGGATCTGAACCGGTTAACGGTAGGTCAGTATTAAGCACGGATAAAGGATAATGTTGACTGTTAAAGATAGAATTTTCAAAAACCTTTATGGTCAGGATGATTGGAATCTCAAAGGTGCTTTAAAAAGAGGTGTATGGGATGATACTGCCAGCCTTTTATCGTTAGGAAGAGATAAATTAATAAATGAAATTAAAGAATCTGGGCTAAGAGGTCGTGGAGGTGCAGGTTTTCCCACTGGCATGAAGTGGTCATTTATGCCCAAGGATGATAATCGTGATGATCGGCCACATTATCTAGTAGTAAATGCGGATGAATCTGAGCCAGGTACATGTAAGGATAGAGAGATTTTGAGGTATGACCCTCATCTTCTCATAGAAGGTTGTTTGGTTTCGGGTTTTGCGATGGGTGCGAACGCTGCTTATATATATATACGTGGTGAATTTTATTCTGAAGCTTCTCATTTAAGAACTGCAATAGAAGAAGCCTATGAATATGGCTACATCGGCGATAACGCATGTGGCTCAGGTTGGAAATTTGATGTTTATTTACATCGAGGAGCAGGAGCTTATATTTGTGGTGAAGAAACGGCTTTACTCGAGAGTTTAGAGGGAAAAAAAGGACAGCCTAGATTGAAGCCACCTTTTCCGGCGGCCTGTGGATTGTATGGGTGTCCAACCACTGTAAATAATGTTGAAACTATAGCTGTAGCGCCAACCATTATTAGACGTGGTGCGTCTTGGTTTAATGGATTCGGCAGAGAAAATAATACGGGCACCAAAATATTTTCTATATCCGGGCACGTTAATAATCCATGCAACGTTGAAGAAGTTATGGGGATACCTTTGCGGGAATTAATTGATAAGCATGCTGGCGGAGTAAGGGGTGGTTGGGCTAATTTGCTAGCCGTTATCCCAGGGGGGTCTTCACCCCCTTGCCTTCCCAAAAGTATCTGTGATGACGTTCTAATGGATTTTGACTCGTTGAAGGAACAGAATTCGGGCTTAGGGACAGCTGCTGTTATTGTTATGGATAAGTCAACAGATATTGTTGAAGCGATTTCGAGACTTAGTCACTTTTATAGGCATGAGAGTTGTGGTCAATGTACTCCTTGTCGTGAAGGGATGGGTTGGGTCTACAGAGTCATGCAAAGGCTCGTTAGTGGTGAAGCTGAAATAAATGAGATTGACATGTTATGGGAGTTAACAAAGCAGATAGAGGGGCATACTATATGTGCTTTAGCTGATGGCGGCGTGTGGCCTGTTCAAGGATTAATTCGACATTTTAGACCAGAGTTAGAAAGAAGAATTGTTGATAGAAAAACCTCAAACACCAATTTGACTTCAAAATCTGAAGCGGCCGTATTATGAGGTTTAGGAGTATTCGCGATGCCTAAGATTACAATTGATGATTTAGATATGGAGGTTCCAGAAGGCATCACTGTACTTCAAGCGTGTGAGTTAGCGGGAAAAGAGATACCGCGTTTTTGTTATCACGAAAGACTGTCGATTGCTGGTAATTGTCGTATGTGTTTGGTTGAAGTGTCACCAGGCCCACCTAAACCTGCTGCGTCATGCGCATTACCCGTCGGTGACGGAATGAATATAAAAACTAACTCTGATATGGTCAAAAAGGCCCGCAACGGAGTTATGGAGTTTTTACTCATCAATCATCCTTTGGATTGTCCAATATGTGATCAAGGCGGAGAGTGTGATTTACAGGATCAGGCGATGGCCTATGGACAAGATCACTCCCGTTTTCAAGAAAACAAAAGAGCCGTCAAAGAAAAGCATATGGGGCCATTAATCAAAACGATTATGACCAGATGCATACATTGTACCCGATGCGTGAGGTTTGCGACTGAGATAGCAGGAGTCCCTGAAATAGGTATGCTGGGCAGAGGTGAGCACGCTGAGATTACTACTTATTTAGAAAAGTCATTGAATTCCGAATTAAGTGCAAATGTTATAGATTTGTGCCCGGTTGGCGCATTAACTTCAAAACCTTATGCTTTTGTTTCTCGTCCCTGGGAGTTGAAAAAAACAGAATCTATTGATGTTTTTGATGCATTAGGAAGTGCTATTCGTGTTGATTCACGACAAACAGAAGTTTTGAGAGTTCTACCTAGATTAAATGAAGATATTAACGAGGAATGGATTACAGATAAATCTAGATTTGCAGTGGATGGTTTATCCAGGCAGCGTCTCGATAGACCCTATTTGCGCTTTGATGGAAAATTGAGAGAATCTTCTTGGACAGAAGCATTTGATTGCATTCAAAGTCGCCTTAGAACAACAGATGGAGATCGTATTGCAGCTGTGACTGGAAACCAATGTGACGCAGAAGCTATGATTGCTTTAAAAGACCTTATGACTAATTTGGGTTCAAATAATATTGACTGTAGACAAGATGGTGCGAAATTAAGTTCTGAATGTAGATCAAGTTATTTATTTAATACTACTATTTCTAATATAGAATTATCTGATGCGGTATTACTGGTAGGAACAAACCCCAGGATGGAAGCTCCTCTAATTAATACTCGACTAAGAAAAGGTTGGATGAATGATACATTGAAGGTTGCAGCATTAGGTCCTGATATTGATTTAACATTTCCTGTTGATCATTACGGAAATGATCCCAGAACACTCCAATCTATTTCGGAAGGACTAGAACCTTTCTCCCATATTCTATCTAAAGCGGAGAGACCAGCAATTATTCTAGGAATGGGAGCACTTACACGTTCGGACGGCCCAGCCATTTTGCATTTAGCAAGGAATATAGCTGAAGAATACGGTCTTATAAAAGATGACTGGAATGGTTTTAATGTACTTCATACTGCAGCTGCGAGAGTAGCAGGTATGGACATGAATTTCCTTCCGTCTAATGGTGGACTTGACTTAGAAGGTATTTTATCAGGTGCAAAGGCTGGGACTATAGACGTAGTCTATTTGTTAGGTGCGGACGAGATAGAGATGAGCCGTTTAGGTGATGCATTTGTTATCTATCAAGGTCATCACGGTGATGCTGGGGCGAATAGAGCTGATGTGATACTTCCTGGAGCAGCTTTTACAGAAAAGAATTGTACTTATGTTAATACTGAAGGTAGGGTCCAGTTAGCGAGACAAGCCACGCAGCCGCCAGGCGAGGCTAAAGAGGATTGGAAAATAATTCGTGCTCTTTCTGATTCTTTGAGAAGAAGTCTAAGTTTTACAACTCTGGGAGACGTGCGTGCCAGGTTGGTAGAAGAAAACTCACTTTTTGACAATGTGGGAGACATATTACCTTCTTCCTGGGTGCCTTTCGGTTCTTACGGTGAAATTCTCGATGAAGAATTTAAGTGTCCTATTAGCAACTATTATATGACTTGTCCGATTAGTAGGGCATCACAAACAATGGCGGAATGTAGCAAAGAATTTTCAAGTCAATCAAGTGAAGAGAATTTTGCAGATGCTTGAGATTTGGACAGATTATGCCTGGCCTTTGATTTGGATTATTTTCAAAATATTATTGATCGTAATTCCTCTATTAATAGCTGTAGCCTATCTTACTTATGCAGAGAGAAAAGTTATTGGTTCTATGCAGCTTCGAATGGGGCCTAATGTTGTAGGGCCATTCGGTTTGTTTCAGCCATTTGCTGATGGACTAAAATTATTAGTAAAGGAATCCATAATTCCCACTGGATCAAATAGGGTTGTGTTTATCCTAGCGCCAATGCTGACATTTACTTTAGGCTTGGTAGGTTGGGCAGTAATACCTGTCGCTGATGGATGGGTCTTATCGGATATTAATGTTGGTATATTATACCTATTTGCAGTTAGTTCACTTGGAGTGTATGGAATAATAATGGCCGGATGGGCATCAAATTCTATTTATCCCTTTCTAGGGGCGCTAAGGTCTGCGGCGCAGATGGTTTCTTACGAAGTGTCTATAGGATTTGTAATTGTAACAGTATTACTTGCTGTGGGTTCGCTAAATATGACGGATATAGTTATGGCCCAGCAAAAGGTTTGGTTTTTTATCCCTCTTTTCCCTATGTTTGTTATTTTTCTTATATCAGGACTTGCGGAAACTAATCGCGCACCATTTGATCTTCCTGAAGCAGAAGCAGAACTTGTATCTGGCTATAATGTTGAGTATTCGGCAATGTCGTTTGCTTTATTTTTTCTCGGTGAATACGCCAATATGATATTAATTAGCGCAATGACCGTAATTTTGTTTTTAGGGGGCTGGTTGCCGCCATTTGATTTAGCTTTTTTGAATTGGATACCCGGTGTAATTTGGTTTTCGCTTAAGGTTTCTCTAATTCTTTTTGTTTTTTTATGGGTTAGAGCAACTCTGCCAAGATATCGTTATGATCAACTTATGAGATTGGGGTGGAAGGTTTTTCTTCCTTTTTCACTCTTTTGGGTTGTAGTAACCGCAGGCGCAATAGTTGCTTTTGACTGGTATCCGAAATGAGTTGTAGATCAAGAGAGGGCTCTCAATAATGGCACTGTTCGATGGTACTACACGTAGCATTTTGTTGCTCGAAATTATTCGTGGAATGTGGCTGACCCTTTGTTATCTTTTTAAGAAAAAGGTAACAATTAATTATCCTTACGAAAAGGGTCCATTAAGCCCCCGTTTTAGAGGCGAACATGTCCTAAGACGTTATCCAAATGGAGAAGAGAGATGTATAGCATGCAAACTCTGTGAAGCTGTTTGTCCCGCTCAGGCAATAACAATCGAAGCGGAACCTCGTGAAGATGGCAGTCGTCGTACAACACGCTACGATATAGATATGACAAAATGCATATACTGCGGTTTTTGCCAAGAATCCTGTCCGGTAGATGCCATTGTTGAAGGTCCAAATTTTGAGTTCGCGACTGAAACCAGAGAAGAGCTCATGTACAATAAAGAAAAACTATTGGAAAATGGAGACCGATGGGAATCTGAAATAGCTGCGGCGCTCACGGCTGATGCTCCATATCGATAAGGTCAAGAAATGATCATTTCATCATTAGCGTTTTATCTGTTTTCGTTTATTACTATTTTTTCTGCAGTCATGGTTATATCTGCACGGAACCCTGTCCATTCAGTTTTGTTTCTAATATTGGCTTTTTTCAATTCTGCTGGTTTATTTGTTCTTCTTGGAGCGGAATTTTTAGCTATGATATTGGTTGTGGTTTATGTGGGGGCTGTAGCTGTTTTATTCCTTTTTGTTGTTATGATGTTAGATATAAATTTTGTTGAGCTTAGAGAGGGTTTCCTTCAATATTTACCTATTGGCGCTCTTGTCGGCATTATATTGATGGCCGAATTAGTTTTAATATTCGGTAGTTGGGTTATTAACCCTAAATCAGAGGCAATTGTTGCGACCAATATTGTTTCTAGCACTGAAATAACCAACACACATGCATTAGGTCAACTGATTTATACCCATTATATTTATTTGTTCCAGGCAGCTGGATTGCTTCTCTTAGTCGCTATGATTGGAGCAATTGTGCTGACAGTACGAAAACGTCCTAATGTTAAAAGGCAAAATATATCCGATCAGGTTTCAGTTAGAGTTGACGATGTCATTGAAGTAAAAGATGTAACTTCTGGGAGTGGTATATAATGCTTGATATAGGTCTTTCACATTATTTAATTGTTGCGGCAATTCTCTTCACTCTTGGTGTTTTTGGTATTTTTCTTAACAGAAAAAATGTGATTATCATTTTAATGTCTATAGAGTTAATGCTGCTCTCAGTTAATATCAATTTGGTGTCGTTTTCGGCTTTTTTAAATGATCTTGTCGGCCAGGTTTTTGCTATGTTTGTTCTTACTGTTGCTGCAGCAGAGGCCGCAATTGGTTTGGCAATTTTAGTTATTTATTTTCGAAATCGTGGCTCTATAAGCGTCGAAGACGTCAATATGATGAAAGGATAATAGTGCGGTGCTGACGGCAACTATATTTCTGCCGTTACTTGGTGCTGTAATTGCCGGTCTCTTTGGCAATCGCCTAGGTAGCAGAATATCTCAGTTAATAACAGTAATACCACTTCTGCTCTCAGCGACACTTTCCTGTTTTTTGCTTTACCACTTCGGATGGACAGGCGAAACCGAAACAGTAAATCTATTTACATGGATCAATGTTGAAGCTCTAGAAATCAGTTGGGTTATTTATTTTGATACATTAACAGCAGTAATGGTATTTGTTGTTACTTTGGTTTCGGGGATGGTTCACGTTTATTCAATTGGTTATATGTCTGAAGATCCTCATATTCCGAGATTTATGTCTTATTTAAGCTTATTTACCTTTTTTATGCTCATGCTCGTTACTTCGAACAATCTTTTGCAGATGTTTTTTGGTTGGGAAGGAGTAGGTCTTTGTTCTTATTTGCTTATAGGATTTTGGTTTAAAAAGAATACGGCGAATGCTGCTGCTATAAAAGCATTTCTAGTAAACCGTGTAGGTGATTTTGGTTTTTTATTAGGGATTCTAGCAGTCTTCTATTTCTTTGAAACTCTACAATTCGAAGAGATCTTTAAGATCGCTCCCGATATGGTAGGAAAAACGTTTTTATTTTTAGGAATGGAAGTAGATGTACTGACAACAATTTGCTTGCTGTTGTTTATTGGAGCTATGGGAAAGTCTGCTCAGATCGGGCTTCATACTTGGCTTCCTGATGCTATGGAAGGTCCTACACCAGTTTCTGCGTTAATTCATGCAGCAACTATGGTAACAGCAGGTGTGTTTATGGTGGTTCGTTTATCGCCGATGTTTGAATATGCTCCTTTGGCTTTGACTATTATTACAATAATTGGTGCATCGACTGCATTTTTTGCAGCAACAATTGGCCTGACCCAGTGGGACATAAAACGTGTTATAGCATATTCAACGTGTTCTCAGCTTGGATATATGTTTTTTGCAGTTGGAGTTGGGGCCTATCCGGCAGCTATTTTTCATCTCATGACACATGCTTTTTTTAAAGCTCTTCTATTCCTTGGTTCAGGTAGCGTTATACATGGCATGCATGATGAACAGGATATGAGACGAATGGGAGGATTATTTTCCAAAATGAAAATTACTGGTGCTCTTATGTGGATTGGCAGTCTTGCTCTGGCTGGAGTACCATTATTTTCTGGTTATTATTCTAAAGATATAATTCTTGAATCCGCTTTTGCTAGTCATACAGGGGCAGGGTATTTAGCTTATTGGGCTGGAATTATGGCTGCGTTTATGACTGCTTTTTATTCATGGAGACTATTATTTCTTACATTTCATGGAAGTAGTCGAGCTGATAAAAATGTCCTAGACAAAGTCCACGAATCTCCACCAATAATGATTGTTCCATTATTAGTCTTAAGTCTAGGAGCTATTTTTTCAGGTTGGTTTGCCGTTGATTATTTCGTCGGACAAAAAATGAATGAGTTTTGGGGGTCTTCTATATTAATGCTGGATGATATTATCGAGAAAGCTCATCATATTCCTAGCTGGGCAATATTACTTCCAACTATAGTAGGACTAACTGGAATAATTTGTGCTTGGGTTCTCTATATCAAAAGTCCAAACTTATTATCTAGGATCACTGCAGCGGTTGGTCCTGTATATAAGTTTATTTATAATAAGTGGTACTTCGATGAACTCTATGACTTAATCTTTGTTAGACCATGTTTTTATTTGGGGCGTGGTCTTTGGAAGTCCGGAGATGGCTATGTTATAGATGCAGTTGGCCCGGATGGAATTGCTGATTCAGTCCTAAATTTAGCTAAGAGAGCTGGCAAAGTGCAGTCGGGATACCTTTATCATTATGCCTTTGCCATGATGATAGGAGTTTTAATTCTGATTACGTGGTTTCTTTTTGGATTTTTTCAGTAAGGTAATTACGTAATGCAATCTTTTCCTGTTCTTTCATTAACTATTTTTCTCCCGCTAATAGGCGTTTTATTTATACTTCTTGTTAGAGGGAACGACGAAACATCTGCACGTAATGCTCGTTACACAGCACTTTGGACTTCAATAGCAACATTTATTGTAAGCATATTTCTATGGATTAATTTTGATATTGGAACTGCTGATTTTCAGTTTGTAGAAAAACATCAGTGGGTGCCAGCTTATCAAATCTATTATCATCTTGGTGTAGACGGTATCTCTATGCTTTTTGTTTTACTTTCGACAGCTTTAACGCCTTTATGCGTGCTCGCATCGTGGAAAGTAATTAAAGAGCGTGTAAGAGAATATATGATCGCATTTTTAATTCTTGAAACTATGATGGTGGGAACATTTTCTTCTCTAGATTTTCTCCTCTTCTATGTTTTCTTTGAGGGCTCATTAATACCAATGTTTATAATCATTGGTGTTTGGGGCGGCGGACGTAGAGTGTACTCTGCCTTTAAGTTTTTTCTTTTCACCCTGACAGGGTCTGTTTTGTTGTTGGTCGCATTGATGACCATACATTTTCAGGCAGGAACAACTGATATTCCTACCCTTTTGAATTTCGATATACCTGCCGAGATGCAACCATGGTTGTGGATTGCTTTTTTTGCATCTTTTGCTGTTAAAATGCCTATGTGGCCTGTTCATACCTGGTTACCTGATGCCCATGTTGAAGCCCCTACGGCTGGGTCAGTCATACTAGCTGGTGTTTTGCTAAAAATGGGTGGCTATGGATTTCTTCGATTTTCTTTACCAATGTTACCACTAGCTTCTGAGCAATTTACGCCTCTTATTTATACTTTGTCTGTGATCGCTATAATATATACGTCTTTAGTCGCACTCGCCCAAGAGGATATGAAAAAGCTAATAGCCTATTCTTCAGTTGCCCATATGGGCTTTGTAACAATCGGTATTTTTACTAGCACGGTATATGGCATCCAAGGTGGTATATTTCAGATGTTAAGTCATGGTGTTATTTCTGCTGCACTTTTTTTATGTGTAGGTGTTGTTTACGACAGAATGCATACAAGAGAAATATCACGATATGGTGGTTTGATTGAAAGAATGCCAAAATACGCTGTGGTGTTTATGATATTTATGTTGGGAGCAGTTGGATTGCCCGGAACCGGAGGTTTTATAGGAGAATTTTTGGTGTTGTTGGGTGCTTTCCAAGTCAACACTTGGGTTGCTCTCCTTGCTACCAGTGGAATAGTGCTTGGAGCTGCCTATATGTTGTTTATGTATAGAAGGGTAATATTTGGTCAACTTGAACGGGCTGATCTTAAAGGTATTATGGATCTTGAACCTAGAGAGATTGTCATTTTTGCTCCACTTATAATTCTTGTTTTATGGATGGGCTTATGGCCTCAACCTTTTCTCCAGGTTATGGATGCGAGCGTATTAAATTTAATGCAGAACTATCAAGACGCTTTGGGCTCATTAGATGTCACGGGCTTATCTAATCGTTAATCTTTGGAATGCAATACGTGGATATATTAACAGACATTAAATTAATTTGGCCGGAACTGTGTATTGCATTATCTGCGATGAGCTTATTAATGATTGGTGCGTTTAAGGGAGATAATTCAACTAAGACAATTACCTGGATGTCTATTTGTGTCATGGGCATTGCGTGTTTATTGGTAATATTAGGTCCTGAAACACCGTCTTTAGCATTTAATAATTTATTTGTTGTAGATCAATTTTCTAATTATTCGAAAGTACTCATCCTAATAGGAGCAACTTTAACACTTATTTTTGCGCTGCCCTTTAATCTTCGAGAAGGTATACCCCAATTTGAATTCCCTATTCTTCTGTTATTTGCTGTGCTTGGGATGATGATGATGGTGTCGGCTAATGATTTAATAGCTCTTTATTTAGGTATAGAATTACAAAGTCTTTCACTATACGTGCTCGCTGCAATACGTCGTGATTCAATCAAGTCAGCAGAAGCTGGATTAAAGTATTTTGTGCTTGGGGCCTTAAGCTCTGGAATTCTTCTTTATGGAATGACAATGGTTTACGGATTTTCGGGGGCTACAGGCTTTAATGAATTGGAGTTGGCTTTTTCTGATGGTGTTGCAAACAACCAATTGATAGGAGTTACTGTCGGTGTAATATTTATTCTTTGTGCGCTTGCTTTCAAAGTATCCGCGGTGCCGTTCCATATGTGGACACCAGATGTTTATGAGGGTGCACCAACACCGATAACAGCTTTTTTCTCAATTGCACCTAAAATAGCTGCGATGTTACTTTTAGCAAGGGTTTTATTAGAGCCATTTGGTGGATTATTTGTTCAGTGGCAACAGGTTATATGTTTTATAGCTATAGCCTCCATGACTTTTGGAGCATTTGCTGCGATTAATCAAACTAATATTAAACGACTGATGGCTTATAGTTCTATAGGTCATATGGGTTTCGTTTTAGTTGGTCTTGCCGCCGGTACTTTGGCTGGGCTGCAAGCAGTCTTACTTTATTTAACAGTTTATCTCTTTATGAATGTTGGAACGTTTGCTTGTATTTTAGCAATGAAGAGAGATGACCGAATGGTTGAAGAAATTAACCAACTTGCTGGATATAGTAGGACTAATCCTAGAATGACAATTGCTTTAACTATATTTATGTTCTCAATGGCAGGTATACCTCCACTTGCAGGTTTCTTTGGTAAGTATTTTGTTTTTAAGGCTGCTATTGATGCTGAACTTTACACGCTTACGGTAATAGGATTACTAGCAAGCGTTGTTTCAGCTTTTTACTATTTGAGGATTGTTAAGCTCATGTATTTTGATGAGGCGATGGACGAGTTTGATAAATCTATAGGTAAAGAGATTTCTTTGATAACTGTTGGCATGAGCATTGTTACAGCATTTTTTATAATTATATTGTGGCCAGTTCTTGATAATGCAGCGATTGCAGCTTCGTCTATATTTCTATAATGAGTGATTTTTTCGTGGAAACGCCAACAGATTGTAATCTTTTATTTTATAAAAGTGTCGAGAGTACTAATGAGGTGGCAAAAAAACTTGCTGTATCAGGTGTTGATTCAGGTACGGTGGTTTGGGCCAAGGAGCAATTATCTGGGAAAGGCAGGCATGGCCGTTCTTGGAGCTCTCCTCCAGGAAATTTGTATGTGTCAATTATACAAAGACCTAATTGTAAGCCATCGGAAGGATCTCAGATAGGCTTCGTTGCATCTGTTTCTCTTGTTGAAACAATTAATAGTTTAACGGGCATAAAAGTAACTCTTAAATGGCCAAATGATCTATTAATAAATGAAAAGAAAGTTGCTGGTATTTTACTTGAAAGTTCTTCGTCTGATAGTGATAAATTAGACTGGGTTATTATAGGTGTGGGTTTGAATGTTTTGAGTTGCCCAAAACATATAAAGGATACCACCTGCCTAAATACAGAGGGGGCAAGGTTGTCTGTAGAAGAGTTACTGCAGGGTTTTTTAATGAAACTTTATTCAAAAATCAGTGAGTGGGATGAACAAGGGTTTGAAATAATTAGACAAAAATGGATGATATATGCACCAATTCAGGGCAGCGAAACTCGTGTTCGATTACCTGTTGGAGAAGTCACAGGGAAATATTGTGGTTTAGATTGTTCTGGTAATCTTCTTATCGAAACTAAAAATGGTATTAAAAGTATTGAAACTGGAGAAGTATTCCCCGTAGTTACTAATTATAATGAGTAAAGCTTATGCTCCTTGCAATAGATTGTGGTAATTCAAACACTGTGTTCGCTGTTTACAATAGTGAAGAGCAAGTTGGTCGTTGGCGTTTATCAACTGATCCAAATAGAACAGCCGATGAATATGCGGTTTGGTTAACTCAGTTGCTTTTTTTAAAATCTCTAAACGTTGATCATATAACTGAAGCTATAATTACAACAGTTGTTCCTGGAACGCGTCGAAACTTATCGGCTCTCGTTCAAAATCATTTTTCAGTTGAACCATTAGTTGTTAGAGATAAGAATGTGGACTTAGGAATTCGAGTAAAAGTAGATAGGCCGGAGCAGGTAGGTGCCGATCGATTAGTTACGGCGGTTGGAGCACACCTTAGATACCCTGAGGATGTAATTGTAATTGATTTTGGTACTGGAACAACTTTTGACATAATTGATTCGGAAGGAGATTGGTGCGGAGGTATTATTGCACCTGGTGTAAATTTATCTGTTGAAGCATTAACCATGGCGGGTGCTTTACTGCCAAGAGTTAATGTTGAAAAGCCAGATTCAATTATTGGTGGAAATACAGTTTCAGCTATGCAATCTGGTATCTTTTGGGGTTATGTATCTATGATTGAAGGGATGGTACCCCGAATAATTAAAGAATATGGACGAAATATGAATGTTATAGCCACAGGCGGCCTTGCACCACTATTTGTGAATGAAACCGATATAATAAAGGCAGTCGAGCCTGACTTAACGTTAATTGGCTTGGTTGAAATAAATCGTCGTAATCGAAGTAAATGATTTCGTCTACAAATTCTAGTATTTCTTTTTCTGGAACATCTCCTAGTGACGATGAGCTACTATTTTGTCCTCTTGGTGGGGCTGGTGAAATTGGAATGAATCTTAACTTGTATGGTCACGCTGGCAAGTGGCTAATGGTTGATTGTGGAATTACATTTGGCGACGAACACATCTCTGGTGTTGAGATAGTTATGCCAGATGTCAGTTTTATTGAAGAAAGAAACGCCGACTTGATCGGAATAGTTCTAACTCACGCTCATGAGGATCACTTTGGTGCAGTGCATCATTTATGGAATAGACTGCGTTGTAAAATATATGCGACGGCGTTTGCTACAGAACTTTTAAAAAAGAAACTAGAAGAAGTTGGTCTCCTAAAAAAGGTTAAAATAAATGTAATTAAGAAAAATCAAAAGTTAGATATCGGACCATTTCAGTTAAAGATCCTAGGAACAACTCACTCAATACCCGAACCAAACTCTATTGTGCTAAAGACATCGATTGGTACCATCCTTCATACAGGCGATTGGAAGCTTGATCCCCATCCATTAGTTGGAAAAAAGACTGATCTTAAAACTTTCAAATCACTAGGGGATGAAGGGGTGTTAGCTCTGGTAGGTGATTCAACAAATTCTCTTGTTGACGGGAGTAGTGGTTCAGAGAAGCAAGTACGAGATAATCTATTTGATTTGGTTAGGGAAATAAAAGGCAGAGTTGTCGTTACATGTTTTGCTAGTAATGTTGCCAGACTGCAGACCATTATTGAGTCTGCAGAAAAAAATGGGAGATCAGTTATTTTGTCGGGTCGATCATTAAGGAGAGTCATTGATGCTGCTAAGTCTGTTGGATATTTGAGGGATGTACCTCCCTTTATAAAAGAACAAGAAGCTAAATCTATACCACGTGAAAACGTCCTTATTATAGCTACGGGTAGTCAAGGTGAACCACGAGCCGCCTTATCAAGAATAGCGAGAGATGATCATTCTCATATAAGTTTAGATAAAGGAGATGTTGTAATATTTTCTTCTAGAATTATACCAGGTAATGAGAGGCCAATATCAAGGTTGCATGAGCAGCTTTCTAATAAATCCGTTAGAGTTATAACTGAACATGATCATTTAGTGCATGTGTCAGGACATCCAGCTCGTGAAGAGTTGAAAAAAATGTATGAAGTTGTTCGACCAAGAATTTCAATTCCAGTCCATGGTGAACCTCAACACTTACGTGGTCATGCGGATCTTGCGAAGAGCTGCGATATTCCGTTTATTAAGGAAGTACGTAATGGTGATGTTTTGGCATTAAGTGCCAATGGCCCTAAATTTGTTGGCCGCGTTCACACAGGTCGTTTAATGCTTGATGGGAATGATTTAATTAGCCTAGATAGCAATAAAGTGGTTAAAAGAAATCATATGCAAATAAATGGATGTTCTTTATTAACAATTGCTGTTGATCAGTCTGGTAATATTATTGAGACCCCAATACTGTCTGCTCCTGGACTATTAGATGATGAGATTGATGATATTAGTCTTAAAAACCTAATAATAGATGACATTCTCGATCTTATAGATAATTTGCCTCCACGGGATCGTCGTGATGATAAAGTTCTTACCCAAAAATTAAAAGATAAGGTGTCAAGAGGGTTTCGAAAGTTGAAAAGAAAGTCACCATCAGTTGAAGTTCATTTGATTAGAATTAAGGGTAGAGACCTTTAAGGAGTTATGTCGATATATGATAGGAAAATTAAATCACGTTGCTATAGTAGTTCCTGACTTGGAGGTTGCAGCAAAATCATACTCTACAGTTCTTGGTGCTGATGTATCAGATCCGGTTGATTTGCCAACACATGGTGTAACAACAGTTTTTGTTACGCTGCCTAATAGTAAAATAGAATTGTTGTATCCTCTGGATTTAAATTCTCCTGTAAAGTCATTTTTAGATCGTAATCCTAATGGTGGGATACATCATATTTGTTTTGAAGTAGAAGATATTTATTCTGCTCGGGATCAGCTTTTGAAAGAAGGATCGAGAGTACTCGGTGATGGAGAACCTAAAGAGGGAGCTCATGGAAAACCAGTTCTATTTCTTCATCCTAAAGACTTTTTTGGAACTTTAATCGAGTTGGAACAGGTTTAAAACTTGATATCTATAAACTCTAGGATAACGTTCGTCTCATACATATGGAGTACGGATCCTAAAGTTATTGTAAGAACAACAATTAGCCAGACAGGTACTTTCTTTTTGGCGAGCAGAAATAAGCCACAAAATGCGATTATACAATCCTCTATAGACAATAAGGAACTTGTTAGGACTGGGTCTATAAAAACAGCCAGAAGCAAGCCGACTACTGCTGCGTTAACTCCAGAAATTGATGATTTTAAAGACGGTTTAACTCTAAGAATCTGCCAGTAGGGTAAAGCAGCTGTTAGAATTAAAAAAGAAGGCAAAAACACAGCTATTATTGCTATCAATCCTACTGCCCATGGTTGTAGATAATGGAATCCTAGTTCTGATACGGTTCCAAGATATCCAGCAAATGCAAACATTGGGCCGGGAATTGCCTGTGCAGCTCCATAGCCCGCTAGAAAAGTGTTTTGGTCGACCCAACCAGTTGGGACCACTTCGTTCTGAAAGAGTGGCAAAACGACATGTCCTCCTCCAAAAACTAAATAGCCAACTCTGTAAAAGCTAGAAAATAACTCAATTTCTTTTAGATCTGTAAATACAACTAATATTGGGAGGCTTATTAAAAGAAATATAAATATACTTATGCTTACTATCGATACAATTTTTGAAAATGGATTATAAATCTGCGTCTGATCGGTTTTGCTGTCCGACT
The DNA here is from genome assembly GCA_022449545.1 of Alphaproteobacteria bacterium. Classification (GTDB taxonomy): domain Bacteria; phylum Pseudomonadota; class Alphaproteobacteria; order UBA6615; family UBA6615; genus UBA6615. The sequence continues at coordinate 72,706 of JAKUPN010000005.1, read as the reverse complement.
TAATAAAGAAATTACCTGCTATAGCTGCCAAAACGATAAGACCTATCTGTATAGGTATAGAATTTGTAATTAACATCAATAAACATGCCACCAGTGCAAGTGTAATTTTGATTAAACCTCCACAGGACATTACCGTCATCTGATATAAAGCCCACGCTACTATGGGCACGGCAGCAAGTTTTAGACCATGAACAACTGAAAGGGGAATACCATCTTTAATTATATATGTGCTCATACCGAAACCGATCATTATTATGGCTGATGGTGCTGTGAATCCCAGCCAGGCAAGAAACCCACCGAGGAGACGTCCTTTTAGTATGCCTATTGTGTATCCCACTTGGCTTGACATGGGACCTGGAAGAAATTGACATAACGCTACAATGTCCTGGAACTCATCATTACTTAACCATTTACGGTTATCTACAAAGTCGTTTCGAAAATACCCGATATGAGCAACAGGACCGCCAAACGATTTCAGTCCATGTAAAAGAAATATTAAAAATATTTTCAAAGGCCTAATATTATTTATATTATTTGTTTGTTTTTGATAGTTCATTATTTGTTACATATAATTAAATCTAATTGACGAGTTTTTTCTTATGCCAGATTATTGCGACATAGCACCAGAACATGAAATTCACCGTCCTTATCATGATAATGAATATGGATATCCCGAGAAAGATGATTCAAAATTATTTGAGAGATTAGTTCTCGAAATTAATCAAGCGGGTTTAAGTTGGTTAACAGTATTGAAGAAGCGTAATAATTTTTATAAAGCATATGAGGGTTATAACATCGAAATAATCGCTAATTATGGGGATAATGATAGAAAGCGTTTAATATTAGACAAGGGTATTGTTCGAAATAAATTAAAGATTAATGCAGTAATATATAATGCTAATAAAATTAAAATGATACAAAAAGAGCATGGTACATTTTCAAATTGGTTAAATAATCATCATCCTCTTAAAAAAAATGAATGGGTTACATTATTTAAAGATAATTTTAAATTCACTGGGGAAGAAATAACCGGAGAGTTCCTTATGAGTACTGGTTATTTGTCTGGAGCACATAGAAAGGATTGTCCAATTTTTAAAAAGATTCTAGATCTCAATCCTCCTTGGATGAATATTAATTAAAACATTAATAAGAAGTTGATTAGTTCTAAAATGTAATATGTTAATTTTTACTACAAAAATCAGTTATTAATTTAAGGATAAATAGAGTAATGAGACGTACGCAGTTGTTTATGCCAACTTTGAAAGAGAACCCATCAGAAGCTCAAATTGTTTCGCATCGACTTATGCTACGTGCAGGTATGATTAGGCAATCTACTGCAGGTATTTATTCGTGGCTTCCCACGGGTTACCGTGTGCTTCAAAAAATAATTGAAATTATTAGAGAGGAGCAGAACGCAACTGGTGCTCAAGAATTGTTAATGCCAACGATTCAATCGGCTGATTTATGGCGAAAATCAAAGAGGTATGATGATTATGGGAAAGAAATGCTAAGGATCACCGATCGTCATGGACGGGATATGCTGTATGGGCCGACCAATGAAGAGTTAATTACCGATATTGTAGCAAATGAGCTAAATAGTTTTAGAGAATTACCTAAAAACCTTTACCATATTCAGTGGAAGTTTAGAGATGAGGTTCGCCCGCGATTCGGTGTTATGCGAGGAAGGGAATTCTTAATGAAAGACAATTATTCCTTTGACCTGAACTATGAAGGTGCAAAGCATTCATATAACAAAATGTTTGTATCCTATCTTCGTACTTTTTCTCGTATGGGTCTTAAGGCAATACCCATGGCTGCTGATACGGGCCCCATTGGAGGAGACTTAAGTCATGAATTTATAGTGTTGGCTGATACAGGAGAAAGTGAAGTTTTTTGTGATCAAGAGTTAATTAACATGAAACCGCCAGGGAAAGACATTGATTTCACATTGAACTTGCAATCAATTGTTGATGATTGGACGCAGTACTATGCTGCAACTGATGAAAAGCACAATCATGATAATTGTCCGATTCCGAAAGATGAATTAGTTACGGCAAGAGGAATAGAGGTTGGGCATATATTTTATTTTGGCTCAAAATATTCTGATTCTTTGGGGGCAAAAATTCAAAATTCTGATGGTGAGTTAGTGTCAATAGAAATGGGGAGTTATGGAATAGGGGTTTCTAGATTAGTTGGAGCTATTATTGAATCATCACATGACGATAAAGGTATTATTTGGCCTGAATCTGTTGCTCCATGGATAGTTGGTTTAATAAATTTGAATGCAGATGATATGAGCTGTAATGAAATATGTGAGTCATTTTACGAACTAGCAACCCGAAATGGGGTAGACATTCTATATGATGATAGAGTTGATAGAGCAGGGGCTAAATTTGCTGATATGGATTTAATAGGTCTTCCATATCAAATTATTGTTGGCCCTAAAGGGCTCAAGGAAGGCTTTGTTGAGTTGAAAGATAGAGCCGATAGCAAAGTTGAAAGACATAACGTTGATGAAATGTCATCTTGGATCCTAAGCAAAACACGTAATTAGTAGATAAGAGTTATGTAGATCAATATTCGTAATAATTTATATAGGTATTATTTGTGTTTTCTAAAGTAGAGTGGCTAATTGCAGGCCGATATATAAGAACCAAAAAGTCAGAAGGATTTATTTCTGTGGTTGCTTGGTTCTCTTTACTTGGGATAATGCTAGGTGTTGGCACACTAATAATTGTTCTGTCAGTACAAAATGGCCTTAGAGCTGAATTAGTAAAAAGTTTATTAGGTTTTAAGGGACACATAGCTATAGTTTCAAATGAAGATAAAATATTCGATTATGATAAATTTATTAGTAGTATTCGTTCGATAGCTAATGTTGCCTATGTAGATCCAATAATTGAAGGTCAATTATTGGCGTCCTTAAATAATCGGTCAGAAGGCGTTCTGGCACGTGGCATTAAAAAAGAAAATTTAGAGAATAGATTAATTATTACAGAAAATATAATAAGAGGTTCGATCGATAATTTTTCAGACAATTCAATTATTATAGGTTCAAAATTATCTTCAAGATTGAGTGCGGGAGTAGGAGACAAGATAACATTAGTATCTCCTCGCGGAATGATTACAGTATTTGGCTCTGTGCCGCGGGTTAAAGCATACACTGTCACGGGAATATTTGAGGTTGGGCATTATCAATTTGATCGAATTTTTATATTTATGCCACTCGAAACAGCTCAAAAATTCTTTCAAATGAAAGATCAGGTTTCAAAAGTTGAAGTTTTTTTACAAGACCCAGATGACCTTACGCTTCCAAAAAAATCTATTAATAAAATATTAAAACCAGAGTTATTAGTTTTTGATTGGCAACAAGAAAATCGTTCTATCTTTTCCGCTATGCAGGTTCAAAAAAACGTAATGTTTTTGATTGTTATGCTAATTGTTTTAGTTGCAGCTTTTAACATAGTTTCGAGCTTGATAATGATGGTTAAGGACAAAGAATCTGCGATTGCTATTCTAAGAACTATCGGTGCATCCCGTGGTATGATAATGAGGATATTTTTAATTGCGGGTACAAGTATTGGGTTTGCAGGAACTTTTTTTGGAACCTTGGCAGGGGTAATTATAACCTATTATCTTATTGATATTCAGGATTTTCTTGAGGCACTCACAGGAGAGTCATTTTTTTCTGCAGAGGTTTTTTTCTTTAGCCAATTACCATCTAAAATCGAGTTTTATGAGGTTATTATGGTGTCAGGTCTTTCACTAATGATTTCTTTTCTCGCAACTCTCTATCCAAGTTTTAGGGCTGCTAGAATTGACCCCGCAGAAGTTTTGCGTAATGACTGAACCGGCTTTAGTTTTAAAAAATATTGTTAAATCCTTTGATCAAGGGGGAAATACTATAGATGTTCTTAATGGTGTTTCTCTGGAGGTTATGCCTGGTCAAATTATTGCGCTAGTGGGGCCATCGGGGGCTGGAAAAACAACTTTATTACAAATAGCTGGTTTACTAGATAGTCCAAAACAAGGAGAAGTGACTATACTTAAATTTACTTCTCAAAGATTGAATGATCAGCAGAGAACTCTAATTAGACGCGATAATATGGGATTCGTTTACCAGTCGCATTATCTGTTAAAAGAATTTACTGCACGAGAAAATATTATGCTGCCTCAGATGCTATCTGGAGTTTCAACACATCAGGCAGGTCTAAGGGCAGATTTTCTTCTAGAAAAAATGTCTCTAAATCATCGAAGTTCTCACCGTCCAGGAAGGTTGAGTGGAGGGGAACAACAAAGGGTTGCCATAGGTCGAGCCCTGGCTAACAATCCTAAAGTTTTGATTATTGATGAACCAACGGGAAATCTTGATCCTGTAACAGCAAACATTGTTTTTGAACAATTAGTAGAATTAGTTAGAGAAAACAATATTGCAGCAATCATGGCTACACACAACATGGACCTTGCTGATAGAATGGATATAAAGTTGAATCTTAATCAAGGTCAAATCTTCTCCACGTAAAGTTCTTTTTTCCACAGTCTTAACTCCTATCGAACAAGCATTACGCAGTGTACGTTTGTATATGGAGGAACTGATGGTTGCTGACTTTGTCCATCTTAGAGTTCATTCAGCTTATTCGTTAGCTGAAGGAGCTGTTCGAATTGATGAGTTAATTGATTTATGTAATAGAAATCAAATGCCTGCTGTCGCCGTTACAGATACTTCAAATTTGTTTGGTGCATTAGAGTTTTCTATAGCTGCTTCAAAAGCAGGTATCCAACCAATCGTTGGTTGTCAACTTTCTATTATATTCGAAGATAATGATGGCTTGTATGGGTATCAACAGGACAAGGAAAAATTGTATTCAGTTAGTGAGTTGGTTGTTTTAGTTCAAACTCAAACTGGCTATCGAAATCTTTTGCATTTAGTATCGAAATCTTATTCTACGGAAGATGCTCTACGAAGAGGTAAGCTTTCCTATGATGATCTCTTGGGTAATACAGAAGGATTAATAGCATTAACTGGTGGAGCCAACGGAGAAATCGCACGCTTAATAGAAAATAAACAAAGTGAACTAGCACATCGTTCTCTGGAAACCCTAATAGAATTATTTCCAGAGAGATTATATATAGAGATTCAAAGACATAATTTAGATAATGAATCTAAGAGCGAAAAGTCGCTTATTGAGCTTGCCTACTCTTTAAACCTGCCACTAGTGGCTACAAATGAAGTTTTTTATACTGAAAAGAACATGTACGAGGCACATGACGCTTTATTATGTATCTCGCAGAGTGCATATATATCTCAGCCAGAAAGACGACGAGTTACATCTGAGCACTATTTTAAATCAGCTGAAGAGATGAAAGAGGTTTTTTCTGATTTACCTGAAGCAATTAAAAATACAATAGTTATTGCACAGAGATGTTCATTTATGCCAATTGCAAGTGAACCAAAGTTACCACCTTTCAAAACTAACTCAGAAAATGACGAAAACACCCTATTACGTGAACAAGCCCATATAGGTTTGAAAGAAAGACTTTTGTATCATGTGCATGATAAGCAAATTACCGATGAGGAAAAAGAGTTAGTTGAAGGTCCATATTATAAACGATTGCAGTATGAGCTAGATGTTATAGAAGGTATGGGTTACTCAGGATATTTTCTTATTGTTGCGGATTTTATTAAATGGTCTAAGTCAAATGGAATCGCAGTGGGCCCGGGTAGAGGATCTGGTGCTGGATCTGTAGTTGCTTGGGCATTAACTATTACTGATTTAGATCCATTAAAATGGGGACTTTTTTTTGAGCGTTTTCTTAACCCGGAACGGGTCTCGATGCCTGATTTTGATATTGATTTTTGTCAAGCAAGAAGAGACGAAGTAATTAGATATGTTCAAGAGAGATATGGGCATGATCGTGTAGCTCAAATAATCACTTTTGGAAAATTACAGGCAAGAGCTGTGGTTCGTGATGTTGGACGGGTTCTTGAAATGCCTTATGGCATGGTTGATCGTATAGCAAAGATGATACCCGCGAATCCGGCTAATCCTGTTTCACTTGAACAAGCAATTAATTTAGAGCCTCAATTAAAGGATCTGAGAATAAGTGATGAGAATGTAGGGCACCTTCTTGATCTAGCCCTAAAATTAGAAGGGTTGTATAGAAATACTTCTACACATGCGGCGGGTGTTGTAATCGGTGATCGGCCATTAGAACAAAGTATTCCACTTTATAGAGATCCTAGGTCCGATACATTAGCAACACAGTTCTCAATGAAATACGTTGAATTGGCTGGGTTGGTTAAATTTGATTTTCTGGGTTTGAAAACTCTAGATGTAATTCAAAAAACACTTTCATTATTATTAAATAAAAATATTAAAATTGACCTAGCAAGTATTCCTCTTGACGATTTACGAACATTTGAGATGCTTGGTCAAGGAGATACAACTGGAGTTTTTCAATGCGAGTCCACTGGTGTGCGTGATGTGCTTAGAAAACTTAAACCAGATAGATTCGAAGATATAATAGCCGTTGTAGCACTATATAGACCTGGGCCTATGGATAACATTCCAAGTTATATAAGTCGTAAGCACGGTATAGAGAAAGTTGATTATTTACATGAAAGCCTTGAGGAATGCCTAAGCGAAACTTATGGCATTCCTATATATCAAGAACAAGTTATGCAGATGGCTCAGAACTTAGCAGGGTTTACACTTGGATCAGCTGATCTATTACGTCGTGCGATGGGAAAGAAGATTAAATCAGAGATGGATGCACAAAGGGACGCATTCGTATCCGGTGCGACAATGAGAAAAGTTGACGAAGGAACTGCTATTCGTATTTTTGATACTATCGCTAAATTTGCAGGATACGGTTTTAATAAAGCTCATGCTGCTGCTTATGCTCTGATTGCATATCAAACAGCTTATCTAAAGTCTAATTATCCAGTAGAGTTCTTTGCTGCCTCAATGACGCTCGATATTAATAACACAGACAAATTATCTCTTTATAAACAGGAACTAGAAAACCAATCTATATTGCTTCTATCGCCCGATATAAATTACTCTGAAGTTGAGTTTTCAGTAGAACATATTGATAAACCAACAATTAAAGGAAAGAAATACATCGGATCAATACGCTATGCTCTGGCTGCAATAAAAGGCGTTGGTCCTTCAGCAATGGAAACCCTTGTTAAGGAAAGAATAGAACATGGTGAGTTTAAAAGTATTTTTGACTTAGCTAACAGATTAAACTCTCAGGCTCTAAACAAACGTCTCCTAGAGAACTTAGTTGGGGCAGGTGCGCTCAATTCATTAGAAGATAATCGTGCGAGTCTCTTTGTAGGTATAGATAAAATTTTAAATTTAGCTCAAGCAAAAACAGCTGAACGTGAAAGTGGACAGTTTAATCTATTAGGACAAAATGATGCTGAGACAACAAAGATAAACCTTTCTTTTGATGGGGTTGAACAGTGGTCTCAAGTAGAGGTTTTAGAGAAAGAACGTGAGGCTATAGGTTTTTACCTAACGGCTCATCCTTTAGACGAATATACAGTGCTGCTCGAGCGCATGGGAGTTCTTCAATATATCAATTTGAAAGAAACGGTTATGGCTAATGGAGGGGCCATGAGTGCTTTACTTTCAGGAGTTGTTTTAAACGTTCAAAAACGAACCTCGCAACGAGGAAGTAGATACGCCTTTGTTCAGTTGTCCGATGCTTCCGGGACATTTGAAACTACAGTCTTTTCAGAGTTATTGGCAGAGAATGTGAACCTATTAGAAGTAGGTGGTAGGCCGATTTTACTTAAGGTGGCAGCAAGGATGGATGAAGATCAATTGCGATTAACTGTTCAATCAATAAGTGACTTGGAACATGCAACAGTTTCTGCCCCTGTCTTATTAAAGATATGGATAAATGATTATGAACCTTTAGGAGATCTTAAATCTCTAGTTGAGAAACATACAGAAAGTTCAAAAGAAAGCCAGGGTAACGCAAGGATTAGTTTGATTATACCCTCCGAAACTAGGGAGGTTGAGGTAAGACTTGATGGAGCTTATCTGTATAACAGGCAGATGTATGATTCTATCAAAAAAATACCTGGTGTAATTCAAGTCCAAGAGGCTTAGTAAGGCTAAATATATACTTTAATATGTTTAATTATCATGTATTCTCTTTTTGTGGGGAGATAAACATGTCAATTAAACTTAAAGATAAAATTGATTCCGGACCTGTAACAAGGCCAATAGCCACCTATAATACTCTTTTAGATGATGAAAAAACTTGTATTACTTTGTTTACAATAAAACCAGGTGAGCAAACAGGGTGGCACAGGCATGAATATGATTACGTAGCTTTGCAACAATCAAAAGGTCGGCTCCATCTAGACTATGTTGATGGTACATCACTAGACATTGACTATTCGCCTGGTGTGGCGTTATCCGTTAAGGCGCCTGTTGAGCATAATGCAATCAATGTGGGAGATGTTGATATAATTGCTTTAGAGATAGAGTATAAAACTGGTTAAGTGCACATTATTATTAGGAGATTTATTGATGTCTCAGCATTTGGATAAAAAAAACAGATCAAAAATAGCTTCTGATCAACTTAGTCATTACGAAATATTACTTGATAATGATACCACAAGAATCACCTTTCATCGAATACGTCCTGGGGAACAATCAGGTTGGCATGTCCATGATACAAATTATGTAGGATATCATATTGAATCTGCCCAGTTGCGATATGAAAGATCTGATGGGTCGGTAGGTGAAATCAAATCAGAAGCAGGAAAATCATTTTTTTATGAAGTGGGTGAGGGTTTTGAGCATAATGTAACAAATATTGGTGACACTGATATGGTCGCTTTGGAGATAGAGTATAAAACTAGTTAAGCTGATATTGTCCTATTTCTTAGTGCCAGTTAATAACAATTCAGTAAATAATTAATCCTTAGGTACTTGCAATTTTCTCACCATACAGCTACACCAAATTAACTACTCGATTCAAAACGAATAGAATTCACATGCAAGATTGCGGACGTATGGGTAAAAAATCATAATGTTCGCTCCGGTGCTTTTAAAGCCACGTCTTGCAGAAGTTTAACCGGAAAAGGAGATACGTTTATGGCGGTTCCTACATTTACGATGAGGCAACTCTTAGAAGCAGGCGTTCATTTTGGTCATAATACTAGACGGTGGAATCCGAAAATGGAGCAGTATATTTTCGGGGTTAGAAATAAAGTTCACATTATTGACCTTCAGCAAACAGTTCCAATGTTATACGCAGCTCTTAATACGACGCGAGATATTGCCGCTAATGGGGGCAGAGTTTTATTTGTTGGTACAAAACGAGCTGCTGGTGAAATTATCGCAGAATCTGCAAAAAAATGTGGTCAATATTACGTAAATCATCGTTGGCTTGGCGGGATGTTAACGAACTGGAAGACTATCTCTAACTCTATAAGAACATTGCGAGATCTGGAGAATCAACTTAGTTCAGATGAGAGTAGAGGGCTAACAAAAAAAGAATTACTTAACTTGACACGACAAAGGGACAAACTTGAGTTAGCTCTTGGGGGTATCAAAGAAATGGGTGGCCGGCCAGATATGTTAGTAATTATAGATACTAACAAAGAAGAAATAGCGATAAATGAAGCGCATAAACTTGGTATACCAATTGCAGCTATTGTCGATTCGAATTCGAACCCAATGAATATTGATTTTCCTATTCCAGGTAATGATGACGCTATGAGAGCTATCCAATTATATTGCGATCTGTTTTCTGGTGCCGTTCTTGACGGTCTACAACAAGAAATGACAACTAGTGGTGCTGATGTTGGGGAGTCTGAAACTTTAGTACCAGAAACAGCCTTGCAAGATACTAAAAGTGAGGATACGAATGGAGGCGATGTACAAGTTGAGCCTAATAATGAGCAAGTAAGCACATTGAATGAGGAAGAAATCAAATCTGAAGCACTATTGACAGAAGACAATTCCACATCTGTTGAAGATAGCTCTAATGTACCGGACTAATACTGTCAGGTATGGAATAGAACTCTCTTTATTTACAATAGTATATTTTGAATAATTGTTACGGAGAATTAAGTAATTATGGCTGAAATAACGGCTAGAATGGTAAAGGAATTAAGAGATAAGTCTGGTGCAGGGATGATGGATTGTAAATCTGCCTTGGTAGAGACAGATGGGGATCTTGACGCGGCAATAGATATTTTGAGGACTAAAGGACTTTCAGCAGCTGCAAAAAAAGCAGGAAGAGCTGCATCTGAGGGACTAATTGGAGTAAAAACAACTGAAACTTCTGGCGCTATTGTTGAAATTAACTCAGAAACAGACTTTGTAGCTAGAAATGATGTATTTCAAACTTTTGTTAAAAATGTCACTAACATTGCTCAGGATGTGGGAGGTGATTTTAATTCTTTGAAAACATCTGATTATGTTTCAAGTAGCAGAACTGTTGAAGAAGAGGCGACACAGATGGTCGCCACAATTGGAGAAAACATTAATTTGAGACGTGCAGCAGCACTACAAGTAGAAAAAGGTTTTGTTTCTGAGTATGTCCATAATAAAGTTTCCGATGGCCTTGGAAAGATCGGGGTATTAGTAGCTTTAGAATCAGAGGCAACACCAGATCAATTAAGCCAATTAGGAAGAAATTTGGCTATGCATATCTGTTCAGCAGATCCTCAAGCTATAGATATAGAATCATTAGATCCTAGAACTGTAGAGCGCGAAAGAAAAATTCTATTAGATCAAGCGCTGGAGTCGGGTAAGAATGATGACATTATTCAGAAAATGGTTGAAGGCCGCATCCAGAAATTTTATCAAGAAAGTGTCCTTCTGGAACAATCTTATGTATTGGATACAGAAAAGACAGTTGCTGAAGCTATTAAAGAAGTATCAGTTGATATTGGATCTGACATAGTTATAAAAGGATATGTTCGGTACAATTTGGGTGAAGGTTTAGAAGGTAAGGAAGATGATTTTGCTGAGGAAGTGGCAAGGTTATCCGAATAAATAGTTATTTCTTATTTGAAAAACTTTTAATTGTAATTAAGAACTCTAAAATACGTTTCTAAAATTTATATATTGTGTTTCCTGGAGATCATAGTGGATGTCAATACCATCTAATTATCAACGTGTTTTGCTCAAAATCTCAGGTGAGGTGTTAATGGGTGATAACACGTTTGGACTTGATTCAAAGGTGTTGAGTCGTATAGCTCAAGATATCTATGAAGTATGTCAGTCTGGTGTACAGTTATGTTTGGTGGTTGGAGGAGGAAATATATTTAGAGGTGTTTCTGGTGCAGCTGCCGGTATGGATAGGACTAATGCTGATTTTATGGGAATGTTAGCGACGGTTATAAATGCTCTTGCTTTACAAAACGCTCTAGAAAAAATCGGCTTAGACACACGAGTACAATCTGCAATACCTATGTCTACTGTATGTGAACCATATATACGACGACGTGCGATTCGTCATATGGAACGGGACCGTGTAGTAATATTTGCTGCCGGCACAGGAAATCCATACTTTACAACAGATACAGCTGCCGCACTACGAGCCTCAGAAATGTCATGTGATTGTTTGATGAAAGGAACTAAAGTGGATGGAGTGTATAGTGCAGATCCGCATAAAAATCCTGATACTAAAAGATATAGTAGGCTAACACATTTTGAAGTTTTGAGCCAAGATTTACAAGTCATGGATGCTGCAGCGATTACACTATGTCGTGAAAATAATATTCCAATTATAGTTTTTTCTATACTTAATAAAGGTGAAGTCAATAAAGTCATAACTGGTGAGGGTCGTTACACAATAGTTGAAGGAGGATAATAGCATGTCAGCAGATCCAAATGATCTAGCGCGCCGCATGGATGGTGCTATAGAATCTTTAAACAAGGAATTTTCTGGTTTACGTACTGGTCGTGCGTCGACTGCTTTGCTTGAGAACATATCGATTGAAGCATATGGTTCGAAAATGCCGATGAATCAAGTCGGATCTATTAGTGTTCCTGAACCAAGGCTCTTAACTGTTCAAGTGTGGGATAACGGCTTGGTAAAGGATGTAGAAAAAGCAATACAAGAATCTAATCTCGGGCTAAATCCGCAAACAGAAGGAAACCTTATTAGGGTACCGATACCTGATTTAAGTGAAGAAAGAAGAATAGATCTTACTAAGGTGGCGGCTAAATTTGGAGAGCAGGCACGTGTGGCAGTGCGTAATGTACGTCGGGATGGTATGGACTCTTTGAAAAAGAGCGAGAAAGAGGGCAAGATATCAAAAGACGAGCAACATACTTTAGGTGAGGACATCCAAAAGCTCACTGATGAACATATTGCTTTGATCGATCAAATGCTTTCCGAAAAAGAGCAGGAGATTCTTCAGGTTTAATCAAAATACGGTGGTTAAGTTGTCCAAACAATCTCTTCCAAAACATATTGCTATTATTATGGATGGTAACGGAAGATGGGCAGAGTCGAGAGGTTTGCCTAGAAGCGATGGACATCGTGCTGGTGTCGCTGCAGTAAAAAGAACTGTGATCGAAATTCAAAGATTAGGTATTAAATATCTAACATTATTTGGTTTTAGTTCTGAAAACTGGAAAAGACCAAGTCTAGAAATCGATGACTTAATGTGGCTATTACGCCGTTTTCTAAAGAATGAAACTACGCACTTATTAGATAGTAATGTGCGCATCAGGGTTATTGGAGATCGTTCTAACTTTTCTAGAGATATAGTGGATCTTATTAATAAAACTGAAGAGTTAACCAATACTAATGATGGGCTACAACTTACGGCAGCATTGAGTTATGGGGGTAGGCAAGAAATTTTAGAGGCTGCTAAGTCATTGGCTGTTGACATCCATGGAGGAAATTTATTGCTTGATGAGGTAGATCAACAAAAATTCTCTAGTTATCTTTTTACATCTGAAATTCCAGACCCTGATCTATTAATTAGAACTAGTGGAGAACAGAGAATAAGCAATTTTTTACTTTGGCAAATGGCCTACACAGAACTTGTTTTTTGTGATGTGCTGTGGCCTGATTTTAATGAGATGAATCTTGCTTTAGCAATAAAAGAATTTAATAGTCGAGAACGTCGATTTGGCGATATTGCTGATAAGAAATAGGATAATGCCTCAGTCTAGAAATCTTCTCATAAGACGATCTGTGACATACAAGAACTTCTTTACTCGGTTAATTACAACCTTATTATTATTACCACTTGTCTTGGTGGTAACCTATGAGGGTGGTTTATGGTTTATAAGCTTTGTTTCTTTAACAATCGGCATAGCCATTTTCGAATGGTCCAGATTGTGTGGTGAAAAAAGTTTAATTATTAATATTTGTTACTCTCTAATAGGGCCAATTATATCGGTAATATATTTTTACTGGGGTTTTGAGATTGCGCTTGTATCTATCATTATTTTTGCATTGATATGTGGTTTTACTAACAGTCGTCTTTTCTATAGCCGGTTATGGTTGAGTTTTGGCATCTGTTATCTCTGCTTACCAATGATATGTATTATAAAGCTAAGAATGAATAACTTTTTTGGGCTAGAATATGTTTTATTCCTATTTATTATGGTCTGGATGACTGATATTGGTGCTTATTTTGTTGGTAGTCTATTTGGAGGGCCTAAACTAGTGCCCTCTATTAGCCCACAAAAAACATGGTCGGGGGCTTTTGGAGGTTTATTATTTTCTTTAGTTAGTGCCATCATTTTGTATAATATTTTGGAAAACAAAACATCTCAGACCTTGCTGTTTCTAGCTGTTATTCTTTCTATTGTGGCCCAAATAGGAGACCTATTTGAGTCATGGGTTAAACGACGATTTAATAAAAAAGATTCAGGATCAATTATACCAGGACATGGTGGAATACTTGATCGGATAGATGGACTTTTAACTTCCGCTCCTATAATGCTTCTGATCACTTTATTGCTAAGGGATATCGCGTTCTTGTGACTATTAATGATTCAATAAAACTTCCACAAAGTGAGAATAAACAACGAACTGTTTCTATCTTAGGATCCACCGGGTCTATAGGTAGAAGTACAGTTGATTTATTATCTAGTAATAGGGATCAATTTAAAGTTATTGCTCTCACTGCCCAATCGAATATTGAACTTTTGGCTGAGCAAGCACGAATACTCGAACCAGAAATTATAGCTATTAGTGATAGCCAGCGATTACGTGAATTAAAGGAGGCCTTATCTGGTAGCTCGGTAGAAGTTGTATCTGGCGTAAGATCAATCATAGAGGTAGCTGAGCGATCAGCCGATATAGTTGTGTCGGCTATTGTTGGTTCTGCAGGTCTCCGTCCAACTTTATCTGCAATTAGACAGGGAAAAATTGTTGCTTTAGCAAATAAGGAATGTCTTGTGTGTGCAGGAGATGTTGTGATGGATGAAGTTCAGAAATCGAAAACTGTTCTTCTACCAATTGATTCGGAACATAACGCTATTTTTCAGATTCTAGCCGAAAAGAATTATTCTGAAGTAGAACGAGTTATACTCACTGCATCCGGAGGGCCTTTTCTTGGTTGGACAGTAAATGAAATGGCAAAAGCTACACCTAATCAAGCGATGTTGCATCCAAACTGGGATATGGGACAAAAAATTTCTATAGATTCAGCAACTCTGATGAATAAGGGACTAGAATTGATTGAAGCTGCATACTTTTTTCCTATATCTCATGAGAAGATAGATATAGTAATCCATCCTCAGTCAGTTGTTCATTCTATGGTGGCGTATATAGATGGCTCGATATTGTCTCAAATGGGTGCTCCTGATATGCGTACCCCCATATCTTATACTTTGGCTTGGCCACATCGTATGATGGCTCCGTCTGAAAGAATAGATTTTTCGAAACTTGGAAACTTGACGTTTGAGGAACCGAATTTGAATAAATTTCCTTCTCTTAAATTGGCAAGGGATGCCTTAGCGGAAGGCAACGGAAGTACTGCAGTCTTGAATGCTTCTAATGAAATTGCCGTTGAAAATTTTATAAATAAAAGAATTGGCTTTCTCGATATTGCTTCTATTGTTGATGCAACATTGTCTAAAGTGACAGGGTATCCAATCAAGTCTCTTGAGGATTTTGAGGAACTGGATCATGAATCAAGGGAAACAACCCATACACTTGTTAATTCTTGGAGCTAAATATATGACCCGTACCTTCTCAATTATTTTTTATAATTTTTACGTGGTGTATAAATGAGTGAAATACTTTTACCAATTATTGGTTTATTGGTCGTTTTAACTCCTTTAGTTTTTGTTCATGAACTTGGTCATTATTGGGTGGCTAGAAAGAATGGAGTTCGTGTGGAAGTTTTTTCTGTTGGGTTTGGAAAAGAGATATTTGGTTGGACAGACAAACTAGGAACTAGATGGAAGTTCAGCCTTATCCCCCTAGGTGGTTATGTAAAAATGTTTGGTCAGTCTGATATTACTTCAGAAGTTGATGAATCATTTCTTACTAATGAAGAACAAAGCGTATCCTTCTCTCATAAAAGGCTTGGGCAAAGAGCTGCTATTGTAGCAGCAGGGCCAATAGCAAATATTCTATTTGCAGTTTTAATATTAGCCATCTCATTTTCTACAATTGGGCAGTCCTTTACACCAGCTAAAATAACAGGGATAGTTTCTGGTTCAGTTGCGGATGAAGCTGGATTAAAAGAGGATGATTTCTTTGTTGAGGTGGCAGGTAGTAAGGTAAGTCGTTTTGAGGAGGTGGCTCAGTTAGTGCAACTGCATCCTGGCATTCCAATAAACATATCTATTCAGAGAGAAGGATCAATAATAAAAATACCTATTACCCCTTCTGTTGTTATTGCTTCTGATGGATTGGGTGCTGAAATAAAAATTGGTCGCATAGGGGTCAGGGGTACGGCTCGAGAGTTCATAAAACATGGGCCAATAGAGGCCGTGTGGCAATCTTTAAGGGCTACTGCTCATCTTTCAACAGTTATGGTAACAGGTGTGGCACAGATAATAAGTGGTGATAGAAGCGCAAAGCAACTTGGCGGTCCTATAAGGATAGCTCAAATATCAGGTAAGGCAGCGGAAACAGGCATAGCATCTCTAATTTTTATAGCCGCTCTTCTATCGGTCAATCTTGGTTTAATAAACCTGTTACCTATTCCATTGCTGGATGGTGGGCATCTGTTGTTTTATGCTTATGAATTTGTGTTTCGGGCCCCCCCACATCCTAAAGTTGTTGATATTGGTTTAAAGTTGGGCCTAGTTCTTTTGATTAGCCTCATGCTGTTTGCAACGTATAATGATTTAGAAGGGATTTATAATGATCTGGTTAATGACTTGTTTGTTAAGTGATAGTGATTTTAAATAAAAGGCCGAAATTAAAGGAAGGCGTCTAATTATGAGGCTCGTAATGATGACACGTGTTGTCGTGGCATTTGTGTTTATAACAATTGTTTCTTCAATAAACACTGTTTTGCATAGTCCTTTTGCTTTTTCTGGGCAGAGCATAGTGACTATCGACAGTGTACGCGTGGAGGGCGTCAAAAGAATTGAACCAACAACAATTATATCTTATTTAAAAATTAAATTAGGAGATACTTATAGTCCAACTCTTGTTGATGCATCTCTAAAGAGTCTTTTTAATACCGGGCTATTCGCTGATGTGGTTATTGAAAAGGACGGGAGTACACTAATTGTAAAGGTCGTTGAGAATCCAATTATTAATCGTATTTCATTTGAGGGAAACAAAAAACTTGATGATGAAGTCCTCAAATCAGAAGTTTCACTGCGTCCAAGAGTAGTCTACACGCGAACCAAAGTTCAAAATGATGTTAAGCGCTTGCTTAATATTTACAGACGGACTGGCCGCTTTGGCGCAACAGTTGAGCCTAAGGTCATTCAATTATCAGAAAATAGAGTTGATTTAGTGTTTGAGATCGTTGAGGGGCCTCTAAATGGAATACGCGCAATTCATTTTATTGGAAATATAAAATATTCGGATTCGAAATTAAGAGACATTATTCGAACTCATGAGTCTGCATTTTGGCGTATATTTTCCTCAGATGACACCTATGACCCTGATAGAGTTTCCTATGATCGTGAATTATTGAGAAGGTTTTATTTATCTGAAGGATATGCTGATTTTACTGTTGTTTCAGCAATTGCAGAATTGACTGATGACCGGAATGATTTTGTTATTACATTTACTGTTGATGAAGGTGAAAAATATACTTTTGGTAATGTTGAAGTAGTTAACAGATTATCAAATCTATCGGCTGATGACCTGAAATCTCTTGTCATAGGTTCACAGGGTGAAACATATGATGCTAATAAAGTTGAGGAAACTGTTCAGTCTCTTACTAATGATCTTGGTGCTAGAGGTTTTGCATTTGTAGACGTGAGGCCACGTGTTAAAAAGATTAGGCAACAAAAAACTCTGAACATAACTTATGAAATTAGTGAAGGGCCACGTGTTTATGTTGAGCGCATAAACATAAGAGGCAATGTGCGCACTCTTGATAAGGTTATAAGAAGAGAATTTTCAATATTAGAAGGCGATGCGTTTAACACAGCTAAGTTAAGAATAAGTCGTCAGAGATTATTTGATCTAGGCTTTTTTGAACGAGTTGATATTACCAACCAGCCTGGGTCGTCTTCAGATAGGACTATAATTGATGTATCGGTTGAAGAAAAATCCACTGGGGAGCTGTCTATCGGAGCTGGGTTTTCTTCTGCTGGAGGACCTCTCGGAGACATATCGGTTCGTGAAAGAAATTTATTAGGTCGCGGTCAGGATCTCCGTCTTAGTTTGAATATTGGGGCAGAACAGCAAAGAGTAGATCTTAGTTTCACTGAACCCTACTTTTTAGAGAGAGATGTGGCGGCTGGCTTCAATGTATTTGTTAGAACAGCTGACTTATCCAGTCAAAGCTCCTTTGAAGAAGATCAACAGGGTTTTGGTTTACGTATGAGTTATAACCTTGAGCCGAAATTAAGACACACTGTTAGATATTCCTTGGCTCGTCAAAATATAGACAATGTTCCGGCCCTTGCATCTGAAGTCGTTAAATCACAAGCAGGAAGTCACGTTACGTCAAGTGTTTTAAATGAGTTTCGTTTAGATCACTTAAACAGACGATTTAATCCAACTGAAGGTTACTTTGGTTCATATAGTGTTGAAGTTGCTGGTTTGGGTGGCTCTGCAAAGTTTTTGAGAAACAAGTTTGAAGGTGGTGTTTACTCAACATTATTTGGGACCTCTGCAGTGGTGAGTCTCATAGGTGAGATGGGGCACGTGATGACATTTAATAACGATCAGGTTCGTCTCACAAAACGATTTTTTCTTGGAGGTTCGTCCTTAAGAGGATTTGATAGTGCAGGAGTTGGGCCAAGGGATTTAACTACTAAAGATGCCATTGGTGGACAACAATACTATTCGGGCAGTGCTGAAATCTCCTTCCCGCTTGGACTACCAGATGAATTCGATTTTCAAGGAAGTCTGTTTAGTGATTTTGGCTCAGCTTGGGGAGTAGATGACCCTTTTTCTAATTTAGTAGATGATGCTTCACCGCGAGCTTCCATAGGGATTGGGCTAGGCTGGCTTTCTCCCATGGGGCCGTTAAGGTTTGATTTTGCTTCAGCTTTGTTGAAAAAGGATTATGATAAAACTGAAACTTTTAGTTTTAACTTTGGAACTCGTTTCTAACATCCGTGGTGTAAAAAAAATGAAACGACAATTATTAATTTATATAACTTTATTTAGTCTAATGTTTATATGGCAAAGCATAGAGCTTAGTGCACAGAGCAAGTTTTCGGCTCCAACAGTAAAAATCGCTATTGTTGATGTGCAAGTAATACTAAGAGATGCTCTTTCTGCAAAGTCTGCTCGAAGCCAAATGGATATAATTGCCCGGCAAGAGCAGAAGATTATAGATGAAGAAGAAAAAAAATTAAGAAAGAGAGACCAGGAGCTACAACAGCAACGGTCCATATTATCTTCAGAGGTTTTCTCTAAAAAACAACAGAAGCTACAGATTGATATTAGAAATCTACAAAGAAGATCAAGAAATCTAAGTCAGAGTCTTGACAAAGGATTTAGAAGCTCAATGAATCAGATACAAATGATTCTATTTGATGAGTTAAGGAAGCTCTCTTCTGAAATTGGTGTTAATCTTATCATTCCGAGGTCGCAGATTGTTATTGCAGTAGATGATTTTGAAATAACTGAGTTGGCTTTAAAGAGATTAAATAAAAGATTGCCATCTATTGACCTTAAACTAGAAAAAACTAAACCTATTCCTGGAAAATGATATAATCAGTGTGCAATGGCTGACGAGAAATTTTTTAATAAACGTGGACCTTTTACCTTAAGAGAGCTTGCGGATATCGGTGAGTCTGAACTCGATTCGAATACTGATCCTGACATCCTGATTCATGATGTAGCCCCCTTGGAAAAAGCTACTTCTTCTGACATAAGTTTTTTAGATAATCCAAAATATATAGAAACTTTTTCAAATAGTCAGGCTAAAGCGTGTATTGTATTGTCTAAAATGATAAGTCAAGCACCAGAGGGAATGAGTTTACTAGTAAGTACGAAGCCCTATAGGTCTTATGCTCGAATAGCCAATATGTTTTATCCAGATAAGCATGTTGAAGTGACAAATCATCATAGTACTGCAGTGATATCAAAGACGGCTAAAATTGCTTCTCCTACCTTCATCGGAGCTAATGCTGTGATTTCCGATGGAGTAGAAGTTGGCAGTTTTTCGAATATTGGTTCAGGAGTTTTTATAGGTGACATGGTCAATATAGGTGAGGGAACCCATATTGGAGAAAATGCCTCACTTTCCCACTGCAACATTGGTAATAATTGTAATATTCATCCGGGAGTTAGAATAGGGCAAAGAGGATTTGGTTTTGATATGTCGTCTGAAGGACATTTGGATGTTGCTCAATTGGGGACTGTTATCGTAGGTGATAATGTTGAAATTGGGGCTAATTCTTGTATTGATAGGGGGTCAGGTCCTGATACGATTATTGGAGATGGTTGTAAGATAGATAACTTAGTTCAGATTGGTCATAATGTCCAAATAGGAACTGGTTGTGTGGTGGTGGCACAGGCGGGTATAGCTGGTAGTGCATCATTGGAAAAATTTGTTGTACTAGGTGGGCAGTCAGGAGTAGCTGGGCATATACGTATTGCAGAAGGCACACAACTGGCTGGAAGAAGTGGAATAATGCGTAACACAAGCACTGGAGATCGATTAGCAGGAAATCCCGCAGTTCCAATAAAAGAATTCTTCCGTCAGATTTCTATTTTATCAAAATTAAGTAAAGACAAAAAATTATAAACACTTATAGTTCAAACACTTAGATAGTAATTTGGATTTTTTAGATGATTTCTGATTTAGAAAAAACAACCGATAAAAGCGAGTCTCAAAAATCATTAAGCATTCAAGAGATAATGGAATTAATTCCACATAGGCCTCCATTTCTATTGATTGATGCAGTAATCAACATTACCCCACACGAGAGTGCAATAGGAGTTAGAAATATTGCAAAAGATGAGCCAGTATTTACTGGTCATTTTCCCAAACGACCTGTTTATCCTGGAGTTTTGATTATTGAATCTATGGCACAGACAGCAGCTGTCTTGGTCGTTGAATCTTTAGGGGAAGGAGCAAAGGGAAAATTGGTTTATTTTATGACTATTGACAATGCTCGATTTCGTAAACCAGTAATGCCTGGCGATCAGCTATTGTTAGATGTAAAAGTCCAAAGAAGTCGTGGTTCTGTTTGGAAGTTCACTGGGGAGGCAAGGGTGGATGAACAAGTGGTTGCTGAAGCAACTTACTCAGCAATGATTATGGATGATTAAATGGTTGATGTGCATCCCACTGCAGTAGTTTCGTCTCAGGCAAATATTGGCAATGATGTAAGAATTGGACCCTATTGTGTTATTGGGCCTGAATCAGTTATTGGGGACGGTGTATTTCTTCACTCACATGTCGTTATTGATGGCCAAACAGTTGTAGGAGAAGGAACCAATATTTATCCTTTTGCCTCAATTGGTCTTCCACCACAGGATTTGAAGTACAAAGGAGAAGATTCGTCATTAATAATAGGTGCTAGAAATCAAATTCGAGAACACGTGACAATGAATCCTGGAACAGAAGGCGGAGGTATGAAAACCATAATTGGTGATGACTGCCTTTTTATGATTGGTTCACATGTGGCTCATGATTGCATTATAGGTAATCACGTAATTTTAGCGAATAATGCTACCTTAGGTGGTCATGTCCAGGTAGGCGACTTTGCTATAATAGGTGGACTGTCTGGAATACATCAGTTTGTACGAATTGGAGCACACGCTATGGTTGGAGGTATGTCTGGAGTTGAACAGGACTTAATACCTTATGGGTCAGCTATGGGAGAAAGAGCTAAGTTGAGAGGTTTAAATTTGATAGGCTTACAAAGACGAGATTTTTCTAGAGAGGATATAAATATATTAAGGACTGCGTACAGACTAATGTTTGCACACGAAGGAACTCTTTCTGAACGAATTGACGATGTAATAACTCTTTATGGTGACAATAGCGGTGTTATGGAGATCGTAGAATTTATCAGAACTGAGACTTCACGTGCTGTTTTACAACCAAAAATATCTAATGGCAGTTAAACTTGGCATATTAGCAGGAAGTGGGTCGTTACCAGCAAAATTGATTGATTTTTGTAAGCAGACAGATCGTGAATATTTTGTAATAGCATTTGAAGATCAAGCTGACCCTAAAATGATAGGTGAAGCCCCTCATTCTTGGGTTCGGTTAGGTGCGGCAGGAGAGGCTCTGAAACGTTTAAGAGAGGAATGTTGTAAAGAATTAGTCCTTGCTGGGCCTATAAAACGTCCTAGTCTATCTAATCTGAGACCCGATAGAAGGGCTGCAAAATTTATTTCTAAAGGCTTTTTTTCTAAAGGTGATGATGGACTTTTGAGCGGTATTATAAAGTCTTTAGAAGAGGAAGAAGGTTTCAAGGTGGTCGGTGTGGATTCACTTCTGAGCGAATTAATTGCTGGACCCGGTATTCTGGGAGTTCATTTTCCTAATAATGACCAGGAACTAGATATAGTCCGTGGTATTGAGGTGCTTTATAAAACCGGGTCACTGGATATTGGACAGTCAGTAGTTGTATCACAGGAAGTGGTCTTAGCTGTCGAGGCTGCAGAAGGTACAGAGGAAATGCTAATAAGATGTAAATCTATTTCTAATGGAGGTAATGGTGGAGTTCTTATTAAACTACCCAAACCTGGACAAGAGAAAAGAGTTGATATGCCAGCTATTGGTCCTAGAACTGTACAAAAGGCAAAAGAATCTGGTTTATCAGGCATCGCTATAGCAGCAAATCTGACTTTGGTAATTGAAGCAGAAAAAACGATAGAATTGGCTAATAAGGAAGGGATATTTATTGTTGGATTAAACCCTAATGATTATAAAGCTGATTACGTAATTGATTGATGTTTAATAATTAATTATGACTGACGACAGAAAAAGAATTCATGTTTTTATGATTGCAGGCGAGCCCTCTGGTGATGCACTTGGATCTTATTTAATCAAAGAGTTAAAAAATATAAATAAATCTGAGATTTATTTTAGTGGTGTTGGTGGGCCACTAATGACTAGTGCTGGACTTAGAAGCCTTTTTGACTATCGACAGTTGGCCGTGATGGGTTTTGCTGAGGTTTTACCTAGTTTGCCAAGAATATTAATGAGAATTAGACAAGTTTCCAAAGAAATTGATAGAGTTCGTCCTGATATAATCGTGACAATAGACTCCCCAAGCTTTTCTTTAAGGGTTTTGAAGAAGTTAAAACGACACTCCCAGCCAAGAATTCACTATGTTGCCCCACAATTTTGGGCATGGCGTCCCAAACGAATTTATAAATTTAAGTTATATGTAGATCATGTTTTGGCATTATTTCCTTTTGAAACTGATTTTTTTAAGAAATTTAAGATGCCCTGCAGTTTTGTAAGTCATCCAGCTATAGAAACGAGATCAGCTACCTATGCCGGGAGGGAATTTCGTAAGAAATTGTCTATTAACCAAAATAGTATTGTTCTATGTGCCTTACCAGGGAGTCGACTAACCGAAGTAAAAAAATTGTTACCGATCATGATAAGAGTGATAGAAAAACTAGCTCTTAATCATAAAGACTTGCACGTTATTATTCCTACGGTTTCAACTGTTAAAGGCCTTGTAGAAAAAACTAAAATATCAGGTGTTCCGGTCACTATAATTGATAATTCGAAAGATAAATATGATGCATATGCTGCAAGCGATATAGCTATAACAGCATCTGGGACTGCAACCCTTGAGCTAGCATGTGCCTCGGTACCATCAGTTGTTATTTACAAAGTATCCTGGTTAACAGGTTTGTTCGCTCGTTTTTTGTTGAAGGTTAAGCATGTTTCTATTGTAAACCTGATAGCTCAAAAAGAAGTTTTACCAGAATTTATTCAAGAAAATTGTAATTCGACTAAGATTTTTAATGAAGTCAATCGATTAATTGTTGATAGAGATCTAAGACATGCAATTATAAGTGATGAAAATGCTGTTATAAAGAAACTCCAAATATCTGATGTTAGTCCCAGTAGGAAAGCTGCTTTAGAAGTGATGCGTATTAAACGAGAATTTAGATGATACACCTTCATTAATTGAACAAGAGCTCCGAGGTTAGAAATGGATTATCATGGATGATAAACAATGAATAAGATAAGTAGTGAGTATCGGCTGTTGCATACTATGATACGTGTTCAAAACCTAGATCGTTCTATTGATTTCTATACTCGTATTCTTGGAATGAAGGTTATTCGCAGAAAAGATTATAAAGATGGTGAATTTACCAATGTCTTCGTAGGTTATGGTGAAGAATCAGAAGATACGGTAATTGAACTAACGTATAATTGGGATCCAAAGGAACCTTATACTCACGGCACAGGGTTTGGCCACATTGCTATTGGAGTTTTTGATATCTATGACATTTGTAAAAACATGGAAATAGAAGGAGTTACTATTACACGATCTCCTGGTCCTATGAAACATGGCTCAACCATTATTGCATTTTTAGAGGACCCAGACGGTTATAAAATTGAATTGATTGAGTTAAGTGAAAAAATAAAATGACTAAAAATAAAGATAACAAAATTCTTTTAACAGATACCCTTTCTATTGCACCGGATAGTTCATCACTTTACCCAAAACCATTTGATCGAATTGTTAGAGGAAGACATCGACATAGAGTGTCCAATGCACTTGGATTAACAAAGTTTGGAGTTAACGTAGTTTGTTTGGAGTCAGGTGCATTTTCATCGGCAAGACATTGGCATACAAAACAAGATGAATTTATATATGTTCTGTCGGGAACACTTACACTTATAAGTGATGAAGGTCATACAGAAATGACTGAAGGAATGTCTGCAGGATTTCCTGCAGGACTACCAAATGGGCATCAAGTTGCAAATTTTTCCAACTCTGATGCGTGGTATATAGAAATAGGCGATCGGCCAAAAAACGAAGTGGTTACGTATCCTGACATAGATATGTTAAATACTGTTGTAAACGGAAAACCGGTTTTTACTCATAAAGACGGTGGCTCTTTTAGTAAAAAATAAAACTAAAGAACTTGTAAAGACCATAGAATAATACCTACTAGTAATAAACAAAGTGCACAAATTAGTGTACGTTGAATACGATTTTCTGGTTGATAAATATTTTCATTTGGACCTTTTACAAGAGGCGACCAACGATCAGATAGAGTGACCTGTTTAAAGTTTAGGGTTTTATATTCTGATTCGTTATTCTTGGAATCTATATTCATATCATTGTTTTGTGTTTAATTTCTTTCGTCAATAGGAACAAATTTTCGTTCAGCATGACCTAAATACAATTGTCTTGGTCTCCCAATTCTTTGTCCAGGATCCTCTATCATTTCTTTCCATTGGGCAATCCATCCAACTGCCCGAGCTAAGGTAAATAAGACAGTGAACATACTTGTGGGGAATCCTATTGCACTCAGAATTATTCCTGAGTAGAAGTCGACGTTAGGAAATAATTTGCGTTCAACGAAGTAGTCATCTTCCAACGCTAACCTCTCTAGTTCCAAAGCAAGTTCCATTAATGGATTTTGTATACCAACTTCTTCTAGAACTTCATATGCTGCAGGCTTTAGAACGCCGGCTCGTGGATCGTAATTTTTATATACTCGATGACCAAACCCCATTAGTCTGAAAGGATCATCCTTGTTCTTAGCTTTTTCTAAAAACTCTGGTATTCTTTCCTTGCTACCTATTTCTGATAGCATTTCTAAGACTGCTTCATTTGCTCCGCCATGTGCTGGCCCCCATAGAGTCGCAATTCCTGCCGCTATACAAGCAAAAGGATTTGCACCTGATGAACCAGCTAGTCTAACTGTTGAGGTAGATGCGTTCTGTTCGTGATCGGCGTGTAGTATAAATATACGATCAAGTGCTCGTGAAATTACTGGACTGCAACTGTATTCTTCAGCTGGTACTCCAAAAGTCATATGTAAAAAATTCTCGGCATAGCTTAATTCATTACGTGGGTATACAAACGGTTGTCCAATAGAATATTTATATGCCATTGCCGCCATGGTAGGCATTTTAGCAATTAATCTATGACTGGCTATTAGGCGCTGTTGTGGATTAGATATGTCGGTTGAGTCATGGTAGAATGCAGACATAGCACCTACGACACCAATCATTACTGCCATAGGATGAGCGTCTCTTCTGAAACCACGATATAGAAACTGTAATTGATCATGAACCATAGTGTGATTGGTTATAGTTCTTTCAAAGTCCTGCATTTCTGATAAATTTGGTAATTCGCCGTGAAGTAATAAATAGCAAACTTCTAGGAATGAGCTTTTTTCAGTAAGTTCCTCTATAGTGTATCCTGCGTGACGAAGAATGCCTTCCTCACCATCTATATACGTCATAGAAGAATCACAACTCGCAGTGCTTGTGTAACTAGGATCATACGTGAACATACCTGTCTTTGAATATAATTGTCGTACATCTATTACCTGAGGACCCTGAGTTCCATCAAGAATCGGTAGTTCAATAGTTTCACCGGTGCTGTTTATTGTTATTGAAACAGTTTCTTTGGTATTGCTATCATTCATATCTCTATTACCCCTAATTACCAGAAATATAGTGGATTAAGGCTCCCAGTAGTAGATTAAATTTCACTTTAGCGCACTCTAATTGCAGATATGCATAAGAGCAATCTAGATTAAACAACTTTAATAGGAAATTGGTTAGACTTTTGTTACAGTTTTTAACCTATTTAACGTCTCATCTTTGCCAAAAACCTCCATAACTTCAAAAATGCTGGGTGATACAGTGGAGCCTGTTAGAGCTACTCTTAGTGGTTGTGCCATTTGCCTTAGTTTAATATTGTTGTCCTCTGCTGTTTCTCGAACTATTTCTTCAAGGGAATCATGATCCCATTTGCCCATTTTTTTCATATTTTGATGAAGACATGATAAGAGGCTTATGTTTTTGGGATTCAAATGTTCAGCAGCATCTTTTTGAATTAAAATAGGCATTTCCGTATTATATATTAATGAACTTCGCGCTAATTCGATAAGACTTTTAGATCTCTGTTTTAAACCAGGCATTCCTCTCTCAATGCGGTCGATTGCAATTGAGCTTATTTCTGAACCCATTAATTGGAAAATTATTGGAAGTATATAACTAATTAGTTCTTTATTAGAGCTATTACGAATGTAATGTGTATTCAAATTTAATAATTTTTCCGTGTCAAATCTCGAGGGAGATCGACCAATAGAGTTTAAATTGAACCATTCAATGGCTTTATCTCTAGAAATAATTTCTTCGTTTCCATGAGACCAACCTAAACGAAGTAAATAATTATTCATTGCATCTTTAAGAATTCCCATTTTTTCATATGATTCAACACCCAGTGAACCATCACGTTTTGAGAGCTTTGCTCCATCACTGCCGTGTATTAATGGAATATGTGCAAGTTTAGGAACAGTCCAATCACAAGCATGAAACAAATGTAATTGTCGAAATGCGTTATTTAAATGGTCGTCACCGCGTATGATATGAGTAATCCCCATATCATGGTCATCTACTACGACGGCCAACATGTATGTTGGCGTTCCGTCGGGTCGTATAATTATAAAGTCATCTAAGTTATCGTTTGATACCTTTACATCACCCTGAACTATATCATTAATAAGAGTTTTGCCTTCTGTTGGCATTTTTATTCGAATTGATGAAGAGTTATTTAGTTCTGATTCTGTTGGTTTATAATCTCTACAACGTCTATCATATAGCCGTGTTTTCCCTTCTGACCTAGCCTTTTTTCTCATTTCTGTTAAATCATCTTGAGTGCAAAAACATCTATAAGCTTTGCCCTGATTAAGAAGTTTTTGCGCTATTTCTATATGACGTGTTGAGTTACTTGACTGAAATACTGGTGGTTCATCACATTCAATACCAAGCCATTTTAGTCCTGAGAATATCTTATCAACAGCGTCACTTGTTGATCGTCTTCTGTCAGTGTCTTCTATTCGCAAAAGGAACTGACCTTCATGGTGTTTCGCAAAAAGCCAGTTAAACAAGGCTGTTCTTGCACCTCCTATATGTAGATAGCCAGTAGGAGAAGGAGCAAATCGAGTTACTACTTTCATTTAACTAATTAACCTTTCGTTCGAAATTGAACAAAAACCAATTTTTTTTGTATTAAGAATGATTCTAAAAAATTACGGATTTAGCACCTTATAAATCAACAAGCTATTATAGCATGGATTCGTAATTCGATGTATTTGAGATACTTTTAATGATGTTATTTTTAACTCTTCAATAGCTGCGGACTAATCCTTTTAATTTTCCCTGAATTTCGACTTGATCAGGTCCAAATATTCGGGTTTCGTAATTAGTATTGGCAGGCTCAAGCGCAACAGAATTATGCCTTTTTCGTAACCTTTTAAGCGTAACTTCGCTACCCTCAACGAGTGCAACGACTATAGTACCATTCTCAGCTATATCAGTTCTTTCTATAAGAACTGTATCCCCATCAAGAATACCTGCTTCTATCATCGAATCGCCATCTACTTCCAAGCAGTAATACTCTCCTCGTCCGAGCAAATCTGATGGAACACTAATGAACCGGGTAGGATCTGATAGAGCTTCTATTGGTGTGCCTGCAGCTATTCGGCCTAGCATAGGTACTTGAATTGGAGTTTTTAATTTTCTTGCCGTTTTTCTATTATTTAAGTCAATACCTCCTTGAATGACCCTAGGAGAAAACTTTTGATCAGAGGTAATAGATACATCATCTGGTAAGCGCAGAACTTCTAGAGCTCTTGCCCGGTGTGGTAGTCTGGCTATAAACCTTCTTTCTTCTAATCCTGATATTAGTCTGTGAATTCCAGATTTAGATTTTAGTGATAAAGCTTCTTTCATTTCATCAAACGAAGGAGCTACGCCAGTTTCTAACAATTTTTTATTAATGAATAACAACAATTCATGCTGCTTGCGGGTTAACATTTCATCAAAGCCTCTATTATGGCCATAAAATTAACTAAAATTGAGAACAAACATAAAACATTCAGCTATGTTCTAGTGATGTTCTTTTTTTGCGTCAAGCTTAAAATTAATATATTTAAGAAAAATGTAGTCTTATATTAATGATAATATTTATACTTTTATCATCCCAGTACTTAGATCAATGTAAGATACTGTATCATTGATACATGCTTTTTCTGCATACGGCGCTCTAACTATCAGACAATCAGACATTGCTAAGCGAGAAAACATAGAGCTATCTTGAACCGGAAATGGAGTTACTACTTTGTTTCCTCCATCATCTATTGATATAGTTGCCCTCAAATACTCTTCACGATGATCATTTTCATCTAAGTCTTTTCCAAGTAGACCATTTTCTAATTTTGGCTCTACTTCTCTAAGTCCTAGCATGGATGCTAGGACCGGCTTTAAAAAGAGTACAGCACAGACCATCGATGACACAGGGTTTCCTGGGAACCCGAGCATAGGAATATTGTTTAGGTGTCCATATATCAATGGCTTTCCAGGACGCATAGCAATTTTCCAAAATTTAATTTTTAAACCAATTTCCGTAAGCGCTGACTGAACAAGGTCGTGTTCACCGACAGATGCTCCGCCCGTCGTAACTAATATATCAGCACCTTTAGCACCCTCTGATATCTTTCTAATAGATTCAATTTCATCTTTAGCTATCCCTAATGTTAGGGGTATTCCTCCAGACGCTTCGATAAGACCAGCTAAGGCAAATGTATTAGAGCTAACAATATCCGATGATTTTTGATTGTCTCCGGGTAAAACTATTTCGTCTCCTGTCGCTATAATAGCAACTGTTGGGCGGCGCATCACCTTAAGCCAAGACACATTCATAGCAGCTATAAGGCCTACATCCCTTGCTGATAAGACTTTGCCAGCGGTAAGTAATGTATTTCCTTGTTTAAAATCCAGGCCTTCAGGACGAATGTATTTCCCGGAGGTTACGTTCTCTTTTACAATAATTTTGCTACCACTTTTTTCAGTGTTTTCTTGTATAACAACAGCGTCGGATCCTAGGGGCATGGGGGCACCAGTAAAGATTCTAATTGCCTCACCTGTTTTTATTTTTTTAGATGGTGTTTTACCAGCCGCTATAGTGTCAATAACTTCTAGTGTTACAGGGACATTTTTTACGTCCTTTGCTATTACAGCGTAGCCGTCCATAGCTGATACCGATAGGGGTGGTTGAGGTCTTCTGGCAGATATGTCTTCTGCCAAAACTCTTCCTAATGCCTCATTTAAAGATATCAATTCCGAAGGCATTATCTCTTGATCGGACAGTATATTTTTACGCGCGTTAGCAACACTAATCATTTAATTCTCTTAGTTAGAAATATAATCCGTAGATTTTCCGCCTGCTTTGTGTAAGAGACGGATGTCTGTTATTGAGGTTGCTTTATCTACAGCCTTAACCATATCATAAATGGTTAGGGCCGCTATTGTGACAGCAGTAAGTGCTTCCATCTCAACACCTGTTTTCCCACTTATTTTTGCAGTTGCTAATACTTCGATGGAGCTTCCAGTGAGATCAAGGTTTAATTCGACTTCAATTGAAGTCAGGTTTAATGGATGACACAAAGGAATTAAATCTGATGTTTTTTTTGCTCCCATAATTCCAGCTAGTCGAGCTATGGAGAGAACATCACCCTTTTTAAGGCTTTTTTCCTTTATTAGGGAGAGTGTACTAGGTCCAACAATAACCCTGCAACTAGCGGTGGCTGTCCTATCAGTAATAGCCTTATCGGAGATGTCTACCATTTTAGCAGATCCATCTGAATCAATATGACTAAGCTCAAATCTATCTTTTTGATTCATTTTATATAATTTCCAATAGAAAATTTAACTTTCAAGCAATTGTTTTAGAGAGCTTGATATGTTTTTTTGCCGCATAAGTGCTTCTCCTATGAGAAAGCAATTAACGCCTTTATTAGACATTCTTTTCAAATCATCAGCCGTGAATAAACCACTTTCCGAGACAGTAATTCTTTCTTTAGGAACGAGGGGGGCTAAATTTTCAGTCGTAGAAATGTCCACCTCAAGTGATTTTAGATTTCGGTTATTAATCCCTATCAAATCTGACTCTATTAATAGTGCTTTCTCTAATTCTTCTATGTTGTGCACTTCTATTAAAACATCCATATCCCATTCGTGTGCTTGGATAGCCAACTCCTTTGCCAGAAGGCTATCAAGTGCAGCGACAATCAATAATATACAATCGGCACCTAGTGCTCTTGATTCGGGAATTTGATAGCTATCAATTATAAAATCCTTTCTAAGCACAGGCAATGTCACTGCCTTCTTAGCGTTAACTAGATCTGAATCCTTACCCTTAAAGTAGGGCTCATCAGTTAGGACGGATACACATGCTGCTCCACCTGATTGGTACTCGAACGCTATTTTAGCTGCATCAAAGTTTTTTCTAATTAATCCTCTACTTGGACTAGCTTTTTTAATTTCTGCAATCACTCCATACTTACTAGATTTTGATATCTCCGAAAGCCGTTTTGCAAATCCACGTGTTTTATCCGCTTTGCTAGCAAATTCTTCTTGATTTGCCTGAGAGAAAACAGCTTTCTGCTTGTTTATATGTATGTGCTTGTCATCGCATATTTTGGTAAGCACGTCTGTCATTTCTTTATCTCAATTTACGTTGTTTAAGATCGATTTGTTATTTCAATCAATTTATTCAAAGTTGCCATTGCTGCTCCGCTGTCAATTGCTTCAACTGCCATCTTTATACCGTCCTTCAAATTATCTACTTTTCCGCCAACTATTAATGAAGCTGCAGCGTTAAATAGAACTATATCCCGAAAAGCACTTCTTTTCCCAGTCAGCATTTCTTTCATTATTCTTGCATTGTAATCTGGTGCTCCCCCTTGGATGCTTTTTAATCCTGATTTTTTTAAACCTACATCTTCAGGGCTTATATTAAATGTGTTTACCTGACCGTTTTTGAGTTCGGCCACGTGTGATAAACCACTTATTGATATCTCATCTAGACCATCGGCTCCGTGAACTACCCATGCATGTTTTAAGCCTAGATTTCCTAGTACATTTGCTAGAGGCTCTACCCATCTTTTAGAAAAGACCCCAACCATTTGTCTACTAACTTGTGAAGGGTTAGATAACGGCCCAAGAATATTAAAAATTGTCCTGGTAGCGAGTTCAACTCTCACATCTCCGACATTTCTCATCGCACTGTGATGACGAGGCGCCATAAGAAAACCTATGTTGTTTTCCCATATTGACTCTTTAACTAATTCGAAACTTGCTTCAATATTGACCCCCAATGCAGAAAGCACGTCAGCAGCACCGGTTTTTGAACTTAATGCTCGATTTCCGTGTTTAGCTATGGGGACCCCACAAGCGGCGACAACAAAACTTGCTGCAGTTGATACATTAAGTGTCCCTTTAGCATCTCCACCTGTTCCAACAATATCAATCGCGTTATCAGGTGCATTAATCAAAAGGGCTTTTGCTCTCATAATACGAGCTGCCCCGGTAATTTCATCAACCGTTTCTCCGCGCACTCTTAATGCGATGAGAAATGCACCAATTTGTGAGGGGGTAGCCTCACCTGACATAATGATATCAAATGCGTTTTCTGACTGCTTTTGGTTTAAACTCTGGCCTTCAGCTACAAGATTAATTAGTTCTTTAATATTGTTTGATTTATCATCCATGGGGCACCAGTTTTTCAATCAGACGATTTAAAATGTTTATATCAACAGATTTACCTGTGGCGATTTCAATAAAATTAGCTATTAAATTATAACCTTCAAGGGTGGCTATACTTTCAGGATGAAACTGGACACCATGTATAGGAAGGTCTTTATGACTTATTCCCATTATAAGGTTGTCTTTTGTTTTAGCGTTCACAACTAATGAATCTGGGACTGAATTTGGTTCAATAACTAGGGAATGGTATCTGGTTGCGGAAAGAGGGGAGGGAATGTTTTTAAAAATATGTTTTTCTTCGTGTAATATCTTATCAACCATACCGTGAATAGGATGTGGGGCTCGAATAATATTTGCCCCAAGTGCTTGTCCTATAATCTGATGACCCAAACAAACTCCCAATACTGGGATTTTATTTTCAGAGGCCTCTTGTACCAGATCTATGCAAATACCTGAATTATCTGGTATTCCGGGGCCGGGTGATATAACTAAAGCTTCTGGTGAAAGCAATAGCACTTCTTTCGTACTCATTACATCATTCCGGATAACTTTAACTTCTTTTCCGAGTTCGCCGATATAATGAACCAAGTTGTAAGTAAAGCTATCGTAGTTATCAATTAACACAAACATTTGAACATCTTATTAGATTCTCTTCACTACACATTTGTCGTATCACTGTTATGTTTTCAAATCAATTTCAGTTTATCTAAATAAATATTAGAATTTTATTAAAAAAATATTTTTAATCTGTAATCGATGAATAACGTAAGGAATCAGCCGCAGCATGCAATAACGCTTTCGCCTTATTGTTGCTTTCCTGGTATTCTGATTCAGGGTTAGAATCTGCCACTACACCTCCACCTGCCTGAACATACATTTGTCCTTCTTGTATTAAAGCGGTTCTCAACGTAATGCAGGTATCCATTTCTCCATTTGCCCCAAAGTAGCCTATTGCACCAGCATAGAAACTCCTTCTTTCATTTTCTAACTCATCTATAATTTCCATTGCGCGTATTTTTGGAGCACCCGTAACAGTGCCAGCTGGAAATCCAGCAACAAGTGCTTTTAGGCTATTTACTGTTGATTTTGCATGGCCCTTTACATTCGAAACAATATGCATGACATGAGAGTACTTTTCTATACTGTAACTTTCAGTAACTTTTACAGAACCAATCTCTGATACACGACCTACATCGTTCCGTCCTAAATCTAATAACATCAAGTGCTCTGCTCTTTCTTTTGGATCTGCAAGCAAGTCTTCAGCAAGTGCATTATCCTCTTCCTTGTTCTTTCCTCTTGGTCTAGTGCCAGCAATTGGTCGTATAGTTACTTCATTTTCCCTTAATCTAACCAAAATTTCTGGACTAGAGCCAACCAATGAAAAATCATCCATGTTTACTATAAACAAAAAAGGTGAAGGATTTAGTCTCCTCAGGGAGCGATATAAGGACATTGGGGATGAGTTTAGAGGTACTGTAAATCTCTGAGATGGCACAACTTGGAAGATTTCGCCTGCCCTTATATATTCTTTCGCTTTTTCGACCATTGAGCAATATTCTTCCTGAGAAGTGTTCGAGGTAGGTGAAATTTGATCTGGTAAGAACTCACTTTTGAATAGTTGGCCAGTGATAGAGGCTTTTAATTTATTAACAATATTCTCTAACCTATTTTTGGCATCGCTATATGCATCTTCACTATTACATTTCTCCGAATACCATACTGGGGTGACAACTGTCATTTTATCGGTCACATTATCAAATACAGCTGTTACTTTTGGACGAATAAATATTGAGTCTGGTATTCCGATTACGTCAGGATTCTTATCTGGGATATTTTCCATTAACCGGACCATGTCGTACCCCATATATCCAAACAATCCAACTGCAGAGGGTGGTACTTCGTTTGGCAAATCAATTTCCGAGTTTTTTATGAGTGATGCTAATGAATCTAAACTACCTTGTTTGCTTTTTTGGTATTTATATTTGTTGTTTTTTGTTATCCTTCCGAGCTCATAATTATCACCGAAACATCTCCATATTAAGTCTGGATCTATGCCAAGCACAGAATAGCGACCTCTAACATCTCCGCCCTCTACTGATTCCAATAGGAAGCTATAACTTTGGTTTTTGGAGAGTTTAATCATTGCTGAGACCGGAGTTTCAAGGTCAGCTACGAGTTCTGTCCAGACCACTTGTGATTGTTTGGAATTGTAAGTTTTATCAAAATTATTTTTAGCTGGATATATCGTCATTGTGGAATCAGTGAATTTTCAATCAATTCATGGTTAACATCAATGGTGTAACGTTTTTTTAATGCGGATGCTAATTGATTGGTTAGATCTCTATTCATTGAGTCCAACAAAGCTGTATTTAGGTCCTCGCGCTTTTTTATATCTTCCAAGTTTTTTCCAGCTTTTTCAATCTGGATTAATTTGCCCACTTTTGCTCCATCGTAGGTCTCTACGTATACAGTTTCTCCTACATTTGCTTTAAAAATAGCGGATATGAAGGGCTTGGGAACTGGTGTTTTTGAGCCAATTCTATCAATCACATTTTTTGCTTCATACTTAAACCCTTGTTTAATAGAAACTTCTTTTAGGGTTTTTCCTTTATTTACAATGTCGGATATTTCTTTTGCTTTCTTTAAAGCTCCTCGTTGTTTTTCTTTTTTTAACCATCGATAGGATACTTTATGTTGAATTATATTAAATGGTTCTATCTTTGGTGGAACTATGGATTGAGTTTTTATGATGAAAAACCCTCCATCAGCCATTTCTTTTATACCACTTATCTCGTCTTTTTCAGTGTCAAAAGCTGTTTCAACTACTTGTCTTGTTTGATTTATTTTTATTAGTTGATCATCTTTTGTAAGCCCCATTGAATTGAAGGGTTCCATTTCAATTAAGGTCATTCCGTTTTGTTTGGAAACTTCTTCAATGCTTAACCCTGCAGCTAGATCATCCTCTACTAAATTTTGAAGATCGTAAATTTCATCTCTTGCTTTCATCATTGATATGAGTTTACGAAGCGGTTCTCTCACCTCTGAAAATGTTTGTGTTTTTTCTGGTTCTATGGATTTTACTGATACAAGGTGCCAACCTAATGCAGATTCTATCGGACTAGAGACCGCGTTCAGATCTAAAGAAAACGACGTTTCTGCCAATTTTTTTTCTGAAATATCTCCCTTGTTAACTTTGCCAATTGAAACTGGAGGTAATCCATTAATTTGTTTCGAAGCCTCAGAAAATGTTGTCCCATTACTAATCAAAGATTTTGCTTTGTTAGCATCAGACTCAGTAAGAAAAATGCTTTGAATAATTTCACGCTTTTCTTGGATTCTAAAGTTATCAATTTGATCTTGATAGTTTTCTCTTATTTCTTCCTCGCTCACTGAGAATTTTTTTGACAAGCCTTCTAATGTGAGTGTTGCGATTTTCACTTTCCTGAACTCTGGAGAACGAAAATCGTCTTTAAACTCATTATAGAAGGTCCTTAGTTGACTTTCAGTTGGTTTAAGAATTGCTTTTATGTCTTTAGCTTCAATTGAAGTTATTTCTGCAATTCTTTTTTCATAACGATGATTATATATAGCCTCTAGAATAGGTTTTGATATAGTTAGTGAGTCTTGTAATGTCCCCAGATATTGAGCTCTTTTCAAGTCTTCTTTTGCTCCAGAAATAAACTCTTCTTCTGTGAGTCCTCTTTGTTGAAGATAAGAAGAGAACTTAACTGAATCAAATATGCCGTCTTTATTTTGGAATAGTTTAAGATTATGCACGGTTTCTTGAACAGAAACATCTGATGCGGAAACCCCCAATTCTTGTGCGGCCGCATCAAAAAGAGAACGTGTAACTATATTTGAAACGGTTTCCTCTAGAACTGATGTTGCAATTGGTGACTGAAGATTAATTTGTCCTCCGCTTGCTCTCATTAAATACTGAATTTGTTTATTAAATTCTTTACTAACTTGATCTAAAGAATAGTTAACATCATCGACCTCAACTACCGTATTGACCTGACGTCCACCACCGCCAAAATCAGATGCACCGAAGAAAACAACAAATGTCAGCGCTAAAAGGCCAAGTACCACCTTCATTATCCAGCTTTTAGTCATTTGACGAAGAGCTTCGAGCATTTTAATTTTTCCTTCTATCGGCCTTTTTTAGTTATGTTAGGTTTTATGCTTAATAGAATTGTATAAATTATTGTTTGGCGCATAATAGTGCCGCCTAAAGAAGCGGGCAAGCAGTCAACTAGCTTATAATTTTAGGTAATACAAACTCTTATCTTAAAGATCTTGTTAATAAATTATAGAAATAAACAGTTAAATCTTTAGTTTCGTTTTAAAAACTGGTGGTACTAATGGAAAATATGAGAAGATTAATTGCTGGAAATTGGAAAATGAATAATCTTGCTGCCAGAGCTGAGCAGCTAGTGCAGGCTATTGATAATCATTCAAAATCGATCATAAACAACAAGTGTGACTTATTGATTTGTCCGAGCGCTAATCTTCTACAGATGATTTCAAAGCAACTTGTAAATTCACCTATTATGATTGGAGCACAAGATTGCCATTTTGAAGAAAAGGGCGCTTTTACAGGAGAAATTAGTGCAAAAATGTTGGTTGATGTTGGAGCTTCCTATGTATTACTTGGACATTCTGAAAGGCGTCATGGTTTGTTCGAAACTGATAATGTTGTTCGCGCGAAAGTAAAAGCTGCCCATAAAGAATCATTAATCACTATTATTTGTGTTGGTGAGACTGATATTCAAAAAGAAAATGGAGAAACACTTAACATTCTGGAGTCACAAATAAATGGATCACTTCCCGAAGCAAAAGATAAAATAAAGTCTTCAAATACTATATTTGCCTACGAACCAGTATGGGCAATAGGGACTGGAAAAACACCAACTCTCACTGAAATTACTGAAGTTCACGGACAATTGCGTAATTTTCTGATCAAAGAGATTGGGCCTGAAGCTTCGAGGTTAAGGCTTCTTTACGGAGGCTCGATGAACGCTAAAAATGCTTTATCTATACTGAATATAGACAATGTGGATGGAGGCTTGATAGGTGGGGCAAGTCTTATTGAAGATGAATTTTGTAAAATAATAGATATAGCAAGTGAATAAGATTTTGTTTAGGCACTAGAATTACTGGCCAGAAACCATTAAATAGCACGAGATGATGTTTTAATAGCTTGGAAATCACTCTAATGAGCGGTAAAACATAAAACATGGAAACAATAATATTAGTAGCCCATCTTCTCATTGCACTGGCGTTAGTCGGGGTTGTCCTCATGCAAAAGTCTGAGGGGGGTCTTGGGGGTTTGGGTGGTTCTAGCGGCGGCAGTATGGGTAGTTTGCTCGGTGGTCGAGCTGCAGCGAATCTATTAACTAGGGCAACAGGAATTTTGGCAGGAACGTTTTTCTTGACTAGTATTGGCTTAGCAATTCTGGCTGGAGGTGGGAATAGCTCCAAATCTATTACTGAACAAACTCCTCCTTTAACTAGCCAAAATCCTGTTAAGTCAGAGAAGCCTACAGTTCCTACTGGTGAATAATAGATTTTCAACACTTTATGGTTTGTCTATTGAGATAAAAACTGCTCTACATGCATTTTCCACTGATTTACCTATGTCCAGGTACTAGCTAATTGGGTAGAATATATATCGATAATGACTAGGTTTATTTTTATAACGGGTGGCGTTGTATCCTCATTGGGTAAGGGGCTTGCTTCAGCTGCTTTAGGGTCATTACTACAAGCACGTGGTTACCAGGTGCGGGTTCGAAAGCTTGATCCTTATCTAAATGTTGATCCAGGTACAATGAGTCCAATTGAGCACGGTGAGGTTTACGTAACCGATGATGGCGCCGAAACGGATCTTGACTTGGGTCACTATGAACGTTTCACGGGTGTCTCAGCTACAAAATCGGACAATGTAACTACAGGTAGGATATATTCTGAGGTGTTAGGAAAAGAACGCCGTGGAGATTATCTGGGCGGAACTGTACAGGTTATTCCTCATGTTACAGACGCTATTAAAAAGTTTGTTACGGCCGATATTAACGATGAAGATTTTATTATTTGCGAGATCGGAGGCACTGTTGGTGATATAGAAAGCTTGCCCTTTCTAGAAGCAATACGTCAATTAGGAAATGAATTGCCTGATCAGGATACTATGTTCATTCATTTAACTCTGGTTCCCTACCTTCAAGCAGCCGGAGAGTTAAAAACTAAACCAACTCAACATTCTGTTAAAGAGCTTCAGAGTGTTGGTATTCGTCCAGATATGGTTGTTTGTCGCTGTGATAGACCGATACCAGAATCTCAGAGGAATAAAATAGCATTATTTTGTAACATTGGCCCAGAATCTGTAGTTCCAGCAATTGATGTGGATACTATATATCAAGTTCCAATTAATTATCATAAAGATGGTTTTGATGGCCAGGTTCTAAAGCATTTCGGTATAGAACAGAAAATTGAACCAAATCTAGACTCTTGGAAAAGAATTGTAAGCCGCATTCAAGAGCCAGAAGGGGAAGTTAAGATAGCTGTGGTAGGAAAGTACATTGATTTACCGGACGCGTATAAATCCTTATCTGAAGCTCTGAATCATGGAGGAATAGCAAATAATGCACGTGTGAATCTTGATTGGATATCATCGGAGGTTTTTGAAACCAATGAGGGGATTAAGAAGCTGGGTAACGTTGATGGGATTTTGGTTCCTGGTGGATTTGGTGTCCGAGGTGCAGAGGGAAAAATGATGGCAGCTAGATTTGCTCGAGAGCAAGTTTTGCCATATTTGGGAATTTGTTTTGGAATGCAGATGGCTGTGATAGAAGCTGCTAGAAATTTAGCTGGTATAAAAAATGCCGGATCCACAGAATTTGGTGCCTGCGATGATCCTGTTATTGGGTTAATGACAGAATGGCATAGAGGAGATTCTGTTGAAACAAGGGGGGCAGGAGATAATATGGGAGGAACAATGAGATTAGGTTCCTATCCAGCATTACTCGAGAAAGGAACTCTTATATCTGATATTTATGGCGGTACATCTATAGATGAACGCCATAGACATAGATATGAGGTTAATATTAATTATCGAGAGAAACTAGAATTAGCTGGCCTTAAGTTCTCAGGATTATCACCAGATGGAACTTTGCCGGAAACAATAGAACTATTGGATCATCCATGGTTTATCGGAGTTCAATATCATCCTGAGTTAAAATCAAGACCCTTTTCTCCTCACCCGCTTTTCAGATCATTTATCGCAGCGGCTCTTGCCCAGTCGCGTTTGGTTTAATGATGACTAATCATAAGCGAGTAAAAATTGGTAATTATGTTTTAGGTAATGATTTGCCTTTAAAGATAATTGCGGGTCCGTGCCAGGTTGAATCCCGATCCCATGCACTTGAAACTAGTTCTGCCTTATTAGAAATAAGTAAAAAATGTGGTGTCGAAATTGTATATAAAAGTAGCTTTGATAAAGCGAATAGAACATCATTAAACGGGGCTAGAGGACTTGGTATTGAGCAATGCATTCCGATTTTTTCTGAGATCCGTGAAAAAACAGGTCTGCCTGTAATGACTGATGTTCATGAAACTGACCACTGCATAGAATTGTCTGATATAGTTGATGTTATACAAATACCCGCTTTTTTGTGTCGACAAACAGACCTTATTGTTGCCGCCGCTAATACTGGTTGTGTTCTTAACATAAAAAAAGGTCAATTTCTTGCTCCTTGGGATATGGTAAATGTTGTTTCGAAGGCAACAGAATCTGGTAATGAAAATATTTTAGTGTGTGAGCGGGGTTCGAGTTTTGGTTACAATACTCTCGTATCTGATATGAGATCTATTCCTATTATGGCTAATCAAACTAATTGTCCTATCGTTTTCGACGCTACTCATTCTGTACAACAACCAGGAGGACAGGGAAGAACTAGCGGAGGCCAGAGAGAATTTGCCCCAGTGTTAGCTAGAGCTGCGGTAGCTGTGGGTGTAGCTGCTGTTTTTCTCGAGACACATGAAGATCCTGATAAGGCTCCCAGTGATGGACCTAATATGGTGAGATTGAAAGAACTGCCAGGAATTATTGAAACACTTATTGAGATTGATGATGTAGCAAAAAGAAATCTTATTGATATCAATCAAAAATAAAGTTTTGATTAGGGTAATATGAGTAATGAGTAAAATAGTAGATATTTTAGGCCGAGAAATACTTGATAGTAGAGGTAATCCAACTGTTGAGGTTGATGTTTTTGTGGAAAGTGGTGTTTTTGGACGTGCTGCAGTTCCATCGGGTGCTTCAACAGGGATTCATGAAGCTGTTGAGTTGAGAGACCAAGGTAGTGAACGTTACAGGGGTAAAGGGGTCCTTAAAGCTGTTGGTTCTGTTAATGGTGAAATTAGATCCAATTTATTGGGGCAAGATGCAGGTAACCAAAAGGTAATTGACGAATTATTAATAAGTCTCGATGGAACCGAAAACAAATCGAGACTGGGAGCTAACTCTATACTTGGAGTGTCACTCGCGGTCTCAAAAGCTGCAGCGGCAGATCAGGGAATACCGTTATATAAATATATCGGCAATAGTGAAGTAAACACACTGCCGGTACCAATGATGAATATACTGAATGGGGGAGCCCATGCTGATAATCCAATAGATATTCAGGAATTTATGATTATGCCTGTAGGTGCTAATAGCCTCTCGGATGCGGTGAGAACTGGAGCAGAAATTTTTCATACACTTCGGGACATACTTTCTAAGGCTGGATTAAATACTAATGTTGGAGATGAGGGGGGGTTCGCACCGAATTTACGAAGTTCTGAGGAGGCATTGGATTTTATAATTAAGTCTATTGAGCAAGCAGGTTATATGCCAGGTGAAGATGTTGTTTTAGCTCTCGATGCAGCAGCCTCAGAGTTTTATTCGGATGGTATTTATCACTTAAAGGGTGAGGGTAAAAAGTTGAGCTCTTCACAGATGGCTATGTATCTGGAAGGTTTGTGTGATGATTATCCTATTATATCTATTGAAGACGGTATGAATGAAGATGATTGGGAAGGGTGGGAAATACTGACTGAATTAGTCGGGAAAAATATTCAGTTGGTAGGTGACGATCTATTTGTGACAAATCCGAAACGTTTACAACTAGGAATAAATAAAAATGTTGCAAATGCTATCCTTGTTAAAGTTAATCAAATTGGAACTCTAACAGAAACTCTTGAATCTATAGAACTCGCCCATAAATCAAATTATAAGGCTGTTATATCTCATAGATCGGGCGAAACTGAAGACAATACAATTGCCGATTTAGCCGTTGGGACCAATTGTGGTCAGATTAAAACGGGATCTCTTAGTCGTTCTGATAGATTATCCAAATATAATCAGTTGATTAGAATAGAAGATGATTTGGGTAGCTCCGCCGTGTATGCAGGGAAAGCTATTTTACCAAATTAGTTCTTTGTTATTTGAGATTTAATACTTGACGACGCGAAACGCATTATGATGCCATGTCTTTATGTCAATATTTGATGATATAAGAGCAAGGGCTCACCATCTGTGGATTACTATTTTTGGAGCCTTGGTTCTTGCCTATTTTTCATACCATATGTTTCAAGGCAATCATGGTATAATAGCGTTGTTAGAACTTAAATATAAAGTAGCAAATGCGCAGGAATTTCTTGATGAGACTAAAGATAATTATTCTCTATGGCAGGAGAAAGTATCGCTCATGAGTAGGGATAATCTGGATCTGGATATGCTTGATGAGAGGATTCGTTCGATGTTGAATTATGGCCATTCTAGTGATGCTGTGATTCTATATTCTGATAAATAATCTCTCGAAATTCTTTTTTTATTGATATATTTAAAATTTGGTAGTGAAATATTCGCTATGAACTTAACCGTATCTTTGAACTTATGTTTCGTGTTGAAATATACGATTAACCGAGAATAGGTTAATTATTTCTATTTATCAGTTTTTATTGGGTTTTTCTTAATTTTAGCTTGCTGATTTGTCATAGTTACCCTACTTCTGATCATTATCAGTGGTTTTTGTTAAGGGAGAGCTTTGATGTCGTCATCGACAAAAAGTTCAAGCGTAAAGAATACAAAGCGTCCCACTAGAGCTAGGAGACGAAAGTCTAGTATTGTTAAAACACATAGTCCGGATGAGCTTATAAAATTTTATAAAGACATGCTCAAAATTCGGCGATTTGAAGAGAAAGCCGGACAAATGTATGGCTTGGGTTTGATAGGTGGGTTTTGTCATCTATATATTGGCCAAGAAGCAGTAGTGACAGGTATTCAAGCAGCCCTTAAATCGCAAGACACTGTAATAACCACCTACAGAGATCATGGCCATATGCTGGCATGTGGTATGGAACCCCGGGGAGTTATGGCTGAACTCACGGGTAGAGCAGGTGGCTATTCTGCTGGAAAAGGTGGTTCCATGCATATGTTCTCCGCAGAAAAAAACTTTTATGGTGGGCATGGTATCGTTGGCGCTAATGTTCCGCTTGGAACAGGCATAGCTTTTGCCCATAAATATCAGAAAGATAATGGTGTATGCCTTACTTACTTCGGTGACGGCGCTGTGAACCAAGGACAAGTTTATGAAGCTTTTAATATGGCTGCTTTATGGAAACTGCCCGTTATATATGTCATCGAGAATAATCGATATGGTATGGGTACATCAGTAGAAAGAGCTTCAGCAGGAAAAGAATTATGGCAAAGAGGTCAAGCCTATGAGATTCCAGGCGAGCAGTTAGATGGGATGGATGTTTGTGCTGTTAATAATGCTGCTGTGACTGCATTGGATTATGTTAGATCAGGAGGAGGGCCTTATATTCTTGAGATGCAAACTTATAGATATCGTGGTCACTCTATGTCTGACCCTGCAGCCTATAGGTCTAAAACAGAGGTTCAAAAAATACGCACCGAGAAAGATCCATTAGATAGTCTTAAACTAATTTTGGTTAAGAATGGTTATGACACAGAGTCAAACCTTAAAGATTATGATAAAGAAATTCGTGAAATGATTAATGAAGCAGCTGATTTTGCTCAAGAAAGTCCAGAGCCTAGTCCTTCGGAACTATATACCGATGTTTTGTCTGAATGAATATTTTAGTGTTATTCAAAGATCAAAAGTGAATTAAGGGTTAAATTCATGAGTATATTCGTAGTAATGCCAACTCTTTCTCCCACTATGACTGAAGGTAATCTTGTTAAGTGGTTTAAATCTGAAGGAGATGATGTAGAGCCGGGAGAAGTCCTTGCAGAGATAGAAACTGATAAGGCAACTATGGAAATAGAATCAACTGATAAGGGAATAATCGGGAAAATATTAGTTTCTGCTGGAACAGAGAGTGTCAAAGTTAATACCATGTTAGCGGTTATTCTCGAAGAAGGAGAAAATCTTGATGACGCAGAGTTGTTATCGAGCTCTATACTTAAAGAGCAAATTCAAGCGGATACATCACAAAACACAGAAAACGCACCTAACACTATCGCTGAGTCTTCGGAAGTGAGGTCGTTAATAAATGAGGATAATAACGATAAAGAAACAAAAAAACAGACAGTGAGAGAGGCAC
Source organism: Alphaproteobacteria bacterium (assembly GCA_022449545.1). GTDB lineage: Bacteria > Pseudomonadota > Alphaproteobacteria > UBA6615 > UBA6615 > UBA6615. Next base: position 28,776 of record JAKUPN010000005.1, on the reverse strand, counting down.
TAAGAGATGCAATGGCAGAAGAAATGCGAAGAGAAAAATCTGTTTTTTTGATGGGTGAAGAGGTCGGTCAATATCAAGGTGCCTATAAAGTAAGTCAGGGGTTACTGGATGAATTTGGGGATCAACGAGTAATTGATACACCTATCACTGAACAGGGTTTTGCTGGGATAGGTATTGGAGCTGCTTTAAAGGGGTTGGTCCCTATTATCGAATTTATGACTTTTAATTTTGCTATGCAGGCTATTGACCAAATAATTAATTCGGCTGCTAAAACTCTTTATATGTCTGGAGGGCAAATGAAAACTCCTATTGTTTTTCGTGGCCCTAATGGAGCAGCATCTAGGGTCGCAGCACAGCATTCTCAGTGCTTTGCCAGTTGGTATTCCCATTGTCCTGGTTTAAAAGTCGTGGCTCCTTATTCAGGAGCTGATGCAAAAGGTCTGCTAAAGACAGCTATTAGAGATCCTAACCCTATTGTTTTTCTTGAAAATGAACTTTTATATGGGCAGTCATTTGATATTCCTGTTTCAGATAATTTTACTGTACCAATTGGGAAGGCAAAAGTTTTAAAAGAAGGAACTGATGTAACCATAACCGCATTTTCTATTATGGTTGAACGATGCCTTGAGGCTTCAGGCCAGCTCCAAAAAGAAGGTATATCTGCAGAAGTTATTGATTTAAGAACTCTTCGTCCCTTAGATGCGGATTGTATTATTAATTCCGTAAAGAAAACTAATCGACTAGTTACGGTAGAAGAAGGTTGGCCATACGCGGGGATTGGATCAGAAATTTCGGCTTTAGTAATGGACCAAGCCTTTGACTGGTTAGATGCTCCTGTATTGAGGGTTCATGGAGCTGATGTTCCAATGCCATACGCGGCCAATTTAGAAAAATTGGCGATTCCACAGGTGAATCAAATAATTTCAGCTGTAAAAAAGTCTACTTATATTGGGTAGTTAATTTGTTCTCGAGGATAAGAGTATGCCTATAACTATTTTAATGCCATCACTGTCACCAACTATGACTGAGGGTAGTTTAGCCAAATGGTTAAAAAAAGAAGGTGAAAATGTGTCACCTGGTGACATTATCGCAGAGATCGAAACAGACAAAGCAACAATGGAAATTGAAGCTATCGATGAAGGAAAATTAGGAAAAATTTTAGTCCCAGAAGGTAGTGACGAAATTCCAGTTAATTCACCAATTGCGATTATAATAGAGGAAGGCGAAGACGAGGAAACACTTGAAAACTTTAAAACACCAGAGATATCCATGAAAACTACTAACGTGAATACGGGTGTTGAACATGAAGAAAAATCAAAAGAGGTCGTAAATGCTGGGTTAGCTGAGGATGAATCTTATTTAGCTAATGGAGAAGGGGAAACAAACTTACCTGTTGTTGATGAAGGTAGGGTATTTGTTAGTCCTTTAGCTCGTCGTCTGGCAGAAAAACAATCATTAGACTTGTCGTTAATTAGAGGGACTGGCCCTAATGGACGTATAATTAAATCCGATATTGAAGCTTTTTCTAATAGAAATTTGTCTTTTAAGTCTAATGTAGATGAGGACAGCTATGATTATGTTCCTGCAGATAATATGCGGAAAACTATAGCTAAGAGATTAACTGAATCCAAAAGGGATGTTCCACACTTTTATCTGAAGGCAGACTGCTTGATAGATGAGTTAATCACCGTCAGAGATCAATTGAATGCTCGTTCTAATAATGAGGCGTACAAAATTTCTATTAATGATATGATGATTAAGGCGTGTGCTGTGGCATTAATGGAGGTTCCCAACGCTAATGTATCCTGGGATGGGGATGGAATTAAACTCTATAAAACAGTAGATATTTCTATAGCAGTTGCCTTGGATAATGGGTTAATCACTCCCGTTATAAGAGATGCCAATGAAAAAGGTCTTCGGATGATTTCTGAAGAAACCAAGTTGCTCATTAATAAAGCAAGAAATGGTCAGCTTACTCCTGAAGAGTATAACGGGGGTTCTTTCACAATTTCTAACTTGGGTATGTTTGGAGTAAAGGAATTTAACGCTGTTATAAATCCCCCTCAGGGTGGCATTGTTGCAATAGGAGCTGCTGAAAAACGTCCCGTAGTTAAAAATAACGTTTTAGATGTGGCAACAGTAATTACCTGTACAATGTCATTAGATCATAGGGCTATAGATGGTGCTGTTGGAGCACAGTTTTTAGAAACACTAAAATCACTTATTGAGAACCCAATGGGGATGTTACTTTAAAGAAATTAATTCTCGAGGATAAGTAAATTGATAAGTAGTGAATTTGATATAGTGGTCGTTGGAGCTGGTCCTGGTGGGTACGTTGCTGCTATCCGTTCAGCTCAATTGGGTTTGAAAACGGTAATAGTTGAAGCAGATGAGCTTGGGGGTGTTTGTCTTAATTGGGGATGTATACCAACTAAGGCTCTGCTGAGAACTGCAGAAATATATAAAAATATAAAAAACGCTGATCAATTTGGGTTGTCTGTCTCAGAGGTAAAGGTTGATATTAAAAGAGTCATTGAAAGATCTCGTGAAATATCTAAACAACTAAACCAAGGTGTAAACTATTTACTGAAAAAGAATAAGGTAGAAATAATTAAAGGTTGGGCAAAAATTGAAAAAGAATCTGACGGTAGTATAGGAGTTTTAGTTGAGGGAAAGTCTGAGGGGCAAAGGTTATTGAAATCCAATAATATAATATTGGCAACGGGGGCAAGAGCTCGTCAATTGCCTGATTGTCATGCAGATGGGAATTTAATATGGACTTATCGAGAAGCAATGACTCCTAAACTCTTACCTAAATCTCTTCTTGTCATTGGATCAGGAGCGATCGGGATTGAGTTTGCATCATTTTATAGCACATTGGGCTCAAAGGTTACTGTTGTAGAGATCCTAGATCGGATATTGCCTCAGGAAGATTCTGAAATATCCGAAATGGCTCGTAGTTTGTTGGAAAAACAAGGGATAGAGATACATACTAATGCCAATATTAAAGGCCTGAATACAGATAAAAAGAGAGTTGATTTAGAGATTGAAATAAATGGAATTAAAAACAACCAAAAATTTGATCGAGCTATTGTTGCGATCGGCATTGTTGGAAATGTAGAAGGCCTAGGACTAGAAGAAACCAATGTAGAAGTAGAAAAGTCTCATGTTGTTACAGATGAATGGTGTCAGACGAAAGAAAAAGGTATTTGGGCAATTGGAGATCTGGTTGGACCCCCATGGCTCGCACACAAGGCGGAGCATGAGGGGGTAATAGCCGTTGAAAAAATTGCAGGTATAGATGGTTTATTACCACTAGATGTAACGCAGATACCTAGCTGTACATACTCAATACCACAGATTGCTTCTATTGGCTTGACAGAAAATAAGGCAAATGAGTTAGGGTATGAAATTAAGGTCGGTCGATTTCCTTTTAAAGCAAATGGTAAAGCTCTAGCACTTGGGGAATCCGAGGGAATGGTGAAGACTATATTTGATGTTAAATCAGGTGAATTATTAGGAGCTCATATGATAGGGAATGAAGTAACTGAATTAATACAAGGTTATGGTATCGCTAAAGCACTGGAAACAACAGAAGAAGAACTAATACATACAGTGTTTCCTCACCCCACACTTAGTGAATCAATGTATGAATCTGTTCTTGATGCCTATAATAGAGGCATCCACATTTAGTAGGATAAAAAATTGGTCGAAGATAGAACAATCCTAAGGCACCCCGAAAAACGTAATAAGGCAAGTAACCCAATACTTCGTAAACCTGAATGGATTAGGGTAAAAGCGCCTATAGGTAAAACATACACTGAGACTAAAAACTTAATAAAAAAGCTGAATCTTAAAACTGTCTGTGAGGAGGCGTCTTGTCCAAACATAGGTGAGTGCTGGGAAAACAAACATGCTACTTTCATGATAATGGGTGACACCTGTACCAGGGCTTGTTCTTTTTGTAATGTGAAAACTGGAATTCCAAAGCCACTTGATATAAATGAGCCAGGTAATGTAGCAATTTCTGTAATGTCTTTAGAACTCCAACACGTTGTAATCACATCTGTTGATCGAGATGATCTTGAAGATGGTGGTGCACAACATTTTGCGAAAGTAATAAGAGCAATACGCACATCATGTCCAAATACGACAATAGAGATTTTAACGCCAGATTTTAAGAATAAACCAGACGCTATAAATATTCTTAAATTGGATCCACCTGATGTTTTTAATCATAACCTAGAAACTGTACCAAGGCTTTACCCTACAATTAGACCTGGAGCTCGATATTTTACTAGTTTGAAGTTGCTTAGTGATATAAAGATAATTGATCCTAATATTTTCACAAAATCAGGCCTGATGGTTGGTATTGGTGAAACACGTGAAGAGATATTACAGGTTATGGATGATTTACGTTCTGCTAATGTGGACTTTTTGACTATAGGTCAGTATCTGCAGCCCACAACTAAGCATGCACCAATTAGTAAATTTATTACTCCAAATGAATTTGAGGCATATGCTTCCCTTGCTCGTGGAAAAGGATTTCTGATGGTGTCAGCTAGTCCATTAACACGTTCTAGTTATCATGCAGATACAGATTTTAAGAAGCTTAAAATGGCTCGTCAGGAAAATCAGCTTGATATGAAGAATTAATCGACCAAGAATAGATTTATACGTGCCTTCTCATAAAGAAATCAAATTATTACCGCATAGCTCGTCGCAATTGTTCGATCTGGTTTCTGATATCGAAAAATATCCAGAGTTTTTGCCATGGTGCTTGTCAGTTAATCGAATTAGCTCTGAAAAAGACTCTGATAGTGAAATAATTATAGCTGATATGGAAATTGGTTTTCAGTTTTTTCGAGAAAAAATAAGAACAAGGGTACGTTTACTGCGTCCAGATGAAAGTGGAAATGGAGGAAGTATAAAAGTAGAGTATATCAAGGGCCCTCTAAGGTACTTAAATAATCATTGGCAGTTTAGACCCATAGAAGTGAAAAGTTGCGAGTTAGACTTTTTTGTTGAATTTGAATTTAAATCAATATTATTCCAACAATTAATAGGGGCTTTATTTCACCAGGCCGTTAAGAAAATGGTGTTCGCGTTTGAGGTGAGGGCAAAAGAATTGTATGGAGATAATGATTGATAATTTTATAAATCCAACGATTTAATTATCTTCTAAAAACTTTCGAATAACTGTAAAAGCGGTTTGTACCGTAGCATCTCTTATAGCAGAACGTGATCCAGGAAAAATCTGTTTCAAAGACTGGGTTGTCCTTCCTCTACCAGAACAAGCAAAGTGTACCAACCCAACTGGTTTGTCTTCTGTACCACCTCCTGGTCCAGCGACTCCGGTTACTGCTATCGTTATATCAGACATTGATCGAGATAATGCGCCTTCTGACATGGCGATGGCTACTTCTTCACTTACTGCACCATGAAGTGCAATTAGTAAATTAGGCACTCCTAGAAGTTCAATTTTTGCCTCATTTGAATATGTAATAAACCCTCTATCAATAACGTCTGATGATCCCGAAATTTCTGTTAAACATGAAATAATCAGTCCTCCTGTACAAGATTCTGCTGTAGATAACTTGATATCGAATTTTTTGCATAGTTTGAGTATCTGATCGGCATCATAGAGTAATTGGTCATCAAACATCATTAGTTATTCCAAAATTGATTCCAAAATAGGTATGTTCGGACTAGTTCCAAACCAAACTGCTATAACAGACACTAATATTCCTGCGTATAATCCAGCTATTATATCATCCATCATAATACCTAATCCACCAGGCAAACGTTCAACAGCTTTGCATGGCCATGGTTTAAAGATGTCTGCAAACCTGAACAGTAGTAAAGCAATAATATAGTACCGCCAGTCGCTAGCAATTGGCAAAATAGATAGCCACATACCTATAAATTCATCTATTACAACCTCAGATGGATCATTATCATCTAATTTTTGTGCTTGATAACTGCTAACAAATATTCCAATAACAAACCCAAGAAATATAGTAACCGACAGAAGCCATGTTCCCCCTAATATATAAAGTAATGAAGCTACGGGGATTGCAACAATGGAAGCCCAAGTGCCTGGAGCTATAGGTAGTTTTCCTACTCCCGCACCAGTCGCTATTAAAGAAGCTAATATTAAATGGAATTCAGGTTTTCTTTTGGGATTGTTCATAAAATTATAATTGTGGATGTATATCTGCAATAGAAATGGAAACTGTTGCTATAGCGCCAATTCCCTGATCTTTAAAACTTAAGCCCAGTCCGTCTGTTGTAGTTGCTTTAATGCTCACACAATCAAGCGAAATATCCAACAGGGATGATAATCTATCAATCATTTCTTTTCTATAGGGAGAAATTCTGGGTTCTTCGCATACTATTGTTACATCTATATGGCTTATATAACCTTGTCTGGCTCTCATTATCTCCAGTGATTTTTCTAAAAACACAGTTGAATCAACATTTTTCCATGTCTCGTCATCAGGAGGAAAATAATGACCTATGTCTCCAGCGCTTAGAGCCCCAAGAATAGCATCAGTAATCGCGTGTAAAACTACATCGCCATCAGATGTAGCAATCAAGCTTTTTTCTGATGGTATTGTTATTCCTGACAAACGTATTCCTTTGCCTGCTCCAAGCCGATGAACGTCGTATCCGGTAGCAACCTTTAGTAATTTATTACTGGATAAAATGCGCTTCAACCAAATTAGATCATTTTGATTTGTGATTTTTATATTTTCCTCAGAACCGGTTATTGGAGTACAACTCTTTCCAAACTTTTCAAAAAGTATTGAATCATCGGTAATTTCTACGAGTTCGTTTGAACGGTGAGCATCTAGAATCATTCTAAAATTAAAACCCTGCGGTGTTTGTATTCTCCACAAGTCAGATCGATCAATAGGTGATGGTGAAGCTTCATTAATTCCTTTCTTAATCGTATCATTAACGGGAAGAACTGGTATAACTCCATTTGCTACATGAAGTTTTTCTAATACTCGATTAATAATTTCTGATGAAACTAAAGGCCTGGCTCCATCATGAATCAACACGTGGGAAGGATTTATTTCTTCGATAGAATCCAATCCGAGTTTTACAGACTTTTGTCGAGTATCGCCTCCTAAAGTTGGTGGCAATATCTTTAAATCTTTAACGGTATTTTTATAAAGGTCTTGATGATTTTTATTTATTACAACTTTTACGTTATTTATATTAGGATGACATCGAAATGCGTCGATAGTCATTCGAAGTAATGAACGGCCACCAACATCTAGATATTGCTTAGGAAGTTTACCTGGCAGTCGATTACTTACACCTGCGGCTAAAATTAGGGCAATGTTATTAATCAATTGTTTTTCTATCATATTGTTTTGATTTAAATTAAACATGACGTAAAACTTTGCCAACATTAATATATTTTTTCTATATGTTGTAAGATCTTATAAATAAAGTGTAAGGTGCCTATAATTTATGCAAATGATATCGGTGCCTATTTTATGAGCGTCAATAATAGTATTACTGTCGGTAATGTCACAATTCCTAGTAGAGTTTTTTTAGCTCCATTATCTGGTATCAGTGATCAGCCATTTCGAAAAACAGTAAATAAATATTCGACCAATCTTACTTATTCGGAAATGATTGCAAGCGCAGAAATAATTAGATGCACCAAGCAATCAAAACGTAAATCAACATTGTTAGGAGAGGAGGGGCCAATAGCTGTTCAACTAGCAGGTACAGAGCCTTATTTAATGGGTGAAGCAGCAAAGATATTGGAAGATCGCGGGGCAAGTATAATTGATATAAACTTTGGGTGCCCTGCTAAAAGTGTTGTTAAAAAGTTATCTGGTTCTGCACTAATGCGAGATTTAACATTAGCTACAAAAATTATGGATTCAGTTGTAAAAAGTGTAAGCATTCCAGTCACTGTCAAAATGCGAATGGGTTGGGATAACGAAACTCTTAATGCTCCAGAACTTTCTATCTTGGCAGAAGAAGTAGGCATTCAAATGATTACTGTTCATGGAAGAACTAGATGTCAGTTTTTTAAAGATCAGGCTAATTGGAAATTTATTAGAGAAGTAAAAAAGTCTGTTGGTATTCCGGTTATAGCAAACGGAGATATAAAAAACTGTGAGGATGCTGTTAATTGTCTCACTGAATCTGGTGCCGATGGAATAATGATTGGCCGTGCGTCTCAGGGGAGGCCTTGGTTGTTAGGTCATATATCACAGTTTTTAAAAAATGGAGTTATAGTTCCATTGCCTACGATGGTTGAACGTAAATCTTTGGCTATAAACCACTTTCATGAAATGCTGCATCATTACGGTATTGAGAGCGGCATTCGTAACTCAAGGAAACATATGGCTTGGTATTCTAGAGGGATCTCTGGAGCCAATGTTTTTAGGAATATAATAAATAATACAATGGATCCATTTGTTGTCAGATCAGCAATTGAAAAATTCTTTCAATCTAACGAGCGGATTTTTCGAATATGATTAATATAAAGAACTCTTCTCAATTAACTTTACCAGGGGGGGCAATTGACGCTGAATCACTCATAAATTCTTTATTTGATGCTGTTATTTTAGTGGATAGCGAAAATGTTATATGTTTTGTTAATCATGCAGCAGAGAAGTTATTAGGTATTAGTGCTTCTTTATTAACTGGTTTAGAACTGAAAGTTCTTATTCCGTTAGATTCACCTCTTTTCTCTATTATTGAACAATGTCGTAGATCTAATTCTTCAGTTGTAGAGTCTGATGTTCATTTAGAAAGCCCCAAAATAGGGTCACACGACATTGATGTCAGGGCTACCATTTACATGGAAGGTAGTGATTATATAGTTTTAATGCTTCAAACACATTTAATATCACGTCAAATGGGGAAAAATATTACTAATAGGGGATCAGTGAGGTCAGTAACCGCTATGGCTTCTATGCTTGCTCATGAGGTTAAAAATCCATTATCCGGAATAAGAGGAGCTGCTCAGTTATTGGAAGATGAGGTTAGTCAAGAAAGTTTAGGCCTTACAAAATTAATTTGCGATGAGACAGATAGGATCGTTCTGTTACTAGATCGCATGAGCTTTTTTTCTGATACTCAGCCTCCTGAAAGAGACCATATAAATATACACGAAGTGCTAAACCACGTTTGTCAACTCGTTCATAATGGGTTTGGCCGTCACGTTAATATTATTGAAGAGTATGATCCATCTTTACCTAATATACATGCAAACCGAGATCAGTTAGTACAAGTTTTCCTTAATTTATTAAAAAATGCTACAGAAGCTGTACCAAACAATGGCGGGCAAATAGAATTGATGACTCGGTATCGACATGGAACTAGAATTTCTGTTTCTTCTAGTAATGAATATATTGATCTTCCTATGGAAATTATTATTCGTGATAATGGTGATGGGGTACCTGACGATTTAAAAACGTGTTTATTTGATCCATTTGTAACAACAAAACAAAATGGAAGTGGATTAGGTTTAGCTCTAGTAGCAAAGATTATTGACGCACATGGTGGTGTCGTAGAACTAGTTACTAAAAATAGAAAAACAGAATTTCGTGTTCTTCTTCCAATAAACCATACATTATTAATGAACAAATCATGAGTTATGCTTCTATACTAATCGCTGATGATGATCAGGGAATAAGAACTGTACTTAGCCAGGCCCTAGGTAGAATGGGTCATGATGTACGTACAACTAGCAATGCAGCAAATCTCTGGCGCTGGGTGTCTGACGGTGATGGTGATTTAGTTATTACCGATGTAATTATGCCAGATGAAAATGGATTGGACTTAATACCTAGAATACGAAAACTTAGACCGGACCTAAGAATAATTGTCATGAGTGCACAAAGTACTTTATTAACTGCTATTCGGGCCACTGAAAGGGGTGCTTTTGAATACATACCCAAGCCATTCGATCTGAAAGATTTAATAGAGATAGTTCAAAGGGCTTTGAATTCCCATGATGATTGGTCTTCGATAAATCAAGAAACAGAACCAAGTTCTACTACTGATGATAAATTACCTTTAATTGGAAGGTCTCCTGCTATGCAGGAAATATATAGAGTTGTTGCACGATTAATGGGAACGGATCTTACTGTTTTGATAACCGGTGAATCTGGTACTGGAAAAGAACTGGTTGCAAAAGCTTTGCATGACTATGGAAAAAGAAATTTTGGTGAATTTGTTGCAGTGAATATGGCTGCTATTCCGAGAGAACTTGTTGAGAGTGAATTATTTGGGCATGAAAAAGGAGCCTTCACCGGCGCAACCTCAAAAAAGGTCGGGCGTTTCGAACAAGCGGATGGTGGAACGCTTTTTCTCGACGAAATTGGTGATATGCCTATAGAAGCACAGACTAGATTATTAAGAGTTTTGCAAGAAGGTGAATATACAACGGTTGGTGGCCAGTCTCCTATAAGTTCAAATGTTCGAATAATAGCCGCTACTCAGAGAGATTTGAGAACCGCCGTGCGTCAAGGGATGTTTCGTGAAGATTTGTTTTATCGTCTAAATGTTGTACCACTAAGAATACCACCTTTACGTGAAAGAACTGAAGATATTCCTGAACTGGTATCTCATTTTCTTGAAAAAACGAAGGTTGATGGTTCCAGAGTTAAGTCCATTGAGAAAACAGCCTATGACCGACTTAAAGACTATAGGTGGCCAGGCAACGTAAGAGAACTAGAAAATCTTATTCAAAGACTTTCGGTTCTTTATAGTCAGCAAATTGTTGACGTCGGTATGATAGAAGCTGAACTTTCTGACACCTCAGTAAATGCAGAACTAGATCTAAAGAAAAGTAATCAGTCATTAGAAGAATTTGTAGAAGAATATATACGATACAACGCATTTTCTGAAGGGTCTAAGTCCACTAAACGTGGACTATATTCAAGGTCAATTAGAGAGTTTGAAAGGCCATTAATAGCAGTTACGTTAGAAATGACTAATGGCAATCAAATTAAAGCTGCTGAATTACTAGGTTTAAACCGTAATACTTTACGTAAAAAAATAAGAGAACTAGATATTGAAGTAGTACGTGGAATAAAGTGAATTAATACTCACTAACTATTAAGAATTAACTCTAGTTACTGATGCTGTGATTATATTAAAGATAAGGTTTGTATGCTTGCCTAATTAGACATCAGGAGGTCAATAAGAAGTTGAGCGCTAATGTCAAAGATAAAAATCAGACATCTGAAGTTGATGTAGAGCCATTAATGATTCGATTACTTGGTAGAAGGGTAAGTGATGGAAACTTAGGCCGTCGGTTTTCTATTTTGTTGATGATCCTCGCTGCCTTTGCTGTAGCGGCAACGTTTATAGCTATAACAAATGTTTCTCGATTTGGTATAACTCAAGAAACGGTACTCATTCTCATTGTTGTTGACTTGGCCCTTGTTTTATTGCTCGGGGTTACGATTACCTGGATTCTGGTTCGGTTATTAACAAGAAGAAGAGCTGGGTCTATTGGGGCTAGGCTTCATATCAAGCTTGTCTCTCTCTTTTCCCTGGTTGCAGTTCTACCTGCTATCATTGTCGTCGTTCTTGCTGCTCTTATTTTTAATACACAAGTTCAAGCTTGGTTTAATGAAAGAGTTCGTACTGCAGTAGAAAACTCGGTAGTTGTGGCTGATGCATATCTAGCAGAACATAAGCGTGTAATTGCAGCTGATGCAGTAGCTATGGGGAAAGATTTAAATCGTAGTTGGCCTCGGTTCAGTACTAATCTTTCCCGAGTTGAAAGGACTGTAAATATCCAAGCAGCCCTCAGAAATTTACCTGAAGCAATGGTTTTTGATGAAAAAGGACAGATTATTGCAAGAGCAGGATTAACAGCTTCTTTAGAGCTAGAATGGCCATCTAAAGATGCTTTTGAACAAGCCAATAGAGGTGAAATAGTAATATTAACAAGTAATGCAGACGATAGAGTTCGAGCTCTTATTGGTCTGAATACTGTACCACAGGCCTATCTCTATGTAGGTAGATGGGTTGATTCTAACGTCATTGGCTATGTCGAAAGAACCCAAGAAGCAGCTCAAAAGTATGCTCAACTTGAATCACGCCGCACTGGATTACAACTACAATTCGCAACCATTTTTGTAATAGTGACACTACTGCTTTTACTTGTTGCAGTAGGGGTTGGTTTAGGTTTTGCTAATCGAATGACTGGGCCTATTACTAAGCTAGTAAGAGGAACGGAGCTGGTTCGTTCAGGAAATCTTGGTGTTCGTATAGATGGTGATGATGCGAAAGATGAACTCGGCACATTGACTCGGGCATTTAATCGAATGACAAGACAATTAGATGAACAACGCAGTGAACTGGTTGAAGCAAATAGACAATTAGAAGATCGGAGAAGATTCACAGAAGCTGTTTTGGCTGGGGTGTCAGCAGGTGTAATAGGGCTTGATAAAGAGGCTAGAGTTAATTTGCCGAATAGATCAGCGTCAGCCTTACTTGGTGCTGGTGTAGGTGAATTAGCAGGACAGCCACTAGCTGCTGTTGTTCCTGAGATGGCAGGATGTATTAAGTTGGCTTTAGCTAACACAGATCGATTAGTCGAAGATGACGTTACTCTAACCATAGGTGAGGAAAGTAGGACTCTTCACGTGCGAATAGCTGCCGAATATGATAACTCTGTCACAGTTATTGGTTATGTTGTAACTTTTGATGACATGACCGAGTTACTTTCTGCCCAACGAAAAGCAGCTTGGGCGGACGTTGCTAGACGTATAGCGCATGAGATCAAAAATCCTCTTACTCCTATACAACTATCAGCTGAGAGATTGAAACGTAAATATGCAGAAGAGATAATATCAGATCGAGAAACATTTGAGCAATGCACTGATACAATAGTAAGGCAGGTTACAGATATAGGTAGAATGGTTGATGAGTTCTCCGCCTTTGCAAGGATGCCCAATCCTATATTTTTGGATACAAATCTTGTAGAGGTTTGTAAGCGCTCATTTATTCTTCAGAAAAATGCCCATCCAGAGATATCTTTTCATTATGTGTTCAACCAAGATGATCTCTATGCATCATGCGATGAAGGCCTTATCACGCAGGCGTTAACAAATCTATTACGTAATTCAATAGAGGCTATAGAAGGACGAATTCCTGATAAAAATAGTGATAAACTCTTTAAGGGTGAGATAACATTACTGCTTCATAAGGAAGAAGAGTCAGTTGTAATTACTGTTATAGATAATGGTAAAGGATTACCCGAGACACAACGTGATAGATTAACCGAGCCTTATATTACCACACGATCCAAAGGTACTGGGTTAGGGTTGGCCATTGTTAAACGTATTATTGAACAGCACGAGGGACATCTGCGGTTAGAAGATATAAATCAAATAGATTACTCAACAAATAAATCTACTAAAAAAAGTAAGGGGGCAAAAATTAGTATTATTTTTCCTGTTAGATCCGAATCTTCTAAGAGTGGTAAAATATGACCACTAAAGAATCAAAAGAATAGTCTGGTTAGTAGGGTTTTAATGGCAAACGATATTTTGATAGTCGACGACGAAGATGATATACGCTTGTTGATATCAGGCGTCTTGGATGATGAGGGCTATGAAACTCGAGACGCTAGTAACAGTCAGCAAGCGATCGAAGAATTAGGCATAAGACGCCCAAGCCTTATAATACTAGACATCTGGCTTGAGAATAGTAGTCTCGACGGCATACAATTGCTTGAGAAAATTAATGTTGAATATCCTGAAATACCAGTAGTTATGATTAGTGGACATGGATCTATAGAAATGGCGGTTCAGGCTATTAAAATGGGCGCTTATGACTTTATAGAGAAACCTTTTAAATCAGATCGTCTTCTGCTTATAGTAGCTCGGGCGATTGAATCTGCACGATTAAGACGAGAAAATGAAGAGCTTCGATTAAGGGCGGGTGTAGAGGCTGAGTTGATAGGAAATTCTACATCTATAAACCAATTAAGGCAGGCGATAGAAAAAGCTGCACCTACAGGAAGTAGAGTTTTAATATATGGGCCGGCTGGTTCGGGTAAGGAAGTAGCTGCTCGCATGTTGCATCGTTTTTCCTCACGCTCAGAACAACCATTTGTCGTTATAAATTGTGCCACGATGGCCCCTGAAAGAATGGAATTAGAGCTATTTGGATCTGAATCTGAGACAAGCATTAATGAGAATGGATCCGCAAGAATAGGATTGTTTGAACAGGCGCATACAGGCACTCTGCTTTTGGACGAAGTGGCAGACATGCCGATTGAAACACAAGGAAAAATTGTAAGAGCTCTTCAAGAGCAAACATTTGTTCGCATTGGGGGAACACAGAAAGTAAGAGTTGATGTTCGGGTCGTCGCCACAACAACTAAAGATATGACCGCTGAGATTGCGGCTGGCAATTTCCGGGAGGATTTATACTATAGACTGAATGTCGTTCCACTTGAAGTGCCGAATCTTTCACATAGACGAGATGACGTACCCTTGTTAGCTGAGCATTTTATGGATCAATCATCTCAAGCTTCTGGTCTTGCTCCGAAAAAAATAGGCACTGACGCAATGGCATCTCTTCAAGGATATACCTGGCCCGGTAATGTTCGACAACTTCGAAATGTCATTGAATGGCTACTAATAATGACACCAGCAGAACATGACAAGCCTGTTCAAGTTGATATGTTGCCACCTGAAATTAGAGGTATATCTCCCTCTATACTTAGACAAGATACTAGTATCGAACTTTTAAGCCTATCTCTACGCAACGCTCGAGAGGAATTTGAAAGACAATATCTGGGAGCACAGATCACTCGTTTCGGTGGCAATATATCGAGAACAGCAAATTTTGTAGGCATGGAAAGATCAGCTTTACATAGGAAATTAAAGTCTTTGGGTGTGCAGGGTGGTGTTGTTGGATCTGGTCAGCCTGGAAATGGATCAGCTGAGGATATTCCTAGCTCAAGTAGTTAGTCGTTAAATGCAAAAGAGTGCTTGAAAGTGTCGACAAGGTAATCATAAAAAATGAAAACTATTATATGTGGAGCCGGTCAGGTAGGGTCAAATATCGCTAGAGAATTAGCGAGTGAAAGAGTTGATGTTACTGTCGTTGATCAGAGTGTTGAGCTCATAGCTCGTATTAGAGATACTCTAGATGTTCGTGCTATGGTTGGACATGCTTCTTTGCCTGATGTTCTTGAAGCAGCTGGGGCAGCAGATGCAGATATGTTGATAGCAGTAACATTTGCAGATGAAGTTAATATGATTGCATGCCAAGTCGCGCATTCACTTTTTAATGTTCCTACTAAGATAGCTCGTATACGTGAGCAGAGTTATAGAAAGCAGATCTGGTCAGATCTTTTTAGTCACGACAACATGCCAATTGATGTCATTATCTCACCTGAGATAGAGGTGGCGAAGGCTATCAGTCGTAGGTTTACTGTTCCTGGGTCATTCGAGATAATTCCATTAGCAGATAACAAATTGCGTTTAATTGGGGTTAGGTGTGAAGAGGAATGTCCAATAACAAACACCCCATTGCGACAGCTCACGTCTCTATTTCCAGATCTAAACATTACTATAGTTGGGATTATTAGAGAAAACAAATCCATGGTTCCTAGAGGAGATGATCACCTAGAAATTGGAGACGAGGTGTATCTTGTAGTGGATGCACAGCAAATAGAGCGTGCAATGTCTGCATTTGGCCATGATGAGCCTGAGGCACGCCGAGTGGTAATTATTGGGGGAGGAAATATTGGACAGAGTTTAGCGTCTAATGTTGAAGAACAATTCACAGGTGTAAGTGCGAGCTTAATTGAAATTGATAAAGAAGTTGCGATGAATGCTGCTAAAGTACTTGCAAAAACAACAGTCATTAATGGTGATGCTTTAGATCCAGAAATCTTAGTAGAAGCTAATATAGGGAACTCAGCAACAGTTGTAGCAGTCTCTAATGATGATGAGGTTAATATACTGGCTTCATTATTGGCGAAGAGGTATGGAGCTGAACGCGCCGTAACTTTGGTAAATACTATGACATACAATCCTCTTCTTGCTCCACTAGGGATTGATGTAGTGGTTAGTCCTAGGGCGATTACCGCTTCTACAATATTACAACATGTTCGTAGGGGAAGTATTAGATCGGTTCACTCTATTGGAGAAAATTTTGGTGAGGTTATCGAAGTGGAGGCACTAGAAACCTCTAGTTTAGTTGGTCAGACAATACTTGACTCTCGGCTACCTTCTGGAGTGATTGTTGCAGCAGTTCTTCGGAGTGAGAATATAATTAGAGTTGATAAAAACACTCAAATACATTCTGGGGACAGAGTTATTCTGTTTGCTACTAAAGAGGCAATTAGGAAGGTTGAAAAATTGTTTGCTGTTCGATTAGAGTTCTTTTAAACACAAACAAGTCTAAATAGATCATTAATTTATAGGATTAATATAGTCTTTCAATATATTGTAAATAATACATAATATATAAGTTTTTTTAAGTATAGTAGTTGACTACGAGAATTAATACAATAATTGAGTTCTTTCTATTCGATTGAATTATGGGTTAGACTAATGATCCAATTAAACAAAACTGAAAATTCATGTAAGATGAAGAGCTATTATATAATGTAAACCTAGGGATAAATTTGTACAGTTAGACTGCTGTCCCAAAACAACAATAAATAAAGTCCGGGGTTTGAAAATGGCTGGGGAGAAATCGCAAAACGTTCAAGATGTATTTTTAAATCATATACGTAAAGGTAAAGTCCCAGTAACTGTTTTTTTGGTAAATGGTGTCAAATTACAAGGTATAGTCACCTGGTTTGATAATTTTTGTGTATTTTTAAGAAGGGATACTCATTCGCAGCTTGTTTATAAACACGCTATTTCAACAATTATGCCTTCAACCCCTATACAGTTATTTGAACCATCAACAGAAGAATTAGATACTGAAGAGTAATATATAAGTTTTGGTTTCATATAACGGCAAAGATAATACAGAGACTAATCAGGATTGGCCGGAACGAGCAATTGTATTGCAACCCGCTCTAGGGTCTCCTGCTGTTGGCAAAAGAAACCCTGACTCCATGTTGTTTGAAACCATTGGGTTGGCGAATGCAATTGGCTTAGAGATAGTCGATTCAAGAGTAGTTAATGTAAAAAAAACACATCCTGCTACTCTTTTTGGCCCAGGAAATATCTCTGAATTCCAATCTCAATTTATGGAAAAAAAAGTGAGTCTTGTTATTATAGGAGCTCCTATAACGCCAGTTCAACAAAGAAACTTGGAACGTAAATGGAAGTTAAAAGTTATTGATCGGACAGGACTTATAATTGAAATCTTTGGTGATCGTGCGAGAACAAAAGAGGGTTCGTTGCAGGTTGAACTCGCTGCTCTAACATATCAGAGGAGTAGATTAGTTAGATCTTGGACTCATTTGGAACGTCAAAGGGGCGGGGCGGGATTTCTAGGTGGACCGGGTGAGCGTCAATTAGAACTTGATAGAAGATTAATTGATCAACGTCTTGCTAAAATTAAAAAACAATTACGTAAAGTTGTTAGGACTCGGGGTTTGCATCGAACAGCGCGCAAACGAGTTCCCTATCCAATAGTTTCTTTGATCGGGTATACAAATGCAGGTAAATCGACTCTATTTAACAGACTCACAAAATCAAAAGTACTAGCTGAAGATATGTTGTTTGCTACATTAGATCCCACAATGCGTTCTTTGTCTCTTCCAAGTGGGCAAAACGTAATTCTCTCTGATACCGTAGGGTTTATACAAGATTTACCTACTCATTTAATAGCTGCATTTAGATCAACTCTAGAAGAGGTTGTCTCATCAGATTTGGTGCTTCATGTAAGGGATGTCTCACACGATGAAACTGAGCAACAGCAAAAAGATGTTAATTTAATTTTAACTGACTTGTTTGATAACTCATCGATAGGTGCAGATAATATTCCTCCAATAATTGAAGTGTTCAATAAAACTGATTTGCTAGAGAAAGAGCGTTATGACTATTTTCAAAACATAGCTTCAAGGAGTCAAAATGTAATAAATTTATCGGCATTAACTGGAGAGGGTTGTTTAGGGCTGCTGAAAAAGATATCTGACTATGTTTTGTCAGAATATGTAGTTTTAGATGTAGATGTTCCTCTCAATGACGGTTCTATGTTGGCTTGGCTTTATCAAAATGGTGACATAATAGAAAGAAGAGATACCGATCAGTATTTTCATATATCAGTTTGCTTAAGTCCAAAAAATCACATTCGATATATAAATCGACTGTCAGAAAATAGTAAAAATAAAGAATAAATTAGTTATGTCCCTTTTAAAAATTGATGTTGAAAAGGTTAGCCAATTATTAATAGAGGTTTCTGATGAAATTATATTACCTCGTCATAAAAAACTTGATTTATCCGATATAAAAGAAAAAGATTTTGGAGAATTAACGACTGTTGCCGATATGGAATCTGAATCTTTTCTGTCTCAAAGATTATGTGATCTCCTTCCAGGTAGCCACGTTATCGGTGAAGAGGCTTCTTACAAAAGAAACGATCTATTTAATCTATTGAATAATGATAGTCCTGTATGGATTATTGATCCTATCGATGGTACGCATAATTTTACTAAAGGTAGTGATATATTTGCTGTAATTATAGCGTTAGTTATATCAGGAAATACACTAGCTGGCTGGATATATGAGCCTATTTCAAAAAAGATTGCCCATGGTGAACAAGGGTCTGGAGCTTATATAAATCATAAAAAGGTTGAATTGGTTATTAATAAAAGCGCTCATAAATACGATGGGACTGCAGCCAATTATCTGTATGACATAGTTAAACAAGATGAACTTCAAATTGGAGAAGTAAATAAACCCACCTGTGCCGGTCATGAATATATTCAGTTATTGGAATCTATTATAAGTTTTACTGCTTATACTAGGCTAAGGCCGTGGGACCATGTTGCTGGAAGTTTCTTAATTTCCGAGTCTGGAGGAGTAAGTGCTTTGGTTGATAGAAGGGAGTACAATTCTATGACTACTGAAGGAAATCTGTTGAGTGCTCTGGATTATGATATTTGGAATCACATAGTCTCATTAATAGAAAAAAATAACTGATCATTAAATAGTAGGATAGGCGAGGGGACAATTATAAACTTACTGATAAGATAAGTTAGAATTTTCATTTTGTTGTACCGGCAGATATTTTATTATCTAAAATTGGGACAAGGTAAATTAAGATGAACATTAACCTAAATATTACGCGTATTTTTATAGATGAAGAAAGTGTTCAGTGGTTTAAAACCGAATATGAAAATCAGAAAAAAGAATTTTCGGAAGGTGCTAGCCTATATAGTTTTGAAGAGTGGATCAGACATCTGTTTATAACAGGCGGTTACATAGAGCTTACTAGAATGAGAAACGCCCCACGCTCTGAAGTGCGTGATAGCATGTACCATAGTATTGATCCACATATGGATGAAGAAACAATTGAATTACTAGGTGAGATCTACGGCACCAGGGATGGAACAGAACCATAACCCCATGAATTATCAGAACGATAACTCATAACATATAGGAGAAAAGTGACTGAAGTAAATTCAGTTTTGACTTTCATTAGTATCATGTGATTGTCTGATAATTGTTTTTGCCTTTTCCCATAAAATATTAAGCTCTTGCGGATGTATATTCTTTTGAGTCCCGTTCGAGCCGAGTAAACTTTCAAGAATACGAAATCTTCTCTCAAATTTATGGTTTGCGGCTCTTAAGGCTACTTCTGGATTTATATTAAGGTGACGAAGCACGTTAACACAGGCGAAAAGCAAATCACCTGACTCATCTAAAATTCTCTCAGAATCATTGGCTGCGTTAATTTCATCTTTTAACTCTTCTATTTCTTCTAGAACTTTTGCAAAGACGAGATCTATATCATCCCAGTCAAACCCGATTGTAGCAGCTCTTTTTTGTAGTTTTTCTGCTCGTATAATTGAAGGTAAATTGTTTGGTATGTTGTCAAGCACACTTATATCTTTCCCTTGGCTTAATGCTTTTACTTCTCTTTCTCTAGCTTTGATTTTTTCCCAGTTAGTCTCCAGGTCGCTTAAGTTTTCAACTTCTTTTGTATTATATATATGAGGGTGACGATTTCTTAATTTAGATATAACCGTATTAATTACGTCATTTATATTAAATTCGTTTATCTCTTCAGCCATTTGAGAATGGAATACAACTTGTAAAAGTAAATCACCAAGTTCTTCTTTTAGGGCAACATAGTCTTTATTGTCTATTGCATCTGCAACCTCATAGGCTTCCTCAATAGTATAGGGAACAATAGATTCAAATGTCTGTCTCTTGTCCCATTCACATCCTACTGCAGGATCTCGTAGCTCTTTCATTACTTGTACTAGGTTTTCAAGTTCATTTTTTATCATCTGCTTAATTTCTACTAATTTAAAAAACTTAAGTTAATAGGGTGAGTTAACTATAATGCGTATAATATATATTATGTTAAATCATATAATCTCTTATATTTATATTTTATAACAATGGCTTAGGACTATTTATTGAACTAATTATTTAATAAAATAAGTTAAAAAGTTATCTCGTGTCGAAAAGTGTATGAAAGTTAGCTGTGGTTATATTGATAAGATCTGTTTGATTTACGTTAATTATATCCGCTAGTTGACTAACCGTATGCACCACGTATGAAGGTTCGTTTCTTTTACCTCTATTAGGAACTGGTGCTAAAAATGGAGAATCTGTCTCAACAAGCAATCTGTTATGTGGCAGTTGTTTAGCGATATCCCTTACTTCTTGCGCTTTATTGAAAGTTATTATACCTGAAAAACTAATGTACAATCCAATCTCAACGGCTTTTAGTGCTAACTCCAGGCCACTACTAAAACAATGCATAACGCCAGTGAAGGGACAAGACTTATACTCACTTTCTAGTATTTCAATCATATTTTTATCTGCGTTTCTTGAATGTATGATTAATGGTAGTCCAGTTTGTTGAGCAGCGGATATATGGGATAAAAAGTTTTGACATTGTTTCTCTGACGAGCTGTGGTTGTAGTGATAGTCGAGACCAGTCTCACCTACACCTATAACCTTAGGATGTCTTGATAATTCAATGAGACGTTCAGCAGTTTTTTGTCCCTCGGATTCTGATTCATGAGGGTGAACACCTACCGTACACCATACATTAGAATATCTTTCTGCAATATCTAATATATTTTGAAATCGGCTAAGATGGGTGCATATAGTCAGCATCTCCCCCACTCCATTTTCCATGGCGCGGTCTATCACTTCATCTAGGTCAACACTAAAATCCTCGAAGTCTAAATGACAATGACTGTCTACAATCATGTGTTACCGTTTTGGCTTTCTTCTTCCACGTATCTTGGAAAAACTGGATATGGGTTAGGAAGATTAGTTCCCGGATTTACAGAAAATTTATCATTCAAGTTTGAAAATTGACGCTCATCAATTGGGGAAGCGATTTGATCTAATATGTTAGATGCTGAATCAGGCATAATTGGCTGAATTAAAATAGAGACTTTTCGAATAACCTCGATAAGAACAAATAAGACTGTTTGCATTCTCAACTGATCAGATTTACGCAGCACCCATGGTGCTTGCTTATCGATATACCGGTTAGCATTACCTATTATTTTCCAGATTAATTCTAGGCCTTTATTAAACGCCTGTTCATCAAATTCGGCTCTTACTAGAAGATGAAGTTCCTCCGATGCCTTGAGGAGTGTGATATCTTCTTCGGTTAGTTCTCCTGGAATGGGTATCTTACTATCACAATTTTTGTTAACCATGGATAAAACTCTTTGTACAAGATTACCCAAATCATTAGCCAAATCCCCATTTATCCTGCCCACCATACTTTCGTGACTTATGTAACCATCTTGCCCAAAGGGTACTTCTCTGAGAAGGTAATAGCGAACAGCGTCAAGCCCATAATTTTCTGTTAAATCTGCTGCCGTGACCACATTCCCTAGCGATTTAGACATCTTTTCACCTCGATTAAGAAGCCAGCCATGTGCAAATATTCTTTTTGGAGGGCTTAGTCCAGCCGCCATTAAAAATGCCGGCCAATAAACAGCATGAAACCTCAGAATATCTTTGCCAACCATATGAAGATCAGCAGGCCAAAAGCTCTTGTATGCTCCCTGTTCGGTTTCTGGGTACCCAACGCCTGTTTGATAATTGTTCAAAGCATCTAACCAAACGTACATTATATGGTCTGGATCGCCCGGTACTGGTATCCCCCATTTAAAGCTAGTTCTGCTTACTGAAAGATCATTTAGCCCCCCTCTTACAAAGCTAACAACCTCATTTTTTCTGCTTTTTGGTCCTATAAAATTCGGATTTTTATCATAAAGATCTAGTAATGGCTCTTGCCATTTTGATAAATCAAAGAAGTAACTGGGTTCCTCAACCCATTCAACCTCAGCTCCTGATGGGGCTACCTTTTGTCCCTTATCATTAATTGATAGTTCTTTTTCTCCATAAAATGCTTCATCTCGAACCGCATACCAACCCGAATAACTACCTAAATATATATGTCCATTATCTCTTATTTTCGTCCAAAGATCTTGTGTTGCTTTAATATGTCTGCTTTCAGTCGTTCTTATGAAATCATCGTGGGAATAATTCATTTCTTCTGCTAAGCGACGAAAGTTTTGACTTAATTGATTGGTGAATTCTTGTGGCTCTTTACCTGCCGCCTGTGCTGATTTTTGAACTTTTTGACCGTGCTCATCCGTCCCTGTTAGGAAAAATACGTTTTTGCCATCCAGTCTATGAAATCGAGCAAGTACATCACATGCTAATGTTGTATATGCATGTCCAATATGAGGTTTATCATTTACATAATATATTGGCGTGGTTAAATAAAATTCTTGTTTTGTCAAAGCTCTGTCCACAATATCTGATAGTTAAACATTAGTTATTTTCTTTTTTATTTTGAGCTTTTATTCTTGCTTTATGTTTGTGCCCATACCAAACACAAAGCAATAAAGGCCACATTATATAAATACTTAAATCTGAAATCTCCTTGGGCAAGAACTTAACGAAAAAATGATCTATTGCCCCTAATAATATTATTCCCCACATACAGTAAGTTAATAAATCAAGATAACGATCAAATATTTTAGACATTTATTCTACTTTACTAATTAAAAATATAATTGCATTTATCTTGCAGCCTTGGATAGTTCAAAAAATATATTCAAGATCACCTGCTTACGATCCAAGTTTACTGAATCGGATCTTTTAATAAGAATATTTATTCTATTCCAAGCATTTAACAATCTGTCTAGATCATTACCCGATATATGATCAATAATTTTCATTTCACCAGGGGCTATTTCCACTTCTTCATCACCGCTTTTTCCTGCAGAATATCTGATAATCCTACTTAGCCACCATAAAATTAAATCTATGAACGTTCTATATGATAACTCTTCGGAAGCTCCTGATAGTGAATCAGCAGTTTTATGTAAAAGGGATTCGTTCATTGATGGCAAATTACAAACTATTTCTACTAATGTTTTATACAGGTCTAGGCCGTTTGTTTCTAATAGATTAATTGCATTGCCGGGAGAGCCATCTGACAAAAACGATAATAATTGTAGATCTACGTTTGGAATGTTTAAATCCTGTTCCTGTAATATCTGATTTACCTGTTTAATAGATAGAGGTCGAAGCTTGAGCGTTAAACATCTAGATGAAACTGTGGGTAGTAGACTATGTATTGAATGGCAAATTAATATAATTAGAGTGTTTGCTGGAGGTTCTTCCAAGATTTTGAGAAGTGCATTTTGTGCATTTTGATTCATATCATCAGTAGAGTCTATGACTACCGTACGCCATTTGCTAAGTGTGGGTGTTAAATTAAAGAAACGTGTCATCAATCTTATGTCGTCGACTGATATATCTTTTCTTATTCGATATGGCGGTTTGGTGTTTTTGTTACGTCGAATAAGACGACAGTCTGGGTGTGAACCAGCCACTATTTGACTTGTGATTTTATTATTTCGTCTTTCATTTTCCAATGTCCCAGACTTAAGCATGTCTCTTGAATGAATTGATTTTATAAAATGCCAGGCAAGTGTAGATTTTCCAATTCCTTTTGGGCCATAGAGAATACAGCCATGAGGTAATTTGTTTTTATTAATTGCCCTTTCCAAATGTTCTATCGCATCCTGATGTCCTATTAATGAGGAAGTTGAACGAGGCGCCTCTATTTTCTCAATTATCTCTAAATTAATTGTCATAAAAATTCAAATTTCATTGACCAAAAGAAAACTTTTTCGAGACCTCTTCCCAGACACGGCTTGCAACATTTTCTAATGAACCTTGTGCATTGACTATACGGCACCTCTTGGGATTGTTTTTGGCTATATCTAAAAAACCCTCACGTAGTTTTCTATGAAACTCAATATTCATGCGCTCATATCTGTCTTCATCTAATGAAAGTGATCTATTCCTGTCTATAGCCCTTTTCAGTCCAACTTCTGGTTCTAAATCAAAAATGAGTGTTAAATCTGGCTCAATATTATCAGCGGTTAAACTATATAAAGAATCAATAATACTCTTATTAACACCTTGCCCATAACCCTGGTATGCCATGGTTGAATCAGAAAAACGATCTGAAACCACCCATTGACCTTCATCTAGAGCAGGATTAATGGTTTTGACAATATGTTCATGCCTTGCTGCAAAGTGTAACATTGTTTCTGATATTGGTTCCCAAAATGAAGTTTCACCTGACACCAATAATGAACGAATAGCATCAGAGGTAGGAGCCCCTCCTGGTTCACGAGTTTTTATGGCGCTAATTCCTTCTTTCTGGAACCGATCTAATAAAATTGAAGCTTGAGTGGATTTACCTGATCCCTCCCCACCTTCTATGGTTATAAATTTTCCTCGTTTAACTATTGTTTTCATTATAGTTGCTTAATATTCCTGTTAATTATCAGAAGCTCCTAGGATTATAAACTTAAGCGCGCTAAATAAACGAGAGACCAATCCTAATTTTTCAACGCTTTCTCCGGCATATAGTGGTCTGCGTATATTTTCGAAACCTTTACCAGTTACCTCTAGTAAACCAAGCTCTTGATTTTTTTTGACAGGGGTAGGAACTGGCCCCATATATTTAACGTTTACCTTCATTTGTTTTAAGGAGTCTTTAGGGAGAGTTATAACTAAATCATTTTTAAGCTTTAAAGAAACTGTGTTTTTCTTACCGAGCCATAACTTTGCTTCATCTACAGTCTCAGATTCAGAAAAAAGTTTTATATTGGTGAACTCACGAAAACCCCAATCAAATAACCTTCTAGATTCTTGACTTCGTATTCTTGCGCTCTTTAGTCCATGCACGACCATTATCAAACGCCTGTCATTACGAATGCCTGATGCCGTTAATCCATATCCAGCAGATTTTATGTGGCCAGTCTTTAAACCGTCTGCTCCTAAGTTTTGATAAAGTAGAGGATTACGATTGTTCTGTGTTATCAATTTTCCATCAATGCTTTTGCCGTAACTGAATTTCTTTTCTGAGTAATATTTATAGAACTGCGGATATTCTTTAATGACATATTTAGCCAAAAGAGCGAGATCCCGGGCTGTTGTAACGTGTTGAGGATCTGGCCAACCAGTTGCGTTTTTGAATACAGTATTTTCCAGTCCAATTTGTTTGCCACGCTCCGTCATTATTTCGGCAAAGGCATCTTCGCTTCCAGCTATCGCTTCAGCAAAAACAATCGAAGCATCATTTCCAGATTGAACTATTACTCCTCTCAGTAGGTCACGAACAGAAACTTCATCTCCAACACGAACAAACATTTTTGATCCGCCCATCCTCCATGCCTTTTTTGAAACTAGAAGTCTGGTGTCCAATTTTAAAACACCTTCTTGCAATCTGTCGAACACAAGAAGAGCTGTCATGATTTTACTCATTGACGCAGGAAACATTTGTTCGTCTGCTTGTTTCTCGTAAAGAACTGTGCCTGTGTTGTAATCCATAAGTATGGCGTATTTGGCGTTAGTAACAAAAGACGAGGCAAAAGTAGAATTAGTGAAAGTTATTACGATTACAAATACTATTATCAGTTTTATACTCAGGAATACTTTTAAAGTCATTTTCATTCAACTTTATTGTCTGTAAAATTGCAAAAATTAGAAGCAGGGGTAATTTCTCTAATCATTCTACTACAAGACGGGCATCAACTACTCCAGATTTTGCCAACTGTAATAGAGTTTTATCGGCGGCATCAATATTATCCATAGGGCCTATTCGGACCCGAAAAAGCTCATTACCTCCTATGGTATGCCTGCTAATTTGTGTGGGGCCAATTTTATAAACTTTATCTCTCATTCTCAAAGCATATTGTAGTTTTGAAAAAGTCCCAGTTTGGACATAAATTTCAGAGGGTATAACAGGCAGTACATTCACCGTTTTAGATAAAGGCGGGGCTGAGTATTTTTTTCTAGTTTTTATATTATCCAAAACATCTTTTGATAAACTGTTAGTGATTTCCTTTGAGTTTACAGACTTAGAAACAACAGTTAACCGCGGTGAAGGATTAATTTTTGGTTGGTTGCCCTTCATTATTTTATTGTTAAGAGCTTCAATTTTTAAATTTCTACTTTCCTTGCTAAGAAACTCAACTTTTACTTTTGTAGTTCCTTTTCTTTCAAAACCCAAAAGTTGAGCTCCTCGTCTTGATACATCTATAATTCTTCCTCTGGCGAACGGCCCTCTGTCATTAACTCTAATATTCAGAGCACGACCATTTTCTAGATTCGTAATTCTTACGGCACTAGGCATTGGTAAAGTTCTATGTGCAGCAGTTATAAGATTTTGATCAAACAGTTCACCATTTGCAGTTAATTTTCCGTGGAACTTTGGGCCATACCAAGATGCTATTCCAGTTTCAGAATAATCTAATTCTTCTGCTGGGTAATACCATTTTCCGAATATTTGATATGGCTTGCCAACCTTATACACTCCCTTACCTTTTGGTGATGCAGTTATAATATCACTTTGAACTTTTTTTGCTGTATGAACTATCAATTCAGTCTCAGTACAGCCAGAAAGTATAATTAACGTGTTAAGGAGGATCAAAATGTAAAAATTTTTAAATCCTAATTTCATTTATTTTTGCCTAAAGGATATTTCATCTTTGAAAAATTATAATTGCTAATTAACTATCATGTCAGAGAGTATGCCAACGGCTGTGGCAAAATAATTTGATCTGTTCCAACGAAGTAAAGCCCGATAGTTGTCATAAACCATGAAGCATCGATTCCCATTCTTACTTGGATAAACAATAGAGGCTTTTATATTGCGAGCCGGAAGGTTTGAGCCGTCTATTTTACGAATACCCAAGGCCTGCCATTGGTTTATCGTCTTAATAACCTTTAGTCCAGACATGTCTTTATTGAATCCTTTTGGAGCTTTTACTTCCCTTCCCCATGTTATGTCTGATTTCCAACCGGATCTAGATAGATAATTTGCGGCTGATGCAAATATGTCAGCCTTACTATTCCAAATATCTTTTTTACCGTCTTTATTATAATCATATGCGTAATTTATAAAGCTTGACGGCATAAATTGATTTTGCCCCATTGCTCCAGCCCAACTGCCCATCATTTTTGAAGGTTCAATATGCCCTTCTTCTAATATTCTTAATGCGTTAAATAATTCTTTCCTGAAATATTTACTGCGCCTTCCGTCATAAGCTAGAGTCGCTAAAGAAACCACTACTGGAAATCCACCTGTATTTTGACCATAGTTTGTTTCGATACCCCAAAGAGCAACTAAAAATCGTGGCTGTACATTAAACTTCTTTGACACAGTAGTGAGCAAATCAATGTTATTACTAAAATTAATTTTACCCTGATTAACACGACTGCGACTCACAATACGATCTAAATACTCTTGAAAAGTAAGAGTAAACTCTGGTTGCTTCCTATCTAGTTCAATTATACGAGCTATAGGTGATATATTGGTAAGACTAGATTCAAGAGTTTGCTGGCTAATGCCAGATTCTAATGCTTCATTGCGAAGCTCTAATAGCCACTCAGAAAATGTTACATTAGTTTGACAAAGTGCTGGTAAAGCTACAAATATGGCGACCAATGATAAAGGAAAAGCTAGAAACTTGATTTTCACAGTTTTTGTCCATTATTACTTTTGAATTTGTTAATAGTTTCTGTAAAGTTTTGTTTTCAGTTTGTGATCTTTTGTGAGGACTAAATTTAAGCTAACATTATAAGCTTATCTGATTGAGTCGTTAGTTTCCTCTGTCTTTTATTAGTTCTTTTTTTTAACTATTTAATTAACCAGATATTATGGATGTGGAGATAATGAAGTTAGGATTCTTTACCCAACCAGTACATCCGATCACACGTGATTACCGTGAAGTATTGCGCGAAGATCAAGAAGCTATAATATTAGCTGATGAGCTAGGTTATTGTGATGCTTTTGTAGGCGAGCACATGACGGATTTAGCGGAACCAATAACAAATTGTCTCGTTTTTTTAGCGACATTAATTGATAAAACCAGCAACATAAAACTTGGTAGTGGTGTCGTTAACCTCCCAAGTTATCATCCGGTACATATAGCAGCGCATGTGGCCATGATCGATCATTTGTTGGATGGAAGATTTATCTTTGGCATTGGCCCAGGTTGATTACCCTCTGATGTAGAAGTATTTGGTAATCTAGATTTAAACAAAAACGAAAAAATGG
>JAKUPN010000047.1 GCA_022449545.1 Alphaproteobacteria bacterium | reverse complement strand
TTTAAGGGGACAGAGAATTACGCGCCTGGTGAATTTTCACGAATTATTTCAGAAAATGGCGGACGCGAGAATGCCTTTACGGGACCTGATTACACAAGTTATTTTCAAACTCTTGAAAAATCACGATTACCAATTAGTTTCAAACTAGAGGCTGATCGAATGCGTTATTTGAAGTTATCTGACGAAGAATTAAAAAAGGAAATTGAGGTGGTTAAGGAAGAACGACGATGGCGTACCGAAGATAATCCTCAGTCTTTTTTATATGAAGCTATTAAAGCCGCAGCTTTTCAAACAAGCACATATCGATTTCCAGTGATTGGCTGGATGCGTGATATTGAAAATATAACGATTGATGATCTAAGAGAGTGGTATAAAAAATGGTATGCACCAAACAATGCCACTCTTGTAGTTGCCGGCGATGTTGACCCAAATGATGTTTATGGATTGGCTTACGAGCACTTCGGTTCTTTACCCTCAGGAGAACCAATAGCAACAAAACAGCAAACAGAAGTTGTTCAACAAGGAACAAAGCGCATAACTGTAAAACGACCAGCAGAACTTCCAAGTATTATGATGGCTTATAAGACACCAGTGATAAAGATAAATGATAAAGCTCAAATTGAACATGACTGGGAACCATATGCTTTAGAGGTGTTAGCAGGAATATTGGATGGTGGTAATAGTGCGAGAATTGCTAGTCGGCTAATTAGAAGAGATGAAGTTGCTGCTGCGGCAAGTGTAAGTTATCAAATAGCCTCACGCTTAGATAATTTGTTCATGCTGTCAGGAACACCAGCGCAAGGTAAATCAATACAAGAACTTGAAGTAGCGTTTAGAAATGAGATATTAAATATACAAACACATTTAGTTAGCGATGAAGAATTACAACGTGTCAAAGCGCAAGTAATATCTTCAGACATTTATGAAAAAGATTCTATTTTTTACCAAGCAATGATAATTGGTGTGTTAGAAACTATCGGATTATCATGGGGGTTGGCTGATGAATATGTCGATAGAATTAAGGCCATAACCGCTGAACAGGTAATGGCAGTTGCGAAAAAGTACTTAATCGATGATAGATTAACAGTCGCCGATTTACACCCAATCCCAATTAAGAATAATTCTGCAAATGCAGCTAGAACAGAAGGAAATTAATGTGCACACTAAGATAATTTTATTTTCTACTCTATGTTTTGCGGTTTCTGCTCTAGCGTCACCAGATATAGAATATTGGACCACAGATAAAGGCGCTGATGTCTATTATGTACATGCTCCAGAATTACCTATGGTTGATATACAAATTGTTTTTGATGCAGGCAGTACTCGTGATGCTGATTCATTAGGTATCGCAATGCTAACAAATAGTTTATTAGCAGAGGGAGCTAATGGTGAAGATGCAGATACGATAAGCAACGGGTTTGAATCACTCGGTGCAATTTATGTTGCAGATGTTGGCTACGATTCGGCTTCTTTACAATTACGTTCTCTTACTGAGGCTGAACTGTTGACTGAGGCGATTGAAAATTTTAAAAAAGTTATTTCAACACCAGATTTTCCTAATGATGCTCTCGAAAGAAAACGCTCTCAGATGCTGATTGCAATAAAAGCTAAAGAGCAATCTCCAGGCGCTATTGCAAAGGACGCATTTATGAGCGCTATATATCAGTCTCATCCATATGGGAAACC
>JAKUPN010000046.1 GCA_022449545.1 Alphaproteobacteria bacterium | reverse complement strand
AGTGTTTCAAGAATATCTTTGTGGCCGAATTGAGCTGCGAGATGGAGTGGGGTTAGGCCAATAATGGGAGTCTCTATTAAGGGTGTATTTAAATCAGTCCCACTATCTATATAATATTGAACGGCCACTAGGTTTCCAGTTTTGATGGCTTCGTGTAGAGATATAGTGGGTTTTTGTAGCGCCAGTTGTTTCTTTTCTATTATGTCTGGTCCTGACGCGTCTGAAGGGGGGGTGTGCTCACCGTGCTCTAATTTTATGGATGGTTGGCGCGAGGGTTTTGTTGAGGTGTCCTCCGAACGTTGTGTCCAGATAGAGATGAGATTCTGTTTTGCTAATGCTCGTAATTGAGAGACTTTAACTTCTTTTTTGGTCGAGCGGCCCTCATTAGGATCGTTAATGATGATCATGTCCCCTTCACAACCAGCAACAAGCACGGCATGGTTCCTCTCTTCATAACGTTTCATTGTTGATTGTGATGGTAGCTTACTCCTCTTCTTATAGAGGATATTTAAAAGGTCTACATGGATATCTAATAAATAAGGGTAGTCAAGCTCATTCCACTTGATATGGTTTCCTTGACTCTCTTCAAACCTCAATTCCTCTAATATGCCATTCTGTACACATGCCAGTTGATCATTTAAAGAAGCGCCAGGTTCGGCATCAAACTCTAAATCGGTTACGACAGTAACCTCCGCATAGGGTGTGCTGGCAATATGATTAAAGAGCTCTTGTAGTTTATTTAACTGTAATGTTGGACTTTTATTAGAGTCATCAACATGTTCAAGAAATGTTTTAACAGGTTCCGTACACTTCTTATAAGATACTTGAACATTAGATGTTGAAAGGTCAACATGAGTCTCAATACGTTTTAAAAAATAATATTCTAAAGCCATAAGAAAACATTGTTCGCCTTGATTGGTGTGTTCTTTGGGTAACCCAGGCTCTTGTTTAATCTTACTAATCTTAACGCTTTTTGGTGAAGGGCTTGACGCTGCTCGTTTCTTGGATGTCTGTCCGAGATTGGGTTTTTTAAAGGGAGGTTCTGAATCGCCTGGTAGGCGAGAACGTTTTGTGCCAACTAAGGCAAGTACTTTATTTCTCATGTCTATCTCAATCCTTTAAATATCCAAAAAAGTAATACCCCATATTACACATACAATAATTTATCGTAAATAAAATAAGTTAATTGCAACATAATGGGCACACTAAGGGCAGAGAGGGATATGGGCGCCTAAAACAGTCCTGAGCAGCGTACAGAAAGTGTGTCATAAACGATGGTTTATGAGACAGGCTGTATAGAAAAGAAAACTATTTTGTTGCTCCGGCGTTTCGGAGTAATGTGCCCATTTCATCGTTTCCTGCCAAATCCAGTAGGGTTTTGCCTTTCCAATAACCGTTAGTGAAGGTAGCATTAACATCGGCCCTTTTTTCTATAAGCAATTCTGCAACCTTTGTATGCCCAGGTACTACCGCCCAATGCAGTGGGGTGTAACCTTTATAAAAACCGTTAGTGATGGTAGCAGTCACATCGGCCCCGGCTTGTAGCAGTGCTTCAACAATGTTTAGTTTGCCGAATTGAGCTGCGATATGGAGTGGGGTATGTCCTAATGGTGTTTGAGCGTCTTTATTCGCGTCCTTTTCAAGTAGTGTTTCAAGAATATCTTTGTGGCCGAATTGAGCTGCGAGATGGAGTGGGGTTAGGCCAATAATGGGAGTCTCTAT
>JAKUPN010000045.1 GCA_022449545.1 Alphaproteobacteria bacterium | reverse complement strand
TGAAAATGAATCCTGAAAAATATGCTATTGAAAAAGCATCAAAGATGACAGAAAGAGAGAAAATGTCATTCGTTGGAGAGAAAAGCATACGCCACTATGGATGTTTTGGTTGTCATAACATAGATGGTTTTATGGATGCTAAGCCTATTGGTGTTGAAATAACCTATGAAGGCTCGAAACCCGTCGACAAGTTTGACTTTGGATTGCTCCATGATATTGAGCACACAAACTATGCGTGGATAGAAAACAAGCTCAGAACACCAAGGATTTATGATAGAGGAAAAGAAAGCGCCCCGCTAGATCTGTTGAAAATGCCTAATTTCCATTTTACTGAAGAAGAAATAGAAGCGGTGACTACTGCGGTATTGGCGTTTAACACCGATAAAATTGGCGAGCCTCTATTAGCACATAATAAAGTACCTGCATATAATAAAGAAGGACACAGGCTTGTTAAAAAATATAACTGCCAGGGATGTCACCTGATTGAAAACAGGGGTGGTCAGCTCGTAGAACATATCGGCCCTCCAGAGTATGGCCCACCAAATCTCAACACCCAAGGCAGAAAAACAAATCCAAACTGGCTGATAAAGTTTTTTAATAACCCGATGACGATAAGGCCTAACCTTCAAGTAAGAATGCCTAGTTTTCATCAAATCAGCGATAAAGAGTGGGATACTATCATAAAGTATTTCCAAAGCATAGATAATGAGAACACAGGGTATAGAGCTCCTCACCAGTTTGTTACAGGAAGCCGCAAATTTAATGCAGGAGAAAAAATCCATGAGCTAGGTGCCTGCAATAATTGTCACTTTTATGGAAAAACATTCCCGATCCAGACTGCATCGACCTGGGCTGCTAACCTAGCACTTACAAAAGAAAGACTTAATCCTGAGTGGGTCGTTGACTGGATGCGCGAGCCACAGAATATAATGCCAGGAACGAAAATGCCTGCCCCTTATCTTCCAACGCCTGATGTTTTGGAAACAGATGATGCAGTAGCAATCTGGGGAAAAGATCTTGTAAAATTAAAAGGTGACCAGGAGGCTATGCTTGAAGGCTTAAGAGATTATATGTGGAACATAAAAGGTAAAGTAGATATTTCTGAAGAAATAAAAGCTTACTTTGATGAAAATGGATATGATTTTTCCGAAGGCGAGGATGAAGATGAAGACGACTGGGACGATGAAGACTGGTAAGCCTTATTTTACTATCTTTATATAGTTTTCAATATCTTTCCTTACATCCTTAGCAAGCCACTTATCACCCTCCCAGACTTTTAATAGCTCCATATTAGGCCCTATCAATGCTGAACGCAGATTGTGACCGATATTATTCTCCTCTATCCCCCAGAATTCACAACCTATTTCACTAGATAGCGTATAAAGATCAGCAATATTTCCAGCGCTTGACCATACGCTCCAATTTTTATAGCTGTCTATCGATGAACCATAAAAATCTTTTAATATAATAGGCGTGTCATAAATATAGTCAAAGCTAACCATGACCAATTCTAGATTATTATAATCTCTAAAATTATTTGCTAAGACTCCATTCTTTATTACAACAGCCGGACACATATTGGGTATTGGGCATTGGGTAAAAATAAATGATATAAACCGAAATTTTCCATTCAGACTACTTAGTGAGATGCTGTCACCATTAATATCTAACAGGCTAACATCGCTTAATCGTTCCCCAATTTGTTTCTTTCTGTATTCATCATCTTCCCAAAACTCATCATAATTGTCAACTATTTCTGAACGGCCTAAAACAGTAAAATCAGATGCATAACTATTATCAGATGTAACTACGAATTTAAATTTTACACTGTCTCCAATAGA
>JAKUPN010000044.1 GCA_022449545.1 Alphaproteobacteria bacterium | reverse complement strand
AGCCTCAGCCTGAGTGGGTAAATTGGGCAGCCGGTTGTATTGTTGATCTGAATCAGATGGGGGGTCTTGATGGAATCTGAAAGACTATTCAATTTTTTTGATCAGCTAGAACAATCTTTTATTGGAGAGGCTATCAGGAATTCAATTTGGATGTTTCCTGTAATAGAAGCATTTCATCTAATTGGCTTAGCAATACTGGGAGGGTCAATTTTAGTTGGTGATTTAAGGCTTCTAGGCTTATTACTCTCTACTAAACCAATTAATTATGTAATAGGCCAAACGACTTTAATTCTTAAATTAGGTCTAATTATATTAGTGTCTACAGGAATACCTCTTTTTCTTAGTGAAGCAATAAAATGTTATTACAGCAGAGCTTTCTGGATAAAGATGAGCGCACTGTTAATTGGCTTAGTATTCTTATTTTTTATTCGAAACCCAATGGGCTTATCAGCAGTCGAAGGGAATACCAAACTAAAACTTATAGGTTTTATATCTATATCTATATGGGCAATAGTTGCAGGCTCAGGACGTTGGATAGGTTTTTCATAGGAAAAAATGATTAACTGGGGCATTTTTGGAACAGGGATGATAGCCAGAGCATTGGCTGTTTCCATCCGAGATAGTGAAGGTTCAAACTTAAAAGCTGTAGCCAGTAGATCAATTGAAAAAGCGGAAAGATTCGCAGAAAAATATAATTGTCTAGCAATAGAAGGCTATGAAAACCTACTTAATATCGATGAGCTAGATGCCATTTATGTAGCTACACCCCATGATTCACATTTTGATCTAGCTTTGGCTTCAATTGAAGCAAAGAAATCAGTACTTTGTGAAAAGCCAATGACCATTAATTCAACGGAGGCAATGGTTCTTATAGATGCAGCCAGAAACCATGGAGTTTTGTTGATGGAGGCATTTATGTACCGAACTCACCCGCAGACGGACAAGATTCGTGAACTAGTGGAAACAGAATTTTATGATAAGCCTTTAACTATTGAAGCTTCTTTTGGTTTTTCAGCTGAAGTTCCTAAGGAACATCGATTAGTAAACCCTGAACTTGGCGGTGGATCAATAATGGATATAGGTTGTTATCCAATGTCTATGGCTAGAATGGTGGTGGGTGCCCAGATTGGCAAGCCTTTTGCAAATCCAATCAATATTGAAGCAAAGGGAGAATTGTCATCAAGAAACATAGACTTAAATGCAGAAGCTGAATTGGAGTTTGTTAATGGTTCTAAGGCTCTAATAAGTTCAGCCATTAATAAGACAATGGAAAGTTCTGTTCTTATTTTTGATGAAGAAAAGTCCTTATTTATTTCAGAGCCCTGGCAATGCGGCGAACAAAACAACAGACAATCTAATATTATTTTTAAAAAGGAAGGGAAAGAGGATCGGGTCATAGAATTTAAAGAGACCAAAGGGGTTTTTACTTATGAAATAGATCACTTTATAGATCTTCTTAATAAAAAAGAAACACAGTCAAAGAAGATATCTCATGCAGATAGTCATGGAAATATGATTTGGTTGGATGCTTGGAGAAAGAAGGTAGGTGTTTATTACTCTGCTGATAATGCTGAGAACAGAGATTTCTCACTTTTAGGTAAGTCAGCATTAAAACAGAGAGGGACTATTCCTTCTGCGAAGATGAAAGGTCTTGATAAAGAGGTATCCAGGGTGGTCTTTGGCTGTGATAACCAATCAGGAAGTGATCACGCTTTTGCTATGTTTGATCATTACTTCTCCTTAGGAGGAAATACATTTGATACGGCCTATATATATAACAATGGTAAGAGTGATGTTTACTTGGGAAGGTGGATGAATCATCGAGGTTTAAGGGATCAAGTAGTAGTGTTAGGAAAAGGAGCACAT
>JAKUPN010000043.1 GCA_022449545.1 Alphaproteobacteria bacterium | reverse complement strand
TCGATAGCCGCTGGTCGCTGCAGGTCACATGCGGCCATCATTACCGAGTGTTTTTGTTTACGCAGATGGAGAGCTAATTTGGCGGCGGATGTAGTCTTGCCGGATCCTTGTAAGCCCGCCAGCATAATTACACTTGGTGGCTGGTTAGCTCTTTCTAATTCAACGGTTTCTCCACCGAGGATGTTTATCAACTCTTCTCGGACAATTCTAATTACTGTTTGTCCGGGAGTTAAAGAGTTATAGACTTTATCGCCACTTGCTCTTTGTTTAACGTTTTTTACAAATTGGCGTGTGACTTTGAAATCTACGTCGGCTTCGAGCAAAGATAGTCGTACTTCACGTAGGGCATCATCTATATTTTTTTCCGATAGTTTGCCGCTATTTGTTAGTTTGCCAAAGACTCCATTAAGCTTGTCGGAAAGTGATTCAAACATGATTAGAGTTTACATGTATTGGGTAGCAACTTTATAAGTATGAACTTTCTAATTGAAGAATAATTAATATTTTTTTACTTTGAAAAATTGAATCAAGATTTGTACAACCTGTAATTTACACTTAGAACAATTAATGGTGGATATTGAATTATGAAGTAGGGTTAATTTTGTGCCAATAAAAAAGAGCGAAAAACAATTCACCCTAATTGCTCATAGAGGAGGAGCATACGATGCTCCTGAGAATACCTTTGAAGCATTTGACCTTGCACTGGAAATGGGGTTTGACAATATTGAGACAGATATCCAATTGTCCAGTGATGGACGTTGTATTTTAATTCATGATGAATTCTTGGATCGAACCACTGGTATTCAAGGCCTTGTTGCCGAGACGAGCATAGCCAAAATTAAATCACTGAATGCTGGTCTTTGGTTCGAGGGACCAGATGATGGTGCTGGGTCCACAGGTCCACTTGCATATCCTGACGCTTTCGTGCCCACCTTAGATGAATTTTTAGAGCGTTATCAAAAAAAAATCCATGCTCATCTTGAATTAAAATCTACCCAGCCTGAGTTGCCTGTCAAAGTCATGGAATCTTTGAGAAATTGGGGCTTTATTGGTCAACACACAGGTAATTACCTATCGCCCGGGGTCACTATCTCATCGTTTCATGTCGAACAGCTTAAACGTTCCATTGCACTAATGCCTGAAATTGCACACTGTTGGTTACTTCAGAAAATTAACAAGAGTTCACTAAGACTTGCAGTGGATCTAGGGCTTTCAGGTATTTATCCAAATGCAATGAACGTAACCAAACACCAAATAGATATTGCTAACGAATCCGGGCTGTCTGTTAGAACTTGGGGTATAGGTAATTCTGTGCAAGCCTTGAAACGTGCGTATAAATCAGGGGCTGCTGGCACGACAGTTGATTGGCCTGTTAAGGCACATAAAATACTTTCGTCGATTTAAAGTTGTTTATCAGCCATATTATTGTGCCTGTTTTGCTTTGTACCTTCGCGATATTTTCGCGTTTTGAAAGTAACGTGTTTTGGTGGGCATCAGATTTTTGGAAAAATGCGACACAAAAACGCACATCCCTGTTTGATTGATAAAATCTGAGATCTGGCAAGTTTTACGTTTTACCTTTAGTGGTCCAATTAAATGAAACTGTCTAGTTCTATTACATTGATCACTCATAAGTTCGGATATAAGTATTGACTACGACGGATAAGATTCCTGGTGGTTCCGATAGTGGAGATTCGGGTAATGACTTAGGTCGTTATATCCCTTCGGATATCGAGCGAAAATGGCAATTAAAATGGGAGTCTGATGGCATTTACAATGCAAAAGACTGTGTCGAAGGCAAGAAAAATTATTATGCGTTGACGATGTTCCCGTATCCATCTGGAGACCTTCATATGGGTCACTGGTATGCCTATGCCCCGGCGGATGCGTATGCTCGATTTAACCGTATGCAGGGA
>JAKUPN010000042.1 GCA_022449545.1 Alphaproteobacteria bacterium | reverse complement strand
TATGAAGAGGGCGCGACCAATGCACGATGCATGCCAATTTGTTTGCATACATTCCATGTAGGGCAGCCAAATAAGTTTAAACATCTCAAGCGAGCCTTTGAGTACATTGCGAGTCACGATGATGTTTTATTGACCACTGGTGATGACATTAACGATTGGTACAGAGAGCAATATATGTAAACTCTGAGTCCCTTATAAGGGCAACTTAGCTATAATACTGGGTAGGGAAACCTACCCAGTTTTTTTATGAAACAATTCAAACTACTAATATTTTTATTTTTTCTGCTCAGCAACAGTGTGTTACTAGCTAAGGACCTAGAACCACCTGTTCTTGATGAAGTTGGACCAAGCGTCATCCGTTTGCCGACATTGATTAATAACACTGATCTTAATCTCAATCTACCTAAAGGTTTTAAAGCTGAGATTTTAGTGGATGGTCTAAATTCGCCTCGTTGGATATTGGTATTGCCTAACGGAAACTTACTGGTTACCCAATCGAGAACTGAGTCACTTCCAGGTATGCCAAAGGAGACAGTGGAACTATTAGAGACAATGAATATCTTTGGGCCTTCACCCAATAATGTTCTTCACATTGATCTTCAAAATAAGACACCAAAGATCGAAATTATTTTAGAGGGGTTAAATCAACCCTTTGGAATGATTTATTTTAACGAAGAGTTATTTGTAGCAAACACAGATTCAATTATTAAATACGGATTTAAGGGTTACAAGGTTAAAGACCAGGGTAGAAAAATAATATCCCTGCCTTCTGGGCCACCAAATAATCATTGGACCAGAAATATAATCTTGTCAGACGATAAGAAGAAAATTCTAGTTGCTGTTGGCTCAGGCACCAATGTAAATGAAGAAGGGACTGATGATTCATCACGAGCAGCTATTTGGGAAATAGGGCTGAACGGTGATGAACAAAGATTGTTTGCTACTGGGCTTCGAAATCCCGTAGGTTTGGCATACGAGCCAACAACTAAAAGATTATGGACAACTGTTAATGAACGAGATGGCTTGGGTGAGACTGTTCCTCCTGACTATTTAACAGAGGTTATTGACGGAGCTTTTTACGGTTGGCCTTACACATATTTTGGCACATACCCAGACCCAACTCAAAAGCGATTAAACCCTGAAAAAACCGAAAAAGCTCTTGCTAACTCTAGAGTACCGAATCTTGCCATTGATGCTCACTCTGTACCGTTAGGCCTGATATTTCATAGTGGAATCAACATTGATGATAGATATAAAAACGGAGCCTTTGTGGCCAGGCGGGGAGGCGTATCAAGATCAGAATTAACCGGATATGATTTGCTTTTTATCCCCTTTGAAAATGGTTATCCTACAGGTGTTATTGAGGCTTTTATGACTGGCTTTATAGCTGATCAGAGCAAAGCAGAAATTTACGGTCGTCCAGTTGGTTTAGCTGAGATGAATGATGGATCAATCTTATTAAGCGATGATGTCGCAGGTCGGATATGGAGGATCAGCAAAAGTGACTAATCTAAAGGCTAACTCTTATTGTTTAAACGTGATATTTTAAAGCAATGATTAATTTCAAAAGAAACTCATTCTACCTTCTCTTTTATAGCTTTTTGATTAGCGGTCTTTTTTTCCATCCTGCTTCTGCTTCGGAAAGTGATTGGCCTCAGTACGCTGGTGATGAAGGCGGTTCTAGGTATTCTCATTTGGATCAAATTAATCGAGAGAACATTAAGAATTTAGAAGTGGCATGGACATATAAAACAGGTCATTTGGATCGAGTTCCAGAACAATTCTCTTTTTTAAAAAGATTAGTAGGCTTTCAAGTTACTCCGATAATATTGCCGGAGGAAGCAGGGGGTTTTTTAGTTTTTTGTACTCCCTTTAATGAGATTATCGCTCTAGATGGAGCAACGGGAGAGAAAGTTTGGTCTTACGA
>JAKUPN010000041.1 GCA_022449545.1 Alphaproteobacteria bacterium | reverse complement strand
TTCTGGAGTGCGCCCTGCTATTAATGTTGGTCTTTCAGTATCTCGTGTTGGTGGTTCTGCACAAATCAAAGGTATGAAGCAGGTCGCAGGGAAACTGCGATTAGATCTTGCTCAGTATCGAGAAATGGCAGCTTTTGCGCAGTTTGGTAGTGATCTTGATGCTGCCACTCAGGGACAATTGCACCGAGGTGAACGTCTTGTTGAATTACTTAAGCAGCCTCAGTACAAACCTTTGAGTGTTGTTCAACAAATCATCTCTATCTTTACTGGTGTAAAGGGTCTTGTCGATGATATCCCTGTAGCCGATATCCAAAAGTTTGAGAGTGGCCTCTTAAACTTTATTGACGATAAACACCAGAGCCTAATTGAAAAAATTGATGCTGCTAAGAAGTTAGATGATGATTCAGAGGCCGAACTGCAGGCAGCTATCGAAGAATTTAAAGGATTGTTTCAAAGTTAGAGTATGGCTAATTTAAAAGAAATAAAAAGACGCATTCAGAGCGTAAAAAATACGCAGCAGATTACTAAGGCCATGAAACTGGTTGCTGCGTCGAAACTTCGAAAGGCCCAGCAAGCTATTTTAGAAGCTCGTCCTTATGCAATCAAAATGATGGAAGTTCTTAATCATTTGGCTGCACGTTGTAACAGTGATGTGCACCCTCTGTTAGATGTGCGAGAAGGAAATCGGCATCTACTCCTCATTATCACTTCAGATAAAGGGCTTTGTGGAGGGTTCAACGGAACAATTATACGTAAGACAGCACAATACCTTAAAGATAATGAAGAGAATGAAAATTCCTTGATCGTTGCGGGTAAGAAGGGGAACGATATTTTCTGTAATCGCCCTGTAACCATTATTGAGGAACTTGTTGGATGGACTAAAGACTTCGATCATCTAAAGGCACAGGCCATTGGCGAAAATTTAGCCACAATGTTTTCAGAGAATAAGATCGATAAGGTTTCCATGATTTATAACGAATTTAAATCTGTTATGCAGCAGGAAGTTATTGTCGAACAACTATTACCTGTTGTGCCGGAGAAATTGGAGCAAAACAAAGATTCTTATTCTGTTGATTATATCTACGAACCAGATGAAGAATCGATCCTTGATAAAATGTTGAAACGCTATATGACAGTTGAGGTTTATCGCGCATTTCTAGAGTCTAGTGCTAGTGAACATGGTGCCAGGATGACAGCGATGGATGCTGCTAGCCGTAATGCGGGAGAAATGATCGATGGCTTAACATTAACTTACAATAAAGCGCGACAGGCATATATAACTAAAGAATTAATAGAAATAGTAAATGGCGCTGAAGCCCTGAAAGGCTAACGGCGGTAAAGATACTGTAATTTGCGGAGGATTAAATGAACAAAGGAAGGATCATTCAGGTCATGGGACCCGTGGTCGATGTCAGTTTTGAAGACGGTGTTTTGCCAGCTCTTTATAACGCAATCCACGTTGAACGTGATGGCGATAAGGGAGAAAAAGAAACCTTGGTTTGTGAGGTAGCGCTGCATCTTGGCGACAATGCAGTTCGTACCGTAGCCATGCATTCAACCGATGGCTTGGTTCGTGGAATGGAAGCAATAGATACCGGTGCTCCTATTAGTGTTCCAGTAGGAGAAGAAGTACTCGGACGGATTCTTAATGTCGTTGGTGATCCAGTCGATCAAAAACCCCCTGTCGAATCAAAAGCCAAGTGGAGTATTCACCGAGATGCTCCCGAATTCAAAGAGCAGGATACAAAGATGGAAATGCTTGAGACCGGTATCAAAGTTATTGATTTGCTCGAACCTTACCTCAAGGGAGGAAAAACAGGATTGTATGGCGGTGCTGGGGGAGGCAAGACGGTTTTGATCATGGAGTTGATCCGTAATATTGGTGCGGAACATGGAGGATACTCCGTATTCGCAGGTGTGGGTGAGCGAACTCGCGAAGGAAATGATCTTTACCACGAAATGATAGAGTCTAATGTAATTGATAAAAC
>JAKUPN010000040.1 GCA_022449545.1 Alphaproteobacteria bacterium | reverse complement strand
CCGGTGTTGGTAAAACTGTCAACATGATGGAACTGATTAATAATATTGCAACACAGCATTCGGGCTTGTCAGTTTTTGCTGGTGTTGGTGAACGTACTCGAGAGGGGAATGACTTCTACTATGAAATGCAAGAATCTGGCGTTGTTAATGTAGATGATTTCGAAAAATCAAAAGTTTCTATGGTTTATGGACAAATGAACGAACCACCTGGCAACCGTTTACGTGTTGCATTAACAGGACTGACTCTTGCTGAAAAATTTCGTGATGAAGGACGCGATGTATTATTGTTTATCGATAACATTTATCGCTTTACTCTCGCTGGTGTTGAGTGTTCAGCATTGTTGGGACGTATGCCATCAGCTGTTGGTTATCAACCAACACTCGCAGAAGAAATGGGCAGACTTCAAGAAAGAATAACATCAACCAAAACAGGTTCAATTACTTCAATTCAAGCTGTTTATGTTCCAGCTGATGATTTAACAGATCCATCACCAGCCACAACTTTTTCACACCTAGATTCGACTGTTGTTTTATCACGTCAGATAGCAGAGCTCGGTTTATATCCGGCTATCGATCCTTTGGACTCAACGAGCCGTCAACTAGATCCTTTGGTTGTCGGACAAGAACATTATGATGTCGCTCGCGGCGTGCAAAATACATTACAACGATATAAAGAATTAAGAGATATTATTGCGATTTTAGGTATGGATGAATTATCTGAAGAGGATAAATTGGTTGTATCACGTGCTCGAAAAATTCAACGTTTCTTAACTCAGCCATATTTTGTTGCAAAAGTTTTCACTGGTCTGGATGGTGAGTTTGTACCATTGAAAGAAACTTTACGTGGTTTTAAGGAGATTATAGAAGGTCAGCACGATGATATTCCAGAGCAAGCTTTTTATAATGTTGGCACAATCGATCAGGTGCTTGAAAAAGCAAAAGAACTATAGTTAATAAAGATATTTTATGAATACAATTCAAGTTGATATTGTAAGTGCTGAAAAAGAAATATTTTCAGGAGAAGCTCAAATGGTTTTTGCACCTGCCATTATGGGCGAAGTTGGGATTGCCCCAGGCCATAC
This sequence comes from Alphaproteobacteria bacterium, assembly GCA_022449545.1. Lineage (GTDB taxonomy): Bacteria > Pseudomonadota > Alphaproteobacteria > UBA6615 > UBA6615 > UBA6615. Next base: position 932 of record JAKUPN010000040.1, on the reverse strand, counting down.
GCCTTTGGTTACTAAAATGAGTCCAGGAGAGGTAAGAGTAATGGATGTTGATGGCAACGAATCAGCTTTTTATGTTTCTGGGGGGTTATTAGAAGTTCAACCACAAATTATTACCGTTCTATCAGATACGGCTGAACGTGCGGAAGATTTAGATGAAGCAGCTGTAATCAAAGCAAAAGAGGAAGCTGAAAAAGCTATACATGAGAAAGATTCTAAAATTGATTATGCCAAAGCGCAGATAGCGCTCGCGGAGGCCGCGGCGCAATTACAGACTTTACAACGCATGAGAAAACGTTCGGGTCGTTAATACAAAAGAACTCAGCATTTCCCTGTATTTCTTTCACATAAAATCAATCATAATATCCCTACCATTAGCATGGGCGTAATGTTTGTATGAATATTAAACATAATAACTAGTGAGGTAGATTTTAAATTGAGTCTTAGCATTATTATTTTAGCCGCTGGTCAAGGGAAAAGAATGCACTCTCATAAACCAAAGGTGTTAAATCTTTTAGCGGGGAAGCCATTGCTGACGCATGTTTATGAGACAGCGAAGAAAATTAAGCATAGAGAGATATATGTGGTTTATGGTTATGGTGGGGAGCAGGTTCAAAATACACTGAAAAATTCTAAAGTATGTTGGATTAAACAAGAAGAGCAATTAGGAACAGGACATGCGGTACAACAAGCCCTACCCAATATACCAAAGTCTGACGATATTTTGATACTCAATGGCGATGTTCCGTTAATTAGTGAAGCGTCATTAACAAAATTAGTTAAAGCTTCTACTGATTCAGGTTTCTCACTTTTGACAGCTTATTTTGATGAACCTTTTGGTTATGGACGAATTGTGCGTGATGCTGATGATAATATTATCTCTGTTATTGAAGAAAAGGATGCAACAATTGAACAACAAAATATTTGCGAAGTTA
>JAKUPN010000004.1:93843-153812 GCA_022449545.1 Alphaproteobacteria bacterium | reverse complement strand
TATTGAGATAAAACTTTTTCCACCTAGTACGTTTAAGAGGCCATTCGCTTTCACCACGAGGAGTAAATTTTTCACCTGGCCGGCGTATGTTTAGCATGCCCTTTGGTTTCTTGTTCCAACCATTCTTCTTTCGCTTCATAAAATAATCGAAGAACAGCTTTTGTAGATTCCGGCCGTAAGGGGTGTAAAAATGGGTCCAATGCTCCAGGCCATGACATTCGAGCCATTTCTGTTTTGAACCAGATTCTAAATAACCGACATAGTTCCCACGAGGATGTAACGGCTGACCAGCCCAGTTAGCACACGAAAGCAAAGGAGCTTCAATTTTTGAAAAATCAGCTAATCTTTCTTTATAGAACTCGTCGTTAAAAGGATGGGCTTCATAGTCTAAGGCAATATTACTGCGGTTTTTCTGAAGCTCTTTATCTGTAAGAGTACTGGGTCCCGCTACTAGTTCACCCGTAACGCGGCTTTTGTATCCTCTCTTACCTGCGCCATGCTGAACAGTGCTAATACGATTATCATACCAGTTACGGGAGTAAGAACTATATATGCCCCCATGATAAACCATTTCCCGATAAAAATCACTTGCACCTTCCCAAACACACATTGCGGCCAGATGTTTTGGCCGTAAAGCAGCCACCTGCCACTGGTTAATCGCATAATAAGAAATCCCGGCCAATCCTACTTTTCCATTTGACCAGGTTTGTTGGCCCGCCCATTCAATACAATCTTTAAAGTCCTGGGCCTCTCTGGGAGATAAATGATATAGATGACCAGGTGAACGCCCAGAACCACGTGAATCCACCCGAATACAGATATAGTTATCAGGCACCCAGTGTTCCGGATCTACTACCTCCCAGTTCTGATGAATATTTGTTGAGCCCGCGATAGCTTCTGGATGGTCGGTTGACAAAAGGTCCCAAGCATTGGGATATCCTTCTTGAAAAGCAAGATCTTTCGCATAAGTTCCATAAGAGATCAGAATTGGATATTTCCCTGCTTTGATAGGCCTGTAGACATTTGAACGTAAGACCACCCCATCATCCATAGTTATGGGCACATCCCACTCAATACGCATTCCCTCTCTAGTGTCGCTCCACGAGCCGTTTACTTTTTTCTTCTTTGGTCTACGCAGTAAAGCTTTGCCCATTTTTATCTCCTAAAAAAAGTCATATAATGATCAATATTAAAAATTTTTATTCAGGTATAGTATCTTGCATGGACGCCCTCTCATAAAAAGATTCAAACCATTGACTTAATTTAGGCCTACTCAAACGCCATTCGATTTCGCTAAAACGGAAATCCCGATATGCCAGAGCACAGGCTACTGCTATTTGTCCAGCACTGACAGGGCCCTCTAACTCATCTGCATTGCTTTCCAATAAATCCAGAGATTTTGTAACCGTTACCTCTTGTCTTTGAATAAATTTATGTGATTGCGTAGGTTCTTCATGAAACAAGTTTTCAACTCGAATGCCAACAGAAGCATCCATGATGCCGTCTCCTGCACCAATCTGCCTTAAATTCTTCCAACGAATTTCTCCTTCATTAGGATATAAATTAATCGCTGGGTTCAATGAAGCGAAGTACTCACAAATAATTGATGATTGAAATAGATTGTGGCCGTCATCTCTTTCCAACGCGGGTACTTTTCCTAGGGGAGTAATATCCCGGTAGCCCTCTGGGTCAGCCCAAGGGGCAACTTCTACCTCTTCAACTAATTCTGAAATATTTGCCTCCCTCAATGTTACCCGGGTTTTTCTCGCATAGGGAGAGGCGGCCGCATGATAAAGTTTCATAATTTTATTCCTTCAGTTCATTGTTCTAAAATTTCTACATACTGGGCCCTTATGTCACTTTTTTTCATTTTATAGAGTGATATATGTTATCCATACCAATATGGATAGTACACACACTCTTGCTAAATCTAACTCACCCTTAGCACCCTTCACCTTTCGGAGTTTTCGATTTCAATGGTCTGCTGACCTAGGAACATCATGGGCTTTTGAGATGGAGACCATTATACTTGGATGGTACATATTAGTGGAAACAGAATCAGTATTTTTACTAACTGTCTTTGCTTCATTACAATTTGTGGGAACTCTGGTTGCACCTTTATTTGGCGTTATTGCAAACCGCAAAGGATATAGAAATTCTGTTTGCTCACTTAGGACGATTTATACCATACAAGCCCTATTCTTAATGGTTTTAGCTATTAACGGAATGTTGTCTCCTATATATGTATTCGCAATAGCATTCATTATGGGTATTTTTAGGCCATCTGACTTGGTGATGCGATACGCTCTGGTTGGCCAGACAATTCCAGCAAAAATACTTACGAGCGCGATGAGCATCAGCCGTTTAACAACTGACTCCGCTCGTGTCGCAGGAGCTCTGGCAGGGGCTGGGACCGTTGCCCTTCTAGGAATGGGAACTGCTTATATTCTTATCACAGTCCTTTATGCAACAAGCCTTTTATTATCTTTTGGCATATCAAAAGTTGGTATAGAGAACACTCATAATACCCCCGAAGAAGACACCACTTCTTCAAGAAGTCCCTTTAAAGACCTTAAAGAGGTTTTTATATACACAACGAGAACACCTCACTTACTTATCGCTATGTGTATAGCATTTCTAGTCAATTTCTCAGCCTTCCCAATTACAGCTGGATTACTTCCTTATGTCGCAAAAAATATTTTTGAAACAAATCAGACAGGACTTGGCTATCTTGCCGCGAGTTTTTCTTTTGGAGCCGTGATTGGTTCGTTAATATGTGCAAGACTTGGTAACCGAGCCATGAGTGGTCGCATGATTATCATATTTTGTTCCTGCTGGTACATGTTGTTAATTCTATTTTCACAATCTTCAACACTAGAAACGGCAATACCCATTTTAGTCTTAGCTGGTTCAGCCTGTTGTCTTGGGCTGGTTCCCATGTCAGCGATGTTGGTAAGAACCTCTAACGTAAACTTCCGTGGGGGTATTCTTGGATTAAGAACATTGTCTGTTTATGGTCTCCCTATAGGATTACTTATTTCTAGCCCACTAATAAATACTGTTGGATATGAAATCATGGTTATAATCTATGCATTATTTGGTCTAACTATAATCGCCTTAATAATGTTGTTCTGGCATAAGCATATCTGGGCAGTCGACTCGCCTCCAAATGTAAGATAAGGACTTTCGTTTTATCTAATATATTCCAACTCTAACAAAGTAGTAGCAGGAAAGAAATAAATCATGGTTAATCCTTTTGCGGATCAGAGATTATTTATGAATGCATGTGATCAAACAACAGATGGAAAACCTGATGAAGAACAATATGCTCTTTATCGAAATCTAATTGCAGAAGAGGTTCAAGAACTTAACGAAGCTGTAGCTAGTGATGATCGAGTAGAACAATTAGATGCACTCATAGACATTCTAGTTGTCACAATTGGTGCTATTCATTCAATGGGTGCTAATGCAGAAGGAGCCTGGAATGAAGTGCTCAAAACAAATCTTTCAAAAATTGATGAAGCTACGGGCAAAGTAATAAAAAGAGAAGATGGCAAAGTACTAAAGCCAGAGGGATGGAAGCCACCTAATCTGGTTGAATTTCTTGACATGAAAAATAAAACCTGAAAAGAAATTGTCAGTCCACTTATAAAATATTTCTAATAACAAAACGATGAAGATAAAAAAATCAATATTATCACTGGTTTGTTTTTATCTTCTATTTTCTGAAACTGCATTTTGTGAAACAATTTCGCCAAAAGAATTAATCTTAGATAATGGCATATATTTTAGAAAGTATTCTGATACGCCCTACACTGGGTCCGTTGAAGGTCAAAGCCAACTCCACACATACGAAAAAGGAGATTACGTAGGTGGTAAAAAAGATGGTGTCTGGAGATACTATCATCAGCACAAGCAATTGTGGACAAAGGGAACCTTTAAGAATGGCATAGCTGACGGGTCATGGGAATGGTATTTAAGTGATGGAAAACCCTGGAGTCAGGGGTTCTATAAAAATGGTAAAGAGAGTGGAATTTGGAAATTTTTCTACAATAATGGAAATTTACGCTCAAAAGGTACTTACAAGGATGGTTTGCTGCATGGCTTCAGAGAAAAATATTCAAAGAATGGTAATTTGGAAATAAAAGAATATTGGGATTTGGGTAAAAAAATAAACTAAAATAATGTTTTTATAAATTTTTTTAGTTAATGTTTTACATTTTATATATACAATAAGTGACTGTTAATAAATAGATTCATATATCTTTTTTCCAGGCTATTGGCCTCTCACCCACAACGCTAGTTCTCCATATCAAACGGCGATGCAAATCAAGATCATAATCAGTAGCTGTGTGTAACAAACCTCTATTGTCCCAAATTAATAGATCACGCTTTTTCCATTTATGCTGATAACTGAAATTATTTGTTGTATAGTCATAGAGCCCATTAATGAATTCCATTATGCTTTCACTTTCCCCAATAGAAACTCCTTCCACACCGATACAATCACCTGTATTTATATACATTCCTTCCCGACCAGTATCAGGATGGATCCTTACGGCCGGCTGAACAACATCTGGCGTCTGATTCTTTTGCTCTTCTGTGAGAGGCTCTACATTAACTCTTTTTGAGTAAAGATGAGGATAGCTGTGAATAGTTCTAACACCTCGCAAACGGTCTTTATCCTTTTCTTTAAGCGAATCCCAAGCCTGATAGAGACTAGCATAAAGAGTGTCACCACCTTCTGATGGAACCTCAAGACCATACAGAATTGTATATGAAGGTGGGATTTCCATATAGGTTAGGTCTGTATGCCAACCAAAACCCTCTCTTCTGTTTCCAAGTGGTTTTTCATTTTCAACTATATTCGATAAGACATAAATATCAGGATTTTCTGGTAAGGAAAATTGTTGCAACACATGAGGAAGCAATACCCCAAAATGACATGTAAAATCCACCAATTCATCGGGACTTAATTCTTGATCCCGAAAACATAAAAGCTGATGTTCATGTAAAGCGGTTTTAATAGTATCTAAGGAAACCTCACGACCTATATTTCTAACATCTATATCAGAAATTTCTGCTCCCAAATGTTTGCATAACATGCTCATATTTAGTTTTTCACTGTTATCATACGCCATATTTCAGACCTTATTCTCATTGACTCACAAACATTAAAGTAAACAAGTAGGAACAAAAAGAAAAAACACATTACATACCAAAACTAAATTTTTATGAAACCCCAACATCATCAATAAGCAATTGAACTTCTTCTCTTCCCTGCCATTGATTGATACGTACTTTTCCAGCAACATGAAGTGAACGGCTTTTTCCCTGCAAAAGAATCTCTCCTAGATCTTCACCAATAACACGAAATGCAATGGCATTGAGTTTATTCTTATTTTCATCCGTCAAAATACAGCGGACATGGTTATCGCCAACGATATCTGCCTTTACTACTTTAACATTTGGAAACATAAATCGTGGCTCGGGATTACCTGAGCCAAATGGGGCAATTTTCCGAATTTGATGGGCAAGTAAAGTATTTGCCCCCCCTAAGGTTATGACTGAATCAATGTTTAAAACCGGTGAGATATCAATTTTATTAATTACTAAATTGACCTGCTCATAAAAAAAGTCTCTTAGAGCGGGCAACTTTTGACGATCCACAGATAGACCAGCAGCCATTTTATGCCCCCCACCCTCGACAATTATGCCTTTGTGTCGGGCATTAATTACTATGCTGCCTAAATCAAGATTTGAAACAGAGCGACCGGAACCTTTTCCTATATTGTTATCAAAGGAAATAACAAATACGGGTTTTCCATATTTATCTTTTATTCTACTAGCAACAATCCCAATAACACCCGAATGCCATCGATCTCCTTCTATAATCAATATGGGGTTATCTTTTTCCCCTGACTCAGCAATAGACAGAGCGTCATTAAATACAATACTTTCAAGTTTCTTCCTCTCATTGTTAAAATGATCAAGTTGGTTCGCAATATATCTAGCCTCATCAATATCATTAGTGGAAAGTAGTCTGGCTCCCAGTGTAGACTCACCTACTCTACCTCCAGCATTAACTCTTGGCCCAAGAACGTATCCAGCATGATATTCACTAGGTTTTTCATGGATTTTTGCTTCATCAAATAGCGCAGTCATACCAGTATTTGTTCTTCGCGCCATAATCTTAAGCCCCTGACTAACATAGGCACGATTAAGGCCATCTAGTTTAACAAGATCACATACAGTGCCTAGCGCCACTAAATCTAGAAGCTCCATTAGGTTCGGCTCGACAATTTTATCTGCACCATAAAATCCATTATCCCTCAAACTACGATTTACTGCCACAGCAAGTAAAAAAGTCACTCCAACAGCGGCAAGACGCCCTAAATCACTATTATCATCTAGCCTATTAGGATTAATTACTGCATAAGCTTCGGGTAAGTTAGGTTCAGCAACATGGTGGTCGACAATTATAATATCCAATCCCGACTTAGCGCCAATAGCGATCGGTTTAAATGCAGTTATTCCGCAGTCAACGGTAATTACTATATCTATTCCTTCAGATTTAAGTTGTGATAAAGCCTTTTCGTTTGGTCCATACCCTTCTTTTATTCTATCAGGAATATAAATTTTTGACGTGATACCAATTAAATTAAAAAAGCGGACTAATAGCGCTGATGATGTCGCCCCATCAACATCATAATCGCCAAATATTGCTATCGATTCAGAATCACTAATTGCCCTAACTAATCGAGCAACAGCTTTTTCCATATCTCTAAGACTATATGGATCTGGCAACCAATCCCGTAAAGTGGGATTCAGGAATTTCTCAGCAGAGTCTCCATTAACTCCCCGTAGCGCCAATAATCTTCCAACGATTTCCGGTAGGTTAAGTCTTTGCGAAAGCATCAGACCTAAGCGATCATCACATTCTCTTAAACGCCACTTGCGACCCGTTACAGATTTACTTTCTAGCGAGGAGCCAAAATTTTTTACAAATGTTTCAGTACTTAGTGGCACGCTCATAGATTCGAGTTAATCTTTATCTTCAGATTTACGGGTATAATCATGTCTAGTTGTTATTTCTCGCACTGTACCGGTCATAGATCGCATGACTATAGACTGAGTAATAGCGCTGCTGGCAGTACGTTGAACACCTTGTAGAAGCCCTCCATCAGTTACGCCAGTGGCAGAGAATATTACATCGCCTGAAGCAAGGTCATTTATTCCATAAACTCGATCAAAATCATCTATCCCCATTTTAGATGCTCGTTCCCGCTCATCATCATTACGAAAAAGTAATTTACCCTGCATTTGACCTCCTATGCATTGCAAGGCTGCCGCAGCAAGAACTCCTTCAGGCGCACCCCCACTTCCTAAATACATATCTACTCGACTGTGGGGTTGGGAGGTTTCTATTATGCCATAAATGTCACCATCAGATATCTGTTGAATTCGAGCCCCAGCGCTACGAATATCAGATATTAACTCTTGATGTCTCGGTCGGTCTAATACACATATCAAAAGGTCTTCGACATTAACGTTTTTGGCTTCCGCTACTCGCCCTAAATTTTCCATTGCTGAAGCATTAATATCTATAATACCATCTGGTAACCCTCCCCCTACCGCAATCTTCTCCATATATACATCGGGTGCATTTAGGAATCCGCCATGCGGAGCCAGGGCTAATGTCGCCATCGCATTTGCGTTGGCCTTAGCGGTTAAAGTTGTTCCTTCCAATGGATCAAGAGCGATATCAATTTTAGGCCCACCAATCCCAACTTTTTCTCCAATAAAGAGCATTGGAGCTTCGTCTCTCTCCCCTTCTCCTATTACCACTGTTCCATCTATGTTTAGCTTGTTTAGGGCTGCTCTCATTGCCTCTACTGCAGCAGCATCGGCAGACATTTCATCTCCACGGCCTGTCCATCCCCAAGCAGCTATCGCTGCAGCTTCAGTGACTCTAACTGCCTCTATTGCCATATTACGGTCCATAGCCGCTGTAACAGTGTCAGTCATTTTTGAGTAATGTCCTCATTTAGTAACAATGCTTAAAGCATTAAATTAATGATAGGTTCCTTTTAATTTAAATCCTCGATTCTTACCATCGTTGGAGTTTCTATAACACTATCAAGATGATGAATCCGCGATAACGCTTTCTGCATGGATTCTTCTAAACACTCATGCATTTTCATAACAACTGGTACGGCCTCTGTAACTGAACGACGATGCTGAATCAAAGACTCAATTGATATATTTTCGTCACGAAAAACAGCACTTATGTCAGCTATAACACCTGGGCGATCACTAACCATTAAACGCACATAATATGCGCCACGATGTGTACTAATCGGTGCTTCAGGTAATGAACGTAGATCATTTGTTGAAACTCCCATGATAGGTGCTCTTCGTTCCAAGGCTATGTCAACTAGATCTGCAACTACTGCTGAAGCTGTGGGGCCTGAACCTGCCCCTAAACCCTGAAAAACAGTGTCTCCAACTGAATCTCCTATAGCAACAACAGCATTATATGCACCTTCTACGTTGGCTATAGGAAAACTCTGATCAACCATACAGGGATAAACTCTTTGCTCTAAACCATTTTCAGTTAACCGAGCGCTTCCTAGCAACTTAATTCGGTAACCAAGTTCCTCAGCATAATCAATATCGATCAAAGAAATCCGTCTTATTCCCTCTGTATAAACCCCAGAAAAATTAATTCGACAACCAAAAGCCAGGCTAGCTAATAGAGATAATTTTTGACCTGCGTCTATGCCATCTACATCCATACTTGGTTCGGCCTCAGCATATCCAAGATTTTGAGCTTCTTGTAAAACCTCATCAAATGTCTTTCTCTGTTGCCTCATTTCAGTAAGAATATAATTACATGTGCCATTTAATACGCCATAAACTCTTTTGATTTCGTTGCCTGATAGCCCCTCTCTTAAAGCCTTAACTATTGGAATTCCGCCAGCTATTGCCGCTTCATAGTTTAAAAACTTTGTATTTTTTTCAGCTAGGCTTGAGAGTTCATTCCCATGTGTTGCCATCAAAGCTTTATTAGCTGTAACAACATGCCGGCCAGAGCCTAGAGCCGTTTCACAAATCGATTTTGCAGGATCTCGTTCACCACCGATTAGTTCAACTATTACATCTGCGTTAGCTTCTCGAGCCATACCAACCGGGTCATCAAACCATTCTAAATGATCAATTGAACAGTCTCTTTTTTTTGTTCTATTCTTAGCACTAATTGCTGTAACTAAAATGCGACGGCCTGTGCGCTTCTCCAGTAATTTATTATTTTTCTCAAGGAGCTTGAGGGTTCCTGATCCGACAGTGCCCAATCCTGCAATAGCGATGCGTAAAGGTTCCATCAAAATCCGTTCCTTACTTCTTTAATGCAGCTAATGAAAAAACATTACCCTGCAACTCGGAGGTTACTATTTCTTCGCTATTAGAAAAAAAGTTACGAATACTTCGGACTGCTTGGCGTATACGTTGTTCGTTTTCGACAACAGCAATTCTAACGTACCCTTCTCCATTTTCACCAAACCCTAGTCCAGGTGAAACGGCAACATTAGCATGTTCAAGCAAGAGTTTTGAAAACTTTAAACTACCAAGCTGATCAAATGGCTTAGGTATTGGAGCCCATGCATACATAGAAGCGCTAGGTTTAGGAATATCCCAACCAACTCTGCTCAACCCATCAATCAAAACATCCCTTCGCCCTTTATATATGGCACGAGTTTCAACAACGCATTCTTGAGAACCATTTAAGGCAGTTGCGGCGGCAACTTGGATAGGAGTAAAGGCACCATAATCTAGATAACTTTTTACGCGTGCTAGAGCCGATATTAGTTTTTCGTTTCCAGCAGCAAAACCAATACGCCAGCCCGGCATCGAGTAAGTTTTACTAGTGGAAGTAAACTCAACTGTTATATCCCTTGCCCCAGGGACTTGTAATACTGATGGAGGAGGATTTTCGTCATCAAAATATATCTCGGCATAAGCTAAGTCAGATAAAATATAAATATTGTGGAAACGGCATAATTCAACCACCTCACTATAGAAACTTAGATCAGCAACATAAGCAGTAGGATTTGCTGGATAACATAAAACAAGAGCGACTGGCTTAGGAACAGAATGCTGAATAGCGCGTTCCAAGGCAGGAATAAAAGATGAGTCTGGCTTTACAGGAAGGTACCTGACAGCCCCATCGGCAATTATAAAACCAAACTGGTGAATTGGATAAGATGGGTTTGGAACCAAAATTATGTCACCCGGGCCAGTAATAGCTTGTGCAAGGTTAGCTAAACCCTCTTTTGATCCTATAGTAACTATGGCCTCACGTTCAGGGTCGAGACTTACGTTGAATCTTCTTTCATAATAACTACATAAAGCCCTTCTCAGCCCTGGAATACCTCGCGAGTTTGAGTATCGGTGCGTTTTGGGATTACGAACAGTCTCAGATAATTTCTCTACGATGTGCTCTGGTGTTGGAAGATCAGGATTTCCCATTCCAAAGTCTATTATGTCCTCACCATTGTTTCGAGCCTTAGCCTTCATCGCATTAACTTCCGAAAAAACGTACGGTGGTAATCTCGTTATACGGTGAAAATCGTGCTCCATGTCATTTCCTATACGTCAATACCTATTAACAAATCATTTTGTTTTGGAATGACCAGTAACTTTAAACGATAATCTGTGAAGATAATATATAGGTTTACTGTTCACCATAAATCAATTTTTCTTTTTAGGAATCACATCAAACAATCTTATGAAGCCATCTATAAAATTAGCTTTTTCTCTATCGGCGAATAAGCCTTTTACAACTTTTTCTCTAACGCTAAGTGGAGTTGACTGCGGTCTTGCCGGAACACCAGATAATTTAGGTGTGGACTGCTTCTTAGCTAATGAGCTTTCAATGTTTCCTTTTTGCCTTACAGCCTTCTGACTATCGGAAGCTGCCTCGGGCTTCATCAAACCAAGGAAGTCAAACATTCTATATTTTGATATTTCTGAACAACCACCAATTAACAAAAATGAAAACAAAAACAATACTGAGATCAAACGCCAAGCTCGGCATCGATAGTCATTGATTTGAAATGGCGTCTTATGCATTTAGTAAACTCCTATGACACACTTACTTCAACCTAACATAGTATATTTTCTAGAAATCCTAAATTCTTTTATTCAAATAGTTAAAATTTAGAGTTACCTGATTTTATATGATTAGAAGCCAATAAACAGTATGTTCTAACTGATTCCGGCCAATAATTTAGTTCCTCTTCACGAAGCTTCCGTAGAGGCTTTGCAGGAATACCAGCCCATAACTCCCCTGACTTTACTACTTTACCAGGAGACACAACCGCGCCGGCTGCAACCATTGCTCCAGTTTCGACTACGGCTCCATCAAGCACCACTGAGCGCATGCCTATAAAACACTCTGATTCAAGTGTGCACGCATGTATAAGAGCACTATGTCCAATAGTTATATCACTGCCAATTATTGTTGGCATATGATCACTACCGTCTTCACGAGATCCGTTAATATGAATAACTGTGCCATCTTGGATATTCACTCTCTCTCCTATTTCGATAAAACTACCGGCATCGCCTCTTATTACACAATTATACCAGACACTCGAACCTGAACCGATCTTAACATTGCCGATAACAGCTGCAGTATCAGCAATAAAAACATCATCTTCAATAACTGGCATTACACCCAAATATGGCTTTACCGGATTAGACATATCTTCCTCATTATTATTAAAACCTAAGGGAAAAGAGGCTCTTGTTCCAGAGCCATAATTTCATCAAACCCAAACATAAGATTCATGTTTTGAATTGCCTGACCGCTTGAACCCTTAACCAAATTGTCTATCGCCGTAATTAAAATAACTCTATCTTTTATACGATCGGCTACTACAGATATGACAACAAAGTTGGATCCCCTGACATGTCGAGTAGATGGTAAAATCCCCTCATCTAGAATTCTTACAAAATGTTCCTCTTCATATCTATCTTTTAAACTTTGTCTAATATCATCTGCCGATATTCCTTTTTTACAGCGAACATAAGTAGTAACCAACTCGCCTCTATTCATAGGCATTAGGTGAGGGGTAAAGTTAACAATTACCCGTCTGCCAAACGATTTGGTTATTTCCTGTTCAATTTCCGGCGCATGTCTATGATGAGCTACGCCATACGGGTGAATCCCTTCAGCAATCTCAGAAAACAAGGAAGTTTCTTTAAGTGATCTACCAGCGCCTGTAACCCCTGATTTGGCATCAATAATAATATCATCCACATCTATCTGGTTTGCTTGAACTATGGGTAAAAGCTGAATTAGTGCGGCAGTCGGGTAACACCCCGGACAGGCCACCAGACGACTTTTAGTAATTTTATCCCTATAAAATTCTGTTAAACCATAAACGGCTTCTTTTTGAAGCTCAGGAGCCCAATGTTCATGACCATACCACTCAGAATATATATTAGGACTATCTAGCCTGAAGTCTGCTGATAAATCTATGACTTTGATATTTTTAGGAATTGTTTTTATCACATTCTGGGTAGTTCCATGAGGTAATGCGCAAAAAGCGACGTCTATACCGTCCCAGTCAATTTCCTCGTTTTTTATTAGTCCAGGAAAGTTGTTAAATCCCAGATGAGGAAAAACGCTCTCATAAGATTCACCTGCATGCGAATTAGCAGTTAATGCCCTAATTGAAACGGAATCATGGCGTAGAAGTAATCGAACAAGTTCAACACCTGTATACCCACTAGCTCCTAAAATAACTGCATTTATTTCTTTGTTCACAATATTACTCTTTGTGAGCCACCAAATTGGGGCAATCTTAAAAATGGTTGTATCTAGATATTAACATAGTAAAACTGTTCATATCGCCAAACTAATATGACAAAGTTACAAGCTAAAATAATCACTTAGTACCTCGAGAACTATCGTGTCAAACCTAAATCGAAAATTTACTGTACATAATTTTGTACATTGTTGAATCTAAGTATTTTGACAGCCATCACAGAGACCATGTAGTTCAATATTAGATTTCGTAGCTTTAATTTTAGTTTTGACAGCCAAGTCGGCAACAAACAGAGAAATAGACTTATCACTTACTTCCTGAACATTTTCACATTTGTCGCAAATTACGAATGCAGTAACACCAAGCTTCTCACAAGACATATGACTGCAGGCAATAAATGCACTAAGGCTCTCTACACGATGAACTTTGCCAATGCTAATCAGCTTCTCCAAAGCACGATACACTTGAAGAGGTGCCCGGAAGCCTGAGCCACGAAGTTCATCTAAAATCATGTATGCACTTAAAGGGCCGCTTTCTCTTTCTAGCAGATCCATAACTAATTTCTGATTTTCAGATAGGCCGGGACTGTTATTATTAAGCCCGAGGTTCATCATTCAACTCCTCTGTTGACTCGTTTGTTAGAGTAATCAGTCAGCAGCGCTATAACGCGCCGCAATGGTAACAATGTTATTACAAACAAGACAAGTGCTGCAGCAATGATAGTTGGCCCAGATGAGGTATCCCATTTCAAGGACGAGAATAACCCACAAACAACAGCTATTATCCCTACAACTGTTGAGATAATTGCCATTTGAACTGGACCACTTGCAATATTTCGTGCCGTTGCTGCTGGTATAATAAGCAAGCCAGTAATTAGCAAAACGCCAACTACCTTTATTGATATTGAGATAACAAGTGCCAACAAGAGGGTAAATATGACACGGGCACGCTGGGGGTTCATTCCTTCTGCTGTAGCTAAATCATTACTAACTGTATCCGCAAATAATGGTCGCCAAATAGCGACTAGAATTACAAGCACCAATGCACCCCCAAGGAAAACCAGCCAGATATCATACATAGATACTGCTAATATATCACCGAATAGTAAGCTCAAAAGATCAATCCTAACCCAGGTCATGAATCCAAGAACTACTATCCCCAACGCTAGAACTGAATGAGCCAGAAGACCAAGGAGGGCATCGCTAGGCAGACTCGTTTTTGCTCTTAGGTAAATCAAAAAAAGTGCCACAATCGAAGAAACAATGAAAACGGATATAGTAAAATTTATTTCCACCAAAAAAGCTAGTGCAACACCCAGTAAAGCTGCATGGGATAGAGTATCTCCAAAATATGAAAGACGACGCCAAATCACAAAACAACCCAAAGGACCGGCTATAATCGCAACGCCAACCCCAACAAGCAGCGCACGATAGAAAAAATCATCAAACATAAGCCTTCCCAATCGATTGATAGATTAACCTAAACGTCATTGGTCCATATTGGATGTGATACGAGAATTCTCTCTGATATCAATTAAGGCACCATCTGTATCATGCGTATGATCATGTTTGTGTTTGTACAAAGCTAGACCCGGTTCGACCTGTCGTCCAAATAGTGCAAGATATTCTTCACTCTCCGATACTGATTTTGGTGTTCCAGAACAACAAACGTGGCCATTCAGACAAATTACGTTGTCTGAAGCAGCCATTACGATATGTAAATCATGAGATATAAGAACTATCCCGCAATTCAATTCATCCCTCAGACTTTCGATCAATTGATAAAGTTCAACTAGTCCCGAGAAATCAACTCCCTGTACTGGCTCATCAAGAACTATCAAATCAGGTTTCCGGGAAATTGCTCGAGCAATCATGACGCGTTGAAACTCCCCTCCTGAAAGAACACGTAACTCTTCTTTAATGAGATGCTCTGCCCCAGTAGAAGTTAAAGCGGAACGAACATTATCATCGCTAACTTTACCAGTCATTTTCATAAAATGATCAACACGTATTGGTAGGGTCCAGTCTATAGAAAGACTCTGTGGCAAATATGAAACGACCAAATCTTTACGTCTATTTATAGTGCCTTCATTTGCTTCTAAAACCCCTAACAATAACTTAGCGGTGGTAGATTTTCCCGAACCATTTGGACCTATTAGAGTAACTATTTCTCCTTTATCAACAGTAAAGGAGACCCCCCGCACTAACCAGCGTGATTCACGTTTAATACCCACATTCAGCAGTTCAACTAATGTTCCATCAAGCATTAAAATTGTTTCCAAACACATTAAAACTAAAGATATATCCTTGTTCTATAAGATAGCATACGTTATAAAGTTACACAAACTTCGTAACATTATAACATAACATCTGAAAGTTTCTAAATAATGGCTAAAAGACACATAGCATTTATACTTCTTCCTATTATTTCTTTTTTATCAAACACCGCCTCAGCTAAAGAAGATATTCATGTTCTGACTTCAATAAAACCAGTGCATTCCCTAGTTTCTTTGGTCATGAAAGGAGTGGGCAATCCACAGCTTATTGTACCTGGTGCTGCTTCACCTCATGGTTTTTCACTCAAACCATCACAAGCAATGCTTATGGAAAAAGCTGATATTATTTTTTGGATTGGACCGGATCTGGAGACTTTTTTGGAAAAACCATTACAGGTGATTTCTAATAAAGCAACTAAAATTAAGCTTATTGAAACGCCTAAGCTTGAGAAATTAAAGTTTCGTGTCGGTGGTAAATTTGAAGAACATGATCATGATCATGGAAAACACAAAGATGAAAAGCATGATGATCACGGAAAACACAAAGATGAAAAGCATGATGATCACGGAAAACACAAAGATGAAAAGCATGATGATCACGGACATGTAGGAAGTAATTTTGATCCACATATTTGGCTTGATCCAACAAATGCCAAATTGATGTTAGAATACATTTCTCATGAACTTGAAGAGATTGATCCAGCTAACGCACCCACCTATGAGAAAAATTTTAAGGAAGCAAAACGAAAGATAGATGAAGTATCTTTAACAATTACAAATGCCCTCACACCCTATAAAGAAAATGGGTTCATTGTCTTTCATGATGCTTATCAATACTTCGAGAAACACTTCGACTTACAGGCATCAGGAGCCATTTCAATTCATCCTGAAACAGTGCCAGGAGCACAAAGAATGACCGAAATCAGGCAAGCTCTGAACAGCTCTTCTGTAAAATGTGTTTTTACAGAACCACAATTTGAATCTAAAGTTGTGAGAGCAATAATTGAAGGCACTGGAAAAAAATCAGTTGAAATTGATCCTATTGGTGCAAATTTAAAACCTGAAAAAAATCTCTACTTTAATCTTATTTCAGATATGGGCGAAGCATTCGTTAAATGTCTCAGATAATATTGGTTATGAGGGATAAAGAATTATAACAAGGCTTAGACATCATAATTAATTAGAGATCTTCACCCGATTGGGCTGAAAAAATCGAAGTGTATCCATTTGACCAGTCTGGAGGTATTTGACATGGCCTGGGGTCATGTTCAGCCCATTTTGCGGCAGTTCCCCTAATGAGTTCATACGCATGCACTGATGGATCTGGATGTGGCGTATATGGTTTAGCATCTGCGGATGTGTAGCAATTTAAGAGAAGTG
Organism: Alphaproteobacteria bacterium; assembly: GCA_022449545.1. Lineage (GTDB taxonomy): Bacteria > Pseudomonadota > Alphaproteobacteria > UBA6615 > UBA6615 > UBA6615. Next base: position 137,324 of record JAKUPN010000004.1, on the reverse strand, counting down.
GCCTAGGAGAAATAGATATACTTTTAGGCGAATAGTGAAGGCATCTACAATTATGTATAGTTATAGATCCAGCAGGACCAACTAAATATTCTGCTTTATTGATATCAATCTTCGAGGAATCATTTTCATTAAGACACCCCAACCATTCACCATTTTCTCCATATTGGTCATAGAGCGGGCCTAAATGACTATCTGGTATAACAGCAAGTGGCCCATTATCCATATTTGTGTCTTCTAAATAACAGCCAATGGTAAAGACGTTGTAATTCGTGTGCGGAAAAAACTGCGCATCTTGGTGCCACTTTACTGCGTCACTTCCACCGGCCCATTTAAAATTTAACTTTGAATGATGAAATACAACATCAGGCCCAGCAAGATCGGTGGCTATATCCGCTAATATACCATTTGCAAAATTCCAATAAAGTTCATGCTTTTCATCTGGTCTCTTCAAACGCCGCAACATAGGCCTTTCAGCATTATGGCCTGGGCTTAAATCATAGTCGTCACCGGATGAAAATATTTCTTTGCTAGCTTCAATAAACTGATTTGTAACATTAACTATATCTTCCAGTGTGTTGTTATCTATGATGCTCTCAACAGAGATGTACCCATGGGTAAAATAATCCTCACGCTGCTCTTGTGTAAGAACCTTTGTTTTACATCTAAGAATCTCATCTGGCGTCATATAAAAAACTCTCTATGAATATTAATTATTCTAATTTTTAATCATTAAAAGTTAGAATAACTGTACCATTTGTTTTTCTATTTAAAATATCCTCATGGGCCTTACTAATCTCATCAAGAGTGTACTCCCGCGTAATATTTGCCTTTATAAATCCTCCAGTTATCATCTCATTTACCTCTGTAATCATTCGATGGTTGTCCTCTGCAGTACTATTGAAATCCTTTAATGAGGCTTTTGTAAAGACAAGAGATTTAGTGTTTAACTCCATAGCATCTATTGACGGTAGAAATCCTGATGAATGGCCATAATTAATTAACCATCCACGTGGTGATAAAACTTTTAAATTGTTTTTGTAAGCAGACAATCCTACGGAATCATAAACAACCGGAACACCAATATTATTGGTGATATCAAGAACGACATCAGCAAAATTATCTTGATTATAATTGATTACGTAGTCACAACCGTTCAATTCTGCAACTTTAACCTTTTCTCTGTTGCCTACTGTTCCTATTACGATTGCCCCTAAATGCTTCGCCCATTGAGTTAAAACACCGCCCATCCCGCCAGCTGCAGCGTGAATTAATACTATATCTTCTGGTTTTATAGGATAGAGTTGCCGCAAGAGATATTGGGCCGTCAAACCACGAGTGCCAATTGCAACAGAAACCTTTGTATCAATTTCATTTGGCAGCTTTTGTAAATGTTGAGTGTCTATAACTCTTTCCTCGGAATAACTACCCAGACTAAATCTATATGAGACTCTTTCTCCAACTTTAAAGTTATTAACACCCGGACCAACTTGCTCAATTTGCCCAGCGCCCTCAATACCCAACACAGCTGGAAGATCTGGTTTAAAATAGTAAAGACCTTCCCTCATTAAAGGGTCAGCCAAGTGAATAGCAGATGCTTGATGTCTAAGAAGAACTTGTCCGGCACCTGGTTTTTCATGGGGAACCTCTTCTATCGAAATCACTTCAGGACCACCAAATCTTCTAATTATAGCTGATTTAGGCATAATAAACTCTATAATAATTCATAGTTATCGTATTATACAGAAGAAGAGATATCTAAAACTATATTTATGAAATATAAAGGTTTTAAAAGTTAAGTAATAAAATTACGTTTATTCATTTAAAGGATTAGTCGTGCTCCAAACAAATAAACTTTTAACGTCTAAACAAACTCAATGCTACGAGCGTGATGGGTTTGTTTTCCCTATAAAGGTAATGGAGTTAGAAGAAGCATATGATTATGGCAACGAACTAAATAATTATTGGGAGAACCCTAGCAAATCTATAAAAGGAAACAAACTACAAAAAATTCATCTGATCACAACATGGATGTCAGAAATCATAAGGCATAGAAAAATTCTTGATGCTGTTGAAGATGTATTAGGTCCAAACATTATGTGTTGGACAACGACTTTGTTTATAAAAAAACCGAAAGATCCAGGCTTTGTATCATGGCACCAAGACGGAGAATACTGGGGATTAGACTCACATAATGTAGTCACAGCATGGTTGGCACTTACGCCAGCAACGATTAAAAATGGCTGTATGAAAATGATGCCAGGTTCACACAAATGGCCAGAAATGAAACACATAGATACATTTGATGGAAATAATCTCCTTACTCGAGGGCAGGTTATTGATCGTAACATAGAAGAAGATAAGGCTGTGGAAATAGAAATGCATCCAGGTCAGATTTCTCTGCATCACGTAAATATAGCTCACTCTTCCTCGCCAAACACCACCAATCAGCTAAGAATGGGCATCGCTATCAGATACATATGCCCCACAGTTAAGCAAATTAAGTATGACAAGGATAGCGCAACTTTAGTCCGCGGAGTAGACACAGAGAGCAATTTCGACTTGGAGCCAACACCTAAATCAAATTACTCACCTTCAGCACTTAAGCTCCATGAACGTGTCACCAATAATCGTAAAACTCTCTTTAAATAACTAACGCCGACCTAAAAAAGTCGGCGTCAGAAGTTTGAATGGTGAGCCCGCCAGGTTTCGAACCTGGGACCTACTGATTAAAAGTCAGTTGCTCTACCTGCTGAGCTACGGGCCCTTAAAATAAGTTCGTTCTAGAATAAATTTAATATAGTTAGCCTTTATCAATCAATATTACTGATCAGCATCTTTGATTTACTTCAGACCTTTCTCTTCGATTATTAACCAGCTTCATCTCCCGCAATTTGCATTTTTATTATGGAATCAGGATCATTAACTGCTCCTCCCGACCCACTTCCTTTTTTAATTGCATCAACATGCTCCATGCCTTCGGTCACTTTTCCCCAAATTGTATATTGATTATCTAGCCAGGGAGCATCCTTATAGACTATGAAGAACTGACTATCAGCACTATTAGGGTTCTGAGCACGAGCCATGGAAACCACACCTCTTAGATGTTTTTCAGAAGAAAATTCTGCGTCAATGTTTTTCCCAGAACCCCCACTTCCCGTCCCTGTGGGATCACCAGTCTGCGCCATGAAACCTTCTATAACTCTATGAAAAACAATGCCATCATAGAATCCCTCTCTAACCAACTCCTTGATGCGCGCCACATGATTAGGGGCTAAATCTGGTCTCATTTCTATGACAACACGTCCATCTTGCAATTCTAAATATAACGTGTTTTCCATATCTATACCTTTTTTTGACTGTGATTCAACTGGAGCGGTGAATATAAAAGCTGTGATTACAAGAATCTTAATAAACCATATGATCTTCATGACACACCTATTACATTAAGTAACAAAAATTATCTATTATCTTCGAGCAGACAGCGCCTTTTGATATCGTTCAGTCACGCGATCAGCAACCTGTGAGGAAACAAAGGTTGATATATCTCCTCCTAAAGCAGCAATTTCTTTGACTAATCGAGAAGCAATAAATTGATGATTTTCAGAAGCCATTAAAAATATGGTTTCGATATCGGGCTTTAAGCGTGAATTCATTCCAACCATTTGATACTCATATTCAAAATCAGAGACAGCTCGAAGCCCACGAATTATAAAGCTAGCATCATGATCCGCAGCAAAATGTACTAATAATGAGTCAAAAGGCCTAACTGAAACTCGGTCTGATATGCCCATATTCTGTATTTCATCACTAACCATTTCTGCTCGTTCTTCAAGAGAAAATAAAGGACCTTTACCAGCATTAATAGCCACCCCTACAACTAGCTTATCTACAGTTTTAGCCGCTCTACCTATAATATTAATATGACCATTAGTGATTGGATCAAAAGTTCCGGGATAAACGCCTATACGTTCGAGCTTACTCATCCCCTTCCTCCAATCTATCATCAGAACTTGGCAAAGTTTCAGCCGCTTCATCATTATCATTACAATCAATGCTCGCATCATCGTGCATTGGCGTAACTGTTACTACATTCTCATCCGTAGCAATACGAAACAAAGTCACACCCCTAGTACTGCGTCCGGCAATCCTAATCTCTGATACGCCTGTACGTATTAATTGACCGCCATCAGTCATCATTACTAACTCAGTATCTGGTTCAACTGGAAAAGATGAAACAACAGAATTTCCCTCAATTTTAGATAAGTCAATATTAGCTATTCCCTGTCCTCCTCTTCCTGCAACTCTGTATTCATAAGCGGAACTTCTTTTGCCAAATCCTTTTGCTGTGACAGTGAGAACAAATTGTTCCCGTTGGGTCATCTCTTTATAAAGGTCATCAGATAAAATTAGTTCACTATCATCAATAGTTTGATGCTCTTCATCGTAATTTTCTACATCAACGGCTTCTTCAGTGACACCAGGCTCCAATCTTTCTATACGACTTCTTTTTAAATAGGCCGCTCTCTCGGCAGTGCTATAGTCGGTATGATTGAGTAAAGACATAGAAATTACTTTAATGCCTTTAGGTAGTTTAATTCCCCTCACACCAGTAGAGTTTCTTCCTTGAAAAACTCTTACGTCAGTAAGTTTAAAACGAATACACTTTGCACCTGTCGTGGCCAATAATATATCATCTTCTTCATCGCAGGTTGCCACCCCGATAAGATGATCACCCAAGTCAAGCTTCATAGCAATTTTACCATTCGCTTTAACTTGAACAAAATCTGATAGCCTATTACGTCTGACGTTTCCACTTGATGTAGCAAACATTACAAAAAGATTATTCCAGCTCTCTTCATTTTCGGGCAATGGCATTAAAGTCGTTATTGTTTCCCCTTCCTCTAATGGTAATAAATTAACCATAGCTTTTCCTCGGCCTGTCGGAGAACCAATAGGTAGTTTATAAACTTTCATTTTATAAACCATGCCTTTTGAAGAAAAAAACAAAACAGGCGTATGTGTATTCAAAACAAATACCTGACTTACAAAATCATCATCTCGGGTTGCCATTCCTGCTCGACCCTTGCCTCCTCTACGTTGAGCTCGGTAGTTGGACAACGGAACTCTTTTAATATACCCCCCGTGCGTTACAGTGACGACCATATCTTCTCGTTGAATTAAATCTTCGAGATCATGTTCAAATTCTGCATCAATAATTTCTGTTCTTCGGTTGTCAGAAAATTCCTCACGCATTTCTAACAATTCAGATTTCATTATTCCATAGAGTTTTTGTCGACTTTCAAGAACACTCAAATATTCACGTATTTCGTCCACTAACGATGATAAGTCTTTAGCAATTTTATCTCTTTCTAAACCAGTTAACCTATGCAAACGCAGGTCTAAAATAGCCTTGGCTTGTTCATCGGAAAGAACATAGTTGTTTTCTTCATCAACTCCTCTGCCCGGCTCATCTATCAATTCTATAAGTGGTGTAACCTCTAGGGCTGGCCATTTTTTTGACTTAAGCTCAGAACGGGCAGTTGTAGAATCTTTGGCAGAACGAATAATGGAAATAGCATCATCTAAATTGGCTATAGCAACAGCCAATCCAACTAAAACATGGGCTCTGTCCCTTGCTTTATTCAGTTCATATACCGTTCGGCGAGTTATTACCTCTTCGCGAAACTCTACAAAAGCAGAAATGATTCTTTTGATATCTAAGAGTTCGGGTTGCCCTCCATTTAGTGCCAACATATTGACACCAAATGTAGTCTGAAGGGGAGTGTATCTAAATAATTGGGCTAGAACTACTTCTGGTTCACTATCCTTTCTTAATTCGACTACTACCCTTAGACCTTTCCTATCTGATTCATCTCTTAGATCACTAATGCCTTCAACAGTCTTATCATTAGCAATCTCTGCTATTCTTTCTATCATTCGTGATTTATTAACCTGGTAAGGTATTTCCGTAATCACAATAGCCTTACGACCACTTGAAATGTCCTCGAAATGTGTTCTCGCTCGCATTAAAACAGACCCTCGTCCGGTATGAAATGCTGAACGAATGCCATTAGACCCTATTATAAGTCCTCCAGTAGGAAAATCTGGTCCCTTCATATATTTCATCAAATCGTCTATCGATGAATTTGGTTCATCAATATAGGCACAACAAGCATCAATAACCTCTCCAAGATTATGCGGTGGTATATTCGTTGCCATTCCAACAGCGATTCCACCTGCGCCGTTAATAAGCAAATTGGGGTATTGGGCTGGCAATACAACAGGCTCTTGACGGCTTTCATCATAAGTCGGCTGAAAATCTACTGTATCTCGATCAATATCTTCAATTAGAGCGTGAGCCGCCTTAGACATGCGGGATTCTGTATATCTCATGGCAGCAGGTGGATCGCCATCCATAGAACCAAAGTTTCCCTGTCCATCTATTAATTCTAAACGTAAAGAAAAATATTGGGCCATGCGAACCATTGCATCATAAATAGCCGAATCACCATGTGGATGATATTTGCCCATAACCTCACCGACAGTCTGCGCTGACTTACGATAAGGTCTGTTATACTCATAGCCACCTACCTTCATGGCATATAATATGCGACGATGAACTGGTTTTAATCCATCCCGAACATCCGGAAGTGCACGAGATACAATCACGCTCATCGCATATGATAAATACGAAGAACGCATTTCATCTTCAATTGTCACTGGGGATACATCGTTCTCAGCAGGAAGCGATGATTCTATTTGATCAGTCAATGTATTAATTCAATAGTTTAAGTCTTTAAAGGGTTAGAAATACTAACACCGAGTCGTTGATATTATTAAGTAATACAATAGAGGAAAATGGTGAATCTAACAAGGAAGACCATTGAATTTTGGACAATCAAAACACAATAAATGCTGATTATTGATAATTCAAATTATAGACAGAAACAATAATTAGAACGGAATCTCATCATCCAGATCATTGATTGCTTTGCTTGCATCTTTTGGGGTATTATTGCTGGGCTGTTCGAGCGCTGAAGTAGTGCTATCACCAAAATGATTTATTTCTGAATCACCGGTCGCTCCTCTAGAGTCTAGCATGGTTAACTCCCCACGAAAACGTTGTAGCACAACTTCTGTGGAGTATTTTTCAACACCTTGTTGATCAGACCATTTTCGAGTTTGAAGTTGCCCCTCTATATATAATTTTGAACCTTTTTTTACATATTTTTCACAAACATCTACCAGCCTCTGATCAAAAATAACCACACGGTGCCACTCAGTGCGTTCCTGGCGTTCTCCAGTATTTCTATCATTCCAAGTCTCAGAGGTCGCTAGAGACAGGTTACATACTTTATCCCCTGAATTCATGGATCTTACCTCAGGATCTCGTCCTATATTTCCTACTAAAATAACCTTGTTTACACTGCCTGCCATCTCTATTTCTCCTAATTGATGGAGTTTACAAGAAAAACAATACACCCAACAGGTGGATCACTAAACTTACATATGATGTTATATTCTAACAAGTCGCGCTTTACCCACTTAATTAGAAGTATAATACTATATATTCTTGTTTTGTTCTTTTTTCAAGAAGTCAATTTAAATCAAATTTTTTTCTTATAGATACACAGTGATAATGGTAAATAATATTTATGTATAGTAAAAATCAATTCTTCATTCATTTAATAGAAAATGCATAAAAAAATAATCGTTCGCGGTGCTCGTGAACATAATCTTAAAAATGTAGATATAGAGCTACCTAGAGATAGCCTTGTTGTAATAACAGGGCTGTCTGGTTCAGGAAAATCATCATTAGCTTTTGATACGATCTATGCCGAAGGACAGCGTCGTTATGTTGAGAGCCTTTCTGCTTATGCGCGCCAATTTCTAGAACTTATGCAAAAACCGAACGTCGACTCTATAGAGGGGCTATCTCCAGCCATATCAATAGAACAGAAAACCTCAAGCCGTAACCCTAGATCAACAGTGGGAACAGTAACAGAAATATATGATTATCTTCGACTACTTTATGCCCGCATAGGCATTCCTTATTCTCCATCTACAGGATTACCCATAGAAGCCCAATCAGTTAGCCAGATGGTTGATTCTGTAATGGAGCTAGATGAAGGTACACGTCTTTATGTCCTTTCACCAATAGCAAGACGTAGAAAGGGAGAATTTCGCAAAGAACTGGAAATGCTGCAAAAGCGGGGGTTCCAGAGAGTAAAAATAAATGACGAAATGTTCGAAATAGATCAAGCCCCCAAACTTGATAAAAATTATTGGCACGACATAGAGGTGGTGGTTGATAGAATCGTGATAAGGCCTGGTCTCGAGTCTCGATTAGCAGATTCTTTTGAAACTGCACTGCAACTATCAGATGGTCTTGCCATCACAGAGGATGCAGATAATTCGAAACAAAAAATTTATTCAGCTAAATTCGCATGTCCAGTTTCGGGATTTACAATTGAAGAAATTGAACCAAGGTTATTTTCATTTAATAACCCTCATGGAGCTTGTCCTGAATGCGACGGACTAGGAAAAAAAGTGGTTATAGACGCGCACCTCGTGGTGCCAAACATAAATCTAAGTTTAAATGATGGTGCTATTATCCCATGGTCAAAGTCATCCAGCCCCTATTACTTACAAACTCTTAATTCAATTGTTGAACACTATAATTCCTCTATGGACAAGCCCTGGAAACAGTTAGAAAAAGAAGTACAAAAGATAATTCTATACGGCTCTGGCGAAACTTCTATTCTTATAAAATACAATGATGGCTCAAATATTTATGAAACTGAAAAGCCATTCGAAGGTGTGATTGGTAATTTAGAAAGACGCTTGAGAGAAACAGATAGATCTTGGATACGCGATGAAATTTTAAAATACCAAACAACATCTAACTGTCAGATTTGTAAAGGGAGTCGTCTGAAACCTGAAGCTTTAGCTGTGAAAATTAATGATTTAGAAATAAGTAAGCTAACAGAAATGTCTATTTCTGATGCAGTTAAATGGTTTCAAGTACTCCCCTCAAAATTAACAAGAAAACAAAATGAAATCGGAGAAAGAATATTAAGAGAAGTTATTGATAGGCTGAATTTTCTTAATGATGTTGGACTTGATTACCTAACTTTAGACCGAGCTGCTAGAACATTGTCTGGAGGAGAAAGCCAAAGAATTCGTCTGGCTTCCCAGATCGGCTCAGGATTAACTGGAGTGTTGTATGTTCTTGATGAACCATCAATAGGACTACATCAACGCGATAATGAAAGGCTACTTAATACGTTAAAGAGACTAAGGGATTTAGGAAATACGGTTATAGTAGTAGAGCACGATGAAGAGGCCATAAGAAGCGCTGATTACTTGATTGATATGGGGCCGGGTGCAGGGGTAAACGGAGGAGAGGTTGTAGCAAACGGAACCCCAGATAAAGTAATGAAACAAACCAAAAAGAGTCTTACTGCCCAGTATTTATCTGGAATTAAAAAGATTCCAACTCCAGATAAAAGAAGACCAGCAAAAGAAAAACAATTTCTAAAATTAAGTGGAGCAGAAGGTAATAATTTAAGAAAAGTTAATGTCAAAATACCCCTTGGTACTTTCACTTGTGTTACTGGAGTTTCAGGCAGCGGTAAATCATCTCTTATAATTGAAACACTTTTTAGATCTGCAGCGCGCCAACTAATGAAATCACGTTACAATCCAAGCCCCTATAAAACGATACATGGGTTGGACAACTTAGATAAGGTAATAGACATCAACCAATCTCCTATAGGTCGTACACCTAGATCTAATCCCGCAACTTACACTGGTGCATTTTCGCCAATTCGTGATTGGTTTACTAATCTACCAGAGGCAAGAGCAAGAGGTTATAAACCTGGAAGATTTTCTTTTAATGTTAAAGGAGGCCGTTGTGAATCATGTCAGGGTGATGGAGTCATAAAAATAGAAATGCATTTTTTACCTGATATATATGTCGAATGTGAGTCCTGTCGGGGAGAAAGATATAATCGAGAAACCTTAGAAATTGAATACCGTGATAAATCAATTGCAGATGTTCTTAATATGACAGTAGAGGAAGGATGTGTATTTTTTAAAGCTGTTCCTTCAATAAAAACGAAATTAGACTCATTATCCCAAGTAGGTCTTGGATATGTCAAAATTGGACAACCGGCTACCACTTTATCTGGAGGGGAAGCACAGCGAGTAAAATTAGCCAAAGAGCTGTCTAAAAGATCTACTGGAAGAACCCTGTATATATTAGACGAACCAACAACGGGACTTCACTATGAGGATGTTAGAAAACTTCTAGACGTACTGCACACCTTGGTAGAACAAGGAAATACTATTATTGTAATAGAACATAATTTAGAGGTAATAAAAACAGCTGATTGGATCATAGACATGGGCCCTGAAGGTGGCGATAGGGGTGGAGAAATTATAGCTTCAGGAACACCTGAAAACTTAATTAAATCCAAAGCAAGCTATACAGGACAATATCTCTCAGCTTATTTGAAGCAATGAATATAAGATATTATTAGTTTACTTTGATCATAGTAACTATGATTTCCACATTCTTAGACTAGGCTCTCTTTATTTCCTATTGACACCCTCTAAATTGTATCCATCTAAGGCAGACTTCACCAAATCGTCCCCTCCTTTAAAATCGTAAGCTTGGTACATTCGAGACTTAGCCACAAAGGGTGGGCCTGCATAAAACTTCTCATACTGTTCATGTCTTCCAGCAAATTCCGAACCTATGATATCCCAGGCAAGTTTAAGTAACTTCACTTTTTCTTCACTATTATATTCCGGTGATTTTATATATCGATCTATATCAGATCTGATTTCAGGGTTTTTAAAATCTAGATAGCTAGACGGAAGTTGGATTACACCACCCCCACAAAGCTCCCTCATCCAATTTAAAATTTTAGGATAAACCTCAGCTTGCAATACGATGGCTGCATAAAGAGCCTGTCTACCTGGCTCTACAACACCTTCACTAATTTCGTTACTGGTAGCTATTTGTGCTTCTACTAACCCTTCTAACATCGCTGCGTAACTAGCCATCTCGCCTAGCAAGGAACTTACTGCAGGTAGGTTAATCACACCATTCATTTCAGCTATTCTTTTTGATAAGCCCATTAAAAATTTTAATTTAACACAGAGTCTGATTTGTGCCTGATGATTACCCATGGAATGAGCACTAGTTTTCCACCATTGATCTCTGCAGATTTTAATATTCTTAAATACGAAAACTTGTTCCCAAGGCACAAAAACGTTATCAAACACTACCAACGAGTCTGTTTCATCGTATCTAGATGCCAGTGGATAATCAAAAGTACTACTTCCAGATAACGCATATGATTTCCGAGAATAAATTTTTAAACCTGGCGCATTACAAGGGACAACCACATTAATGGCATAATTTTCATCGCCTGTATTTAAAGGCGTTATTTGACTTAGACATACATAATCTGAAAGAGCGGTTCCTGTACCCAACATTTGAGCACCATGTATAATTATACCGTCTGAGGTCTCTTCTGTTACCCCAGCATAAAGATCGCTTGGATCCTGTTGATGCATTGATTTAGAGCGATCAATTTGAGGCGGAATAATTGTGTAGGTTATATATTTATCGTTATCTCTCTCAACCTCAAAAAACCTCATAAGATTATCAGCCATCTGGTTATTTTCTTCGGTCTCGAACACTTTAGGATTGGATGCCCAGCCTACAAAGAACCCAGCCACATGATCGGGAGTACGTCCCATAAGTCCAAATGTTTCTTCTGCCCACCTTTCTATAGCAAACTTTCTCAAGTACATATCATCTATGTTTTTTGGTATTTGCCATATACGGTTAACTGGGCAGTCTGTCTTGGGAGATATAAAAGACATTAGTTTTCTATTATCGGGATCACTCGATATATCATATAATGCGGCAATAGACCTTACTGCTTCACAAAAAGAAGGATGAGTTGTAATGTCTTCAACCTGTTCCCCATTAATAAATACACGCCTTCCGTCATTCTTGATGTCGTCGATATATTGTTCACCAGTTCTTAGTCCGTTGGTAAACCGCTTATCGGCCATATAACTTAAAGCCATTGCGATTTTTCCTCCTTGATAACTTTTAAGTCTGACATTTATTCTAGTGTCTTTTACATAGAAAGCTTATTCTGTGATATTGAAATAGTCTAAACGATTATAAGGAAAGTAACATGACCACGTATATGATTGTAGATAGTAAAGTAAACAATCCAAAATCAATGAAGGAATATTCAGATAACGTCGGGGCAACAATAAAGCAGTATGGAGGAGAAGTACTAATTGGCAGTAGATCAATAAACGTAATAGAAGGCGACTGGAATCCTGAAAGGGTAGTTATTGTTAAATTCGAAGACGATGCTGCCTTCAAACGTTGGTATAATTCTCCGGAATACCAAGAAATACTGCCAGCACGACTTAGATCAGCAAATGATGATATAATCACAGTAGAAAATTAGTTAATTATTCATATAAACTAAAATGATAAAAAAAAGTTTACAGCCGGTTCACATTATTGGCGGGGGGCTTGCTGGCTCCGAAGCCGCCTGGCAACTCGCTGAGTCTAATATCCCTGTTATCCTGCATGAAATGCGCCCTGTCCGTAGGACAGATGCTCATCAAAGTGATAAACTAGCAGAACTTGTTTGTTCAAATTCATTCCGTTCGGATGACGCAAATTTTAATGCTGTAGGTTTACTACACGAAGAAATGAGACGTCTAGGTTCATTAATCATCAAAGTAGCTGATAACAATAAGATACCTGCTGGTGGAGCCTTAGCTGTGGACCGGACAAATTTTTCTAATGAAGTAAGTGGAACTATAGAAAATCATCCACTCATATGTATTAAACGAGAAGAAATCATTTCTTTAAAAAATAATGATTGGAAACATGTTATACTAGCCACAGGACCTTTAACTTCCAAATCAATGTCAAATGAAATAATTCAATTGTCAGGTGAAAATAACCTGGCCTTCTTTGACGCAATAGCACCTATTTTATACGCTGAATCTATTGATTATGATAAGGCCTGGTTTCAGTCACGATATGACAAGGTTGGGCCTGGAGGAAATGGTAAAGATTACATTAACTGCCCATTAAATAGAGATCAGTTTGAAATTTTCGTCCAAAACCTATTAGACGCAGATAAGACTGAGTTTCATGAGTGGGAAAAAACAACTCCATATTTTGAAGGCTGCTTACCTATTGAAGTAATTGCCAATCGTGGACGAGAGAGTTTAAGGTTTGGTCCAATGAAACCTGTAGGACTCACTGATCCAAGAACCGGTCAAAGAGCTCACGCTGTTCTGCAATTAAGGCAAGATAACGAGCTAGGCACACTGTATAACATGGTCGGATTTCAAACTAAACTTAAGTATTCATTCCAAAAAACAATATTTAGATCAATACCAGGTCTTTCTAATGCCGAATTTGCTCGATTTGGTGGCATTCATCGAAATACATTTGTAAACAGTCCAAGGATATTAGACTCCCAACTAAGATTAAAACAAATGCCTCAGGTTAGATTCGCAGGCCAAATCACAGGTGTAGAGGGTTACGTAGAAAGTGCTGCTACCGGTTTGCTCGCTGGCATATTTACAGCAACCCATATCCTAAATAGACCATTAATCAATCCTCCTTTTACAACAGCACATGGAGCGCTATTAAATCACATCACAGATGGAGCAAAAGCTGACATGTTCCAACCAATGAATGTAAATTTTGGCTTATTCCCTCCCCTGTCAAATGATGAGAATACAGGCACAAAAATTAAAAAAAATAAAAGAGAAAGAAGAGAGGCTATTTCTAAAAGAGCTTTGATTGACCTTGACGCGTGGCTCAATACGATTAGCCTACCAGCTTAAAATTCAAAAACTACTGATGTAGAATAGCTCAGTTAGGATTGAACAATGAAAGAAACAGTTCCATTTACTATAAAAGGCTTAGACCATGTTGTCTTACGAGTTAAAAGCCTGAAAAGAATGATGTCGTTTTACTGTGATGTTTTGGGCTGTAACATTGATGATGAGAACAAAGAAATAGGACTTTATCAGCTTCGTGCAGGATCCCAGCTGATAGACCTTGTTCCCATTGATGAAATGCTCGGTAGCCAAGGAGGGCCTGCGCCAGGACCTGATGGACACAACATGGATCATTTCGCCCTACAAATATCTCCATATAATGATGAATCTATTCGTAAACACCTAGCTAAATTCGGAGTAGAATTAGGAGAAACGAGAGTCCGTCGTGGTGCAGAAGGAAAAGGGTTAAGTATCCAAATTAGGGACCCGGAAGGAAACTGCGTTGAGCTCAAAGGCCCCCAGGACAGTCATACAAAATAATTAGCTCCTTTTAAAAGCCACCAAAAGAATTTCGAATGGTTAATTTTAGAGCCTTTAAATTAGTTGATTGAAAAGAAACTGTAGGATCGAATTTCTCATTTTTTAATACAGATATATAGTTATCTGCGATAGATGCTAGTAAAAGAACAGAACTCGCTCCTTTCGGAATATCATTTTTTAAACCACGCGCTTCGATAATTTTTTCTTCAGCTTTACAAACTATTTCTATTATTGCTTCCTTAAGTTGATTTACTGAAGAAGGATTTAGTAAGTTGGTTTCACTTAGATTATAATTGTTTATAAGTGTTTCTGGAATGTAAATCCGTTGATTTTGAGCATGAAATCCTACTGATCGCATGAGCCCAATCAAAGCCCAAGCAGTGCCGACGAGATTTGCAGCCTTAATTGGAGCACCCACAGTATATCCTAAAACATTCATTGCTAATCTTGATAAAATTCCAGACGTATTCTGTGCGTAAGTCTCAAGTTTATCCATATTTTCAGGAGGAGTATCACTAAGATCAAGGCTCCGGGCAGTAATTAGGTCATAAAAAGGTTTAGGAACAAGTTCAAACTTTTTTATTGCTTCACTTAGCTCCATAACAACGGGATGATTAATTGTTTCACCTTCATAAATGCTAGAGATCGTGTCATTCCACCATTTTAAGCGAATTTGACCAAGAATTGGCTCACTTACTAATTCTCTGGTTCGAGCAATATCTGAACTAAAAGCGTAAAGTGAGAATATTGCCTCACGATAAACTTTAGGTGCAAATAATGCTGTTAAATACCTGTCAGGATCATAGGCTTTTACTTCTCTTGCACAGTAGGATATTCTCATGTCTCAAATAGTCTATATTTTAAAAACGTATACTACAAAATTTTATGTTTAATTTTAATGTTAATTTTGTCGATTAATAGGTTGAATAGAAAATATCTGCTATAATGTGATTCGTTTCATTTAACGGGGAGAGCTCATATATGAAAAACCCATTGGAATCATTACACACCACCGTTGTCTTAGGAGTAGTCATGACAGTTATTATGGTACTGGTTGCTCTAGGCATTGGTTCTTAAACGCTAGGAGGAAATAATAATGGAATTTGCTGAACATCTCATTCGTTGGTTCCACGTCCTCAGTGGCGTTATGTGGATAGGTCTTTTGTGGTATCTAAACTTTGTGCAGGTGCCAACAATGCCAAAAATTCCCGATGATCTAAAACCTGCAATTGGAAAACATATTGCACCAGCTGTATTATTTTGGTTTCGCTGGAGTGCAGCATCAACCGTTCTCTGGGGACTGATTCTTGCCTGGATGGAAGGGTACTTAGGCTCAGTTCTCTCAATAGGGCTTACAGATGGAAGTACCACAAGCGCTTTATTAGGAATTGCCATGTGGTTCGGTCTAATTATGGCCTTTAATGTCTGGTTCGTCATATGGCCAAACCAAAAAATTGCTTTAGGTCTAATTGAGGTAGCTGACGATTCTGCAAAACCGAAGGCCGCAAGAAAAGCAATGCTTTTCTCACGAACAAACACATTGTTATCAATCCCTATGCTTTATGGAATGGTTGCTTTCCAAAACCCTCCATTTTAATAGGTTTTTATAGCGCAAAAAATAACGGGGTCTAACACCCCGTTATTTTTTTGAAGATAAGCAGGAAAACCAATTTTAAAAATAATTATCTAATCCCCAGAATTTTCTTGTTCCGATTCTGTATTAAAAGATTCCCTCGATAACTTAAGTAACATCAATGCTGGAACAGCAATAAATATTGATGAATATGTGCCTATTAAAACTCCCCAAATCATGGCTAAAGCGAAGTCTCTAATAATTGCACCACCAAATATTGTTAAAGCAAGTAGAGCGATGAGAGTTGTAACACTAGTCAAAAAAGTACGAGACAACGTTCTGTTCAGGGCTAGGTTAAATAGATCAGGCATTGCCAGTTTCTTATAGCGCCTCAGTTCTTCTCTAACTCGATCATAAATCACCACCGTATCATTTATGGAATACCCGGCAATTGTCAGTATTGCTGCTACTGTAGCCAAATTGAACTCTAGTTGGGTTAAAGCAAAAACTCCTATGGTGCTAACAACATCGTGAGTCAAAGCTATCACAGCCCCTACACCAAATTGCCACTCAAAACGAAACCATATGTATATAAGTATAGCTGCTAAAGCCAAAGATACGGCCAGTATAGCCGCCCGAATAAGCTCTGCTCCAACTGTCGGCCCAACAGACTCAGTTCGCCTATATTCCTCAACAAGGACGTCTAGAGAATTCTTTACAATTGAAATAGCTTTTTGTTGAGCATCTTCGCCTCCATCTTGTTGTTGTACCCTGATAAGAACATCTCGAGGATCACCAAATCTTTGCACCTGGACCTCACCAAGACCTAAAGCACCAAGTCTGAGACGAAGTTGTTCAATGTTTGCTACTTTTTGAGTTTTAATCTCGATCAAAATTCCACCACGAAAATCAATTCCAAGGTTTAGTCCTTGGTAAATATATGCACCTAAAGAAACAAGAATTAGAAAAATTGAAAAAACAAATGCAATTTTCCTTTTACCTATAAAATTTACTGAAGTATCAGGAGGAATTATTGTAAGTAAGCGCATAATGTATCCCTATATTGGTAGCTCTGATGGCTTTTTTCGTCGTAGCCAAATCACTACTAACAATCTGGTCAACATTATAGCAGTAAACATAGAACTAATTATTCCCATAGAAAGGGTTACAGCAAACCCTTTGATGGGGCCGGTTCCAAAATTGAAAAGCAATAATGCGGCTATCAATGTAGTAATATTAGAATCCAGAATAGTCGTTAGAGCTCTTTTATAACCTGAATCAATAGCTGATATAGGCGTTCTCCCATTTCTGGATTCCTCTTTAATTCTTTCTAGAATTAAGACATTGGCGTCTACAGCCATTCCAATAGTCAGTACGATACCAGCGATTCCAGGCAAAGTTAGTGTTGCCCCAAGTACTGATAATAAAGCAAAAATTAATGCCAGATTTACCACTAACGCGAGAGAAGCCATAAAACCAAAAAGTCCATAACTAGCTATCATAAAAACCACTACAGCTATGAATCCAACCAAACTTGCTATCTTTCCTGCAGATATTGAATCCGCTCCTAATCCAGGACCAACAGTCCGCTCTTCAAGTATGGTTAATGGAGCAGGCAGTGCTCCAGCTCTTAGAACGAGAGCTAAATCTACTGTCTGTTGAACTGTAAACCTTCCAGTAATTATACCACTACCGCCAAGTATTGGAGATTGAATGTTAGGAGCACTCACCACTTTATTGTCTAAAACGATTGCAAGTCTTCGATTTACATTTTCTGTAGTTACCTTACCAAAGGTTTTACCACCCTGTGCATCAAACCTAAAAGAGACTATAGGCTGTCCATCTTGAAAACTCGCCTGTGCGTCAACTAATCTTTCCCCAGTGACTACAATTTCCTTGCGAACAATGTACGGGACTTTTGTCTCTTTATTATCTTCGTAAAGAAGTAAGGAACCTGGAGGTAATATTCCCTTGTTTAATGCTACACTGACATCGGCCTCTTCATTTACTAAGTGAAAATTCAACTTTGCTGTCTGGCCAAGCAATCTCTTAATTCTTTCTGGATCTTTAATTCCAGGCATTTGAACTATGATACGCTCTGAGCCTTGTTGTTGTATTATTGGTTCAGAAACGCCTGTTTCATCAACACGCCTCCTAACCACTTCAATGGATTGTTCAATTGCTCTTTGACGTCTTGCTTTAAGCGCTTCCTCAGTAAATCTAATTACAATATTACTTCCGCTAGTAGTAATGCTTAAATCTCTATCAAGAGTTGTTAGTCTTTTATAAGCAGCGTCTTTTTGGTCTTTTTTCACACCTCTGACAATAATATCGGTACCCTCTACCCGTATACCACCAGAGTAATTAATACGAGGCTTACGACGACGCAGTTCACGGCGTACTTCTGACTCAAATGATTCCATTGTGGTTTTTATTACCTCATCAACTTCAACTTCAAGAAGCAGATGGGCGCCACCCTGTAAATCTAAGCCTAACTTTACCTTAGATTGAGGGAAAAAACCGATTTGTGATGAAAAGAAGTTAGGTACTGAGAACAGTAATCCCCATACACAAACTAAAATTGTAATAGCGATAGCCCAACGGGGATAATTAATCATGCTCTGCCATTTTTTAGATTATTACTTCCGCGGCCCTAAGCCACCGAAAAGTCCACCTAACAAACCACCAGGCTTATTCTCCGATGGCCCTACTACCGTAGGCCCTCCGGATGGCGAAACTCCTGAACTAGAGGAAGGTTCAGAGCGATTTATAACATCGGACAAAGTACTACGTAAAACATTAACCTTGACGCCATCAGCAACTTCAACAACCAACTCATCATTTTCCTTGATTCTGGTTACAGTACCAATTATGCCGCCCCCTGTTAAAACTCTATCACCACGCTTAACCAAATTAAGCATTTCCCGATGCTGTTTAACCTTTTTTTGTTGTGGACGGATGAGTAAAAAATAGAAAACAACAAATATTAAAATAATTGGAAGGAAAGCGCCGAGGCCACCACCGCCTTCTGCACCACCTAAGAAACTTTGTGCATGTGCCAGTGAAATAAACATTTTGAGGCCTCCATTTTTAAAATTTAAATAACACTTTCTAATATCATATCTGAAAAGCAAACCCTTGAATTCAGGTTATGTATATATATATAAAGCAGATAGTACTAGTTTATATTTTCTTACCGACCATCAGTCTTTTCGTCAATCCGCTACTGTATCCAATCTTTAACATACATTGACCTAGACTAGCATGGAGGTCTAGGTTCCAAAATAAATTACTTGGTAATAACATATATAGTGATTGATTAATGATAGATCAGGATTTAAACCCATTTCTAAAGCGAATTGCCGACGCATTAGAACGATTGGCTCCAAATGATAAAAAAACCTCTGACTTAAACAAGTCGGATGCTTTTGTTTGGCATGCCGGTCAGGACAGCCAAAATGGCTGGTTAGAACCAGTTGAAAAGGTAAATAGACTTCCATTGAATCTACTGAAAGGGATAGATCGTCAAGCAGATCTACTCTTAGATAACACAAAAAAATTTTCGGATGGTTTACCTGCTAACAATGCTCTTTTATGGGGAGCTCGCGGAACAGGAAAATCTAGTTTAGTAAAGTCAGTACATGCATTAATTAATGACGAAGAACCTAACAAGCTGGGTCTCGTTGAAATTCACCGTGAAGACATACATTCGCTTCCAAACTTGCTTACGATATTAAGAGAACATGACCGTCGAATAATTTTATTCTGTGATGACCTTAGTTTTGATGATGCGGATACGAGCTATAAATCCCTAAAAGCTGTACTTGAAGGAGGAATAGAAGGACGTCCAGATAACGTTCTTTTCTATGCTACATCAAACCGTCGACTTTTATTACCCCGTGACATGATAGAAAACGAACGTTCGACCGCAATAAACCCCTCTGAAGCGGTAGATGAAAAAGTTTCACTTTCTGATCGCTTTGGACTTTGGTTGGGATTTCATCACACAGACCAAGAGACGTATTTTTTAATGGTAGATGCCTACGCCATTCATTTTGGATTAGAAATTGATCAAGAAGTTTTACATTCTGAAGCTAAAGAATGGTCAGTTACACGGGGAGCACGATCGGGACGGGTAGCCTGGCAATACATACAAGACCTCGCAGGACGCCTTGAAAAAAAATTAAATAATTAAAATTAATGTTTTATAAATAACATAGTCATGCAGCGAAGTTTCCTTAGACTAATCATTATTAATCATCAACTAGGAAGAAACTTTCGTGGATCAACTGCTTCACTACCGCGTCGAATTTCAAAATGCAGCTGAGGCACATCTATTCCTCCTGTCTTTCCTACTCGTGCTACTACTTGTCCTCGAGAAACTAAATCTCCCCGACCAACTAAAAGTTTATTTGCGTGAGCATATGCAGTTATCAAACCTCCAGAGTGTTTTATTAGTAATAAGTTTCCAAACCCTCTTATTTGATTACCTGCGTAAGCGACTACCCCATTATCAGCCGCTAGTACAGGAGCACCAATAGGAGCCGCAATATTTAGACCATCATTATGAAGAGCAGAATCTTTAGTTCCGAATCTAGAAACTATTCTTCCATCAACAGGCCAAATAAAGCCTTTATTGTCCCTCTTTGGAGGATTCAAGGCCATTTTTAATTCTGGTTTTGGAACAGGAAAAGCTCGAACAGATAGATTATCATCTTCATTTTTACCATAAAGTTTAATCTGATCGTTCGTTGATACAGTTGTAGAGACAATCTCATTCTCTCTGGTTTTCTGTAAAAACTTATTTCTTGGATCATAGGGTAAGTAGAGTTTTTGTCCAACAAAAATAGTATATGGGGGACTAAATTTATTTACCCTCGCAAGTGATGACATATCCACTCCATACATTCGTGAAATAGAATATAAGGTATCCCCTGATCTAACTAGATGTACTTTTTCATTAGGTAAATAAATTACCTGCCCTCGAGAAAGAACATATGGCGGACGGATTCTATTAACTTCAATTATTTCTCTCAATGGCACATTATACTTTTCAGAGATTTCATAAAGTGTTTCGTCAGCTTGGACTGTATATATTTTGTATCTACTGAAGGTTTTGCCGGTCTTTTCATAACTTTTATCACTTACATGAACCGGCCCTTGATAAGAGCTACAAGAAATCGCTAATAAAAAACAAAATAATACACAGACAAATAATAACTTATCAAAAACAGCTACCTGATTGTATTTGTATATGCGCATTAGGCGCTCTTATCTCTAGCCAACCCATGTAAGAGTGGTACAAAGCGCACTTCAATTAAAGCCTGAGTTTCAAAACCGCTATCTGTACGTGATATTTTCGTCAAAACTTGGCTTCTATCAGCTCCGCCAACAGGTAGGATCATAATACCACCTATAGCAAGTTGATCCAATAAACTTTGTGGAATTTCCTTAGAAGCAGCGGAAACACTAATTCGATCGAATGGTGCCTGTTCAGCCCAACCTTTCATGCCATCTCCTGCTCGAGTCGTGACATTATTTAATTGCAGCTCACTAAATCTTTGTTCTGCATTTGCTAAAAGAGCTCGATGACGTTCAACTGTATAAACTCTTCTGCATAAATGAGATAAAACAGAACAATGATAACCTGAACCGGTTCCTAGCTCTAAAACTTTCAAATTTTTATTTAGCTCAAGTGCCGCGACCATAAATGCAACAATATAAGGCTGGCTTAATGTCTGCCCATAACCAATTGGCAAAGCAGTATCCTCATAAGCTTGATCTCTGAATGTTTCAGGAACGAATAACTCACGCGGAACTCTTTCAATTGCAGACAAAACAGAAACGTTAGTAATTCCCGCACTACGTAGTGATAAGATTAGGCGCGCTCTATTAGCCGGTGTTGTCATAAGTCTTTTGATTAAAAGTAGTAGCTAATGATTTCATTGCACTATAATTTGTAAAATCCAAATCTACTGGTGTCACAGAAATTTTTCCTTCTTCGACTGCAGAAATATCCGTACCCTTTTTTCCTGGTGGCTGCTCAGGTAAGCTGCCAATCCAATAATATCTGCCACCTAAAGGATGCAACTGTTCAACTAAAGAATCTCCCATATTTCTTTGTCCCATACTAGTGACCTCGATACCTCTAATATCATTTGGCTCAAGATTGGGTAGGTTTACATTAATGAAAGTTCTCTTTGGCCACCCTTTTTTCAATAAACTACGAAAAATATTAGGTAAATAGAACTCTGACGTTGACCAAGGCACACCCTTCTCTTGAATATTAATTTGCTGGCTAACAGCAATCGCAGGTACTCCTAGAAGGGTCGCTTCCATCGCAGCCGCACAAGTCCCAGAGTAAGATATAAACTCCCCTAAATTGCTTCCACGATTTACCCCAGAAAGAACTATATCTGGTTTATGTTTTTTTAATAATTGGTGAATCCCCATAAGTACACTATCCGAAGGGGTCCCCTCGACTGCATAACGACGAGTAGATATTTTTTTTAGCCAGAGGGGTTTTCTTAATGATAATGAGTGTCCAGAACCGCTTTGTTCATTCATCGGCGCACATATCCATACATCTGAAGAAATTTCTTTAGCTATACGTTGCATAATTCTAATACCTGGGGCACTTACACCATCATCATTAGAAATTAAAATACGTAATTTATCCAGGCGCTTAGGAAACTTATACATTGACATCAATTACCTTTAAACCATTCATATAGGGGCGCAGTGCATTCGGTATAATTACTGCGCCATCTTCGCGTTGATAGTTTTCGAGAATAGCTATTAAAGCCCGACCGATAGCCACCCCAGATCCGTTTAGAGTATGAACGTATGCCAAACCTTTTTTCTCTCCATCAATACGAAAACGGGTCTTCATTCTTCTCGCTTGAAATTCACCTGTGTTAGAACAACTAGAAATTTCACGGTACTTATTTTCACCAGGCAACCAAACTTCTATGTCATAAGTCTTAGTTGAAGCAAAACCAGTATCACCACTACATAATAACATAACTCTGTAGGGAAGCTCGAGACGCTGCATCACTGATTCAGCGCACTTTGTCATGCGTTCTAACTCAATAGCCGATTCCTCTGGATGAACTATAGAAACGAGTTCCACTTTATAAAATTGATGTTGGCGAAGCATACCGCGAGTATCTCGTCCAGATGCACCAGCCTCTGATCTAAAGCATGAGCTATGTGCGGTAACCCTCATTGGTAACTCTGAGTCAGAAATAATTTTATCAGAAAAAATATTGGTCAATGGAACTTCCGCAGTTGGAATTAACCAATAGTCTTCGGTGGTTCTAAATAAGTCGTGCGAAAATTTTGGCAATTGACCTGTTCCATATAGAGCTTCATCTCTCACTAGCAATGGAGGGCTCACCTCGGTATAACCTCCATCATTAACATGTATATCAAGCATAAATTGTGCCAATGCTCTTTCTAATCGAGCTAAAGAACCTTTAAGAATAACAAATCGTGATCCGCTCATCTTAGAGGCACTATCAAAGTCCATCATACCCAGGTGTTCGCCTATTTCGAAGTGTTGTAATGGTTTGAATGAAAAATCAGGTATAGAACCCCAACAACGTAATTCTTCATTATTATCTTCTGAATTACCTTCAGGTATATCTGAAGCTAGAACATTGGGTAGCACCTCTAGCAAAGATTGTAATTTAGCAGACAAGTCACGTTCTAACTGTTCCATATCTTGGATTTTATTTTTTAAAAGTGCAACTTCATCTTTTAAGGCCTCTGCTTTATCAGCTAAACCATTAGAAATAGCCTCTCCAATTTTTCTAGAAGTTTCATTTCTGTGACCCTGAGATTCCTGCAACTCTGTCTGTAAAGCTCTGCGCTCAGTATCAATTTCTATTATATTAGCTGACGCATTAGCAATCCCTCTTTTAGAAAGGCTATCGTCCAATAGAGCTGAGTTCTCTCTAATCCACTTAAGATCAAACATATTTTTCGTATCTCTTTTATAAGAAATCGTTATAGAAATGATTTCTTATTGCGTCCAGTATTAGTTACCTAAAAAACTTAATTTCACGTTTCCTCGGGTTCTCCAGTTTGAACATTCTTCATCATCTTAGATGCTATGAAAATTGAGGCCTCATAAAGCATAATGATAGGAAGAGCTAGGGCAAGCTGGCTTAAAGGATCAGGAGGGGTTAGTATCGCTGCCGCAACAAAAGCGACAACTATAGCATATCGACGTTTTTTTCTGAGACCAGCAGGGCTCGTTATGCCAACTTTGACTAATATAAGAAGAACTATCGGAAGTTCAAAACTAAGACCAAATGCAAATATTAGCCGCATTACCAGAGAGAGATATTCATTCACTTTCGGCACTAGAGAAATTGCCATTGATCCTTCGCCAGCAAGTTGTTCAAAACTAGCAAAAAACTCCCAAGCAACCGGCAATAGAACGTAATAAACAAAAACTCCCCCAGCAAAAAAAAGTACTGGAGTTGCTATTAGAAATGGAAGAAAAGCTTTCTTTTCCCGCTTAAACAATCCGGGAGCAACAAAAAACCATATCTGGGTAGCGAAAACAGGAAAAGCTATGAACGCAGCAGCAAAAAACGCAACCTTGATCTCAGTAAAGAATTTTTCAGTAAGAGCGGTATAAATGAGCTGTCTACCTGCTTCACCTTCCCATACATCAGCTAGAGGCTGGACCAAAAAATTAAAAAAAACACCGGCAAAATAAAAACAAACGAAGAATAAAACCAGAAAAGCTATAACAGATAAGAGTAACCTTTTACGAAGCTCCGTCAAATGGTCAACAAGAGGCATACGACTCTTCTCTATATCGTCATTCTCGGGGACTTCATCAGCTACTTCATCAACCATTAGCTAGTACCTGACTGGGGATTAGTAGATTTGTCTATCTGATCTTCATTTTCGGAAATCTTATCAGTATTTTTCACTTCTTGATTCTCCTTAGAATCAAGCTCTAATGCGTCTGGATCATTTTCTAGTTTCATAGACTGTTCGGCTGGATCTAGAATAAAATCGCCCGATTCCATTTCTTTTATATTTTCTAGTGCCGCCTTCGGATCGTAGCTAATTATATCATCAACACTTTTCTTAGCTTCATCAATACCAGATTCTCTAGCTATACTTTCGAGGCCATCCTGAAATTCTGATGCAAGCCCCCTCATTTTTCTAATAATTGTTGTCACAGTGCGAATAGCTGCGGGCAAATCTTTTGGGCCTATAACAATCAAGCCCACCACCATAATCAGCATTAATTCCGGCCAACCTATATCGAACATATCTTCTAGGCCCGGTTATAATTGAAAACGGAATCCACCGGCTAATCCATAAATAAACTTATGAAATTTAGCTTTTAGCTGCAGTCTGGTCGTCTTTAGCGACCGGGTCTGTAGAAGCAGCATCAGCCTCAATTTTCGAAGAATCATCTGAAGTATCACCCTGTTCTTTCATATTGGACTTAAAGGACTTTATGCCTTTCGCAACATCACCCATTAACGAAGGAATTTTACCCCTACCTCCAAAGAGAACGAGCACAACAACCAGTACGATTATCCAGTGCCATATCGAAAATGTACCCATTGCTCAGATGCTCCAATTAATCGAAATCCAGTGTTAAAACAATATTATGACAGTATTACAGAAAGAATTCTCTACCGCAACATTCGTAGGTTAATACTATATCAAACAATATGTATCTTTTGGCAACTAGTTAAAAAACAATTTAAAAATAGATATAAGCACCATTTATTAGTTTATCCTATAGCCATTAAAAGAGATTTAATAATCAACGATCATCAAATCACAACGGCTCTAGTTTTTCCTCATGTTCTTCAGCCGACTCTTTTAAAGACAAATAATCTACACCTTCTTCTTGTGATCGAGAAGCATACACATCTACTGCTGGCCTAGTATCTAATACACCAGCAGCTTTAAGTTCTTGTACTCCTGGCAAATCCTGTAAACTTTCTAAACCAAAATATGAAAGAAAGTTTTCACTTGTTTGCCATGTGGTTGGCCTGCCAGGTGTATTTCTTCGTCTTCCAGGTTTAATCCAGCCAGCCTCCAATAGCACATCTAGGGTTCCTCTATTTACTGAAACACCCCTTATACTTTCTATATCAGTTCGCGTTACTGGTTGATTATAAGCAATTATAGCTAATGTCTCTTGAGCCGCCCTGGACAAACGCTTTTCTGACTGCCTGATAATCTCCAGACTGTCTGCTAAGTCAGGTGCTGTTCTAAAAGTCCATTTGTTACCTACCTTTACCAGATTCACTCCTCGAGAAGAATATTGCTGGGATAATAAATCAATTAGCTGCTTAAAATTAGCATTTTCCGGTAAGCGATCCGATAACACGGACTCATCTACAGGCTCATTCGAGGCAAATATAACAGCCTCAAGAATCCTCAAATGTTCTTGGTCGTGTAAATAAGTTAACATAGGAGTTTTTTGCACGTACTTCCTCCAATCAGTTTAATTATAGTTCATTCAAGTTTGAAAACTTTGTTTCTTCCCGGCCTCTAAAGTAAATGGGGCCAAATGATTGATCCTGTCTTATTTCTGCTTTGCCACTTTTAACTAATTCAAGACTTGCCGAAAATGTTGCAGCTACTGCTGATCTTCTAATCAAATCATCCTTTAACCCTGATGGAAGAAAGCTTGATAAATTCGACCACTCGAATAAATTTCCTAGTATTGTTGATAGCCTGTTCAAGGCTTCATCCATAGAATAAAGCTTAATTTCTTCAATTTTGAGAGGAGACGGCCTATGACGCCTCTGTGTTACACCATACGCATTTAGTATTTCATACAATGTTGTTGTGTATGAAGAATTAGTTTTAACAGGTAATAACTCCGGATTCCCTCGATCAAATGTATCTCTTCCCAACAAGGGCATCTCGAATAGCGACGCCGCAGCCTCCCTCATTGCCTCAAGACGTTGTAATTGATAAGTAAGCGCTTCAGCTAATTCCTCTCCAGTTGGCTCATCATTATCTTCGCCTTCTGGGAGTAATAAACGAGACTTAAGATATGCTAACCAAGCTGCCATCACCAGATAATCTGCAGCTACCTCTAACTTCATTTTATTTGCTTCATCAATGAATCTAAGGTACTGCTCCGCAAGCCCAAGTATAGAAATCTTAGTAAGGTCAACCTTTTGTTCTCTAGCCAGAGTTAATAACAAATCAATTGGCCCTTCGAAACCATCTAATTCAACGATTAGTTCGGAACTATAGGATTCTGCCGCTGGCATTCTATAGTCAGGTATCGGCTGTTCAAAATTATCAACTCTTTCGTTCATCTAATTCCTATAAAATTATATATAATACTCGTTACGAACTCTCTTGGGGAAACGACTAACCAATCAAATGGGTCAATTCCCAAGCCCATCTCTTGAGTTACCCTTGGTACAATAAAGATCAGTCCAACGATAATAAACAAGCCAAATGGTTCTAATTTTGAAAACCGAGTTGCAAGCTCTGATGGAAGCAGGCCTGTAGCCACTCTTCCACCATCTAATGGCGGCAAAGGTAACATATTAAATATTGCTAATAAGATATTGATCTCAATAGATATTATTAAAATACTAGATAGTGTATTTAACCCAAATGATTGAGACAAAACCAATGCGACTGTAGATAAAATAGCCAAAATTATATTAGCCCCAGGACCAGCCCCAGCGACCATGATCATGTCCCGTCGAGGCGATCCGAGTCGCCCAAAATGGACAGGAACAGGCTTTGCCCACCCAAAAATGAAACCAACGCCAGACAGTACTAAAAGTGCTGGCACCAATATAGTTCCAATAAAATCAATATGACGAATCGGGTTGAAACTAACTCGTCCCAATCTGTAAGCAGTATCATCACCTAATTTCCAGGCAACCCAACCATGGGCTGCTTCATGAAAGGTGATAGCAACTAATATGGGAATTGCTATAAAAACATAATTCAAGATACTTAAATCAAACACACTAAAAATCCTTTTTTTATGTTTAAGGTATCTTAATCAAGTAATTTATCTAACTTAGTTTTAAACTCAGATATACTGCCACTTTTGTAGCAACCAGATACTGATTTTAGAGCGGCATTCCATCGACCCTCACACTCTAGACTAATAGAAGGCATAAATTTTTCCATTAGAGACATTTCCTTTATGTCTCCGGAACAGTGTAATACTACATCACAGCCAGCATTAAGTGCATTTTCGCAGCGATTAACCAGACTCCCATTTAAAGCGCCCATGCAAATATCATCACTAAACAAAAGACCATTAAAACCAATTTCTTGACGAATAATATTTTGAATAATATAGCTGGAATTTGTAGCTACATTAATAGAATCTAGAGATTCATATATCACATGCGCGGTCATACCCAGCGGTGCGTTAGAGAAAGCTTTAAATGCAATAAAATCATTATTCATTAAGTCGTAGTGAGATGCTCGGATTTTTGGAGCTTCTATGTGAGAATCTGACTCGGCCCGTCCGTGCCCAGGCATATGTTTGATAACAGGCAAAATTCCTCCTTCAGATAAACCCAAACAAAATGATTTAGCAACATTAATAATAACTAACGGATCCGATGAGTAGGTTCGTCCAGTTAGTGCCTTCGTGGTGGATTCCAAAATAACATCAAGAACTGGAGCACAATTTACAGTTATCTCTAATGAAGCCAGCTCTGCGGCTATTAAACGACCAACTGTATAACTAGCATCTAATCCCCTCTCACTATCAATATCGTAAATCATACCCAATAACTCTGCTGAAGGTATATTATTCCAGTGTGGAGGCTTCAAACGTTGCACCTTTCCTCCTTCTTGATCAATTAACACAGGTGCATCTTCTCTTCTCACTGAACCACGCAGGGACCTAACCAATTCGAGGACCTGTTTTGGAGATCTACAATTTCTCTCAAAAAGTATAAAACCGAAGGGATTTAATGTCTTGAATAGATCTAATTCTTCGTTAGACAACTCTGTATTAGCACAACCAAGCACTAAAGCGGCTGGTAAACCATCACGGACCGACAACAAAACAATCCTGTCTTCTGGCTTTAAGTCTAGAGCATAAAGATTTTGCTACAGAGATAGTTAATATAGGCCCAACCTGTAATCTATAAAATGTGCCATTTGAGAGCTCTACCGCTTTAACCTGGTAAGATAAATCTTTTAGAATGTCACGGTTTGAATTATTAATTTTTACCCAAAGGCTTTGGGCATCTTTTTCTTTAGCAAGAGAACCCAATTGCAGCTTCCAGGTTTTGTTTCCAGGAAAATTATGTTTAGACACATCAAGCTTGGATTGCACTCCTGGTTTACTTCGAGTTCCTTCAGCTGAAGAGGTTTTCATTTTTAGTTCACTTGATTCTAATCGCTCTCTCTTACTGGTTGAATGTAATTTTTTTATAGGAACATCCGAGCCTTCACGACCCAAGGTTCTGTGTTCTTCAGGACTAACGTTAGATTGAAAAACCTTATTTTTTTGTTTATCCAAATTCTTTTTTGTCTGCAGAGAGGATTCTCGTTTATTTCGTAATAACACAGTTTCTAGAGGCACTTCTGGTGGCGGCAATAAACGCTCAACTATATCTTCAGAAACATTTGAGCCACGATCAAAAATACTCCTGTCTTGATTAAGGACTTCCCTACCTCCAGGATCTTCCGGTTTATATTTAATCTTATTCTTATCAACAGCTTTAATTACTGGAGGATTATCGAGAATTCCTGAATTATAGCCCTCTTGGTCTATGTTTAGCCAAGCAAACCACCCGAGACCTGTAAGAACGAAAATAGCTGCAATCGCCAATAGTGTTTTCATTGATCCCTCTTCAGCTAAAAAGCTTTTATAAGAGACTATTAGATTCGTGTATTCGATTCATATAAATAAAAAATTATATTTCAGCCACGCAACTCCTCCAAAGGCTCAACCCCTAAAATGTTTAAACCAGATGAAATAACCGTCCTTAATCCACAAACTAGCGCCAATCTAGCTTGAGTAAGTTCTAAGTTGTCGGTAACAACAAATCGAAATGACTCATCTTCTCGTACCTTGCTCCAAAGAGAATGAAAAGAAGAAGCTAGCTCATTCAAATAGAAAGCTATCCTGTGAGGTTCTTGAGCTTCAGATGCCATTTCCACAATGCGCGGCCACAAGGCGATCAATTTAATAAGAGCCAACTCATCAGAACCATTCAAAAGGGACAAGTCACACTTTTGCAAATTTTTATAATCAAAGCTTTGCGCGTTAAAAGCATCTTTTGCCATACGCTCTACTGAATAACTTCGTGCATGAGCATATTGAACATAAAAAACTGGATTATCTCTGCTTTGCTCTTGGGCTTTGATAATATCAAAATCAAGTTGAGCATCATTCTTCCTAGTCAACATAATAAATCGAACGACATCCCGACCTACATAATCTACTAATTCACTAATAGTGACATAGGTACCCGCCCTTTTAGACATTTTCGCAGCCTCACCATTTTCCAATAACCTAACTAACTGACAAAGTTTTATGTCAAGATTTACATTTCCCTCGGTAAGCGCATTTATTCCTGCCTGAACCCGTTTTATATATCCACCATGATCAGCACCCCATACATTTATCAAATTGGTAAAACCCCTTTTGTATTTATCTAGGTGGTAGGCAAGGTCACTCGCAAAATAAGTCCATGAATCATCAGATTTTTTAAGAGGTCGGTCGATATCGTCTCCAAAAGAAGTTGATCTAAAAAGTTTCTGAGGCCTTTCCTCCCAGCTCTCGGGCTTCATGCCTTTTGGCGGTTCAAGAACACCAGTATAAATTAGTCCTTTTTCATCTAACATGTTTAAAACAGTGTCGACCATTCCTCTTTCGACAATACTTTTCTCAGATATAAACGTAGATTGTTCAATCCCTAAATCAGATAAATCCTTACGAATAAGTTTCATCATTTCATCAACAGTATATCTGCTTAATTCAGGTAACCACTCACTTTCTGGTTTATCTAGCCAATGTTTTTTATCTTTAATTACAAGTTTATCCGCCAGATCAATAAGATATTCTCCAGGATAAAACCCTTCTGGTTTTTCATAACTTTCTTGCCCTAACTTTTCACAATATCGCCGATAAAGAGATCGAGCTAAAATATCAATCTGAGCTCCAGCATCATTAATATAATATTCTCTCGTCACCTCATAACCTGTTTTTTCCAACAGTGATGATAGCACATCCCCGAAAACAGCACCCCTTGCATGGCCAACATGCAAAGGGCCCGTTGGGTTAGCAGAAACATATTCCACATTTATTGACTTGCCTTTTCCTATTTCTGAGTCACCAAATTTTTCTCCGGCCTTTAAAACATTGCGTAATTGATCGTGCCAAACATTCTTCTTCAAGGTTATATTAAGAAAACCCGGCCCAGCAATATCAACTTTTTCAACATCTGAATGAGTTATAATTCTTTTGGAAATTAATTTTGCTATACTTATTGGATCCAGTTTTACCTTTTTGGCTAATACCATAGCAGCATTACAGGCTAGATCCCCGTGGTTAATTTGTCTGGGAGGGTCTACAGATATGCCATCAATTATAGAGTCCAATGGCAGCTTATCTTTTAACTGTAATTCTTTAATCTCAGCTTTAATAAAGGAATTAAAATAATTATATATATTCATTAAAGAACACCCGGATCAAAAAATTGTTGATGCATATTTAAAGCGTATCTATCGGTCATACCTGCAATATAGTCAGCAATAATCCTCGCCTTAATAGAGTCATCACTCACTTCGGCTCGATCCCGCCATTCATGAGGAAGATGCTCAGGACTATCAAATAATAGAGAAAAAACATCTTTTATAACTCGACGTGCCCTCGATGTCATTTTATTAACTTTTTTATGACGATACATCCTTTCTAATAAAAACCGTTTAAGAGCTTGATCTGATTCATATAAATCTTCTGAAAAACAAACTAATGGAAATTTTAGTTCACGAACATCGTCTACACTCTTAATTTTATTTTTAGATATTTTATTTCTTGTTTCTGATAATAAATCTTCAACCATAAGACCAATTATATGGCTTATAGTCACATGTATAAAACGAGGACGTTCAATTTTTCCATAGAGATCACTCATCCTAGTAAATGCTTCCCCTACCATTGGTAACTCATTCAAATCCGAAATATCAAATAATCCTGCTCGCAGACCATCATCTATATCGTGACAATTATAAGCAATATCATCCGCTAAGGCTGCCACCTGTGCCTCTCCAGAAGCAAAAGTTCCTAGCTCCAAATCATGTTCCAAAACATAGTCAGATATAGCTCCAGGAATTAATTTATTTGTTCTAGCAAGAGAACCAGTTAAAGGTCCGTTATGTTTGACGAGTCCTTCTAAGGTTTCCCATGATAAATTCAAACCATCAAATTTTGGATAACGTCTCTCAAGCTTAGTAACTATTCTTAGAGTTTGAGCGTTATGATCAAATCCACCAAAGGGCTTCATTAAGCTGTCCAAAGCTTCTTCACCAGCGTGGCCAAAAGGTGTGTGACCAAAATCATGTGCTAGAGCCAATGCTTCTGCTAAATCTTCATTAAGCCCCAATGCTCTACTTACCGTACGAGCTATTTGTGCAACCTCCAATGAATGAGTAAGCCTTGTTCTATAGTAGTCACCTTCGTGATAAACAAATACTTGTGTCTTATGCTTCAACCGTCGAAAAGCACTACAATGAATGATCCTATCTCGATCACGCTGGAAAACACTTCTGTAACTACTTTCATTTTCAATAAATAGTCTTCCTCTACTTTTATCTGGATCACATGCATAATCGGCAAGAATCTGTCCATATAAGTCAGTCTTGGAATCTTTCGTATAGCGCTGAGTCTTATTTAGAGGCATAATAATGAAATTAAACTCGTTTATATCTATTGCAAACAAAAATTGACAAAAATTTAATTATTCTTAATTTATGATATAAATAATTTTGAAAACATAATTTATGGTTGAACATAGATGTCAGAAATAACAAAAGATCTAGTAGATCAAAATGATGCTTTACCTCGCAACATAACTTTAAGTGAAAGCGCTATAAAACGATTAACTGAATTATTCGAGTCAGAAAATAGCAAAAAGATGTTAAGAGTATATGTAAATGGAGGGGGATGCTCAGGGTTCACGTATGGATTCTCTTTTGATGACAAATTAAGTGAGGGAGACCACTTATTTGAAATAGAAGGGATAAAAGTTATTTCTGATGACGCTTCCTTAGATTTAATAGGGGGAAGTAGGCTCGACTGGGTCGAAAGCTTGGGAGGTGCTTCATTTCAATTAATAAACCCGAATGCAAAAGCACAATGTGGTTGTGGAGCAAGTTTTTCAGTTTAGACAAATTAATATCTGGTTAACATAGTAAAATATGAAAATTGCCACGTGGAACGTTAACTCTGTTAAAGCTCGTCTGCCTAATATAATTGAATGGCTTAGATCAGCTCAACCTGATGTTCTGCTTCTTCAAGAAATAAAAGTTATTGACGAAAATTTTCCCTCTTTAGAGTTTCAAGATCTTGGATATAACTCAGCTGTGCATGGACAAAAAGCCTACAATGGTGTGGCAATTTTGTCCAAGAAACCCTTAACAGAAATAAGAACTGGACTCCCTGACGATGAAAAAGATGAACAGTCAAGATACATAGAATGCTGTATAAAATTAGATAGAAATATTAATCTTCGTATATCTTCAATTTATCTGCCTAACGGCAACCCGGTTGAGACAGATAAATTTAATTATAAAATTAAGTGGATGGAACGACTAATCTCTCACGCTAAATCTTTATTAGAGAAAGAGGAGCTTATTATCTTGGGTGGGGATTATAACGTTATCCCAACCGA
This sequence comes from Alphaproteobacteria bacterium, assembly GCA_022449545.1. Taxonomy (GTDB): domain Bacteria; phylum Pseudomonadota; class Alphaproteobacteria; order UBA6615; family UBA6615; genus UBA6615. The sequence goes on along the minus strand of JAKUPN010000004.1, from coordinate 103,466 downwards.
CGATGACTGCTACGATCCAATGATTTGGAACAATGATGCCTTGGGAAGACCTGAGATTCGTTCAAGATTTCGTACTCTAGTTAATTTGGGCTTCACCGAAGCATGGCGTTCGTTACATAGAGAAACGCACGTTTATTCATTCTGGGATTACCAAGCTGGTGCTTGGCAAAAGGACAATGGAGTACGTATTGATCATCTATTACTCTCTCCTCAGGCAGCAGACCTTCTTGGTAATTGTGAGATTGATAAAAATCCTAGAGGCCAAAAAAAAGCCTCAGACCATACTCCTGTTTGGTGCGAACTTAGACTATAAATTCGACCTCATTTGTTTAAAGTATTATCCATCCAGAATTATTACCCAAACCTGTTAAAACTTATCAAAAGTTTAGCAACATAAGTTTATAAATTATTTTATAAGTCAGCATAAACGTGGGTCTCCTTTTTGGCACCAGGATGGGTTATCGCTCCATAGCGCGCATCACCTACTGTTTGAGCATATTTCCACAATGTACCAGCTTGGTAATTGTTATTTACTGGTCTCCAGTTTTTAGCTCTTTCGTCTAGCACTTCTTCTGATAGTTCAACACTTAAGCTACCATCATCAGCATCAATTGCTATAATGTCTCCGTCCTGTATTAATCCAATTGGTCCACCCGACGCAGCCTCTGGGCCCACATGCCCTATACAGAAACCTCTCGTGCCCCCAGAAAACCTTCCATCAGTTATAAGAGCAACTTTTTCTCCCATATCTTGTCCATACAAGGCACCAGTTGTAGACAACATTTCACGCATTCCCGGTCCACCCTTTGGTCCTTCATTACGTATTACTAATACATCTCCTTCTTTAAAAGCCCGATTTAATACGGCCTGGAGACAATCTTCCTCCCTTTCAAACACACGAGCTGGTCCTCGAAATTTTGTATTTTTTAGACCAGCAATTTTGACTATAGCTCCTTGTGGAGCAAGATTGCCTTTTAATCCTACAACACCTCCAGTTTCGGAGATAGGATGGTTAATATCTCTCACAACATCCTGATCATTAGGAAAATCAACGCTTGAGTAATTCTCACCTAAAGTCTTACCAGTAACTGTAAGACATTCACCGTGCATAAAACCGCCTTCCAAAAGCTGTTGTATGACAATCCCCACTCCGCCAACTTCATAGAGGTCTTTTGCAACATAACGACCGCCTGGTTTAAGATCTGCTAAATATGGAGTCCTCCTCATAACCTCACACACATCAAACAAATCAAAATCGATACCAGCTTCACTTGCCATTGCGGGCAAATGAAGGCCAGCGTTAGTAGAACCTCCAGTTGCCGCAACAATAGCGGCCGCATTTTCAAAAGATTTTCGAGTGACTATATCCCTTGGACGTAGCTGAGTTTTAATCAGCTCCATTACTGCCTTACCGCTAGCTAAAGCGTATTCATCCCTGTTCTCGTAAGGAGCTGGCGCTCCTGCTGAGCCTGGCAAAGCCAGCCCAATTGCCTCTGAAACGCATGCCATAGTGTTGGCAGTGAATTGTCCCCCACAAGCGCCTGCAGACGGGCATGCCGCGCATTCTAGCTCATGAAGCTCATCATCTGTCATTGTACCTGCTGCATTCGCTCCAACGCCCTCAAAAACATCAATAATAGTTACATCTTTGTTTTTAAAGGTACCGGGGAGAATTGATCCTCCATACATAAAAACTGATGGAACATTCAACCTCAACATTGCCATCATTAGTCCTGGCAGTGACTTATCACATCCAGCTAAGCCAACGATTGCATCATAGCTGTGCCCCCTTACTGTGAGCTCTGTTGAATCTGCTATAACCTCCCTGCTTATAAGAGAAGAGCGCATACCATCATGCCCCATAGCAATTCCATCAGTTACGGTAATAGTTGTAAACTCTCGAGGAGTACCACCAGATTCAGAAACTCCCCGCTTGGCAGCTTGAGCCTGTCTCGATAATGCTATATTGCATGGAGCAGCTTCATTCCATGTTGTCACTACACCAACAAAAGGCTGTTTTATCTGCTCTTCCGTCATGCCCATAGCATAATAAAACGCTCTATGAGGTGCACTCGTGTTACCTACAGAAACATGTCGGCTGGGCAATCTTGATTTATCCCAGTTACGATTCAATGATCCACTTCCTTCCATCAAAACCTCCCAAATATTATAAAAAACTATTTCACACTTAATTAGAAATCCTAGACAGGGCTTTCATCAGTTTTTTTCTAGAGATCTCAGAAACAGAACGCCTCTCTTTTTGTAATTCAATGACATTTTCAGGAGCCTTATTCATAAAGTCATCATCACTTAGTTTTTTATCCAGATTAGCAATGTTTAATTCATGTTTTTCTATTTCTTTACTGAGTCTCTCTTTTTCTTGGCTAAAATCAATAAGACCTGAAACATTCACGAATACTGTGGCCTCTTGGATAACAAATTGTATACATTCTTTAGCTATTAATTTTGAATTATCTTGGTCAGACGCCAAAGTCACAGCATTCTCTAGATTGGCCATCCGAGTTATTTGATTTATATTTTTATTTAACTCATCCAAATGTTTATCGTTCAAATCAACCATATAAACAGGTACTTTTGCTGCTGGAGGAACATTAAGTTCACTCCTAACTGTTCTTATTTCAGTTATCAAATTTATAACCCACTCCATTTCTGAAGCGGCAGCATCATTACTGAACAATAATCCTTCAGGCCAATCAGAACAAATTAGTAGTTCACCGTTTCCAAAATGCTCCCACAACTCTTCCGTAAGAAATGGCATTATTGGATGAAGAAGTCTAAGAATTATGTTCAGAACCCACGCTGTCGTATTTCGTGTTTCAAGTTTGGCTTGTTCATTGTCCCCTTGCAGGACTGATTTAGCAAACTCAAGATACCAATCACAGAAAGTATGCCAAACAAAGTGATATATGTTGTTAGCAGCCTGATCAAACTTATAAGTTTCAAGAGAGTTTGTAGTTAATTTTGCGGTTTTAGAAACTTCTCCAATAATCCACTTATTGATAGTTAAATCACAAGACAAAGGATTAAAACTCTCATTTGAAGGAACACATCGATTAATCTCACAAAACCTCGATGCATTCCAGAGTTTCGTTCCAAAATTTCGATAACCAGCAACCCTCTGTTCAGAAAGCCTTATGTCTCGACCCATCGCAGCCATCGCTGTTAACGTAAATCGCAAAGCGTCAGCTCCATATTCGTCGACTAGCTCCAACGGATCTATAACATTGCCCTTAGACTTAGACATTTTTTGTCCTTTTTCGTCTCGAACAAGAGCGTGAATATAAACTGTGTGGAATGGTACCTCACCAATAAATTCAATTCCCATCATCATCATTCGTGCCACCCAAAAAAAGATAATGTCAAAACCAGTAACAAGAACATCTGTTGGGTAATACTTAGCTAGTTCTGGTGAATTCTCAGGCCATCCTAAAGTTGAAAATGGCCATAAAGCAGAAGAGAACCAAGTATCAAGCACGTCCTCATCTCTCACGAGAGACACGTCTTTTCCGTACTTAATTTTTGCAGCTGCTAGAGCATCCTGTTCATTCAACTCAACATAAATCTCACCTTCAGGTCCATACCATGCAGGAATTTGGTGCCCCCACCAGAGTTGACGAGAGATACACCACGGTTGAATATTTTTAAGCCACTCAAAATATGTCTTGGACCAGTTTTCCGGAACAAACTTAGTTTTTCCTAATTCAACTGCCTCTATTGCTGGTTTTGCAAGTGTTAATGCATCAACATACCACTGATCTGTTAACCATGGTTCTATTACTACGTCTGAACGATCTCCATAAGGCACAGTATGTTCATAAGTATCAATTTTTTCTAATAAACCTAGCTCATCAATATCTGAAACAATTTTATTTCTGGCTTCAAAACGATCCATGCCTCGATAAATTTCTGGTGCATTATGATTAATTCTGCCGCTAGCATCAAAGATATTAATTTCTTCAAGGTCATGACGACGACCCACTTCAAAATCATTAAAATCATGGGCGGGAGTTATTTTAACTGCGCCTGATCCTTGCTCTGGATCTGCATACTCATCTGCCACTATTTTGATAGTTCGACCAACTAAAGGTAAAACAACATTTTTACCTACTAGATCAAAGTATCGTTTATCCTCTGGGTGCACTGCAACACCTGTATCACCCAACATTGTCTCAGGACGAGTAGTTGCAACAATTATAAATCTATCGGGTTGATCTTCTATCGGGTAACGAAAATACCACAAATTCCCATTTACGGATTTCTGCACTACTTCTAAGTCTGAAACAGCAGTATGTAGTTTAGGATCCCAATTTACCAATCGTTGATCCTTATAGATCAATCCTTTTCTATATAGTTCAACAAACACTTTTATAACAGCCTTGGAAAGGCCTTCGTCCATCGTAAACCTTTCACGACTCCAGTCACAAGATGAACCAAGCCGCTTTAACTGCTCTATAATAGTGCCGCCAGATTCTTCTTTCCACTCCCAAACCTTCTCTAGAAATTCTGCTCTACCAAGCTTTGGGCCATCCATTTCAACGTTATCTATTCCTCTATCTAGTTCGATGCCTTTATCTGAAAGCTGTCGCTCGACAACCATTTGTGTAGCTATACCAGCATGGTCTGTTCCAGGCTGCCACAAAACATCAAGACCACACATTCGTTTATAACGAATCAAGACATCCTGCAGTGTATTATTTAATGCGTGTCCCATATGTAAACTGCCTGTCACATTGGGAGGAGGAATCACAATTGTATAGGGTTCTTGGTCTTGACGTCTTCCAGCAGAAAAAGCTTTGCTTGATTCCCAAAGATGGTAATGCTTCGATTCAATTTTAGCTGGCTGGTAGGTCTTTTCAAACATTTCACATCACATCAAAAAAGTTATTACGTTCTCTATGGATATAAGGAGATATACAATAGAGATTAGGTTTTACTGAATTCGTTTATTAAATTGAATGATAAAAATGGCAGAGACTACAATCTTTACTTTGATGACACACTAGTTATGCGTTTAATTTCATCACGTACTATGTGATCTACAATAGTAGGTAAATTATTATCCAGCCACTCTTTTAACAATGGCTTCAACAATTCTTTAGTTAACGAATCCAATGTTTGATTAAAGCTATTAGATTCCACATCTTTTATATTACAAAGTAACTCGGAAATAGAATCTTTTCTTTGCTTTAAAGTCTCGTTAGATAAAAATGTTTCTTCAGGTTCAAAACGTAATTCAGAATCAGTATTTGCTTTATTAACTATGGTTTCATCTTCAATCGGCGTTGACTCATTTAAGATATTCTCAGGATCGTCTAAAACGGTCTTCTGATCTATTAATTCAGTTAGAACCAATACCTTATCTTCATCAGCATCATAATCGGTATTTCTTTTTGTTTCTTCTTCTATTCTATTATCTGGGCCACTCACACTATCTTCAGAAATAATCTTACGAATTGAAGCTAGTATTTCTTCTATTGATTGTTCTTGCAAAACAGTTTTTCTATCGCTCATAAGATTATATATTACAGTTATTTAGTTTAAGATTTATATATGAAAGGTTTACCTAATCAACAGAAATAGTTCTACCGAAAAGCTTATTCCTAATATTTTCTAGGTTCTCAGAAGGGTCGTATATATCCACCCCTAGCCCCAAATTGTCAGCAGTTAACTTACCGGTGACTGACAAAAGAGAAAAACCACTAACAATTAACACTCTCTTGGCATTCTCTAGTTTTACTTTAGAGTCCAATAGTTCCTGTTCAGCATCTAGTACATCTAATATTGTTCGTGAGCCAACCTTAGATTCCTGTTCAACTCCTTCAAAAGCTATTTCTTGGGCTCTAACCGCGACCTCAAAAGAGGTAATTCTTGCCTGCGCAACCATAAAGTTTTCCCATGCATCACGTGCTCTGTTCTCTACAAAACGCCTAGAAATAGCTAGCTCAGACAATCTTCTACTGGCTGTCTGCTTCGCTTCTCGAATGAGGGAGTACTCAGCTCCAGATTGAAAAATAGGAATAGAAAACCTTGCTCTCAAAGTCGATTTTGTATCTTGGTTCCCCGAACTTATTATATCCTTTTCTCTAGCTAGAATTGCGTCAACTGTCACGGTTGGAAGCAAATGTCCTTCAGCAACTTTTATAGCGTGTCTGGCTGCACGTTCATTAAATTCTGCTGTCACGATTTGAGGATTATTATTTAAAGCTAATGCCACAGTATCAGAAACAGACCCCGGGAGGCTATCTGGCAACGAAGGTTGATTAAGCGATAAAGCACTATTTCCCGTTAATTTATGTAACTCAGCTCTAGATTTCTGTGCATTAGCAAATGCTGAAGCCTTATCGGCTATTGCTCTAGCTAAACGACTTTCACCTTGTGCTACATCTGTACGAGTTAATTCTCCCACATCAAAACGGTCACGTACTGCCTGTAATTGCTGCTTTATAACAACTACATTCTTATTTTGTAGATCCAAAACTGCGTCATCACGAAGAACAGTCACAAAAGTATCAACTACTTCCAGAAATATGCTTTGCTCAGCATCAATTAAACTGCTGCGTGCCGCAGCTACCTTATTCTCGGCTATATTGAGCTCGGCTTGAGTTCGATAACCTCGAAAAAGGTTCTGCGAAATAGCCAAGTCAATGCTCTGTGGTTGATTACTTATATCCGTAGAAGCGCCAGAGCCATACTTACGGCTTATTTTTCTATACCCATAATTTCCACTAACTCTGATTTCTGGACGCCTCTTAGCCATTGCCTGAGAAACCTTTTCATCAATAGCTCGAACTTTTGATCTTTCTGCAATTAATTTGGGATTACTATTATAGGCCCTAACTAAAGATTCATTAAGTGTTTCAGCCGAAGTTTTATCAACCAAACCTCCCATAAGTGATACTGAGGATATAAGGCTAAAAATCAGAATAATTCTGGTTATTATCATTTTATGGTTATCCACTCATAAATTTTCCAAATAGGGGAAACGATAAATTCTAACTATGATTAGTATACTTGTTTATTTACTCAAAATGTAAAAGTTTCTTCTTTTTCAAGTCCTGGAAGCATTTGCGTTCCTGCATCAAAAAGCGGTCGACTTGACAGCGTATCATCCCCACGAACAAAAATATATGCCCTGCCCAAAACACCTACATCACTATTACCAATAACAGCAGCAAGCCTACCATCTAAAATAAGCTCATTTGCTATTTTAGATGGAACTTCAGTAATTGCACCACTTATTAATATTGCATCATATGGTGACTCGGCTTGATACCCTTCATCAAGAGGAGCCTCTACTACAGCAACATTATCGATTGCCAACTCATTAATGGCTTCAGAAGCAAAAGCCATCAGAGCGGGATCACTCTCTATAGCTACCACTGAACCAACTAGCTTACCGAGAACAGCAGCGTCATAGCCGGTAGCACAGCCCACATTTAGTACCGATTTGTTAGATGTGAGCTCTAATTCCTGTAATAATCGAGCTAGAACTATAGGCTCCATAAGAAATCTTCCTGGTGCCACTTCTATATCCTCATCTATGTAAGCCATTGACTTTTTATTTTCTGGAACAAAACGTTCTCTCGGAATAACCGACATAGCCTCCAATATGAATTGATCAGTCACTCGCGTAGGTCTGAGCTGATTATCTACCATATTGCGTCTTACAAGACTAAATTCACTCATATTAATGAACCTTTTAATCAATCAACATAAAGTTTTTATATAAATAGAAAAAGTATGAATTTATAAAGATTGGCCACACTAATAACAATTGCTTATCTCTCATTTATTATTAATGCATTAGCGTATAAAGCATTATGTAATTTGACGCCTCTTACTAGTGCATAATAAATATAGCCGATATAAACTTTTTAAAGCCAATAAAATGCAAAAAATTTTATCAGCTAGGAAAATAAAATGGATAAATTACCTAATAATGACTCTAAAATGATTTCCACAAATGATACCCAACACAGAATCGAAAAACGAGAAAATATGATTATTGAGTGGGATGTACCTATAGAAATGGATGACGGAATAATATTACGCGCTAACATCTATAGGCCCGATTCTGATGGACTCTTTCCTGTTATTATGAGCCATGGCCCCTATGGGAAAGACCTCTCCTGGCAGGAAGGATACAGTACTTCTTGGAAAATATTCTCGACTAGCCATCCTGAAGCGATTCTAGATTCATCTAATATTCATCAGAGCTGGGAAACTGTTGACCCAGAAAAATGGGTGCCAGACGGCTATATCTGTATAAGAGTAGATAGTCGTGGTGCAGGACGCTCTCCCGGAGTAATCGACTGCCGCAGCAGTAGAGAAACTTCTGATTTTTTTAACTGTATAGAATGGGCTGGGGAGCAAATTTGGTCCAACGGAAAGGTTGGACTAACTGGAATATCTTATTACGCCATCAATCAATGGCAGGTTGCTGCCTTAAAACCAAAATATTTAGCTGCTATATGCGTATGGGAAGGCTCTGTAGACTACTATCGCGATGGAACTCATCATGGTGGTATTTTGAATACTTTCCAAAGCAACTGGTACGACATGCAAATTAAGTCCGTTCAACATGGCTTGGGAGAGAATGGACCTAAAAGTCAAGTTCATGGAGAATTGGTATGCGGGCCCGAAACCCTAAGTGAAAAAGAATTAGAGAAAAACAGAGTCGATCTAGGAGATCGTCTACAAACTCAAGAACTTATTAATGAATGGTATAATGAAAGAACGGCAGACCTAACCAAAATAGAAACACCCCTTCTTTCTGCCGCAAGTTGGGGAGGACAAGGATTACATCCTAGGGGTAATTATATGGGATTTTTGAATTCTAAGTCAGAGCACAAATGGCTGGAATGCCATGGCCTAGAGCATTGGACAGAATTCTATACCCCCTATGGGGTAGAGTTACAAAAAAAGTTTTTTGGACACTTTCTAAAAGAAGATGACACTGGATGGGTAAACCAACCACCTGTACAGCTTAAAGTCAGACATATAGATGAAAAGTTCATAGTCCGCGGGGAAGATGAATGGCCAATAGCACGAACAGAATGGACTAAAGTATTTCTTGACCCTAACACACTTTGTTTATCATCAGCACCTATAGTTAAAAACTCATCTATAACTTATGATGGCTTAGGTGATGGCGTCACTTTTCTTCTTCCTCCTTGGAAGAATGAGACTGAGATAACTGGTCCCCTGGCTGCAAAACTATTTGTATCCTCTTCAACAACAGATGCTGACATATTTCTGGTTGTTCGATTGTTTTCGCCAGATATTAAAGAAATCGTTTTTCAAGGAACGCTAGACCCTAATACGCCTATAGCCAACGGCTGGTTGAGAGCGTCACATAGAAAACTTGACCCAGAAAAGTCGACTTTCTGGCAGCCCTATCATACCCATGATGAGAAACAACCATTATCAAGCGGAAATATTTACGAACTAGACATAGAAATATGGCCGACGTGCATCGTAGTCCCTAGCGGATATAGACTTGGGTTAAGTGTAAGGGGAAAAGACTATGTATATCCATGTAGCACAGACCACCGACTATCCAATATGCGAAATAACTTTACTGGAGTTGGTCCTTTTCTACA
>JAKUPN010000004.1:0-93833 GCA_022449545.1 Alphaproteobacteria bacterium | reverse complement strand
GAAGCTCCGACCGACCGACCGGAAGAAGTTTTTAATGGGAAGGTAACTCTTCATTGTGGCCCAGATTTCCCTTCATCCCTACTACTGCCAATAATACCTAAAAAAGATAGTTGACCTAGTTTAATAGATATAAAAAGGATTCCGCCATTTTTCCTTACTCGATGCGCTATTCCACATTTTATGGTGGCTTCTTCCTGACTGCAGGTATTTTGATGCCCTTTTGGCCTCTGTGGCTAGAGAATAAAGGTCTTGATTCAATCCAAATAGGGCTATTATTGGCATTAGGCCCATGGGTACGCACTATAACCAACCCGGTCATTGCCAACATCTCAGATCGTAGTGGAAAATCTAAAACCGTACTTATGATACTATCAATTTTAAGTATTTCTGCATTTTTATGTTTCTTTTTAGCACAGACTTTTTGGGCAATTTTATTTATCAGTATTTTTGCGGCTATTACTTTTCCTGTAATACTCCCTATAGCCGAAAGCAAAGTTATGACATCTGTTCTAAATCAGCATCTTGATTATGGAAGAATTAGGCTATGGGGTTCAATTACCTTCATATTAGGTACCATAGTGACCGGACAATTACTCGATTACTTCAATATAAACATAATTTTAATATTAGTTATAGCGGCACTTTTGTTAACATTTTCATCAATCACAATTCTTCCATCAGAAAATAAAGAAAAGACAAAGTCTAATTATAAGGATATTCCAAAATTATTAGTACAACCAAACTTTATGCTATTTGTAATCTCTGCAAGCCTGCTACAGGCCAGTCACGCAGTTTATAATGGCTTTTCAGCAATTCACTGGCTTTCATCAGGAATAAATGAATCATTAATTGGCTTGCTTTGGGCCGAAGGGGTTATGGCAGAGATTTTTCTTTTTTCACTAAGCGGTTTTTTTGTAGCCCGCATTGGCCCACTGGGACTAATTGGTTTAGCAGGATGTTTTGGTGTCGTTAGGTGGATAATATTAGGCCTTACGACAGACATAAACTATTTACTTCTGGCACAGGTATTCCACGCCATAACATTTGGAGCAGTGCATCTGGGCGCAATGCATTTTGTAGCAAAAAATTCTCCCCCTTCGTTATCAGCAACAGCGCAAGGGATTTACGCGTCCTGTAGTGGACTGATGATGGGGCTAACAATGATTTTAGCAGGAAACCTTTTCGAAAGCGTTGGTGGAAAGGCGTTTTATGCTATGTCTGCAATTAGCGCCTTAGGAGCAGTGCTCTCAATATACTTAATACTAAAGAATAAGAAACTTACCTCAGAGTTTTGATTACAATAAACTTCTACTAGAAAGTACTCCTAGTCATCCAGCCAAGCTACTGCCCGAATTGGCGCACCAGTGCCGCCTCGTATTTTAATTGGAAAACCGATAAATTTGAAGCGTCCCTTTCCAACTAGTTTCTCTAAGTTCACTAATCCCTCAACATGTGTAAACCCTAAGTCACGACAAACATGGTGAACTTCAAAATTATGTCTTCCAGGCCTTCCTGGACTAACGGCTTCTACTCCAAACATGTTAATACCTTTTTCACCAAGCCAAGTCGCAGATTCCTTAGTTAGCCCAGGAAAATCAGTTAAGTAACCGGGAGTTCCGTAGCAACGGTTATAAAAGTCCATATGTAATAGAACCATATCTTTTGGAAGTATCTCGATCTGTGCTGCATCGACTGCCTCTTCCAAATCTTCTATGGAAATATCTGATTTAAGAGGCTTAGAGGACAAATCCAAGCATACAGCTTCTGTAAAATAATTTTCCAAGGGAGTTTCATCAATTGATAGAGCATCAGGACTGGCATCAAAATGGCAAGGAGCATCAACATGTGTACCAGCATGATCACCAAGAGATAAATTTAGCGTTGCAGAGCTAAATTTGTATCCATCAGCCTCTCTAACTTCGTCATGGTTGCTAAACTCTGTAACTATTATAGAGGGGTGATTAACCAGTCTTGGCATCTTATGATATATATCCCGGCTAAGATCTATAAGTTGCATAGATTCCTCCCAAACTAGTAATTAGGTTAATTTAAGAAAATAAAAACATTAATACTAAAGTTATTCAATAACCACTTCATCAGCCATGAGTTAAATAATAAATATATTGTACTATTTTTTCTGATATTTTAGCTACTAATAGTCATATAGTGATAAATAATATTATATTGTAAAACAATATGCCATTTACCACATCAAACCAATCAAATATAAAACCATCTTACTTTATGACTAACTACCAACCAATATGGCCCGGTGGCAGAGTGGTGATGTAGAGGACTGCAAATCCTTGTACGCCGGTTCGATTCCGGCCCGGGCCTCCATTTAATCTATTGCGTGTAAGGTTAACTTTGTTATAAGTCAGTATATTGTATTCCGGCGTAGCTCAGTTGGTAGAGCAAGCGACTGTTAATCGCTGGGTCGCAGGTTCGAGTCCTGCCGCCGGAGCCATTCTAAAGAAAGCCGAGGAATTTTATTCACCGGCTTTTTTCTGTTCTGCATCAATAGGAAAAACTGGATAGCAAAAAAAAATTAAAATAATAGATTTGGAAGGTACGTCGCTATCTCTGGAAATTGAACTATAAGCACCATCCCAATAAGCATGATCACCCAATAAGGAGTAGAGCTTTTAAATATCGTCATTACATTCATTTCAGGGTCTATGTCCTGAATAGCTGACTTTACTGTATACACCAGCAACCCGAAAGGAGGTGTAAGAAGTCCGGCTTCAATCGCAATAATAGCGATTATCGCAAAGGCAATTGGATCAAAGCCGATTTTCACCGCAATGGGTGAAAAGATGGCTGCAGTCAGTAACATTATAGATATAGAATCTATTATCATTCCTAATGCAAACCAAATTAGAACCATTACTGCGATGATCGCCCAAGTAGCCATTCCAGAATCAATAAATAGACTTTCTATTGCATTAGCCATTCCTGTCATAGCCAATGTTCTTGAGTAAAGAGAGGCAGCAACAAGCAAAAGCAGTATAGGCGCTGAAGTCTTGCCAACAGATAGAATAGCATCGATAAAATCACGATACTTTAATCCCTTAAGTAGTGCTAAAATGAGACCTATAAACGCACCAGCACCTGCACCTTCTGTAGGCGAAAAAACTCCAAACCAAATACCTCCTAATACAGCGACTATGACTGCAATAATGCCAAGTAAACTAACTATGAATTGTTTGGTAGAGACGTTATCTCTTTCATCATTATAATTAATACCTTCCGCTTGATCTGGATATGAAATATTTTTTTCAGAGACTTGGACTGACCCTACCCCAACAACAGAGGGTTTCAGTATGGCCATGCCAAAGACATAACTAATGAATAAACCCATGAGGAGTAAACCAGGCAAAACCCCAGCTGCAAATAACTGACCTATTGACTGTTCAGTTAATATTCCCCAAACAATCATTAAAACACTGGGAGGTATAAGCATCCCTAAACAGCTTGATCCAGCCACAGCTCCCAGAGCAAACCCTCTATGGTACCCAAAACGTTTCATCTCTGGATACGCAATTCTGGAGAAGGTGGCAGCAGAGGCAATACTTACACCGGTTACAAAGGAAAAAAGAGCATTACCAAATACAGTAGCAATAGCTAAGCGCCCAGGAAGCCTTCGAAGCATACGATTAATTCCCCGATATACGTCAGTAACTGTTCCTGACTTACTTATGAACTCTCCCATCAGTAAAAATAACGGAATTACTGCAAAAACATAATCCCTAATTGCTTCGTAAGCTGTAGCAGCAAGCATTGTCTGAACGCTCCGAAAGGCATAGATGTCACCTCCCGTAACTAAAAAGATTCCTAAAGCGCTGGTCATTCCAAGTGAAATTGCTATATGAACTCCTATAGCAACTAACGCTATAAGACATACAATTAACAAAACAGCTATATTGACTTCAAACAAATTTATATTTCCTTAGCTAATAACCCTCGACTTAAGGTTTTTCAGGGTCAATTTCACCATCGAGCAACTCAGGTTTAAAAATATCTAAATAAGCCATAACGAGATAATTTATCATCGCTAACCCACTCCCTATTATGACCGTCCACCTAGCGGGCCAAGAAGGAACACGAATAGCGCCTTCCCCTTCGTATTCTCCTTCAGTGAAAGATCTTATGCTTTCTTCCCAACCACCAGTAATAATCATGAGAAAAAATAGAGCGCCCAGAAGGTAACCAAAAGCCAAGAGAAAACGTTGCAAAACCGGGGGCAGATGAATCACAAGGAAATCTGCATGTAACATTGACCTACTTCGAATAGCGTAGCCAGCCTGAAGGAAAACTATAATAACTATCGACGCAGTAACTAGCTCAGCCGTCCCATTAATAGGGACCGCAAAAACGCCGCGACCAATGATATCTGCAAGAATTAAGAATGTGAGTGCAAAAGCCCAAACTGCAGCCAAAATCATTAAAAATTTTGATATCCGATCACTTAGTATAATGAGATTCATGTTACTCTCTTAATATACTTTAACAATAATTAGGGCCAATTTTAGCCAATAACAGACACACAGTTTATCGGCCGGATTCCTTATAATAAAGGTATCCGACCGATAAAGTTAAACCTGAAAATAATTATTAAGACAAACGTTTACTTAACAACATAGCGTACTGGCCACTTATAGCCTTGCTTTTCAGCTGCAGCTAAATAGTCATTAAGAATTGCTTTTGCAGGAAAGCCTTTTCCTTCTAGTTCATTAGCATGTTTTTGGGGCCAATGAGCAAGACCCTTAGCCCAACCAAGTCGAACATCAGCAGGAAGATCTGTTACTGTTATATTATCTCGCAACCATTTCATATCTTTCTGATAGCCCACTTTATTTGCAGATCCCGTAAGTGTCTGAAACCGTCCCGCAACTTCTTTGATAACTGGTTTGACATCGGCTGGTAAGCGTTTCCAAAAGCGATTATTGACCGTCAAACCATGCCATGTGATCGAACCGAATCCAATAGTGGTGTAATACTTTCCAACCTCATGAAGCTTAAATACTGGCCCCCACGCACTGGGAAACATAATTCCACCTTCGGCAACTCCTGTCTTTATCTTCTGGTACCAACCAGGTAAGCCATCGGTAACTGGAACAATACCAATACCTGCTTGCTTCATCCAGTTTAGGTTTAGTCCTGCTCCCAATATCTTATGTCCCTTTAAATCCTCAAGCTTTTTCCACGGAAAGTTTGTTCCCAAGTTGTAACCGCCATCTCCAATAATTGCGATTAACGTCTGGCCATAACCCTGAAATCGTTTACCCAAACTAGGATATTTATTATAAATATCAGCAGCAGCTCCTACACTTTGAACAGGATCCATTGTTCCAAACGGAAGCATGATTTGGAAAGCATGCATCGGCAATTTTGAAGCCTCGAAACAGTAGCAAAAACCACCTATATCAACTACTCCATTTTGCACACCCTCAAATGTATCGAAAACTTTTACTATTGATCCACTATAACCTTCTATGAATTTTATTTTATGACTTGTCTTAGCCTCTACAGCCTTTTTCAATTCAGTTTGAAAATAGCTTTTCATTAACCCAGCATAAACAACAGTTGGTGGATGACCTGAAGCGATCCTTATGTTTATTTGCTCAGCTTTGGCACTTTCATTAAAGCCTACACAACTAAGAGAAATAACCGCAGACAAAATTAAACCAGAAAAATATCTATATCCCAATTTCATGTTCCTCTCTCCTCCGAATATATATAATTTTTTTAACCGTTATAGTTTATATTCATACCTGCATGAGAAAATTACAAGCTTTTATAAGTCAGAGTTAATAATAGTTATAATTATCAATAAGTTATAAACATTTATTTAAGAGGAGAAAAGTTAGCTGGCCACATTAATGTTGAATGCATCTCCTCAAGTAAATCAGAGCCCCATGAACCGAATTCTTTCCAAGCAGCCTCACCAGCGACTCCATCTCTCGCCTTCTTCCTTTGGTTAGTGTCTGTATATGCCCACAAATGGCAGACTTCATTTGGATCCGGAGATTCTGTAATCCAAGCACAAACGTTTGTTGAGTATTTTTCTCGGGTCGGCATGACACCAATAAATTTATCCATCCACTTCCCGGCTGTACCGGGTTTTAAACGATAGTTCCTAAATTCATAAAAATTTTCATTCTTGTCTGGGTAACTAAAATCCCTTCGCGGATTCATAAATCTTAATTCTTGTTTAAGAATAAACGGTCTTATTTGAGGAATATAATCCTTAACCCAACCTTCAAGATCGGCTAACTGACTGCGAAGCTTGTTTCGCTCAGCCATATCTTTATAGCTCCACAAATGAACGACTTGATTAAGTGGTCCTATATCCGTGTACCAGTAACCCTCTAGTTTACCGTAATCGTCTCCGCGAACAGTACGGCCAACTTCTTCGTTTGCCTTAAGTATAGTCTGCAGTGATCCCGGTTTTATTGTGTAAGTTCGTAACTCATGAAGCATGCCTCATCCCCTCAAATGTTTTAACCTAGTAATAATTATAATTACATCTATAAAAGAACCTTGTAACTTTATATTTAAAAGCCCATCATAAGTCTATTTTATAGAAATCATGTTATTTAGAATATTGAACTCGTTGACTTACGGCGATGTGTTTTCTACATTCTTGCGCCTTAAACAAGGGAGTTTCCCTATCTAGTATAAATAGTTAATTAACCCGGCATTTAGTTTATTGCCGGTGGAGGAGTCACCAATGACCAATACACCATGGAAAACAGAAGATTGGTTCACTAGTCCCTGGAACTTTGCACCAGAAGTAACCAAAGATTGGAAGTTCCCAGAAAAAATACAGATTCATGACGTAACCCTGCGCGATGGAGAACAACAGGCCGGGCTTGCTTTCAACTTTGATGATAAAATACGTATAGCTGAAGCTCTAGCAGAAGCCGGTGTGCATCGAATTGAGGCAGGCATGCCAGTTGTTTCAAAAGACGATGCAAAAGTTGTTCAAGAATTAGCAAAGAGAGACTTTGGCCCAAAAGTTTATGCATTTGCTAGATGCATGGTTGAAGATGTAAAGCGCGCTGTTGATTCTGGCGTCAAAGGTGTAATTATGGAGGTACCTGCAAGTCCACACCTTATAGAGCTAGGATATAGATGGGATTTAGACAGAGCTATAGATCTATCAATTGAATCTACAATTTATGCACATGAACAAGGACTTGAAGTAGTCTTTTTCCCAATAGATTTTACTCGATCTGACCTTGAGTGGGTTATTGATTTAATTGATCGTGTAGGAACCGAAGGTCATATGGATGGGCTTGCCTTAGTGGACACAATGGGAGCTACATCAATCCATGCCATGCAATATTTTGTTCGTTCAATGAAACAAAGGTTTCCTAATATACCCTTAGAGGCTCATTTTCATATGGATTATGGAATGGGAGTAGCTAATACAATAATGGCGCTTTCTGAAGGAGTTGAAGTGATCCAATCAACAGTCATGGGTGTTGGGGAAAGAGCTGGTAACGTACCCATGGAAGAGACTGTTATGGCACTGAAAACACTTTACAATATTGATATAGGAATAAAGCTTGAAAACTTAAAAGGATTAGCTGACCTAGTAAGAGACGTTTCTGGTGTTACCGTTCCTAATAATAGGCCTGTGGTAGGGGATGACCTATTCAAAGTAGAGTCTGGTATAATTGCCACTTGGCTTCTCAATTGTGGTGAAGAACATCAGACTGAAGTCATGCCCTTCCGACCAAGAATGGTGGGGCAAGAAGAGCCTGAGACAGTAATGGGCAAAGGCTCCGGGATTGATACGGTTAAAGAATGGTTAGCAAGAATCCAAATTGTGGTCGACGATGAAAAATCTATGGAAGTATTAATGGCTGTTAAAGATTGGGGGCTTGTGCATAAACGTCTTATGACTTCAGATGAATTCCAAAGCCTAGCAAAAGACGTCCTTGGCATATAACTGGACTTTTTGAGTGAAAAAAGCCTAGTGCAATGATTTAATATTGCACTAGGCTTTTCATTTATAGGGATCTTCTTTTCATTTTATTTTGTAATAGATGAATATTGATTTAGACTTTCGACCTTATCTCTAATTATCAGAGAGTCATTTATTAGATAATTCGGCTCAAATATAAATGGAGTCTCAAAATGAAACCAAGTAACAATAAAGACCCTCTTTTTAACTCTGGAGTTGCTTTAGTAGTTGGTGGAAGCGGCGGATTAGGGGCAGCAATCTGTCGAAAGTTCGGAGAACTTGGCAGTAATGTAGTGGTGACATACAACGGAAATAAAGAAGCCGCAAAAAACCTATCCAAGGAGCTAGAAAAGTTAGGTACATTATCAACAGCCTTACAAATGCCATTAGATAATCCAAAAGCCATTAATCTGATTGTCGCGGATATTATTGAAAAATATGGAAGCATTCACTCCTTAGTGTACACAGTCGGACCAGATATTGGACAACCCTTTGTTAATGACGTTACTTCCGAAGAATGGTTAAAAGTAATGTCGGTCGAGCCTATTGGATTTTTTAATATACTGAAAGCTACCCTTCCATATTTGAGGATTAGCCAGGGTTCTATAGTGTCGGTTACTTCTGCAGCCACAATGCGCTATGCTCCAAGAGATATACTTTCTGCAGGCCCAAAAGCATCAGTTAATATGCTGACTTCAGCAATTGCTAGAGAAGAAGGCCGATATGGAATCCGAGCCAATATAGTTGCTCCTGGTTTTATATCTGCTGGACTTGGACAGCACTTGCTAGAAAACGTAATACCAGAAAAAGAAAAAATTGCGATCGAAAAGGCATCAGCGTTAAAAAGAATTGGCACGGCTGAGGAAGTAGCCGAAGTAGTATTATTTCTTGCCTCTAAAAAAGCTTCACTGGTTACTGGGCAAATAATTGCTACTGATGCGGGTTATACTGCGTAAAAGTTTTAGCCTATTTGTTTAATTAGATTTATCACAGGACGTTTATGTTATTTTGTATTCTGAATTTTACGCTCTCGACCTACAACGTACACGCCACTCGCAATAATTATAGCTGTACCAAGAAAGGTGTATAAATCCGGAAAATCACCAAAAAACATTAAACCAAGTAATGTAGCCCACACAATCTCTGTATATGCAAACGGAGCTACTAAACTTGTCTCACTTCTCTCATATGCAACTATAATTGCATAATGTCCAAGACCTCCAAGAAAACCAATTGCGATTAACATCCCCAACTGTCTTAAAGTAGGCGTAGTCCAGTCAAATGGAATTATTGCTGAGGTAACTAAAGCCCCAACAAGAGCAGTATAAAATAACATACTTAATGGATCAGACTTATGGCTTAGATGACGAGTTATGATTTGATATAAAGCATAAAAGAGAGCTACAGCCACCGGTAATAAAGCAGCTATTTGAAAAGTCCCTGCTCCTGGGCGAATTATAACGAGCATCCCAATGAAGCCAAAGATCACAGCCCCCCACCTTCTAGGCCCTACAGGCTCTCGAAGAAGAACTGCCGATAATGCAACTATTAATAAGGGGCCTGCAAAAGTAATAGCAACTGCATCCGCTAATGGCATAAAACCTAAAGCGAAAAACATACAAGCAGTAGCGAGTAAAACTAATACTGATCTAGCTATCTGAAGCCATATGTTATCAGTAACAAATAATATTGGAACTTTTCGAGGAAACATTAATAAAATCAACGCAAAGTGAAAAAAGTACCTACCCCATATAATACCAGTTAAGGAGTACTCATCCCTTAATTCCTTAGTAAAAGTATTCATAGCCGCAAAACAAAAAACAGCAAAACACATCATAAAGACGCCTCTAAATGGCGCGTCTGTTGGTCGCTTAAACTTTACTTCCATTAATTACACCAGCTGACATAAATAAAAACTTGATAATTTGATGATAACTATGTTGATCCGAAGGATCAGAGATCACTAATATTAATACACTTTAATTCTACATTATAGAGGATTACCATGACTAAAGACTATATAGCTGTTTCTGCAGAACAGGATTCAAGAGCTGCCAACCTTTTTCGAGGCCATACAGAGGCAATGCGAGCTCACAGACAAACAATGAAAGCAGCGCAAGAACCTAAAGCTCTCACACCACAAGTTACAGAGCTAATGGCCCTTGCTATTTCAATTACTCAACGCTGTGAAGGCTGCCTTGTTTACCACACTAAAGAAGCTCATCGGCAAGGGACAAGCCGTCAAGAAGTTCTTGACACAATTGCTGTTGCAATAGAAATGGGTGGCGGACCAGCTACTGTTTATGGGGCAAGCGCTCTAGAGGCATTTGATCAATTTGACAACAAATGAACGTTATACACTAATTAATAGCCCAGATTATACACCTCAATAATTTAACCTTAAACTTCATAGAGTAGATTAAAATAAATAA
Source organism: Alphaproteobacteria bacterium (assembly GCA_022449545.1). GTDB lineage: Bacteria > Pseudomonadota > Alphaproteobacteria > UBA6615 > UBA6615 > UBA6615. The sequence continues at coordinate 83,426 of JAKUPN010000004.1, read as the reverse complement.
TTTTAAAACTTACTTCTGATTTGATAATCAATTTAAAACAATTAATGCTAAAAATATTCATAATAAGTACGATTTTATAGAAGGCTACAATGACACAAGATAAAAACAGACGAGTAATTTTAACAACTCGAGCTTCCGGACTGCCTACGCCCGAACTATTTACTATTATTGAGGACTCAATACCCACAATAGAAGACGATCAGATACTCTTAAAAAACATTTACGTCTCAGCTGATCCCGGAATGAAAGGCTGGATAAGTAAGGCAAAAAACTATGCCAGCGTAGAAACAGGAGCGACCATGAGTTCTTTCGGTGTAGGGGTGGTAATAAAATCTCAAAACTCGAATGTAAATGAAGGAGACTACTTTGTGGGTAACACTGGCTGGCAAGATTATTCAGTGATTAACCCCGATGATCCAGGCACTCGAAAGGTTAACCCAAGTGTTGGACCCCTTTCTACATCTCTTGGAGTTCTAGGACATAGTGCACTGACAGCTTATTTTGGACTTTTGGAAATAGGACAACCGTTAGCCGGAGAAACTGTACTTGTATCAACCGCTGCGGGCTCAGTTGGAAGTGCTGTAGGTCAAATAGCGAACATCAAAGGATGCCGAACAATTGGCATTACAGGCGGAAAAGAAAAAGCAAGATTATGCACCGAGGAATTTGGTTATGATTCAGCCATTGATTATAAATCTACTCAAGATTTAGAAAAAGAATTAAAAGGTGCTTCCCCGAATGGTTATGACGTTTACTACGACAATGTTGGCGGTAGAACATTGGACATAGTTACGGGATTAATGAAACAAAATGGCCGGATAGTAATCTGTGGTACAGCGGCTACGGAAGAGTGGCTTCCTCCACCAACCGGCATGAGACTTGAAAGACAAGTCCTTATAAATCGCCTTCAAATCAAAGGTTTTATATTATTTGATTTTAGAGAGCGATATGAGGACGCATTATCAGATATTTATCAGTGGTTTAATGATGGCAAAATGAATTATAGAGAAGATATATCAGAGGGATTAGAAAAAGCGCCCAATGCGTTAAGTGGGTTATATCGAGGGGAAAACACAGGTAGATGTTTAATTCGGGTTCATCCTGATCCAACCCTTTAATCAGAGATCAGCTATAACTTAACATCATTTTATGATTGTCTAATAGAGACAGATATGATCATTAAATGACAAAAATAATACATATTTATTAATTAGTTAAGTTAAGCCGTATAACTCATGACATTGATCTGGATTCCTCTAACTATTATCGCAGCGTTTCTACAAAACGTGCGATCAATGCTACAGAAACAATTGAAAGATCAGTTGGGTACTGTAGGGGCTGCATTTGTCAGATTTGGGTACGGTTTTCCTTTTGCATTATTATATCTTTTAGGTTTAACCCTATTCACTAAATTGCCAATTCCCTACTTAAATATTTCTTTTTTTGCCATAGTAATGATAGGAGGATTGGCCCAAATAATAGGAACAACCCTCTTAGTTTCTTTGTTTGACAAACGCAATTTTGCCGTTGGCACGACATATTCAAAAACAGAAACAGTTCAAGCAGCTATTTTTGGTATTATTTTTTTAGGAGAAACTATTTCTGTAAATGCAGCCTTAGGAATTATGATTAGTCTTTTTGGCGTTATTTCTATTTCCTTAGCACGAAATCCACTTACGATAATTACAGTTGCCACTTCATGGACTAAACGATCAGCATTAATTGGACTTGCTTCAGGTGCTTCATTTGGTATTGCAGCAGTGTCTTATAGAGCGGCATCTCTTTCACTTGGTGGGGAAGGCTTCATAATCCAAGCTTCAATCACTCTAGCATCAGCATTAGTTTTCCAAACAATTGTCATGGGATTATACATGGCTCTTCGTGAAAAAAAAGAACTTCGAGCTTGCTTTGTTTCCTGGAAAACTTCTATTTGGGTAGGACTTGCTGGTGCCTTGGCATCTATTGGCTGGTTTACCGCAATGACCATTCAACAAGCTGCATTGGTCAGAGCATTAGGTCAAATTGAACTAGTATTTACTATTGCTACAGCAACCTTAATATTCAAAGAACGTATCAATAAAATGGAATTTATTGGGATTTTCCTTATATTAGCTGGAATTATTATTTTAATCCTCAAATGATCAATAAAGAAGAGTAATACTAAATGAATAAAAGAAATGAAAACATAGAGTTTCTGCAAGCAATTTGTGATGCCTGTCAAAAAGTCAGCGAAGATTTAGATCTATCAGCCCATGAGTTAATAGTTGGTGTTGCTGCAAACCTAGGACGGTTTGTAGCTGTAGCCAGCTCAGAAAGTGATGAAGCATCTTTGGATGATTTAAAAAAACTAGCTTTGGACGTATTTGAAGAAGGAATAAATGCAGAACCCGTATGAGTAGATTTACATTTACAATAGAGATCAAGTTCGGAAGTTAACAAATCAACTATTTAGATCCAGTTTCGCGTTGTTCTTTGCGTTCACGTAAAGCGAGGTATAAAGCTCCTGTGAATATCATTGTACCTCCGATCCAAGTAAAAATATCTAGCATTTCAGCAAACAAAAAATAACCTAATATGGAAGCCCAAACTAAACGAAAGAAATCAATTGGCATAACAACGGCAGTATCAGCAACTTTAAGCGCGTGTGCTGTTGTCAACTGACCTACAGTTCCCATAATACCCATAATAAACATCAGACCAATTTGTTCCGCGGTTGGCCAAACCCAAACAAATAATGCTGGAATTAGGGAAAGAGGAGTCATAAAAGCAACCATGTAGAGAATTATTGTTCCAGGAGCATCACTTCTTCCAAGTGATTTAATAACAACCAGTATTGACCCCCATATAAAAGAGGCTAAAAGAATGAGTAGCGGACCAAATTCCATGGATATAAATCCAGGTCTCAATATTACAAGTGTGCCAGCAAAACCAAACAATAATGCCCCCCATCTTTGCCACTGGAAACGTTCACCTAGAAAAACCATTGCTAGGGCTGCAGCAAAAAGTGGGGCAGCAAAAGCAAGTGCATTCGTTGTGGCTAATGGCGTGGTAGCTATCCCAGTGAAGAACATTAGCATTGCGGCTACATGCCCCAAAGACCGCACAACATGAGTGCCCATTCGTTGTGTCCTTATTAGAACCCACCCATATTTGCTAAGCAGAAACAAAACCACTGGAAAACCAAAAAAGTTTCGAAAAAAAGCTATTTCTACTGGAGGTAATTCTTGGGATAACTCTCTTATAAATGTATGCATGGTGACAACTAATATTGTTGTCAAAAACATCCATACCATACCCTGGATATTTTTTGGCAATTTATCAAATAAACATAACTTTGAAAAATCCAACCGATATACTCCAATGATTTAAAGAACACTTTGTTTAATAGATTTTATAAGCACAGCAAGTTAGATATAAAAAGAACATATCACCAATCAAGGAAAATAAATGATAACGGCAATCGTCAAGTTTAATCTTCCAAAGAATATTAAACGAACTGAAATAGAAACAAATATGAGGAAGATAGCCCCAAACTTCAAAGCTGTTAATGGATTGATAAGAAAAAATTTTATTATCGATGATAGTAATCAGACTGCTGGGGGTGTTTATACTTGGAAAACTCTAGAAGAGGCTAATAAGTTCTACGCTAAAGGAGGAAAATGGAGAAGATCAATAATTGATTTATATGGAGCAGATCCTGAGATAGCTTTATTTGACACACCAATTTTAGTGGATAATTCAAGTGATGCAATTATAGGTTCTAGTTAATAAATCATTAATAATCTTTAAATGCTTAAATCAAGTGGAGACTTTAAATGGGTCAATATAAAAAAGCAGTTCAATTCTCTAGAACAGGCGAACCATCTGAGGTTGTTGAAGTGATTGATATGGAAACTTCTTCAATAAAGCCAGGTATGATATTAATCGATATTGAAGCAGCGGCAATCAACCCATCACATTTATTAACCTTATCAGGAGGCTACGGTGTTCAACCAGATCTGCCTGCAATTCCCGGTGCAGAAGGTATAGGTATAGTTAAAGAAATAGGAGAAGGAGTAAGCAACGTAAAAGTGGGCGAAAGAGTTATGATACCTCCATATACAGGAACATGGCGACAGGAAGCAGTTGTAAAAGCACAAAATATTTTCTTAAAATTCCCATCAGAGGGCAATCCAATACAAATGGCTATGATTATGGCTAATCCACCTACCGCCTGGTTGCTTCTTCGCAGTGTTATAAAATTAGATGTTGGAGATTGGATAATACAAAACGCTTCAAATTCTGCAGTGGGTCAATACGTAATGCAATTAGCAAATATTTATGGACTCAAAACTGTAAATATAGTTAGACGGAAAGGATTTGATGAGCTGGTAAGTGACTCCAAAGGTAATATTTGTTTAATCGACGGCCCAGATCTCAAGGAGCGTGTTGTGGAGGCGACAAAAGGCTCTCCAATAAAACTTGGTATAGATGCTGTAGCCGGCGATGCTACACAGAGGTTAGCCGACTGTTTAGAGGAAAATGGGACGATAGCTAACTATGGTTTACTTTCAGGAGAACCTTGTTCCTTGTCTCCTAACGATATTATTTTTAGAAACATCAGCCTCACCGGTGTCTGGTTAACAATGTGGCTGCGCGGCAGGGGGTCAACACAAGAACAAAGACAATCAGTTTATGAAGAACTTAGAGAATATATTATTGATGGCAGAATGCATGCACAGGTAGAAGCAACATATAATCTTGATCAGATAAAAGATGCAGTAAAACACGCTATGAAGAAACGAAATGGAAAAATTGTTCTACTACCAAACAACTAAATTGTGTTTTTAAATTTTTCCAAGGAATTGAACTAAATAAAACTTCACCTTGAAGCCATTAGCTGTAAACAAAACAAAAAATTAATCCTTATTTTTTTTATATTTAACAAATAAATCGTTAATATTTTGGTCTAGCGCCATTATTATTGAAGAAAAAGATTTCAAAATTATATTTAAAGGGCGCTCCCATTTCATCTTTGTAAAAAAAATCAAAAAAGGTAACAACGATAATGTTGATAATATAAGAGTGTATTCTTTTGATCCGCTAACTAAAGTTGGCCACCACAAACTGAAATGGATAAAGGCATAAACAAATAAACCTACTAGCGCTGCTATTGTTAGGGCAAATACAGCTCCAATGAACCATCGAATAAAGTAAAAGACATAGAGCCTAAAAATATTAGAATTATTCATATTTGTTATTAAAATTTTTCAACCCAAGGTCTTAATTCAACTTCCCAAGTCCAAGCAGTGCGGTTTTGTCGATGAACATTTAAATAAGTCGACGCGATATCATCTGGGCTTAAAAGGGAGTCTAGGGCTTCACCAGAATGCCCATCAGATAAGCTCCTTTTTTCTCTCGGATCATCTGGACCTTTGCGTATTCCCCCATCAATAATGAAGTGCCCGACGTGAATGTTTTTAGGAGACAGCTCTCTTGCCATTGATTGGGCTAAACCTCTTAATCCGAATTTACCCATAGCAAAAGCCGCTGAATTCACATATCCCTTAGTACTGGCTGAGGCGCCAGTAAAAAATATTGAACCACTACCACGCTTTATCATTAATTTTGTAGCGTTTTGGCCAATCAAAAATCCTGCATAACAACTCACCATTATTGCATTTTTAACAGCTTCTCGATCTAGTTCCTCTAGAGGCCCGCCCGCTCTAGCAGCAGCGTTATAAATTACAATATTTGGGATACCTAAGTCTTTCACAACATTATTAAATAGACCATCAACCTGATCTCCATCAGCCGCATCACAGGAATAAGATAAACAGCCTGTCTCTTTACAGATATCCGACAACTTTTCAGTGTCTCTCGCAGCGATAGCAACTTTCATTCCCTCTTTGGTAAATATCCGAGTTAAAGATGCACTAAGTCCTGGTCCAGCGCCCACGACTAAAGCTATTTCCGTATCAGACATTCGTCCCTCCTATTCTTACAAAATAATGATATCTAAAATGATAACACATAAATCATTTTTTTTATCACCAAGAAAGCTCTACTAATTTAAGTTTCATAAACTCAGCCTTAAAAATTTCTTTTATTACGAGCTTGCATAAAAACTCATTGGACCCCAGTTTATTAGTATTATGTCAGACAACAACACAAATTCTGGATTTTTAATTCGTACTCGGGGCCTTCTTAGGAGAGCCTTGAAGGACGTATTAAGGGCAACCGGCAGAGATAGAACAGCGCCACTAAGGTCAGACTTACCTGATGAGGACTTAGAGGTCATTAAAGAAATCATTGACTTTAGCCTATCAGGAAAAGGTGGTGAGGCTTCTGCTAGAGCCACTGCAGCAAAACTAGGCAATCATTATATTGACCTTGATGAAGTTGGAAGATTAAGATTTTTTGGACTTCTTGCTGAGAATTACGGAGTTAATATAAAGGAACTGAGCAAAGCAATAGACGATTACAGGGCGCTGAAAAATAAGGACAATAATTTTGATGCTACAATAAATCAGTTGAGAGATAGTCTTGTATCTCCCCGAATTAATTTATTCCGTCAATTTAATAGCTTAGACCATGGAATAAAATTCTTGGTAGACATGAGAGCTGATTTACGTGAATTACTTAACAAAAACGAGCAACTTAAACCTGTTGACACAGAACTTCGATCGCTACTCCGGGGATGGTTTGATGCCGGTTTTCTTGAGCTACGTAATGTGACATGGGAGGCACCTGCTGATCTTTTAGAAAAATTAATGGCTTACGAGGCAGTACACGAAATACAATCATGGACTGACCTCAAAAATCGTCTTGAATCGGATCGCCGTTGCTATGCATTTTTTCATCCAAGCATGCCAAATGAGCCTCTCATATTTGTAGAAGTCGCATTAGTAAATGGTATGGCAAATAATATACAAGATTTGCTGGATGAGTCCGCCCCTACTACTGACCCTGAATTAGCAGATACGGCCATATTTTACTCTATTTCAAATGCTCAGAAAGGTCTTTCTGGTGTTAGTTTTGGAGATTTTTTAATTAAAAAAGTTGTTGATCATCTATCGCATGAACTTCCTAATCTTAAAACTTTTGCTACCCTGTCACCAATTCCTGGATTCAGAAAATGGCTAGATATTAAGATTCAATCAAACGATGAGGTTATCAGTATAAAAAATAAAAAAGCATTAAGCGAATTATCGAGTAATAAAACAGACCAACTATCTTTAAAAAACTTACTCGTTAATCCCTTATGGTACCAGGACCACGATAAGACAAGCATTGCTGAGCCAATTCTAATTGAACTCGCTGCCAGGTATTTAATTGAGGAAAGACAGAAATCATCTGACAATGCTCTAGATACTGTTACGCATTTTCATTTAAGCAATGGCGCAAGAGTGGAAAGAATAAATTGGTTGGCAGATATATCAAAAAAAGGAATTAGTCAGTCTGCTGGAATGATGGTTAATTACCTCTACCCATTAGATAAGATACTTGATAATCATGAGTCATATGTCACAAAAAGTGAGATACCAGCATCGAATGAAGTAAAGGATCTTATTAAATGATAAAATGTGACGGAGGTTTTAAGTGAAAGTTTATATAGTGAACTTATCGAAAGTTATTGTGCTTTCTTTATTTTTTATAGCTGTCTTTCAAAGCAAAAACGTTGAAGCCCAGTTCAATAGGTACGGTGGCATGCATGGTAAAGGTCAATACGAGCCATATAAATACGACCAAAATCATCCCGCTTATAAAGACATTCAAAAAGAACTTTCAAAAGGAAGAGATCACGTTGAATCAAAAGTTGATTATGGGACTCAATACCCTACTTCAGGCCCTCACTACCCCTACCCCACTGCCCCGGGTTTTTATAAAAAAATCCAACCACTCGAAAAATTAGTTCATTCACTAGAACACGGAAATATTGTAATTTATTTTGACGAGCCCAGAAAAAATGATATTGAAAAAATACGCAGCTGGGTAGATCGCTATACGGGAGATTTTGATGGCGTCATAGCTGTTCCTTCTAAAGGCTTGGGAAAGAAATTAGTTCTAACGGCATGGCAACATCGCCTAGAGTTACCACAATTAGATATTAGAGCTGCATTTTTTATTGATGCCTTTAGGGGCCGTGGACCTGAGAGACCTGTGAGATAACCTACTTGCAAGCTCCTATCTCGACATTTATTCTAGAAAAATTACCTGCTCTAATAAGTTAACATAAAGGGGGGAGAGATGGATATCCGCGACGGGGTTGTAGGGTCAATAGGAAACACCCCTCTAATTCGACTAATTGGCCCTTCAGAAACTACGGGTTGTCAGATACTAGGTAAAGCTGAGTTCTTGAATCCTGCTGGATCTGTTAAGGATAGAGCTGCTTGGGCGATAATAAAAGATGCTGAAAAAAATGGAAAATTGCTGCCAGGAGGTACTATTGTAGAAGGAACAGCTGGTAACACAGGAATTGGCATAGCCCATGTAGCAAATGCTCGCGGCTACAAAACAGTAATAGTAATCCCAGAAACCCAAACTCAAGAGAAAAAGAACGCCCTAAGACAGGCCGGGGCAGAGCTAATAGAAGTTCCAGCGGTGCCATATAGTAATGACGATAATTATATAAAATACTCAGGCCGTCTGGCTGAGGAATTAAACGAAAAGGAAGCTCATGGAGCTATCTGGGCTAATCAGTTTGACAACCTTGCAAATAGGCAAGGCCATTACGAAACTACTGGCCCAGAGATCTGGAAACAAACTGAAGGCACCATAGATGGATTTATCTGCGCTGTGGGAACCGGAGGCACACTTGCTGGTACCAGCAAATACCTTAAAGAACAGTCCGGAACTGTTCAGACAGGTTTAGCGGACCCTATGGGTGCCGCTCTTTATAATTATTATGTAAATGGAGAGCTAAAATCTGAAGGGTCCTCAATTACTGAAGGAATTGGACAAGGAAGGATTACCGCAAATCTTGAGGAGCTATTGGTCGACATGCCGTACCAAATTCCTGACGAAGAAATGTTACCAATTCTTTTTGATTTAATTACTCAGGAGGGGCTGAGTCTTGGTACATCAAGCGCAGTAAACGTCGCAGGAGCAATTAGAATGGCAAATGATATGGGCCCAGGACATACGATCGTAACAATCTTATGTGATGGAGCACATCGTTATTCGTCAAAAATATTCAACACAGAATTTTTAAGAGAAAAAAACTTACCCACCCCACCATGGTCTAATTAATTTTATTACAATAACTTATAGTTGATTCCTTATGACAAATATTAATAACTCTGCACTTGTTTCAACTTCTTGGTTGGAAGAAAATATTAAAGATCCCAATCTACGAATTCTCGATGGATCATGGCATTTACCTCCTACAGGTCGTAGTGGTTTAAAAGAATTTAATTTACAGCACATACCTGGAGCTAGATATTTTGATATTGACGAAATATCAGACAAAAACTCTTCTTTGCCTCACATGTTACCATCATCTGAATATTTTTCTTGTTGCGTAGAAGAGTTAGGAATTTCCAACAGCAATCAAGTCATCGTATATGATTTTGAAGGATTGTTTTCTGCGCCAAGAGTTTGGTGGATGTTCCGTGCCTTCGGACACAGCAATGTATCTATTTTATCAGGCGGGTTCAATTTATGGTTAAAAGAAAATCGTCCAATAAGCAGAGAGCTGACGAAAATTAAACCTGGAACATTTAAAGCAAAACTGAATAAAGGCACTGTAGCCTCTAAACTTCAATTAAAAGAAAACTTAAAAACAAAAAAATGTTTAGTAATTGACGCACGTTCTTCAAATAGATTCAGTGGATCAGAACCTGAATTTAGACCTGGAGTCAAATCAGGACATATACCAGGATCAAAAAACCTTCCCTTCAATGAAATTATTAATGCCAATACTGGTTCTTTTGCTGACACTCAGAGCTTAAAAAATTCTTTTGACGCAATAGGAGCAACTAAGGATAAAACCATAATAACGAGTTGTGGCTCTGGCATCACAGCTTGTGTGCTTGCACTTGGGCTGCATCTAATTGGACGTGATAATCATTCTGTTTATGATGGATCGTGGACTGAATGGGGTAGTAGTGATGATACCACAATAGAGGTTTAAAGAGTGAAAAAAGAAAACAAAACACATGATGAAACAAAACTCATTAGCGGAGGTCGTGACCCAGAATCTAACTTTGGAATTGTAAACCCACCCGTCTACCACGCCTCGACAGTACTATCACCAACTTTGGCGGACTGGCGAACCCGTGATCCTATGAAAGATATTGTTTATGGACGTATGGGAACCCCGACTCAAAAATCACTCGAAAACGCCACTGCTTTGTTAGAGGGAGGAGATAAAGCTTTTGCTACTTCATCAGGTTTAGGTGCCATTACGGTTGCACTAATGTCTTTCACAGAAGCTGGCGATCACGTTTTAATGACTGATAGTGCCTATAACCCAGCCAGATCTTTTTGTCTAAACGTCCTTGCCAAATATGGCGTTGAAACCACCTTTTTCGACCCCACAATAGGCAAAAATATATCTAACCTTATGAAAAAAAACACCAAAGTGGTCTATGCTGAAACCCCTGGATCACTTAGCTTCGAAATGCAAGATATCCCTGCTATTTCAGAAATAACTCACGAACATGGGGCTGTATTGATGCATGACAACACATGGGGGACACCCCTCTTCTTTAAATCTTTTGATATGGGAGTGGATATATCTATTCACGCAGCTACTAAATATATAGTTGGGCATTCTGATGCCATGTTAGGAATATTAGTAACCACGGATAAACATTACGAAACTGTTTATCGCGGTTTTAGATCCTCTGGACAACATGCAGCACCTGATGACTGCTATCTAGCTCTTAGAGGGCTTCGCACTCTAGGAGTTCGATTAAATCAGCATCAGGAAAACGCATTAGTTGTCGCTCGCTGGTTGGAAAGCAGAGAAGAGATCAGCCAGGTTCTTTACCCTGCCCTGGAAAGCCATCCGGGACACGAATTATGGAAGAGAGATTTTCTTGGATCGACAGGTCTGTTTTCTATTATTCTCGATAAACATTATGATGATATATCATTGGGGGCAATGCTGGATGAAATGGATCTATTTGCCATGGGTGCCAGTTGGGGAGGCTATGAATCCTTGATCCTTCCTGGCTCTCCTATAAGGTCAGCTACAAAATGGGCTCCAGAAGGCACCCTATTAAGGCTGCATATCGGTTTGGAGCATACTGAGAACCTAATATCTGATTTGGATGCCGGCTTAGCTAGACTCAAAGCTGCAAGTAAACCTTAGTAAGAGAGCAAGCAAAACATGTTTGAATACTTTCCAGATAATTATGCGTGGAGCCTCACTACGGCTCCGCTTTTCGATGAAGTTGGAACTATAAGTGAACCAGAAGAAGCCCTAAGAGAAGTCAGACATTTAGCTGGAGGCGATAAAACAGCAGCTAACGAGGCCTGGCACGAATCTTTTATGAAATTAGCTGAAAAAGTCGAGCGACTTGGCAATGAGGATTTAAATGAAGGACATCCTTTAACAGCTGCAAGAAAATTTCATCGTGCTGGCTTATATTTTCTTCGGGCTGAACGTTTTCTTCATCACAATGATGCCCGAAAACTTAGAACGTATCTGCGAGGAATAAAAATCTTTCGAATGGCACGGGAATTAACAAGAGAGCCCGTTGAATATATAGACGTACCCTATAAGGGGGGTGCTATACCCTGCATGTTTGTGAAATCAAATGTAAAAGATCCTGCACCGACCATGATACACATACAAGGGTTTGACTCTGTAAAAGAATTCCAACACCCTTTAATAAGTGAAGAGTACAGAAAGCGTGGAATGCATATGCTGATTGCTGACCAGCCTGGAGCAGGAGGTGCTTTACGTTTGCATAATCTGGCCACCGATCACGAAACTGAACATTGTGTTAAAGCATTAGTAGACTATGTGGAAACTCGAAAAGATGTAGATACAGAGAAAATTGGGCTCTCTGGTAATAGTTTGGGGGGCTATTATGCTCCGCGAGCCGCAGCTTTTGAAAAACGCTTAAAGTGCTGCATAGCATGGGGAGCCTTATATGATTTTGGTCCAATATTTGAAAGTGCTGCAAATAAAGTTTTAGCTGCTCCCTCGGTCACTGATGTTGTAAGCCATGGCATGTGGGTCACTGGCCAAAATACGCCTGAAGATGCTTTAAAAGTGGCAAAAAAAATGACCCTTAAAGGAATAGTTCAAAAAATTACTTGCCCTATACTCATAGCTCACGGAGAAAATGATCGACAAGTACCAGTATCCGATGCAGAGAGGACATACGAAGAAGCTATAAATAGCCCACAACGCAAATTAAAAATATTTACTCTCGAGGAAGGTGGAGCAGAGCATTGCCAAGTAGACAACCGTCAATTAATAGGTGACGTAATGTCTGATTGGGCTGCTGAAATATTTGGCCTTGATCCAGCTGGTATAAATTAGGTAATGAAAGAGCCTATATGTCTTTTAAATAATAAGTATAATTAATTTATATTTCTTAATTACCACTAAGTTCCGTTAGTATCTAGTAAATTAGAAATTGGGAGAAATCAGTTATGGCACTACCTAAAGTTATAGTACAACTTTATCCGATGTTCCCATCTGATGGAGAAGAAGGTCGTAAAGAAAACCGAGGAATGGGAAATAATGCGGATACATACCAGTGGATAGTTCATGAATGGACAGATATAGTTAAAGCCTGTGAAGAAATGGGCGTGTGGGGAATGTCCACAATAGAACATCACCTTCACTCGGAAGGATATGAGATAGGTCCCAATCCGGGAATCTTAAATGCTCACTGGGCCTCCCAAACTAGCAAAATTCATGTAGGAGCACTGGGTTATGTTATGGCAACCCGCGACCCAGTAAGGGTTGCTGAGGAAACTGCAATAATTGATCACTTATCGAAAGGACGCTTTTTCTGCGGTGTGGCAAGAGGTTATCAGAAAAGATGGACAAATGTTATAGGTCAATTTAGTGAGACTCCAGCTACCACAATTCATGGTACAGACGATGACAAAAGAAACCGTGAAATTTTTGAGGAACGTGTTGAAATGCTTCTCAAATGCTGGCAGGAAGAATCTGTACGCCTTGAAGGAAAGCATTATCAGGCCCCTTATCCTCTGGAAACTGGAGTAGAAGACTATCCAGCTTGGAAAATTGCTCGTGAAGCAGGTGTTGAAGGTGAAATAGATGAAAATGGTGCTGTACAACGAATTAGTGTAGTGCCAAAACCATATCAAAAACCTCGTCCTCCAGTTTTTGTAGCGGTCAATAAAAGTCCTGAAGCAATTCGTTTCTGTGCTAAGAACAACCTGAATCCAACTTATTTTATGACGACAGAAGGCATGACAGAATTTATAGATCTGTATGTAGAGGAATCAAAAAAATATGGTCGACATCTTATTCGAGGCCAGCAACAAAATGTAGTTAGATGGCCACATATTACTAAGACATCTGAGGACTATGACCGTAAACTCCTTGAATACGATTTAGATATATACAAAAACTTTTATGGCCCCTTCTTTCCATATTGGCCACAAGGAGGAAAATCTGACAGAGAACATATTCAAGATATAAAAGATTCTGGTTTTTTTGTTGGAGGAACTGTTGAAGAATCAATAAAACAGTGGCGCAACACTTATGAACAAGTTCCTGCAGAATACATCACTTTAATATTTCATTGGGCACAACAACCAAAAGACGACTTGCTGGAGGAAATAGAGTTATTTATGACTAAAGTGCTTCCTGAACTTGAAATACCTGACTTTGCCGTAGCAGCAGAATAACAGTTCAAGTAAGTCTAAAGAAGTGACTTTAAAGAAATCTTGTGCAATTGCAGGTGTAGCAGAATCCCGTCTTGGAGTTGTTCCAGACTCGACTGTTTTAACCTTACAAGCTGAGGCAATGGTTGCTGCTCTTGCCGAGGCTGGTCTAGAAAAAACCGACGTTGATGCAGTCTTTAGTAGTGGTAATTGGGGAAGATTACCGCAACTCCAGATATCAGAATATCTTGGAATACAGCCAAGTTATTCTGATAACACCTCTGTAGGGGGTGCTTCTTTTGAATTTCATCTAGGCCACGCAGCTGCCGCAATCAAAGCAGGACTTTGCAAGGTTGCCGTAATACTCTATGGAAGCACACAAAGATCACGACGTGAAAGAAGGATTTTTGAGGCGCACGCCGACCTAGGCTATCAATATGAAACACCTTACGGTCTTCCCATACCAGTTGGAGCTTACGCGCTGGCAGCCTCAAGGCATATGGCACAATATGGGACTAAGCCAGAACAGCTAGCTGAATTAGCTGTATCAACTAGAGAATGGGCAAAATTAAATCCTGCTGCTTATAGACGTGAACAGCTTACCATAGAAGATGTTTTAAGCTCAGAAATGATTGCCTCTCCTCTGCACAGATTGGATTGCTGTTTAGTAACTGATGGAGGAGGCTGTGTAGTAGTTGTGAGCCCCGAAATTGCAAAAACAATTCCAAAAGCACCGATTTGGTTACTAGGACAGGGTGAATCCCATTCACATGCACAGATATCTGAAATGCCAGACCTAACGATTTCCCCTGCTAAAGAATCCGGTAAAAGAGCATTCAAAATGGCAGGCATAAATCATGACCAGCTCGATGTGGTAGAAATTTATGATTCTTTCACTATAACCGTTCTCCTCACCCTAGAATCTCTGGGGTTTTGTAAACCAGGAACAAGTGGTGATTTCGTAAGCAATGCACGAACGGCGCCTGGCGGAGAGTTCCCATTAAATACTAATGGAGGAGGATTATCTTATTGTCACCCAGGTCAATATGGCATCTTTTTACTGATAGAATCTGTTCGCCAACTGAGAAATGAATGTGGAGAGCGTCAAGTGCCAAATGCAACACTCGCCCTGGCTAGCGGCACCGGAGGTGTTCTATCCTCAAATAGTACATGTATTTTAGGTCTTGAGTAAAAGAAGAAGGATAAACAATGCCTGAAGAACTGCCCGATCCAGATTCTATTCACTATTGGGATGGTGTCTCTAATAGTGAATTAAGATATCAACTCTGTAATGGCTGCAAAAGTTCAATCTTTTATCCACGATCTATTTGTCCAGCGTGCGGTAGTTCTGATATTTGTTGGAAAGTTTCATCTGGGCTAGGTAAAATTTACGCCTGTACGACCGTCTACCGAGCCCCGCCTAAGTATAAGGATAAAGTTCCCTATATTGTTGCCTTAATTGACTTAGATGAAGATTATAGAATGATGAGCGAGATAATAAATTTCGGGGAAAAAGATGTTTCCGTTGGCAAACAGGTTAAAGTAATTTTTAGAGATGATATCGACGGAAAACTTATGCCATACTTCACTCCTATAGATTGATTTTTTTATGAAAAATAAACGAGCCGAATCCCTGGAAGATGCAGTTAACATTGTAGTAGACGGAGCTACAGTATTGATTGGCGGTTTTGGGCCTCCTGGAGTTCCTGAAATTTTAATTGATGGAGTTTGTGATAACAAAATAAAAGATCTAACAATAGTTACAAACAATGCAGGGACCGATCGGTCTGGTGTGGCACGTCTAATGGATGAAGGATGTGTTAGTAAGTTAGTATGCACCTTTCCCTGGGCAAAAGAGTCCTTTATCTTCAAAGAATTATATGATGCAGGAAAGCTGCAACTTGAGATTGTTCCCCAAGGAACCTTGGCTGAAAGAATGAGAACAGCCGGAGCTGGTTTAGGTGGTTTCCTAACGCCAACAGCAGTAGGAACAGATTTAGCCGAAGGCAAACAGATCCACAAAGTAGACGGAAAGGATTATGTGTTAGAACTCCCTCTTAGAGGAGATGTAGCACTGATAAAAGCTCACAAAGCTGATAAACGAGGTAATTTAATTTTCAATAAATCAGCAAGAAATTTTAATCCAATTATGGCTATGGCTGCCGATCAAACGGTGGTTGAGGTTTCTGAAGAAGTACAGATACATGAACTAGATCCTGAAGTTATAATTACTCCCTCTGTCTTCGTAGATACATATTTTGTAACAGGTCACTATGAAGTGGGCAAAGGAAGTAAACAGGTTTGATTCTGGAAAATAACATGATAGATAACAAAAACTTACTGACCCGTGAACAAATAGCTGCCTGCGTAGCTAAAGATTTAGAAGATGGGTGGCTGGTAAATTTGGGTATTGGCATGCCAACGCTCATTCCATCATATATTCCGTCACATTGCGATATAATGTTCCACAGCGAAAACGGTGTTGTGGGCATGGGTCCACCCCCTCTTCCAGGAGAAGAAGAATTAGACCTAATAAGTGCAGGCAAGGGTTTAGTAACCCTAATTCCGGGTGGAGCATACGTTAATCATATTGACTCATTTGCTATTGCACGTGGGGGACGACTAGACTGCGCAGTATTAGGTGCGTTTCAAGTGGCAGCTAATGGTGACCTATGTAATTGGCGACTTCCGCATCAAAAGTCAGGTAGCGTGGGGGGAGCGATGGACATCGCGGCTGGCGCAAAAAGGGTATATGTGATGATGACGCATACCACTCGAGAGGGAGATCCCAAAATTATAGCTGAACGAACCTACCCCCTTACAGCAGGTGGTGTCGTGTCCAAAATTTATACTGATATGGCCATAGTATCTGTTGAAACCAACGAGCTGGTTTTGGAGGCCGTAGCCCCCGGAGTTACCCCTGATGATGTACAATCGGCTACTGGTGCCCACTTAAACATAGAAAAAGTTCAAGAAATACAACTGAACTTATAAAATCCAGTTTTTAAGTTTAGTGAGCAATCAAATAGTATTAAAAAAGAAAGTTATCTAGTTGGATTTTCACCAAAATATTCAACATCGGAAGCACTCGCTCGCCATTCAGGATTAGTAGGCCAGTCTAAGCAGCGAGATGCTGTATCCCCTCCATACCTAACACGAAAAAGGAGAGTGCGCGTTGGACCATTAGTATACTCATGAACCTCTCCAGGTGGATGTACGACAAATGCTCCTGGTTTTACTTCCGTTTCGCCATCGGCAGTCAACATAGTGCCTCCACCTTCGAAGCAAAAATAAATCTCTGTAGCTTCTGGATGACAATGATTTGGGCTTACTTGGCCTGGTTCCCAACAAGCTACAGTGAAATCACCATCACCATCTGTTCCTAAAATTTTCTCAACATGGCGCTTTGGGTCAAACTCTTGTTCTTCTCCCAAATCAAATGCATACATTTTGTGGTCTCCTAATTAATATGAAAAAATTTAGTTCTAAATAAGGCTCTCATTAATTAAAAAAGTTAACACACAACCTTATTTCAATTTTAACTTTAAAGTTAATATTACTAGCGTCTCATGTGAAGTGTAAATTCTCTTAAAGTCATAAAAACCTTACAATAACAATAAGGCTTTAATTATAAGCCTTTTTATAGGTCATTCTGATATTTTTAAAATCATCTCCTACCATCACCAATGCTGGAACCAAAAACAATACCAACAACGTTACTACCATTAATCCGAACACTATAGTTGTCGCCATTGGAATTAAAAATCTTGCTTGCAAACTCGTCTCCAGCATCAAAGGAGCCAGACCTCCAATAGTGGTTAGAGAAGTTAATAGGACTGCCCTTAGTCTGTCGATAGTCCCTTCACAAACTGCCACTTGGATTACTTCCCCACCTTTAATCCGGTTATCGATCGTAGTAATTAATACTATTGAATCATTAACTGCTATACCTGATAACCCAAGTAAACTTATCATTGATAAAATCGTTAAATCAAAGCCCATAATCCAGTGCCCTATTATAGCACCTATAAGACCAAATGGGATTATTGCCATAACCGCAAATGGCCTTAAAAAGCTTGAAAAAACCCAAGACAGGACAAGATACATAAGGATCAGGCCAACTATAGCTCCGATTGTCATATCTTCGAATGTTTCTGCCTGTTCCTCAGCTTTTCCAGAAAAATGTATTTTTAGACCTTCAGATTCGGATATCGAATAAATCCCATCTCTTTCTAAATTGCCAATAACTTTACCACTACTAGTAAGCGTTTCATCAATTTCAGCAGTAATAGCAACCTGACGCATACCATTCTCACGTCGAACTAGGGCAAAACCTGTTTTCTCAATAAACCTCACCACTTCTGATAGGGGAGTATTAATCCCTTTGGGGGAAATTAAATTAAGATCACCTAAAGATTTGGTAGAGAGAATTTTTTTATTAAGTCGAACCCGAATAAGGACTTCATCATCATCGCGGGCAAAACGTTTTGCTATCACCCCAGAATATGCATGTCTAACTTGGGTGGCGACTGACTCCGTAGTGTACCCAAGAGATTTACCCTTTTCCGTTACTTTCATAACAATTTCTGATTTTCCAAAAGGTAAATCATCATCAATAGAATCAACTCCCGGATAGGATTCCAGCAAGTTGCGTATTTGTATTGCTACTCGTTTGAGTGTTTCGGGTTGACCCCCAGAAACCCTAATATCTAATTCACGTCCCGGAGGGCCTCCTTGTGCTGGCTTTATAGAAATTGTGTCTAAACCAGCAATATAGGGAAGTTTTTCTCTCCATTTTTTCAAAAAATCTTTGGTTCTCACATCACGTATATCCGCAGGTATTAGTTCGAGGAAAATAGAACCTACTTCATCGCCATAGTTCTGACCCGACTGAAAACTACCACTGGTTCGTCCTGCTTTTGCTACTGTTTTCACGATGAGAGCATTAGGTAAGAAACCTAATTCTTTCTCAACCATATAGGCTGCCAACTCTATTTTGTTTACCGCAGACTCTGTTACAGTGCGGCCACTACCTGGCACTAGTCTAAAATTTGCATAAACTATATCTGCTTCTACCGAAGGAAAAAAAGTAAATCCTACCCTTCCTCCTGTTACTAAGCCTACTGATAAAACAAGCGCACAGATAGATAGGGAAATAGTTAGGTACCGCAACCTTATAGCCCACGCTAAGCATTTTCGAAAAAAACCATCACGAAATTCATCAAAAGCACGGTTAAACTTAACCCTTAAACCTGATGTTTTTTCTTTTGTTGAGGATAGAGCTGACCTCATATGTCCAGGAAGGGCTAAAAAACACTCAAACAGACTAGCTGACAGAGCTGCGCAAACAGCTAATGGAATAGCCATAATTATGGCTCCTATAACATCCCCTATTAAGAACAAAGGCAGAAATGTAGCAATAGTTGTTAACGTAGAACTAAATACTGGTGCAGACATTCTCCAAGCGCTTGTCTCTGCAGCTTCAAGTGCTGAAAGCCCTTTTCGATGCAAATATTCTGCGTGTTCACCTACAACAATCGCGTCATCTACAACAATTCCAAGAACCAGAATTAGTGCAAATAAGCTAATCATATTAATTGACTGCCCGGTTAAAGACATAACAGCCAAAGCGGCCATTAAGGCCGCTGGAATTCCTATTCCAACCCAAAGGGCTACTTTGGCATTTAAAAAAATAAACAGTATAAGAATCACTAAGACAAGTCCTCCTAAACCGTTCTTTATCAAAAGCCAAATTCTCTCCTTTACGAGATTACTTTCAACTCCATACTTAACGACACTTAAGTCTGATGGTAAAGTTGAGCTTAGATTGTCTAGATATTTATCTAATATTTTTGCAGTTTTAAGACTATCCGCTGTTGTTGCTCTCTGAACTTTAAGTTCTATAGCTGGTAGCCCAGAGCTGCTTACAGTTACCTGTTCATTATCAAAAGTCTCATGGACAACAGCAATATCAGAAATATAAAGCTTACCACCTCGATCATTATTTTTGATTGATATCTTAGAAATACCGGACGCAGAATCCTTAAGCCCCAAACTACGGATTTGCCTGGCCCCACTGCCAGTTTCTCCAGAGGGAATATCTTGAGACACTCTTGATATAGACTGTGCAACTTCAGAAAGTGATAGGTCTAGTGATCTTAGTTTATAAGGATCAACCTCAACCCATATCTCTGGATCTCTTAAGCCAGAAAAAGTAACTCGATCTATACCAAGATTCATCATCTCGTTACGCATTCGCTTTGCAAAGTACCTTAACGATTCTTCTGTATAAGGCCCTGACAACCCTAACCTAGCTATTGTATCATAACGTACAACACGAGTGGTTTTTGGAGCTACGCTATCCATCGGTAGCGAGGTTGCCTGCCCCACGGCAGCTTCGACATTTGCCAATGCAGCCTGCATATCTGCACCCTGATTAAACTCAACTATAATTGAAGCAGACCCCTCTCTTGCCGTAGACTTAACACGTTTTACTTCATCTAAGAATCGTGTTTCTGACTCAATTGATTGTACAATTGATAAGTCAACATCTTGGGCACTTGCACCATTCCACTTTACATTAACGACGATAATATCAAGGCCAAAATTAGGAAAGAATTGAGTATTCATCCGCCAGGTCCCTACGAGACCTGCAATCAACATAATAACTATGAGCAAATTAGAAGCAGTGGGATGGCGGGCAAAAACTGAAATCAAGCCCCGGGATTCAACTTTTTCAGCATATGATATGGATTTGCTATCTAGTTTGCCAGTCACGACTTCAGCTACTCTAAGTTTGTTCTAACTTTCAGGCCTGGTGCAACTTCTGGTATGCGTGTAGTAACAATCAAGTCTCCATCCTGTATGTCTCCAGTTATAATTAAATGTTCTCCATCACGAGCCACAACTTTTACGACACGTTCCTCGAGCCGTCCTTTATTAAAAAGGAATAGAGTATCATCAGAATATATAGCAGATTCCAAAACCCTAAAGGAATTTGGATACACAATATCTGGTGTTTTAGTTTGTACAAAAGCTCCTGGTCGAAGATCCTTTAGTTTATTATTCGGATGAATAGAGGCATAGACCCATACCCCACCTGATGCTGCATCAAATTCACCTTCAGTTCTATTTAAAGTAGACTCCAGTTCGATCGTGTTAACGCCTGAATTCCAGACAATCAATGCCGGACGACCAGTGAGTTTACCAAGGGATGTTATTCTTCCGTATTGTTCATCACTCATATGAAACAACACCTCTAAATTAATATTATCAATAATCTGAGCTACATAATCCCTTGAATTCACCCACTTACCAATTGCAACAGATATATCGGTAAGAACGCCATCAAACGGTGCTCTCAAAAGGGTCTCATCTAGGTTGCGTTTAGCTATATCAACCCTTACCTCTGACCTTAATATAGCTGCATCTAATCTTTTAATTTTAGCTTTAAGTCTCTGAGTTTCATAATCATTACTAATACGAAGCTGTCTGGAAGTTAGATAGAGAAAGTTCGAATCATCATTTGCCTTCTTCGAAATAATACCTTCTCCAGATAAAGTGACCCGTCTCTCAAGTTCTAGTTTCCGTAACTCTTCTTGTTTTTTATAGGTTTCACTTAATGCTTGATTTTTTCTTATTTGTACCAGGACCTCATCTTTGGATGATCTATTCTCTAATAACGCCGCTTTAGCATCAGACAACGATGCTTTAAAGTTAAATGGATCAATTGCTAACAGAATCTCCCCTCGAGATACTATGCCACCTTCCTTAAAATTATCTCCAATTTCAATAATTCTACCCTCCACAAAGGGCCTTAAGTCAGCCTCCCTGGCGGCAACTATTTTACCTGATAGATATAGCGTCGGTTGTAAATCAGTTTTCACAACCCTAATTGTATCTACGGCCCATTCTTTCTCAAAAGACAGGCGTTCCGGAACTCCAGGCTGAGATCTTTCAAGGAAAAGATAGCCTCCGATCCCGATTAAAAGCACAATAAAAACCCAGAATATTTGTTTTAACACTGGTAACTTATTCCAATCTTACCAAAAAAATATTACTACCCAGAAAAGAATTCATAACAAATAAATATCTTATTATATTAGTATGGGGATCCATACATTAGATAATTAATAGAATAAAAAAAGAGTTTTAAAATAATTTTGATATATCAAAAGTATTAGCTTTCTATGTTAATACCCAAACAACAGTGCGCAAAGCAGAACAACCGCTGAGCAAATTTATCATAATAAATATAAAAATTAATTTTTGCATCTGTACATCTAACCAACAAACTATAATTTGAGAAACCTATCTCTGATCGTTGCGATAAACAGGAACCAATAAAGTCTAATATATGCTAGTGGTCCGTTATTTTTTTTTAATTTATTATACTTATCAAGTCCACATTCTGTATGTATATATTTCTCTATTTTCATTTCAAAAACTTCTTTAGTAGACTAACTACGAAAATAAACTAACTACGAGTCAGATATCACTAGTAGTAAAAGAATTTAAAAAACACATTACATTTTTAACTTAAACGTCTTTCCTCCCTAAGGAATGGCGCGCCCGGCAGGATTCGAACCTGCGACATTCGGCTTAGAAGGCCGACGCTCTATCCAGCTGAGCTACGGGCGCTCGAAGTAATTAGTTGACCTCCAAAGTTCATTAACCTTTATACTTAGAGGCTAAAAAGCCTAGTGACTCCACGGAACCTTTCTTGATACAGAGAAATTGGCGGCGTATGCTTTGGGTCTAACAATTTTATCCTTTGGCGGTTGCACACTATACATTAAATTTCTTTTATCTGCATAAGCAACCACTTCTTCCAAACTATCAAAGGTTAATCGAATCTGAGACATGGTATCCCCTGCTCCAGACCACCCCATCAAAGGATCCAGGACTTGGCGTTTAGTCGGCTCGTATTCAAGAACCCATTTCTCGGTTTTCGCTTGGCCAGATTGCATAGCTGTTTTAGCCGGCCTGTAAATTCTCGCTCTCATTATTTAAAGCCCCAAAATGTTTTCCCTATATTAAGCTGGGATTCTGGTCGGGGCGACTGGATTCGAACCAACGACTTCCTGCTCCCAAAGCAGGCGCTCTACCAGGCTGAGCTACGCCCCGTTTATCCCTTCTAGGCGTTTTATTGCTTACTGGCAAATTTAATTCACGCCTAATAGTAACTTTATAAATTATTTATGTCTCTGTATCCATAAATTATAAGTTGTCTATATTGAGTTTTCATCTTTCATCGCCATCAAAAAATAAAGGATGAATGAGCCGATCACCTACTATTATTCCTAGTTGCTCTACAATTCCAGCATTTACTTCTAAAACACCTCTAACCAGTCCATTAGCAGAAATCTTATCTATAGAGAACGGCGTTGTGTCTTGAAATATATAAATAATTTTTCCTTTCGAATCTACGAATATCATATCAAGAGGAATAAAAGTGTTTAACATCCACATTGTGGCAATCGTTTCTTTCTTATAAAAAAAAAGCATACCTTCATTTTTACCTAGCTGCTCACGATACATAAGACCGTAAGAATGTTGAACTCTTGTAAGAGCTAGCTCAATGTTAAATTTATGGTTTACTTTGGCTCCCTTGATTAAAATACTAGACCTTTCAAAGGTTATCTCTTCCTTAGAATTTCCCAAAGAAGCGAATAGTATACATTCAAAAGATAAGACTAATAAGATTACAATAATTGTTCGTTTAATATTTTTCATTAGCAGCAAACGTTTTAATTTAACCTAAAAGATAAAAAGATATAAATAATACCATGATTTGTTATTTCTAATTTTGATTTTAGTAGAATATACCATTGACTAGAACCCATTCAGGAACACATATTATCTATCTCACCTGGGGGAGCCAATACTTGCTGAGAGGTCTTAATAACTAAGACGACCCCTAGAACCTGCCCGGTTAATGCTGGCGAAGGGACGAGTGGGCAAAAATGTATACTGATGAAAAGCATAAGAATAACAATCAAAGTGAACGAAATCTGAATCCTGCTCCAGTGGGACTCTATTTAAATAATGCAAGATTAGCCTTTTCCAACATCCCAATATTTGAAAACCTATCCGCCGAGATATCAGCTGGAAAGTGGACCTGTATCTTAGGTCCTAGCGGCGTAGGAAAATCTGCCCTTCTTCGCATGATTGTCGGACTGGGGCCCAAAGACCCGGTAACTGAAATATCAGCATCAGATGGCTCTTCTCTTACTGAAAAAATATCCTGGATGGCACAACAAGACCTTTTATTACCTTGGCTGAGCGTATCTAAAAATGTGGCACTAGGTTCCCATCTGAGAGGAATTAAACCCAATAAAGAAAAAGTGTCTTCCCTTTTAAATGACGTTGGGATGTACAAATACTGCAACGATCTTCCAAAAATCTTATCAGGAGGGCAAAAACAAAGAGTTGCTCTAGCGCGAACTTTGATGGAAGGCCGTCCAATAGTTCTAATGGATGAACCATTTTCTTCAGTTGATGCTATTACCAGAAGTAGACTGCAGGAATTAGCTGCTAAACTCCTCACAAATCGAACTGTTCTGCTTGTAACGCATGACCCACTAGAAGCCTTAAGACTTGGACACAACTTATTTGTAATGTCTGGAAAACCTGCAAAACTTGGCCCTGTGATGCAACCAGCTGATAACATCCCCAGAGACCCTAGTAACTATTCCCTGCAAAAAATTCATTCATCAATACTTTCCCAACTCGAAACTGCAGTAACTGAATCAAAATAGATTAATGTAGTATGAGCAGAATAAGACCCTTTATAATATTAATAGGATTATTAGTTGTTTGGCAGTTAATTGTGACTTTCTCACAAGTGGCACCTTTTATACTGCCTTCCCCACTCAGTGTATTGGTATCAGCTATGGATCGTATTGACGAACTAGCTAAACATGCCTTGATAACAACCCTTGAAATCATCATCGGTCTATTTAGTGGGACAGTTTTTGGAATTATCAGTGCCTTAAGCATGGTCTATTTTAGGCCAGCCAGATCATGGCTTCTTCCTGTTTTGGTTGTATCTCAGGCAATTCCAGTTTTTGCTTTAGCTCCCGTTTTAGTCTTATGGTTCGGTTACGGCCTGCTGCCTAAGATTATTATGGCTACATTGATAATATACTTTCCAGTAACTGCAGCTTTATATGATGGACTAAGGAGAACTGAGACCGGATGGCTTGAATTAGCAAAGACTATGGGGGCGTCAAGGTTTTCAACTTTATGGAAAGTTCGACTACCGTCAGCAATGCCTGCGTTTGCTTCAGGTCTTAGAGTTGCCACAGCTGTAGCCCCTATAGGCGCAGTTGTAGGTGAATGGGTAGGCTCTTCAGCAGGCCTTGGTTATTATATGCTGTTAATGAATGGCCGAGTTCAGACTGATGCAATGTTTGCCGCCCTATTTATACTCGCAATAATCGCAGTTTCTATTTACTTCTTAATAGATAAGGTACTAAGAAAATGCATAACTTGGCAGACTGAAAGTAATTCCTCAGACCAAATCTAGAGAAATACAGGAAATAAAAATTATGAAGATAATATTAACTGTTTTATGCCTTTTTTTATTCCTTGCGGAAAACAATGCTGCGAGAGCTGAAAAACTTACTGTTCTCCTTGATTGGTTTATAAATCCTGATCACGGCCCCTTGTTCATAGCAAAAGAAAGAGGGGAATTCCGTAAGCGTGGTCTAGGTGTTAGATTCATAGCCCCTGCTGACCCAAATGATCCACCAAAACTAGTCGCTGCGGGACGAGCAGAGATCGCAGTGTCATATCAACCCCAACTTCATCTTCAGGTAGATGCTGGCTTGCCATTGACTAGAGTAGGTACATTGGTAGCAACTCCTCTTAACTCTATCGTTTTTTTAAAAAGCAGCAGCATAAAGTCGATTGCGGATTTGAAAGGGCGAAAAGTAGGTTTCTCAGTTGGTGGATTTGAAGACGCTCTTCTTCGGGCAATGCTGGCTAAACATGGGCTAAACTTGAACGATATCGAATTGATTAATGTAAACTTTTCTCTTTCTCCATCTCTTATGAGTGGTCAAGTAGATGCTGTTATTGGTGCATTCAGAAACTTTGAACTTAATCAAATGGATATAGAGGGTCATCCAGGTAGAGCACTTTACTTGGAAGAGGAGGGGATACCTGCTTACGATGAGCTGATTTTAGTAACAAATAACAAACTTCTATCTGACAAAAGAATTCCTGCTTTTATTGCCTCATTAGAGGCTGGAACACAATATATAATTAATCATCCAGATAAGGCCTGGGAATTGTTCATAAATGATCGAAAAGAATTAGACAACGAATTAAATCGGCGCGCCTGGAGGGACACAATACCTCGCTTTGCATTACGTCCAGGTGCTTTAGATAAAAATCGTTATAAAAGATTTGCAAATTTTCTAAAAAACCAAAAACTTATTGAAAGGATTCCTCCATTAGATAGCTACGCAAAAGAAATTACGAATATAACAAATTAAAGGACTCTAGTTATTATATGGTCAGCTAAATATATAAGAAAATATATGACCTGATTTATCTCTGAATTAAATTACCAACCTGCAATATCTGCACTTCTGAAATCAGTTTTTTTTCTACTTTCTGCTTCCTGTTGACGACGCCAGAGACTAGCATATTGACGATTCAATTCTAGTAAATCTTGATGGTTTCCTCTTTCTATAATTCGACCTTCCTCTAGTAATAATATTTCGTCAGCATTAACAACAGTGGAAAGCCTATGAGCAATTACTAAAGTGGTATGATTTTTAGAAACCTCATCTAAAGATTTTTGTATTTCTTGCTCCGTATGCGTATCAAGCGCAGAAGTAGCCTCATCAAATAAAAGAACTCGAGGCTGTTTTAAAATTGTACGAGCAATAGCAATACGTTGCTTTTCTCCTCCTGACAGTTTAAGTCCTCGCTCACCCACATGGGTGTTGTATCCATTTGGTAAACTGACTAGAAAATCATGGATTTGCGCAAGCTTTGCAGCTGCTTCCACCTCAGAAGGACTCGAAGTGGGACGACCATAGTGAATATTATAATAAGCCGTATCATTAAAAAGAACAGTGTCTTGGGGTACAATTCCTATAGCTGCTCGTAAGCTATCTTGTGTTACTTCGCGAATATCCTGACCATCTATACTTATATTTCCTTCGTCAACATCATAAAACCTGAACAATAATCTAGAGATAGTAGACTTTCCAGCTCCAGAAGCACCAACGATCGCCACCTTCTTTCCTGCTGGAACTTCAAAATTAATATCATTTAAAATTGTTCTCGACCTGTTGTAAGAGAACGATACGTTCGTAAAGGTTACTATTCCTTCATTAACTGACAAAGGCCTTGCACCTCTAGAATCTTGTATTTCCTTTCTCTCTTTTAACAAGCTAAACATACTTTCCATGTCTACCAATGATTGACGAATTTCCCTATATACAAAACCAAGAAAATTAAGAGGCTGGAAGAGTTGCATCATATACAAATTAACGGCTGTAAACTCTCCAACTGTCATTGTGCCTTGCATAACTCTTTGACCACTGATTAGAAGCAATATTGTTAAACCTAATGCAATTATGACTCCCTGCCCCACATTTAAAAGGGATAAAGTGGTTAAGCTTTTTACGGCAGCTGATTCGTATCGTTGCATTGAAGAGTCATAACGATCCGCTTCGTGTTTTTCGTTACCAAAATATTTGACTGTCTCAAAATTAAGTAAACTATCAATTGCTTTTGTGTTTGCCTCTGTATCACTTTTGTTCATAGCTCGACGAAATTTAAGTCTCCACTCAGTAAACACAAGCGTAAATGATATGTATATGACAATTGAAACAAAGGTTATGAGGCTAAATAGAAAGCCGAACATCGACCATAATATTGCACAAACTAGCGTGATCTCGATTAATGTTGGCAGTATGTTGAACAACATAAATCGTAATAAAAAATCAATACCCTTAATGCCACGCTCAATTACCCTACTCAGACCACCAGTCTGTCTGTCTAAATGAAATCTAAGGGCCAAATCATGAAGGTGCCGAAATACTAATAAGGCAATTTTTCTAATCGCACGTTGTCCAACCTTAGCAAAAACAAAGTCTCGTAACTCAGCAAAGGCCTGCTGTCCAACGCGCAATAAACCGTAACCAACCAGCAATAATATAGGTAAGAAAAGCCCATAATCAGCTGGCCTATCTATAACATCTACTGCTAAGCCAAAAACTGCAGGAACAGCAACTGTCGCGGCTTTTGCCGCAACCAGAAGAATAATGGCCAAGATAACTCTGACCCTCATTTCGAATTGACCCTTAGGCCATAGATAAGGCAAAAGAGATTTTATAGCTCTCCATTCAGCACTTGATTGTCCCTCACTAAACTTATCATTTACAGAAACCATGAGTAGTGTCTACGCCTGTAATAACCGAAGTCACATTGTTTGAATAAAATTATAGAAAAACTAAATAAAATAAAAAAATAAGTATGCTACTAATAAAACAGCCACCCACAACACCATGCTTCCTGTAGGCCAGGTTTTTGCTAAAACGCCATGTGGGCCATGATGACGATAAAGTTGGTATATAAATCTCTCAAAACGATCTATCAAATTAGATCCTAGATGATTATAAAAACTGCTAGTCATTATGTAGATATACTTGATCAAATCCCTGCCCGGCTTTCTGTAGAGCCAATCCACATCTAGGTGAGTAGAGTTTAGCTGCTTCGGATATATCCCTTTGCGCAATAGAATTATAAATGCGATCGCTGAAAATAAAAGCAGAAGAAATTGTGATAGTATGTGAGAGGTAGTGTATGGAATATAATTTATTGGGTAAGGAAGCAAGTTATATAGTACCGATGGAAATAAACCAATAAATATGCAGAAAGCAGCTGCCAACGCCATTGCAATAAGCATATTTATTGGTGCCTCACTTACTTTAAATTCCGACTGACTGGCAAAAAAAGCAAAATAGGGAATCTTAATTCCTACATAATGTAACACCCCGGCAGACGCAAAAAGTAAAACTAACCAAACAACAAAGTATCCCTCATGGGCTACAGCCGATAGTATTATCGCTTTGCTAATAAAACCGCTGAAGAAAGGAAACGCAGATATTGAAGCTGCTCCAATGACACAAAACCCAGCTGTAAGAGGCATGGACTTAAATAAACCCCCGAGCTGATTTCCTAAAGCGGTACCGGTCCGATACATAAGGGCACCAACAGACATTAGTAAAAGGGCTTTGTATATAATGTGCGTAAATGCATGAGCTGCCGCACCATTCAGTGCCATTTCTGTTCCAACACCAATTGCAACAACCATAAAACCCAACTGATTAATCAAACTATATGAGAGAACACGACGTAAATCATTTTCCAAAATAGCATAAAAGATAGGAAAAGCAGCCATAATTGCCCCTATCCAAATAAGTTCTTCTGTACCAGCAAAACCTCGAGCCAGGACATATATTGCCAACTTAGTTGTGAAAATTGATAAAATAACCGTTCCTGTAACGGTAGCTTCCGGATACGCATCAACCAACCAGCTATGAAGTAGAGGAAATGCACATTTGATTCCAAAAGCTAAAAATATTAGTAGACCACCGGGGGTATCCAAGCCAATATGCCCAAAATCTACGGAGCCGGTTTGATGCCATCTTATAATTAATCCAGCAAATAAAAACATACCTGAGCCAATTTGGATTATTAGATAACGAATTGCTGCAGCTCTAGCTCTATCCGTCTTCCGAGCCAATATTAAAAAAACTGAAGCAATGGCAGTAATCTCCCAAAAAACAAATAATGAGATTAAATCTCCACAAAACACTGCGCCCACAGTGGCTCCACCGTAAATTAATGATGCAGATGCTTGTATACTCTCTCGAAGATGAAATGAATAAACACCTCCTATGAACGAAGCCAATAGAAAGACATAGGAAAAAAGTCTAGACAGCTGATCCACACGCATTAGCTGTAGCTCTTGACCAAATACGTTCAACGTAAATAGGTTGCCATTTGGCAGGGACAAAATAACAAGGAATGCAAACAGCGGCAGAATTAAGGTCCAAACTAAGCGGAAATATCCTTTTAATATAGGAACCAGAATAGCTCCAAAAACTAATATGAGTCCCGGCGGAAACTCAATCATCAAAAAAATCCTCCGCCCTTAATATAAGTTTACGTATTTTGACAGCTAAAATCACAAAAATAATACTTCCGAAAAAACCGAAGGCGGCATAGAAAAAAGGTATAGAGTCAAAGGAGGTTTCATGATGAGTAATAAAAATAAAATCTACCACTAACAATAGTAGGCAAAAAAAATAAAAAATGTTTTGGAAGTTAATAAAGTTAGATATTTGCCCTCTTAGGCCGGAAATTAATTTACCGCTTTTGTCATTCATCTTTATCTCCCACATTCTTTATTTCGGACCAAGAAAGTCAGTAAGATAAGATTCAAAGTAACCAGGAAGAAAAAACAAAATTAAACATATCAGTGCTGTCAAACTCAATGGCACAACGCATAGCCAAGGAGCCTCAGAGATAGGGTTTGTAGTTTCAGTTTTAGGCGCACTAGCAAAAAACGCCTTGATTACAATCGGCATTAAATAGGCAACGTTAAGAAGAGAGCTGATGATTAAAACGGCTATCACCCAACTATTGTCCCCCTCCATACTTCCTAAAGCTATATAGAGCTTACTCCAAACACCAACAAGTGGTGGTAGCCCAATAATTGAAAGGGCGCCAATAAAAAATGCTAACATGGTAAAAGGCATCGACAAGCCAATACCATTAAGTTCACTTACTCTCGTTTTATGCGCAGATGTATGTATTGCCCCTGCAACAAAGAAAAGCGTAATCTTTCCAAAAGCGTGCGTTACTATATGCATTGCAGCACCCATTAAAGCTAACGGTGTTGCTATAGCTGCAGCGAGTATTATATAGGACAATTGACTTACAGTGGAATAAGCTAGCCTAGCCTTAATGTTATCTTTCGTTAGAGCTATGACCGAAGCAGCGATTAGTGAAAAAGAGGCTAAATATATTAACCATTCTGATGCCCCTGTTTTTAATAAGTGGTCGGAACCTATCACATAGATAACTACTTTAAGAATCGTAAACACCCCTGCTTTAACAACAGCAACCGCATGAAGTAAGGCACTTACTGGAGTTGGTGCAACCATGGCAGAAGGCAACCATCTATGTAGTGGCATCAGTGCTGCCTTGCCGATTCCAAATACAAACAGAGCTAATAAAATTCCTGTTGTACCAGGAGACGCAACATCTGATATGATTCCCCCCATCTTAAAATCTAGATTACCGGCAAGAATAAGTGTCCAGAGAAGTGCCGGGATAAAAAATACAATTGATGCACCTATAAGATATATTAAATAAATTCTGCCGCCAATTCTTGCATTTGGATCAGCGCGGTGAGCAACCAAGGGATAAGTTGATAAAGTAAGCACCTCATAAAAGACAAATAAAGTGAATAAATTAGCGCTAAATGCTATTCCCATAGTAGCTGAAAGAGCTATCGCAAAGGCCGCATAAAATTGAGTTTGGCGAGGTTCATTGTTACCCCTCATATACCCAATCGAATAAATCGAATTTACGATCCAAAGGAACGAGGCAACTAGGGCAAACAAAGCACCAAGTGGCTCAACATGAAATGAAAATTTAAGTCCAGTGGTAATACTGAAAATCAACAACTCAGAACGATCACCATCCATAACACAAATAAAGATTTTATAAACTGCGGCAAACAATAAAATTGAAGTAATAAGAGTTACAGTTTCTCGAAAATTTGAGAATCTATTCAATAGTAATATAAAAAATGTCCCAATCAATGGGATCATTATAGTAGACATCAAAACTTGGATCGTAGTCACTGCTAACACCTAGTAAACAGCGTTAACCAGCAGAACAGCCGCTTGCCTAGCTAAGTCTGCAGAAAAACTTGTATCGAATCCAAAGTATATTGCCGCAGCTATTAAGAGATAAGCTGGCCACAACATTTCTGACGGTGCTTCTTTCAATTGAACCACCTCATCTGTGGGTTCTCTAAAATAAGCGACCTCAACTACCCGTCCTATATAAATCATAGTTAATAAAGACGCCGACACAATCAAGACTAGTATCCACCATTCCCCTTGCTCTAATGCCCCTAAACCTAAATACCATTTACTTATGAAGCCTGCTGTCCCTGGTGCTCCTATTAAGCTTAAACCTAATATAACAAACCCTGCCATTGTAAGTGGCATCTTTCGGCCAATACCCGATAACGCTTCTATCTTTACTGAACCAAGACGAAACATAATAGCTCCAAGCAGTAAAAACAAACCCGCTTTCATAATAGCATGATTGAACATATGGGTCATTGCACCAGTAAGACTCGTCTCCGTAGCATAACTTATGCCTAGGACAATAAATCCTATTTGGGCTACGCTTGAATAAGCTAACATTCTCTTAATATTGCTTTGAAATATTGCTACTATTGAAGCAGCAAACATGGCTAGTAATGCTAATATTTTTAATATTTCTGGTAGTGGTGTTTCGGTAAAAAATGTTGCACCGCCAAAAATGGTAAAAAAGAAACGTAAAAGTAAATAAATTGCAACTTTGGTAGCAGTACCGGCAAGAAATGCGCTAGCAACACTTGGCCCATAAGCATATGCGTTAGGTAACCAGAGGTGTAATGGGAACAAAGCTAGTTTAAGAGAGACTCCAACCGTTAAAAATGCGAGCGCTGCTAAGACTGGTCGAGTATTTTTAATTTCAGGTAAACGGCCTGCTAAATCATAAAGATTTAGGGTTCCAGTCATTGCCCAAAGAAGACCAATTCCGATAACAATAAATGTTGCTCCAATAGTCCCCATAATCAAATATTGATAGGCTGCTGTTAACCCGCGTCGATCTCTCCCCATTGCAATCATCGCATAACTTGCCAAAGAAGATATCTCCAGAAAAACAAATATATTGAAAGCATCTCCGGTTATGGTAACCCCAAGTAAACCTGTTAACACCAGAAGATACATGCAATAAAACCAAGATTGCTCAGTGCTGTCGAATCTTGCAGAAATACTCTTCTGAGTGTACGGAACGATTACAGCACTTACCCCAGAAACAATTAACAGTACAAAGGCATTGATTAAATCAACTCTATATTCAATTCCAAATGGAGGAGACCAACCTCCTATTTCGTATGAAATTATTCCCTGTTCAAGTACTCTAAGTAAGAGAAAAACAGCTACCAAGAAAGAAAGAATGCTGGAAGAAAGAGTAATTAACCAAGATAAATAGCCAAATCGAAATAAAGCACATAGACTCGCTGCAACTAAAGGCAGAACGACTTGCAGGGCTGGAAGTTGCTCCTGCAAAAACTCCATTAATCTTGCTCCATTTCATGGACTTCATCATCTTCTATTGTGCCGTAAGCCTCGTTAATACGAACCACAAGAGCCATACCTAAGGCTATGGTTGCAACTCCCACTACAATAGCTGTTAGAATTAACACGTGAGGAAGAGGGTTCGAATAGACTTCAAACTTTTCTGATATAATTGGAGCTGTACCACCAAGAATTTTTCCTGGTGATAAAAATAAAAGATAAACGGACGTTTGAAAAATGCTTAAACCAACAAGTTTTTTGACCATGTTTCCATGTGCAACTACTATGTAGAGTCCTCCAATCATCAAAATGATAGTGACCCAATAATTTATTGAAGCCAGAATCAAGCTCATTTATCTGTATCCCCATCAAGGGAAAGGATTTCTGATCTTCCAGCAAAAGAATAAAATATTGCCAACATAGTAGAAAAGACGGTTATAAAAACTCCCAACTCTACAATCAGAATACCCAGATGCTGTCCCGATTTAGAATCACTCCCAAAAGGTGAATAATCAAGATAGTTAGCTCCAAAAAACCAACTTACAATGCCGGTTCCCGAGAACACCAAGACGCCTATTGGTATTAAAGAGAAGAGAAACTTTTGAGGCACTATTTTTCTTGCTGCCGATACTCCAAAAACTAAGCCATAAAGAATTATAGCAGCCGCTGCAGCAACTCCGGCCTGAAAACCACCTCCCGGTCCATAGTCACCGTGAAACTGAACATATAAAGCGAAAAGAAGTATTGCCGGTAATAGAAGTTTTATAACAACCCGTAAAATAATCGTATCTCTAATCATGTGGAAGAATCCTCATCACTAGATTGTTTTAACCGTCGACGTCTTGAGGTTGAAAGCAAGATTAAGACTCCAATACCTCCGGTAAAAATTACTGTTGTCTCACCAAGTGTGTCATAGCCTCGGTAACTAGCCAGAACGGCTGTTACAATATTCGGTGAACCAGTTTCTTTAACAGAGTTCTTTATGTAATAAGGAGCAACATGCTGGTTAGTTGGAGTGTCTTGTCTACCAAATGGAGGAAGAGATAGCGTTCCATAAATCAACGCAGCTCCCGTTAAAAAACAGACCAATAATGGTATAAACGGACTATGTCGCAGTGGAGCTTCTCTTGTCTTTACCAGCCCCAGAACAGCTAATAGAAGTACTGTTGACATACCCGCACCTACAGCTGCCTCAGTCATGGCAACATCAACAGCATCAAGAGCAACCATAACGGTCGCCATTAAAAAACTATAAATTCCTCCCAGCATCACCACTACAAACAAGTTTCTAGATCTTATTACACCAATAACTGCAGCAACCATTAATAGTAATAATACCGTATCTGTAAGAAGTTCGATTTCTAGTCCTCCCCAGCGATATGACCGCCAGTTTTATCTACCGTTAGCTTAGGCTTTATCCCAGCGTGTAATGCAGCCTGGGCAAGGGCATGTGTAGCCACTGGGCTTGTTAACAATATCAACCCAAAAATAATTATAAGCTTTGCCGTAGTAAGGGATAGACCAGACTGGAGTGCCATTCCAAATATTAAAAACCCAGCTCCCAGAGTATCTGTAACAGATGAACCATGCAGACGAGTAAATAGATCTGGAAGCCGCATTAATCCAATCATACCTATAATGCAAAACACTCCACCAATAATTATTGAGGCCCAACTTAGAATATCTATAAATATTGCCATTACTAACTTTCACCAGGATGAAAATACTTCAGCACTGCTATAGTTCCCACAAGATTTAACAAAGTATATAATATAGCAATATCTAGAAAATCTGGTCTGCCAGTCACAAAGCCTAAAAGTGATAATGATAAGACCGCAAGGGTAGCAGTAGAGTTAGCTGCCAAAACTCGGTCGAACATGGAAGGCCCCATAATTGCTCTTACCATAGCTAGAACTAAACTAACTAAAACAGCTATTAAACCTACAGAAAACATCACGTCCCTATTCCACCTTCAAATTTGGTTACCATACGATCCATTTTACCTTCTTCAAGATCCATAGCCCCCAGAGTTGTTATCGCATGAACGGTAATTTCATTATCTTCAACTTCCACTGAAACGGTACCTGGAGTTAAAGTTATTGAATTAGCATACACAACAACTCCAACAACAGATTTTTGAGTTGCTTTCAGATTAATAAGTGTTGGGCTAATGGGAAGTGTTGGTGATAAAATAATTTTTGATACTGAAATTCCCGATTTAACAATTTCCCAAAATAACCAGGGCCAATACCAGACGGCCCTATACAATAGATATATTGGATGACCTTCACGATCAATCACAGCCATTCTAGTCGCCAACCCAACAACTAATATGGATGCTACAGCACCTATAGCCAGGAGCATCAAAGTATAGTGCCCAGATAAAACCAGCCAAAACATGAAAAAAACGACTACTGAACTAATAAAATAAAGCACCGGAAAACCTCAATTTTATATTATAAACAACAGGAAAAACCGGTATCCATCTGACCTAAGTTTAGGAAAGCTATTCTTCTCATTTTTAACATAAGAATCATATAGAAAATAGCAATCAAACGAAAACACCATAAACTTTAATACTACTAAGCATATTTAGCACACAAGGTACTTAATGTTAAAATATAGAAACTTCTGGGAGAAAAGTGCTCTATTATTGAGACAATTACTCTATAACCCTTGCTCCCCGCAACAAGCATCTTTATGTTCCCGCTTTAATAAAGGCTAAAACTTGAAAGGCAACATAAAATGGAAATGACCGGAGAGTATCGTATAGAAGCTTCGCGTCAAAAAGTATGGGATGCTCTTAATGATCCAGAAATACTTAAACAATCAATCCCAGGTTGTGAAGAGATTGAACGCATCTCTGACACTGAACTAGCAGCTAAAGTTGTAGCTAAAGTAGGACCTGTAAAAGCAAAATTTTCAGGACAGGTTACTATATCTGATCTTGATCCCCCAAACAGCTATCGCATAAGTGGAGAAGGCAAAGGTGGTGCAGCCGGCTTTGCTAAAGGTGGCGCAAATATTTCGCTTAAATCTGATGGTGAGGCAACAATACTAAGTTACGAAGTAGACGCAACAGTTGGAGGGAAACTAGCTCAGCTAGGAGCACGTCTAATAGATGGAACAGCAAAAAAAATGGCTGGTGATTTTTTTAAAAATTTTGCTGAAGTTGTAACTGAAGACGCAGATCTATATTCAGCCGAAAAATTAAATGAAGTTGATACTAATGAGATCAACCATGGTATAAATACCTCTACAAGGTCTAAAATAAGTATTAGTTCATGGATTATTGGATTAATTCTAGCTGCAGCGGTAATTTTAGCTATAATTGTTTATTAATTAATATTTAGGAATTATTTACTTTGATTTCTTGACGTTGAAGATAACGAAAAAATAGTAGTATATTACATTGTTTACAGTACACACTTAACTATCTGGTGCGTGCGTTGTAAGGTTAGCGGGAAACCTTAGTGGAGGAGAAAAATCATGCCCACTGTTTCGATGACAGTTAATGGCGAAAATGTTTCGTCTGAAGTTGAGCCAAGAACGTTATTGGTTCAATATTTACGAGAGAACCTAGGACTTACTGGTACCCATGTAGGATGTGATACGAGCCAGTGTGGTGCCTGTGTAGTGCACGTAAATGGAAAATCAGCCAAATCTTGTACTATGTTAGCAGTTCAAGCTGAAGGTTCAGAAGTATCAACCATTGAAGGACTTGCCGATGGTGACACTCTGCATCCAATGCAAGAAGCATTTAGAGAAAATCATGGCCTTCAGTGTGGCTTCTGCACGCCAGGTATGGTTATGAGTGCTATTGATTTAGTTCAAACAAATAGTAATCCAAGCGAACAGGATGTGCGCGAATGGCTTGAGGGAAACCTCTGCCGCTGCACCGGCTATCACAATATTGTTAAATCTATACTTGCCGGCGCAAAAACTATGCAAGGTTAAGTCAATGACCGAGACAAATATTGGTGCACCCGTAAAAAGAGTAGAAGACAAACGATTTTTGACTGGCAGAGGACGTTATACAGATGATTTAAACCAGCCAAATCAACTATATGCCTCTATTCTAAGATCTCCCCATGCTCATGCGAACCTAAAAAAGGTCGATGTTTCGCAGGCTAAAGCGGCTCCAGGTGTTATAGATATATTCACTGGATCAGATATGGCCGCAGATGAAGTGGGCAGCTTGCCATGTGGATGGCAGATCCATAGTAAGGATGGCAGTCCAATGAATGAGCCTGGTCATCCACCAATGGCGGTTAGTAAAGTTCGTCATGTTGGAGACCAAGTAGCAATTGTTATAGCTGAAACCAAATCCCAAGCCCGTGATGCGATGGAGCAAATTGCAGTTGATTACGAAGTTTTACCTGCTGCTGTAAATATGGATGAAGCACTATCTGGAAAAGCTTTAGTCCATGACGACGTGCCTAATAATATGTGCTTTGATTGGGAGATAGGGGATAAAGAGGCCACAGAAAATTCGTTTTCCGACGCACATAAGGTGGTTTCCATTGAACTAATCAATAATCGTCTCATACCTAATGCCATGGAACCACGAGCTGCTGTAGCTCAATTCGATCCCTCTAGCGGAAACTACACACTCCATACGACAACGCAAAACCCTCATGTGATAAGGTTGCTAATGGGAGCATTTGTTCTTCAGATCCCTGAACATAAATTACGCATTATCTCTCATGATGTTGGGGGTGGATTTGGGTCAAAAATTTTTCATTATGCTGAAGAAGCAATACTCACATGGGCCTCGGCCAAAGTTTCACAACCAATAAAATGGACAGCAGAACGCTCGGAATCTTTTGTAACCGATGCACATGGTCGCGACCACGAAACCAAGGCTGACTTAGCCCTTGATAAAGATGGTAAATTCTTGGGTCTTCGTGTTAGCACTAAAGCGAATATAGGGGCCTATCTTTCAACATTTGGCTCTAGTGTACCTACTTACTTATATGGAACACTTTTGGCAGGAGTTTATAAAACACCGGCTATTTATTGCGAAGTTAAAACAGTTTTCACTAATACAGTTCCAGTGGACGCCTATAGAGGAGCCGGTAGACCAGAATGTACTTATCTGCTTGAAAGGCTGGTAGATAAAGCGGCAAAAGAAACTGGAATTGATCCAGTAGAGATTCGCCGTATCAACATGATTCAGCCTGACCAGTTTCCGTACCAAACTCCAGTTGCACTGCAATACGATGTTGGTGATTATCCAAAAGCCTTCGAAACAGCTTTAAAAGCATCTGACTATGAAGGATTCTCTTCTCGTAGAGAAAAATCTGAAGGTAATGGGAAAAAGCGTGGTATTGGCATATCAACTTACATAGAGGCCTGTGGTATTGCGCCTTCTGCTGTGGCTGGGGCTCTAGGTGCCAGAGCAGGTCTATATGAATCAGCTCAAGTAAGAGTTCATCCTACCGGCTCGGTAACGCTATACACTGGAACGCACAATCATGGACAAGGACATGAGACCACATTTGCTCAGATTGTTTCAGATACATTGGGTATTGCATTTGACCAAGTAGAGGTCAGCCATGGAGACACAGGAGAAGTTCAGTTTGGAATGGGGACATACGGATCTCGTTCATTAGCGGTTGGGGGGCCTGCGGTTCTTAAGGCTTGTAATAAGATCATAGATAAAGCAAAAAAAATAGCTGCACATATTCTTGAAGCTTCTGAAGCTGATATAGACTTCAAAGACGGTGTCTTTAGTGTATCAGGCACTGATCGTGAGCTAGCTTTTGGTGAAGTATCTTTGGCCGCTTACGTTCCCCATAACTACCCTATTGAAGAACTTGAACCCGGCCTTGACGAAAATGCTTTTTATGACCCCCTAAACTTCAGTTTCCCAGCAGGATGTCATATCTGCGAGGTAGAAATCGATCCTGAAACAGGAGAAGTTGAAGTTACTGATTTTACAGCTGTAGATGATATCGGTCGTGTAATTAATCCGATGATTGTTGAAGGGCAAGTGCAGGGCGGCGTGGCTCAAGGAATTGGCCAAGCCTTAATGGAGGGTTGTGTTTATGATAAAGAAGGACAGCTTCTTACAGGTTCTTATATGGATTACACTATGCCTAGGGCAGACAACCTTCCAAACCTTAATGTTAGCACGGAAAGCGTTCTTGGGGCATCCAACCCTCTTGAGGTAAAAGGTGTAGGTGAAGTCGGTTCAATTGGAGCTCCACCAGCAGTTATTAATGCTATTTTAGATGCTCTATCATCTTTGGGCGTAGAAGATATATCAATGCCAGCTTCACCTTCAAAAGTATGGCAAGCAATCCATAATGCTTAGTGAGGCTCATTAAAATAAATGGCCGTTAGGGAGAAATAAAATGTATGATTTTAAATACCAGCAAGCTAATTCTCAGGATGAAGCAGTATCTGCCCAATCCTCGGCAGAAGATGGCAGTTTTTTGGCAGGAGGAATGACTCTCATACCCACACTTAAACAAAGACTTGCCCAGCCTAGTGATTTAGTTGATTTATCAGCTATAAACGACTTGGTCGGTGTTTCAGAAGAAGGTGATTCAGTTACAATTGGCTCTATGACCACGCATGCATCAGTAGCAAGCTCAGAAATTGTAAATTCTAAGATCCCTGCTCTAGCTGCTCTTGCTGGTAATATTGGAGATCCACAAGTGCGGAATCGTGGAACAATAGGTGGCTCAATAGCCAATAATGATCCTGCTGCTGACTACCCAGCTGGTTGTGTGGCTCTTAATGCAACTATCATAACAAACACTAGAAAAATTTCTGCAGATGATTTTTTCACAGGACTTTTTGAAACCGCTTTAGAAGATGGTGAACTCATAACTGCTGTGACTTTTCCTATCCCTGATAGAGCAGCTTATGCAAAATTTCCTAATCCAGCCTCAAGATATGCCATCGTTGGAGTAATGGTTGCCCAGACAGGCGGAGAAACACGCGCTGCAGTAACTGGCGCTAGTGATTCAGGAGTTTTCAGATCTACTGATATTGAAAACGCTTTGGGAGACACTCTGGACGCATCAGCTGCCAAGGCGGTTAGCATTTCTTCAGATGGCCTAAATAATGATATTCATGCCTCCTCTGAGTATCGTGCACATTTAGTTTCCATAATGGCAAGTAGAGCAGCAACTGCAGCAGGTTAAATTGTACTTCAAAGACTTTGCCGAGCCCTCAGGGTTCGGCATAGTACAATAACCACCTTGCATATTTATTCAGGTGAATTATATCAGTACTGATATTAATTTTTATTTTAGTGATGAGGTGATATCCTTGCAATTATCTCAGATCTGATTTTTTTTCATTTAAACATTATGAGTAACAATTGATTAAACCAACACATAGCGTTGAATCTACAGTAGAACTCTTATCTAAGGGTAATTACATTGCCGACCGAAGCCTTGGAACAGCGGTCCACCTAGCTTTAGAGCTTAAGCGACCTCTATTCTTGGAGGGAGAAGCGGGCGTAGGTAAAACTGAAATAGCTAAGGTATTAGCTAACACCCTAGGGCGTAAATTAGTCCGACTACAGTGTTATGAAGGCCTTGATGTATCATCAGCGGTTTACGAATGGAATTACTCAACACAAATGATAGAGATACGTATGGCTGAAGCTCGAGGTGTCAAAGATCGTGAGTCGCTTAGCAAAGATATATTCTCTGAGAGATTTCTAGTTAAACGTCCCCTCATGCAAGCTCTAGAGGCATCTCCGAATGGCCCCCCTGTATTATTAATTGATGAACTGGACAGGACGGATGAACCCTTCGAAGCTTACTTACTAGAAGTTCTTTCTGATTTCCAAATTACAATCCCGGAGATAGGCACTATTACAGCCGAAGAGCCACCTATAGTAATTATTACTTCTAATAGAACTAGAGAAATTCATGACGCACTAAAGAGGCGCTGTTTCTATTATTGGGTAGACTATCCTGACGCTGACAGAGAATTAGAAATCCTTAAAATTAAGGCTCCTTCAGTGGATATTAAATTAAGCCAACAAGTCGTAGACTTTGTTCAACGATTACGAGATATGGATCTATTTAAATTACCAGGTATAGCCGAAACAATCGATTGGGCATCAGCACTTAATCAACTTGATATTATCGAGCTTACTCCTGAGGCAATAGATGACACTCTCGGGGTCTTGCTTAAATATCAAGATGATATTGCTCAAATTCGCGGTAGTGAAGCAGCTGTGATACTAGACCAAATTAAAAATGAAGTAGCCGCCACACAATTAGCTGCTAGCTAATCGAAAATGTCAGACAAGGCTACAGATGGTATCGATCAAGAGGGTTTATCAACTAAGTTTCCTATTTTAAATTCACTTGAAAAAGAAGAATCTAAAGGAACCCTCGCTAAAAATATTATGCATTTTGCTAGAGTATTAAGAGCTGCAGGACTTCCTGTTGGCCCTGGAAAGGTGCTTGATGCCCTCAGAGCTGTGCTCACAGTTGGAATTGGAAATCGGGATGATTTCTACTGGTCATTACATGCTGTTTTTGTAAATAGACGAGATCAGAAAGAAATTTTTGATCAAGCATTCCATATTTTTTGGAGGAATCCACAAATTCTAGAAAAGATGAGTTCATTAGTTCTGCCGACGATGATAGATCAAGATCAAACAGCCGAAACTGAGGAAATAAATCGTCGCCTAGCTGAAGCTTTAAAACCACCTGATAGAGATAATGAAGAAAAAGAAGCAGAAGACCAGAGCGAACCAGACATAACCATAGACGCAGTAATGACCTGGTCTTCGCGTGAGTTACTTCAAGACATGGACTTTGAAAAGATGTCTAACGAAGAGCTTTCCCAAGCTAAACGAGCCATAGCAAGGATGAAATTGCCAATTATTGAAATCCCCACTCGTCGTTATCGCAAAAACCCATTGGGTAGGAAAATTGATATGCGTTCCACTTTACGATCTTCCTTACGTTCTGGTGGAGCAACCATACCATTACAATACGTAAAACGGCTTAATCGTCCTCCTCCACTAGTTGTTTTATGTGATATTTCGGGTTCTATGAGCAGGTATTCACGCATGATCCTCCATTTTTTACATGCAGTTTCAAATGATCGAGACCGAGTTCATACTTTCTTATTCGGAACACGACTTACAAATATAACACGATATTTACGTTATAAAGATGTGGATGACGCCCTTGATAAAGTATCTGAAGCAGTTGATGACTGGTCAGGAGGAACACGGATAGGACACAGTCTCCGCACATATAATCTAAATTGGTCACGAAGAACCCTTTCGCAAGGAGCGGTAGTACTTTTGATTACTGATGGACTTGATCGAGATGCAGCAGAAGGCCTTGAATCGGAAATCATTAGACTCCACAAATCATGTAGACATTTGATATGGTTGAACCCTCTGCTGCGCTATGATCGTTATGAGCCCAAATCCTTAGGGGCACGCATAATACTTCCTAATGTAGATGATTTTCGTTCTGTTCATAATTTGGAAAGTTTGAATCAACTGTCCCACGCCCTTAGTAATCAAAGTTCAGATGACTTAAAAATTCAAAGTATGCTGGAGAAAGTGCAATGAAAGAATCTGAAAAAGAAAACAATATGTATAGCCACGATGATGTTCTGGAGTGTGCTGCAAAGTGGCGACAGGAAGGAAAACAGGTTGCAATAGCAACAGTCGTCAGCACCTGGGGTTCCTCTCCACGACCAGTGGGCAGCCAATTGGCAATAGACATTGATGGAAACATGGTTGGATCTGTCTCGGGGGGTTGCATAGAGGGAGCCGTAGTCCATGATGCAAAACAGGTGATGGCTGATAGAAATCCAAAATTAATTAAATTTGGCGTCTCTGATGAAATGGCATGGGAAGTTGGCCTTGCCTGTGGTGGTGAAGTAGAAGTGTATGTAGAGCAAGTAGAATAGAAAAATGCAGTCAAAAATCCTCAAAGAATTACTTTCTGCGCGCGAAAAAAAACTATCAGTAGCCCTTGTTTCAGATTTATCAACAGGAAGACAAGCACTAGTTTACAAGGACTCGGTTTTTGGAGACTTGAAACTTCAAGAGGAAATGTTAAATCACGCACGTGATAATTTAATTCATGACCGTTCAAAGCGCGTTGATCAAATATTTATTCAGAGTTTTAATCCCCCAAAACGACTAATAATTATAGGGGCTGTGCATATTGCCCAACCACTCATAGATATTGCCTCAACAACAGGGTTTTCAACCATGGTGATTGACCCTAGAGGTGCTTTCGCGACGTCATCTAGGTTTCCTGGAATTGAGTTAAGCGAAGAATGGCCTGATGAAGCCCTTAAAAAGTTACAAATCGATAACAGAACAGCAATTGTAACGCTAACACACGATCCTAAATTAGACGATCCCGCCCTTCAAGTAGCTCTAGAATCAGACGCTTTTTATATCGGTTCACTTGGGAGCAAAAAAACACATGCGAAACGAATTGACCGACTTACTGAAGCAGGAATATCAACTAATAAAATTGAAAAAATTCACGGTCCAATTGGACTACCAATTGGCGCTAAAACTCCTGCTGAAATCGCAATATCTATTATGGCACAAATTACCCAAACATTGCACAAATCGACCTAATACTACACAT
Source organism: Alphaproteobacteria bacterium (assembly GCA_022449545.1). Taxonomy (GTDB): domain Bacteria; phylum Pseudomonadota; class Alphaproteobacteria; order UBA6615; family UBA6615; genus UBA6615. The sequence continues at coordinate 39,613 of JAKUPN010000004.1, read as the reverse complement.
GCCCAAAGAACCATCTTTCAACACTAATATGTTCGTAAATCCCAGATTTGTTGAAAGGTTCATCATCTAAAAGAGACTCGGCAAATTCCCTATCCTTTACATCCAGCAATAAAGCACTTCCTACTATAGGACCACTAGCATTATCACGCAGAGGTCCACGCGCTATTATAAATTCTTGACGATTAACAAGATAATCTCGATGGGCTTGTCTAAGCTGATCTCTCTTACCCTCACTTTTATCACTATCTATACAATGGACGATAAATTGCTGGGTTCCATCTTTTTTGTCATAATCCAGTTGGCGTTGATTAAGTGCTGGTTGCCAATGTTTTATAATAATTTCATCGAAAATACCTTCTACCGTGTAAGGGTCTTTATCTATATATGCCTGCGCACTCTCTTGATCGGGAAACTCAATGAAACGTAAACTACCTATTGCTGATTTTCCATCATCGGTAAAAATAGGACCAGAAAACCAGGTCATTTCTTTATATTTATCTAAATGTTCTATATGTGCCGGAATTGTTGCCGAACGAAGTTCATCCGTACCTTGTTTGGAACGACATTTTATCATCCAATGCATATAATCCCCCGTTTAACATTGTTCTACATTAGTCATATACTGTTGGTGATACATAATAACACTTAAACTAATTAAATAGAGTCTTAATTAAAAATGAAGTTTAGTAATTTACCCCTCAAAGATGCTGAAGGTACAATCTTGGCTCACAGCCAGACGATTGATGGTAAGCATTATCGAAAAGGCCAAGTACTTAAAACAATCGATATTGATAATATTGCTAAGGCCGGCATAGAAAAGATAGTTGTTGCTAAGCTAGAATCGAATGACGTCTCAGAAAACGATGCTGCACGGCGCATTGGAATAGCAGTTTCAGGTAATAATACGCGAATAGGTCTTTCTAATACAGGAAGAGTTAACGTGTTTGCAACTACAAACGGACTTATTAATTTTGATCCAAAAATAATTAATAAGATCAACGAGATAGATGAAGGAATTACTATAGCGACTTTAAACCTGCATGAAAGAGTTTCAATCGACCAAATAGTTGCAACAATAAAAATAATACCATTCTCCGTAACTGAGATTAAAGTTCATAAAACAGAGACCCTTGCATCAAAAAACACCTCCTTAGTGGAGGTTAATTCGTTTCAAAATTGTAAAATTGCTTTGTTGCAAACCGAATTACCAGGACTTCAAAAAAAGGTAATAGAAAAGACATCTTCAGTAATTGGATCAAAAATAATAGATCTAGGCAGCGTAATTTCCCAGGATTTAATTTGCAAACACGAATCTGATTCAATTGCGGAATGCTTAAAAAATGTTTCAGAAAGAGATATTGACCTAATATTAGTTGTTGGAGCCTCAGCCACTACTGACCGCCGTGACGTCATACCTAGCGGAATTATTAGTGGTGGAGGAAAAATTGAGCATTTTGGGATGCCTGTTGATCCTGGAAACCTACTGGTAATTGGTAGATTAAAAAATATTCCTTTACTAGCATTACCAGGTTCTGCACGTTCACCCAAAAAAGGGGGTAATGATATTATCCTAGAAAGGATACTTGCGAACCTTCCTGTAGGAAAGAAACAAATAAGATCTATGGGTATAGGAGGCCTATTGAAAGAGAACCCCGCCCGTCCACTGCCACGAGCCGAAGCAGCTCCACAAAGCCAGAAAAAAGAAGCAATGCCCGTAATATCAAAAGTAGCCGGAATTATCCTAGCAGCTGGTCAATCAAGGCGTATGGGATCTAGAAATAAGCTCTTAATTGAAATCGAAGGCAAAACCATGATCCGTCATGCAGTAGACATAATGGTGAATGCAGGGGCGTCACCGATAATAGTTGTAACAGGGCATGAAAGCAAAGAGGTTAGAGATGAGCTAAAAGATATTAACGCAATATTCGCTCATAATCCAAAATATGCTGATGGTCTTAGCACCTCACTAAATACCGGACTTGATTCCGTACCTAGCAACTGTGCGGCTGCAATAATATCATTAGGAGATATGCCACGTTTAAAATCTAATCATTTGATAAAACTGATTGATACATTTAGAGCAGACCCAGGAAGAGAAATTTGTGTTCCAACTTGGAAAGGAAAGCGTGGCAATCCTGTGTTATGGACACGCAAATATTTCGGAGAACTGAAACAAATAAGTGGAGACATAGGTGCTAAATATCATATTGAAGAAAATTCTGACTCTGTTTATGAAGTAGAAATGTCCGACAATGGCATTCTCATAGATATTGATTCGCCAGAGGGGTTAGAACAGCTAAATGAATCTTAAAAAGCGAAATATAGTCTAACATTAACTTGGCTTGATATAAAACATACAAGGGAATTTTTATCGGAAAAAATAAAGTATTAGTATAAATATTACAATGAGATAGACTATTATATTAAAATAGTTACGGATAGCATTTCCAGGTTATGTAATTCGCCGGGTTAGACCACCATCTATCGCAGTTGATGTCCCGGTTATATAACCAGCATTTTCACTAGACAAAAATGTAGCAAGCGCGGCAAATTCTTCAACTCTTCCAACTCTACCAATTGGTATCGCAGAAGCGACCTCACCTTTAACTTCATCAATATTTTTACCTGTACGCTCTGCAGTTCTTTTGTAAAGTTGCTCAAGGCGTTCAGTTCCAATCCTTCCAGGCATTAACATATTAACGGTTACGTTATCCTTAGCTACTTCAAAGCTTAGCGTTTTCGCCCAATTAGCCAGAGATACTCGTAGTGTATTAGATATTCCCAACTCCGGAATTGGCTCTACTACTCCCGAAGAACTAACAATTAAAATACGCCCCCAAGACCTTTCCCTCATACCTGGCAGTATCAGTCCTGTTAAATGCATAACACTAATAACCATACTTTCAAAATTAGAACGCCAAGAATCTATATCCACCTCACTTATAGGCCCAAATGGAGGTCCTCCAGTGTTATTGACTAAAATATCAACCCCACCAAAAGTGGCTTGAGAAAAACTAACCACATTTTCAATTGAATCGATTGAAGACAGGTCACATTGAAGACCATGTGCTTCAACCTCATGCTGTTCAGCAATATCCTCAGCGATTTTCTTGCATTTTTCTTCATCTCTGCTGCAAAGAATTACACGCACACCCTCTTTAGCTAGGGATTCAGCTATCGCTTTCCCGATTCCCCTACTAGCTCCAGACACCAGTGCTCTTTTCCCTGCTATTCCTAAATCCATTATTTATCCTAAATTAAAGAACCTAATAACAATTCAAATACCTAGGAACTTTTATCTTTTGTTTCCTTAATTATATCTTTGAGCTTATATGTTAGGATTTCAAAATCCTTACTTGGTATCCAGTAAACCCAGTCTTTAACGCGCATGTTTATTTCTTCTACCTTTTTAAGGGAACTGTCTTCAACTTCTTTGGTATGGGATTTATCTTTCTCATATTCAGCAGAAAATATGACCCAATTTTGTTCTTCTGATTTTTGTAATTTAGCTGTTATAGAGATTCCACTAAATGTTAAAAACTTGGCTACCCGAGCATTAGGAGATAAAATAAAATCTTTCTTTGGCTTAACATCCTCAAGGTTAATGTCAGCCATAGCCCGTTTTATGGAACCTACTTTTTCGCCATCTAACTGAGTTTTACTGTTCGTTTTTTCCAGAATCAGTTCTTCTTTTTTAGGACTTTCTCTAACTAGGGTTATCTTTCCATCTGGCCCAGACAATACTACTCTTTTTATTTTTTCCGCAGACAATGAAACTATATTACCATGTAACCAGGGGACTAAGCGAGTTTGTACACTAGCTATGCCACTTACTAACCAGACATTATTTGACCCTGGTTCTCTAATATAATTACCGCTTACTGCTCCATCTATAAAGCGAGCACTTGGGCGACCTATAATTGACTCAGCTAATACTTTACCTTGAGAGTTAGTCATCCTTACGTAAGCTGATTCAGAGTCATCTCCATCTATATCTTCAACTTCCAACCTAGAAAATCTATCCGGTCGAGATGTCTTTCGTTCAATGTAACGCATATCTGATAAGCTAATTACTAATCTTCTTACATTACTCTCATCAACTCGATAACCGAATTTATCAGGAGTTTTCCATGTTCCATCGGAACGCTCTATAGAAAATGACCCAAACCGACTTTTAATTTCAATCTTTGATACAGAATCAGGACTTTTCCTTAAGTCAGAAAATACCGGCTCTCGTGAAATAGGATCAAAATTTGCCGTAGGTTTATCTAAGACAACAAAAGTTGCTAGAATTACCATGGTCATAGTTATCAATAACCAGATGAGAAATGCCCGCGGGCCCATCTCTTACTCCTCTTAATTTAGTGTATTGCTGATTTATAAAACTGTGCTCGCCTGAACCTTCTTACCACGGCCAGTAAAATAGAAATTATCGCAACTACTATAGGCACAGCCCAAATGTTTATGATGCGAATCCGGTTTTCTAGTGTTTCAACATCGTTTCTTAGTGAGCGTTGAACCTTTCTTAAGTCACGACGACTTTCCAGCATTTTAATTCGAAAATTATCAATTTGCTCTTGTTGTGCTGCTGTCATTAAAACCCCGGTTGATTTCTCTTCACGTTGAATATTCTGAATATTTTTTTCGATATCTGAAATACTGTTCAGTAGTTCTTGTTCCTTAGCACGATATTTGTCATCTGCCGTCTGTCGCATTTCAGAAATTACCTCAAATGGTCTCACAGAAAACCCACGGCCACGAAGTCCCACGAGGGCCTGGCTTCCTCTAAGGTTATCAATTGCGTTTATAGCAAAGTCAGCGTTACTGGCAGTTGGGATGGTAAGACGTTGACCACCCAACTCACGAACTCTAGCCCAGTTTCTATCTGCTAAGAAATCAGCATCACCAACTAAAATAGCATTGAAGGGAGCAACGCTTTCGCTCAAATGTGCTTTTTTTATTTTTCCATTTTTCTTATTAGAATTTAAAACTTCTTTTGGGGGGCCGTCGGGAAAAGCTGTACCTATTTTCCCTGTAACTCTAGCTGCTAACGAATATGATTTATTTTTTGATTCAAACTTTTCAATAAGCGCAATTGGGTTTGGTCGTTGTGCGATATCAAATGCATCCATTAGATCAGAATTATTCGATGTATAAATAAGGGGTTCTAAAGTTGTTGTAGCATCTTTTCTTGTTAGGAAAGCTCCAGCAGAAGTCATAACAATTCTCTGTAGTTGGCTACTAACCGTATCATTTTTAGCAAAACGATCACCAACAAGATTAAGCCAGGAAACATAATCAACCGCTACCTGCTGGCCTGATTCAGGATCAGGAAAGCCGACCCGAACAGCATCATCTGTATTAGCAACAAATTTTCCTGCGGGCATCTCTACGCCCCAAGCTTTAAACAAAGGCTCAACAGCAGAAATGCCTACTCCAGGTGGGGGAAGCTGTCCAGCTTGCGGTCCAGCCAACGCCATAGATTCTGCGAATGGATCAACGAAAGCAAGGACTCTACCTCCATTGAGGACAAACTGATCAATTGAATATAAAAGCGATGTATTTATTGTATGAACAGCAGCTATGACTAAAACTTCTATATCATCAGGCAAATTTTTGTCAGATCTTTCTATAAACTCAATGTCAAAAAACTGCTTCATGCCGTCAATAATTAACCAAGGTTTATAATTATCAAACCTAGTTCCTTGAAGAGGTAAATCAGAAAAAATTGCAATTTTAGTTTTCTCTGGGTTAGCCAGGTTATGAATTAATCGAGTTAAGTCATATTCTAAAAATGGTGCCCGCTCAGGAGATAGATAACTGATAGAATCTTTATCATCTGTACTATTTGTACCTGCAACACCGAAATAAACAAGCTCTCCAGATTGATCAAAAGGAAGACCTTTTAGCCCATCACTAACCGCTAAATCTTCTTCGGGAGAAAATGGTTCTGGATCAAACAATTTGAATCTTACCTTACCCTTCGAAAGACGCTCGTACTCCTCTAATAACTCAATTACCCTAGTTGCATGTCTTGCTATGTCTGGACCTATTTCACTGAATCTCCGAGAATAATAAAGCCTTACATCAACTGGTTCATCGATGCTACTTAACAAGTCTTTGGTACCATCTGACAATGTAAATAGTTCGTCTTGTGTAAGGTCTAATCTATTTGCAGTGAAAATATTATTAACGATAGCGTTAAATGCTAAAAAGAAAATAATGGCCAGAACAATCCCTATAGTTGCAAGTAATGAGCGATCCGAGCTTTTAATTTTATCAAACATCACTCAACTGCTCTTCTTAATTTCAACGATCAATATGTTAACAAACAAAGCACCTGCTATTACTGATAAAAAGAATAAGATATCACGTACATCTATGACCCCTTGAGATAGATCGCCAAAATTAGTTAAGAAACTTAGTTCGGCTATGGCTTCAACAAATCTAGGTGGAGCCCAAGCGCGAAAAAATGCTTGAACTAGCTCAACGCCACTCATCAAAAATATAAAACAAATAACAGCAGCAAGAACAAAAGCTATGACCTGGTTTTTCGTTAAAGCAGAAACACTTGAACTTAGTGCTAAAAATCCACCAGCCATTAACCAACTGCCTACATATGCTGTAACAATTACTCCGTTATCAGGATTACCTAAAAAGTTAACTGTAAGCCATATTGGGAATGTAAGAGAAAGAGCTATCCCCACAAATATCCAAGCTGCTAAAAATTTCCCTATGACGGCCTGGCTGGTGGAGATAGGAAGAGTCATTAAAAATTCCATTGAACCGGATTTTCTCTCTTCTGCCCATAACCTCATTCCTACCGCTGGAATCAAGAACAAATACAGATATGGATGATATATAAAAAATACCTGTAAATCAGCCTGCCCTCTATCGAGCCATTTCCCAAAAAAGAAAGTTAAACCACCAGCTAATGCAAGAAAGATCACGATAAAAACATAGGCCACAGGCGATATAAAATATGATGTTAATTCACGACTACAAATAATCCAGGTATTACGCATTTCCCACCTCAAAGCCGCCTACGGTTAACTCTCTAAATACTTCTTCCAACCGTCCTCTCTCAACATACATCTCTAATACCTTAAGCCCGCCCTCATCTATGGAATTACTTATAGAACCTAAAATGTCCGTTTTATTACTTGGAAATACGATAATTTCAACGAGTTCATCATCATTTCTAACAATTTCTACAGTCAGAACATCAGGAATACTCTCTATTAAGGAGATACACCGTTCCGAGTTTTCTGCTTCAATACGAATTCCTACGGCATTATGAAATCGAGAACTTCTTTCAAGCATAGATGGTTTCTGGTCAGCAACTATTTTACCTTGTGAAATGATTATTGCCCTACTACATACAGCATCAACTTCTTCTAGAATATGGGTGGAAATCACTATTGCTTTAGAATGAGACATACGATCTAACAACTGTCTCACTTCGTGTTTTTGGTTAGGGTCTAATCCATCAGTTGGTTCGTCAAGTATAAGAACCTCTGGGTCATGAATTATTGCTTGGGCAAGTCCAACTCTTCTCTTATATCCTTTAGATAGAGTTTCAATAGGCTGATGCAGCACCCGCTCAAGCTGAAGACTTTCAACAACGTGCTCATAGCCCGTTTTTCGTTTCTCCTTATTTAGTTGACGGATATCACAAACGAAGTTTAATAAGCTATTTGGTGTCATATCGCCATAAAGTGGAGCACCTTCAGGCAAATAACCAAGTCGCCTTTTTATCTCCAATGGTGAATGAAGCACGTCATATCCGCAAACACTTACTTTCCCATTTGTCGGAGATAAATACCCTGTAGCCATCTTCATTGTAGTTGACTTTCCTGCCCCGTTGGGGCCCAAAAAACCCAACACCTCTCCACGAGATACGGAGAAAGAAATATTATCAACGGCCGAAATGGGTCCGAATCTCTTGGTCAAACCATTAATTTCAAGCAATTTATCCACTATATTTCAACTCCAAAAATAACTTTATTTTGAATCTTTTCATTTCATCAATCTATTAAAACCAATATTTAATTACATACTTTTTAAATCAGGGAAACGATTTAGACATTTCCTATCAAGCTTTCAAGTCTGTAATTGAAATGAAATTAGCTTATCTGTCGTTAAAATTATGGGTAATCGCATTTTCTACCCGAAATCTCAACAAAAGATCGCACTCCTGACACTATACTAAAACGATATTCATTATTACCGACTACAACCGCGTGGTTAAGTGGAAGTATACCCTCAGTAGAGGTAGTCCCTCCTCCAGGTTTTGTAAAATACACAGTAACTTTTTTTGCAGGATCGAACCATGCCTCAGGCCTTCCCTGATTATTTACCTTTGATTTTCCTATAGCTGTTACAATTATCGAATTCTCTGCAAATGATACATTATCATTGGGTCCTGCATAAACAGGGTTTTGTACTACGAAACGTCTTGTTACTTGAAGCGACTCACATACATCTCTTTTCTGTGCAAGTGTGATTATTTCAGAAATCCTTTTTCGAGAGACGCCTTTTCTGATACGTTCATGAATTTTTATTAATAGCTCTTTATCTTCAGCACTTGGAACTTCACCTCTATATTGATCTCGCCATTTAGCCACCAAAACACGTTCAGCTCTAAGGGCAGTTTCAAGCCCAACAATATCTGTTTTAAGTTGTTCTAGTGTCATACTAGCCTGATACAACTTAGTTTCTAGCACCCTCACTTCCTTGCGAGCAAGCTCTATACCAAAATCATAAGCATAATATCCAGCAAAAATAGCTACAAGTAAAACAAACGACCAACGCGCTAAGGCTAAGACCAGCCTGCCCTGTCGGCGTCTTCGATAGCGTCTGTCTGAAATTCCCAGTGTCATTTGAGACCCATGCTCATTTTAATGATATCTCAAAAAGCAGATAATTGTCTTATTACAATAAATGCCATAGCTATCCCAATTATACCAAATAGTACTGCTATAATCTTCTCCATAGTACCTTGGGTTATTTTACCCTGCAATCGGGGGCCTATCTGTCCACCGAGAATAACAGCTGGAATAGTGTAAACAACCAAATTCCATGGAATTGCGTTTATGCCCCCTGCTGCTATTAAAGCTGTAACTTGGGTAAAAGATGCAGACGCAATAGTTATAATTACAGTAAATACAGATGTAGCAGCCGCAACTGCAACTGGAACCCGGTTACGTTTAACAAGCTGAGGCATTATAACTTCCCCAATACCAACACCTAATAAACCTGTGATAAATCCGCCAACACCTGTAGCTCCAGCTCCAAATACACCAAGACGAGGTTTATGATAATCGTATTTTATGCCGTCTCGTGAGGTAATGCTCATTTTTACTCTTTCAGATTTATTTTTCATATCCGATGAACTTAATAAAGAGTGATCTGATTCAGCCGGAGTATGTCTTAAAATAATCGGACATAAAATCAACATTAAGAGAGCATACGCACCTTTTAGGAAAACCTCTTGATCTTTCAGTGAGGCAAGTAAAACTGCACCAACGATGGCTATGGGAACAGATACTAGGATGAAAGGAATGGCAGAATGAAAATCAATTAGTTTTTTTCTGTAGTATCCTACAAATCCAGAAGAAAACCCAAAAACTTCAGTCATTAGAGCAGATCCAATAGCGGCTGCTGTGGTAAGAGGATATTCGGGCCCCAACAAAGGAAAAATAATTACAAATATTGGAATAAAAAGTGCTGCTCCACCTATACCACTTAACATCGCAGTAGTTGCTACACAAATCGATATTGGAAACATAAACCAATACTGAACCCAATCTAACTCAACCATTTCTTAATACTCTTCTATTAATATATAATCTAATGATCATTTTAAAAAACTCACATAAAATTACTATCTTGCTATTGGGCAAGCTAACTCGTGAGCCATATAAAATCCATTCGTAATGCGCTATTTAAAAAATAATTAGTTAAACATAATTAATAAACTAAATCAGTTGACTGAAAGACTAGAACTAGGAATGTTTAAAAAGATCCTCTTAATTTTAAAAACGGAAAAAAATAATGGAAATTCGATTTGATAATCGTGTTGCGGTCGTAACTGGAGCTGGACACGGCTTAGGTCGCAGTTATGCTCTCTCTTTGGCTGAGCGTGGGGCAAAGGTAATTGTTAATGACATAGGCGGCACAATTGATGGAAGCGGGGAATCACAAGCTCCTGCTGAAAAAGTAGTTGAAGAAATTAATGCTAAAGGAGGTGAAGCTGTTGCTAGCTTTGATGATGTAGCTGACAAAGATCAAGCAGCAAGAATTATTCAAACCGCTTTAGACGCTTTTGGTACTGTTGATATCTTGATCAACAATGCTGGGATTGTGCGGGATAAATCTTTTCACAAAATGAAATTAGACGATTATGAACATGTTATCCGAGTTCATTTAATGGGTTCAGCCTATGTTACATATGCTGCTTTCCCAATAATGCGCGATAAGGATTATGGGCGCATTCTAATGGTTTCTTCAACTTCGGGTATATATGGAAATTTTGGACAATCAAATTATAGTTCAGCAAAAATGGGCGTAATTGGGCTGATGAACACATTAAAAATCGAGTGCGCACAGAATAATATTAAGATCAACACACTAGCGCCATTAGCAGCCACACGCATTGCAGAGCCCTCCGGTATTTTCGATGAATATGATCCTAACCTGGTAACCCCTGAGGCTGTCGCTGCCATGGTCACTTATTTAGTGAGTGAAGAATGCAACGAATCAGGCAGCATTATTTCAGCTACAGCAGGCTATTACTCAAAAATACATATATTAGAAAGCACTGGTATTCAAACAGATCCTAGAGATCAGATTACACCGGAATATTTAGGTAAAAGGTGGGAAGAAATAACTCACCTGAATGATCCAAGACCATATTTTGATGCTGGTGAACACCTTAGAGAAAACATGGCAAAGGAAAAATCATGATTGCCTTAGATTCATTTTTAAAAAGTGAGCCCCCTCAGCGATAGAGTTCCTAGAACGCTCATATATTCTCTGCCACATCCAAACGAAATGTGTTACGCCCTCTTCAAGTTTAAAGGTGTATTCAACATTACACTTTTTGAGTTTCTCTATTAATTCACGACTATCATCAATTAATGGGTCAAGGTCTCCACACATTACCCATGTATTAGGAAGACCATTCAAGTCAGCATTTGCGGGAGCTATGCGAGGATCAGTTGGGGAAAAATTTGAACCATGCAAATAACCATCCCAAATCCACTTCATCTGAGCCACTGTCAGTCCATAAGTACCATCCCCTAAATCTCTCCATGACTGTGTATCTACATCAAGTAAATAGACCCCATAAACCAGTGCTAAAGCCCTTACTGATCCGGTATGTTTTAATTCATTTCCAGCATAAAGGGCGAGTGTAGCACCAGCGGAGTCACCACAGAAAGCAATACGTGATGGGTCTAGACCTCGTTCAGACCCCTGTTTAAACAACCAATTAGCTGCCACCATAGTTTCTTCAACTGGAACAGGAAAACGGTACTCTGGCCAAAGTCGATACTCTAAACTCGCTACTGCACATCCACTTTCTAACGCCAAACGGCGACAAATCTGATCATAAGCCTCAATATTACCTGTCCACCAGCCTCCACCATGTATGAATAATATAACGGGAACATTTCTTTCCGAGCTAGGAAAATAAAGGCGCAACAAAATAGGGCCATAGGGTCCTGGTATTTCTACGTCACTAACTTCATCAACAGCTAATATTCCATCTGGGTGGTTTAGGTATTTATAATATCTTGCACGAGCAGCACGTCCTTCCTCTATTCCAACCTCAGAAGGATCAGGAAGAGCATTACCTTCTTCTTTTAGCCTCTCAAAAACAGCTTGCAAACCAGAATCGACCGGCGAGATCATCACTTACTCCTTTATCCAATACCTAATGTAATTCCCCCATCAACTACCAATGATGCGCCTGTAACATAACGCGCTTCATCAGAAGCCAAATAAAGAGCTGCATAAGCCACATCCCAAGCATCCCCCACCCTATTCAATGGAACCTGCTCTTCTCTACGAGACCATAACTCGTCTTCATCCGCATCACCATAAGACCCCTGAAGTGAATGGGCTACCATAGGAGTTTTCATTAATCCCGGAAGTATTGCATTACATCGAATATTCTGAGGAGCATATTGTCTTGCGATAACACGTGTCATTTGTGTAAGAGCCGCTTTTGTTGTTGCATATGAAATATACGGAACCCCCAACCATCGCTCTCCTGCAATAGAAGAAACGTTCACTATCGCACCTTCTCCTTGCTCCAACATGCAAGGTATTGTGTGTTTAGTCGTCAGATAAGCGCTTTTCAGATTAACGTTATGAACTCTATCCCAACTTTCTTCATTCGTTTCGACAACCCCGCCAACTTCAGCAATCCCTACGTTATTATGAAGAATATCTATTTTACCAAATTTTTCTTTTGTCTCTGAAACCATAGCTTCAACCTGCTCGCTATCCGTTACATCCGCTTCAAAAACTATGGCTTCACCTCCTTCATTAGTTATAATATTCACCGTCTCTTGAGCAGAATTTAAGTTGAGATCGACACATAAAACCTTTGCACCTTCTCGAGCGTAGAGGACGGCAGTAGCTTTTCCATTACCCCATCCTTCACCTATGGAACCCGCACCAGTTACAATTGCCACCTTTTCTTTAAGTCTACCATTCATTCTTTTTCTTCTTTTTCCAGCTGGCTTCGCAACTCACGTTTTATAATTTTCCCGTAATTGTTTTTTGGCAAAGACTCAGACACACGATATTCCTTAGGGCGTTTGAATCTTGCAATATTATCTAAACAAAGAGTGTCAAGCTCTCCTATCTCAATGCTATGACCTGTCACTGGAGAAATAAATGCTACAACTTCTTCTCCCCACTCTTCATGTGGTCGACCTATCACAGCGCATTCGCTAACTGACTGGTGTTGCAACAAAATTTCTTCAATCTCTCTAGGATATATATTGGATCCGCCACTAATTATTAGGTCTTTAGATCTATCCTTGAGTGTAAGATATCCATCCTCATCGAAAACCCCTAGATCTCCTGTGTGTAGCCAACCATCTCGCAGGGCCTCAGCAGATTCCTTAGGGCGACCCCAGTATCCTTTCATAACAACATCACCGCGAACTAGAATTTCTCCTATTTCTCCATTTGGACAAGTAGCACCCTCTGAATCTGCCACCCTGACCTCCACTATGCTTTGAGCATAGCCGACGGATGCCAAACGTTCTTCATATCGCGGATGTTCTATTAAGGCATGATCTTCACGCGGTAGAACTGTAATAGTCATTGGACTTTCACCCTGTCCATATATCTGAACTAATTTCGGCCCTAATCTTTCCAATGCTTTCTTACAATCGGTGACATACATAGGCCCTCCGCCATAAGTGATAGTTCGCAGATTTTCTGTGCTACCGCCTCCGGAATATTCCACAAAACGTTTTACCATCGTTGGTGCAGCAAACATTGAGACTTCTTCATGTGCTGAAATAAGTGTATAGATTTCTGCCGGATCAAATCCTCCAGATTCAGGAATAACCTGTTTTGCTGCAGCAGCTAAATGTGGAAGGCCATAAAATCCAGAGCCATGAGACATTGGAGCTGGATGAAACGCACTCCCGTTAGATGGAACACGATCTACATCTACATAGTAATTTAGTGTTGAGTCCCACAAATTACGATGTGTTAACATTGCTCCTTTAGGGCTTCCAGTTGTTCCACTTGTATAGAACAACCATGCCAAATCATTAGCTGCTCGATGCGTTATCTGAACTGGATCACTTCTTATTATAGATCTATAATTGGAGTCCCCAACGATTATAATTTTTATATCTTTACCAACTTCATCGACTGCTAGATGTGCTCTTTCCGCCAGATCATGAGTTACAAACAAAGCGCCGGCCGATGCATCATCAAGAATATAGGCCAGTTCTTTCTCGTGTAATTTATTATTTATAGGTAAGCTCGCCATGCCAGCATGAAGAATACCATGAAATACCTCCAGATATTCTGGACAGTTTGACATAAATAAACCCACTCTTTCATCGATAGATAAGTTAAGGCCCGTTTTGAGGAAGCCAGCTAAGCAAGCTGCTCTAGATGCTAATTCAGAGTATGTACAAAAATCGTAAGAACCATGAGCTATAGCAATCTTTTCAGGGAAAGATTTCGCCGCACGTGTTAGAAGTATTCCAAGGTTCATAAAATTACATCCTATGTAAAAGATAAAGAACTAGACTAAGGATTCTTGCTACCACTCCATAAAGTTAGCGGCGCGCAATAATAAAGTTCTGTTCACACCGTCTGAGTGCAGGAAAGCAGCAGCATCTCTCAAGAGTTTCTCTACTCCTGCCTCCTTCATATATCCATGACCACCATGAATTTCCAATGTCCATGTAGCTATCTTCCAAGCAGCCTGAGATGCCATGACCTTAGGTAAAGCTCCAAGTGTTGGATCCCAACCATGCTCTTGATGGTCTGCGAGGTAAGCGGCTCTATGAATATAAGCACGCGACGCATCTATTAACATTTTCATTTCAGAAAGTTGAGCCCTTATACCGTCATGCTCGATAAGTGGCTTCCCACCCTGAACCCTATTCTGAGCCCAATTTAGTGATTTTTCGTAGCATGCAACTGCTACTCCGAGAATACTTGCTCCAGCATAAGCATTACTTTGTGGAAAGAATTCTCCTAGAGTTTTTAAACCCCCGTTTACTTGGCCAACAACATTTTCGTCGGGAATAAAGCAGTCTTCAAAGAATAGTTCAGAATTATTTGCTAAACGTTCTCCCATTTTATCATGCACACGGCCGACAGTAAAACCAGGATGTCCCCGTTCTAAAAGAAAGCAAGTTGACCCTTCCGTAAATGGCTTATCCTTGTCCGTTTGAACGAAGACTAGAAAAAACCGAGATCTATTACTATTGGAAATGAAATGTTTCATCCCGTTCACAACCCAGCCATCACCTTGTTTCTCTGCTTTAGTATTAAACGAGGATGGGTAAGGGACTAAATAATTAGAAGCATTTTCAGGTTCGGTTATACAAATGCTAAGTATAGCGCGAGGGTCTTCGACAAATGGTATAAGAGCTCTTTGTTTTTGTTCTTCATTAAGAGCTTTCTCCATTATTTGTGCAATTTTCAAAGTTTGAGCAAATACAACGGAAATCCCTAAATCGCCCTTCCCTAACTCTTCTACAACCATAGCAGTAGTAAGAGAGTCAGTGCCCATTCCACCATAGTCTTCAGACAACGCCATTGTTCTTAAACCAAATGCGTCTGCAGCCTCTACTATCTCCCAAGAAAAGCCATCTTCTGGATCGGGGCTTGAGTCTAACATTGCGGCACGAGGCGTCACCTCCTCTTCAACAAACCTCCTCACCGATTCTAAAATTGCACGCTGCTCTTCAGTTTGTATAAAAATCTCTTCCATAATATCCCCGTTACTTATTACAAACACTTAATTGATATTTATCTTGTGATGTTGCTAATTCATTAAACCAATATCACCTTGATATCATTTGAAATTCATCAGTGCCTCTGCATGTGTTTACGATGGCCTCACAATTCGATTTCGCAATGTTCCTATACCAATTATTTCTAACTCCATTATGTCGTTGGGACTTAGAAACCTATCATGCTCAAGACCACAGCCACCCCCAACAGTACCTGAACAGAAAAACTCACCTGGATGTAACCTCTCTGCTCGGGAAGTATGCGATATACAATCTTCAAATTTCCAATACATATTACCGGAATAACCCCTACTAACTTCTTCACCATTAATTCGAACTATCATTTCGGTATCATATGGGTCGAATGAGTCAGCTGTTACTATACACGGCCCAATTATCTGACCAGTCTCAAAGTCTTTACCCTTTCCAGGACCAAACCCAGCTGGCATTTCGCGAGCCTGAGTATCACGAGCGCTAATGTCATTAAAAATAGAATACCCGAAGATCATTTCCTTAGCTTCTTCCGGTGTTACGTCTTTACCTGATTTTCCTATCCAAGCTCCAAACTCCATTTCATAATCCATAAGTTCAGAAAAGAAAGGCCATAAAACATCCTCGTCAGACCCTATTACACCAAACCTACTAGGTTTATAATAAAGAGGTTGTTCGTACCATATCTCCGGCGGCTTGAAAGCTCCCTCTGCTTCAAACCTTTTTAAAGCCTCTTCAGGATCAGGCTCTGCATCAGCTTTCTTTTTTCTCAACATTGCAAAGGCATTCAGCAAGTGCTCTTCAAAGCATAAAAAATCTCTTATCTGAGGTGGCTCAAGAACAGGTGTTTTAATTGAGATATCTGCTAGAGCATGACTATAATTTTGGTCATGGGTTTCTAAAATCTGTTTTGCAAGATTAAGCGCCTCTTCACCAGCCGAGATCATATCAAGCATAGTTTTAAAGAACGGCTTATTGTCTGATAAAGCTAAATCAATAACACCAGTTTCATCAGCGTTTATAACACCTAATTTTGGTTCACTAGATCCAGAAGTGAATGTTATTAGTTTCATTTTTATTATACCCCCAATTAAAAAAGATTTGTGTGTCTTACAATTATATTAAGTTGGTATTTTTTCTTTGTTTTAATTAACTAGTCATTGCTCCGTAATTCAAACATTTATTAAAATAACCTTTTTTTATCGAACTCCTTGGAAAATTAGAGACTGACAGCTAAACTAAGCAGACTATTGAACGACTGGCTGAAAACGATTGTCAACTGTTAGCTACACTAATTTATAGATTGAATTAATTATTGAGTATTTAAAACCTCCTTACAGTTGATATATAGTAATCACCGGAATCTATACTTACGACGGGAAACCACTAATCAATTGAGATAATATCTTATTAAAATACAAAAAGTAGGCTAAGCCAGAAAAGCCTCATTAATTTAAGGGAGAAACTCATGGCAAAAAAGACTAAAGTCATAATCTCGTGCGCTATCACAGGAGCAATCCATACTCCTACTATGTCTCCACACATCCCTATAACGCCTGATGAAATTGCTCAAGCTTCGATTGAAGCTGCTGAAGCAGGAGCATCTATAATTCACCTTCATGCAAGAAACCCTGAAGATGGTAAGCCAACCGGAGACCCTGATGTCTTCATGGAATTTCTTCCACGTATCAAACAAAATACTGATGCCGTTGTAAATATAACCACAGGCGGCGGCCTAGGAATGCACGTGGATGAGAGGATTGCAGCTGCCGTTAAAGCAGAACCAGAAGTTACCTCGTTTAATATGGGATCTATGAATTTCGGGCTTTTTAATTTAGTCAACAGATATGATGAATGGAAGTACGATTGGGAAAAACCCTATCTCGAAATGACAGATGATTTCATCTTCACGAATACTTTTAAACAGATGGAGTACATTATTACCGAGCTAGCAGACAAAAGAGGTGTTAAATTCGAACATGAATGCTACGACGTGAGCCATCTATATAATACACATTATTTCTATTCAACTGGTCGGTTAAAGCCCCCTATTTTTCTTCAGTTTATTTTTGGAATTATGGGAGGAATAGGCGCTGAATTGGACCATCTGATTCATATGAAAAATACAGCTGACCGCTTGTTTGGAGATGACTACGTTTTCTCCGTATTGGCTGCAGGTCGCCACCAACTTAACTTTACAACTCAATCAGCAATGATGGGCGGTAGTGTGAGGGTAGGTTTGGAAGACTCACTATATATAGCTAAAGGTAAGCTCGCTGAAAGAAATGCTGATCAGGTTGCTAAGATACGTAATATTTGTGAAAACTTGTCTCTTGAAGTAGCTACACCTGATGAAGCTCGTGAGATCCTCGACCTAAAAGGCGGCGATATGGTTAAGTTTTAGTTTAACCAGTGATTTTTCGAAAATTATGGGATAAATAAAATGTCTGAAGCCGCAATAGTCTCCACTGCTCGAACTCCTATAGGTAAAGCATACCGTGGGTCGTATAATAATACTCACGGAGCAGACCTAATGGGGCATGCAATAGAACACTCTATTAAGCGTTCTGGTGCTGACCCAAGTGAAATCGAAGATGTACTTGTTGGGTGTGGTTTTCCACAAGGCCAAACTGGCATGAACGTTGCAAGGATAAGTGCTATGCGCGCCGGTCTGCCAGTAAGTGCCAGCGCAGCAACTATTAATCGATTTTGTTCATCGGGCCTTCAGACAATCGCTATGATGTCCCAAAGAGTCATGGTAGGAGAAATTGACTGTGGTGTTGCAGGCGGAGTTGAAGTAATAAGTCAGCTGCCGCCTGAACATCAAGTTGAGCCTGATAACGAAGCATCGTGGCTAAAAGAAAATCGCCCTGATATATATATGAACATGCTGGACACAGCAGAAACTGTGGCAAGTCGCTACAAAGTTAGTCGTGAATCCCAGGATGAATATGCATTATCAAGTCAAATGAGGACAGCAGCTGCCCAACAGTCAGGAAAGTTTGATGATGAGATAGTTCCATTAGAATCTGTCATGCTTATTAAAAATCGAGAAACGGGCGAGATAAAAGAAAAGAAAGTAAATTTAGAAAAAGACGAAGGAAATCGACCAGAAACAAATGAAGCTGACTTAGCAAATTTGAATCCTGTTTTAGAAGGGGGTTGTATTACTCCTGGAAACGCTAGCCAATTATCTGATGGGGCTTCAGCCTGCGTAATTATGAGTTCAAAGGTTGCAGAACAAAAGGGTATAGAACCGCTTGGATTCTTTCGTGGATTTGCTATAGCTGGTTGTGAACCTGACGAAATGGGCATAGGTCCAGTTCTTGCAGTTCCTAAGCTACTTAGCAAAGCGAACCTTGCAATTGATGACATAGATATTTGGGAACTAAACGAAGCCTTTGCTGCCCAGACTGTCTATTGTAGAGACACTTTAAAAATAGATCCCGATAAATTTAACGTTAACGGCGGCGCTATATCAGTCGGTCATCCATACGGAATGAGTGGATCAAGGTTAACAGCTCATCTTTTGATAGAAGGTAAAAGACGCGGAGCAAAATATGGTGTTGTGACTATGTGCGTTGGGGGCGGCATGGGGGCCGCTGGCTTATTTGAAATTAATAAATAACTAGATTAAAGGAAATATGATGTCCAACCCTATAGATGGTTTTACCCTTCAAAAGGAAGACTTTAAATTCATAGGCACAGACCTTCAAAGACCTGAATGTATTTTAGCAGAGAAAGATGGAACCTTGTGGTCCGCTGACGCCCGTGGAGGCGTGGTAAAAATTAGTCCAGATGGATCTCAAGAAATAATTACGCAATCTCATGATTCAGAAGCATTTGGTTCTTCCGATAATGATGCAAATAAATTTGTTGAAGGCACTCTTCCAAACGGCCTAGCCTTTGCTGATAATGGAGACATTTTAATATCAAACTTCGGTACTGATTGCCTGGAAAGAATGACAAGAAGTGGCGAGACAAAAGTTATGTTCGATAGTGTCGACGGTGATCCAATTGGTAAGGTAAATTTCGTTTGTAGGGACAGTAAAAATCGAATATGGATAACTATTTCTACCATGGTACATGATTGGCCATCCGCAATAAGAAAAGACCTAATAGATGGCAGAATTCTACTTTACGAAGAAGGAAAAGGCGTAAGAATAGTTGCTGATGACGTGCATTTCTCAAATGAATGTAAATTAGATGCAAATGAAGAATATCTGTATGTGGTTCAAACATGTGGACGTAACATTGCCCGATATAAAATTGGTAGTGATGGTAGCTTGGGCTCCAAAGAAATTTTCGGACCAAGTGATCATGGAAGATTTATAGATGGGTGTGCCTTTGATTCGTATGGAAATTTGTGGGGCACCCACGTCATGAATGATGGTTTATTTGCAATCACACCAGAAGGTGACTTGAGAGTTATCTTTGATGATTCTAGTCCTGAAGAAGTTAAAAAATTAGATGACGCATTTCAAAGTGGAACTGTAAATGCTGACCTTATACTTACTTGTGGAGGTGAAATCGCTACTTGGTGTGCTTCAGTGACTTTTGGGGGACCAGATTTAAAAACAGTTTATGTCGGAAGCCTGCGTTCCACGAACTTACCATATTTTACCGCTCCAGTAGCGGGCCTACCTATGGTCCACTGGAATGAAAGCCACTAATGAATATAAAAATGAGGTTTCTTCTCTTTCTTATTGATTACGCAAGAGAACCTCTTCGCCACTAGTTGCAGAATTTACTATTGCTTCAAGTATTTCAACATTATGTAATATTTGTTCATTAGTGAATCTATAAACAGCCTTGCCTTCAACTGCATCTGCCCATTGCTCCAGATTTAATTTTACTACATTCGTGGATGCGTAAGTCTGTGTAGTTAATTCTTCATCTAGCCAGCGTGTTGTTAATGATGCAGGTTCCGGAATATCTACATTTGAGTTTTCCCTAGCCTCAGCCCAGCCTTTGTCGCCAAAAACACTAATTCGGCTATAAAATGGGGTTGTGGCGATGTTACACATCAGTCCCGATGCCCCACTCTCAAAAACAAATTGAACTGCAACAACATCATCTGCTGGAAACAAGTCCGATCGGTGAGTTGTCAAGGCCCGTAACTTTTGAACCGGGCCAGCTATAGATTGAAAGTAGTCAGTAATATGCACGCCCAAAGCAGTTAGTGTTCCTGCCGGAGCCTGCTTGGGATCTTTTCGCCAACCAGAAGCAATATTTTTTGTGAAATTGTTATGAGACCAATTGCATTCTATATGAATAAGTGTACCTAGATTACCAGAGTCAAGATTAGTCTTTACTGCCTCTAATGCTGGTTCAAATCGTCGTTCATGTCCTATTCCCAAACATATGCCATTTTCTTCGCAAGTCTTTATCATAGCCCTTGCAGAGTTCGAATTTAGAGCAAATGGTTTTTCACAAAAGATATGTTTATTTGCTGCTGCAGCAGCTAAAACCTGTTCTTCGTGAAGAAGGTGTGGCGTTACAAGGATCACTGCATCTATATTTGGGTCTATCAGGACCTGATCATAGGAATTATCTATTTTCAATCCGTGAACGTCAGCAAACTCCTGAACAGAATCTACATTTATATCGACACCTCTACTGACATTAATTTTTTTGCTATCTTTTAGACTTGATACAATTTGTTTGCCCCACCAACCAAGACCAACAACTGCTGCATTCAACATATTCTCCCCACTAATCTTTTTAAATATAATCTAGAAAAGGTAACTACTGAAAATATTATTTTATTTTAATCCAGCTGCCTTCGCAGCCACTCTAGCAACACAGGACCAATCAAGGTCTTGATCCCCATTTTCGATGGTTTGTTGAATTTGACTTTTTACTAATTCAGCCAGAGGCATAGGAACCCCAATTCCGTGAGCGCTTTCGATGGTCTGACTAATGTCCTTCAACCCTAAAGACGAACGAAAATTTGGAGGCGTATGTATATCAGTGGCTATATTTTTGCCGTAATAAGAGTAGATAGGAGCAGAAAACATAGTAGTCGTTATAAGTTCATAAAAAACATTAGGATCAACACCCGCTTTCCTAACAACTGCAAAGGCTTCTCCCATCGCAGCAAGAGCTCCAGCTATTAAATAATTATTTGACAATTTCACAAAAGCTGCAGACTCTGGGTTCTGACCAACATGAACAATATTTTTACTCATAGCTTCAAAAGCCGGTAAACAGTAATTAATATCCTCATTGGCTCCTCCCACTATTAAAGTAAGCTCTCCCGATTCAGCTGCGTCACCTCTACCTATAATCGGCGCAGAAACAAAACCTTTACCTCTGGACCTATGAGTGTCAGTTAATACCCGACTATAACTGACGCTTATTGTCTCCATTGAGATATGGACGGCTCCTTTGGGTAAGGAAGTAATTAGATCTTGTTCACCAAACAAGACCTCGGAAACTGAGTCATCTCCCCCTAGAACTGTAATAAGTATTTCAGCACCATCAACTGTTTCTAATGCTGCGTTTGCAACTCGTGCACCGTCTTTGGCCAGTAATTTAGCCTTTGATTGAGTGCGATTAAATACGGTAACTTCGTGACCAGATGAAAGAAGGTTACGAACCATACCGCTTCCCATAATACCAGTGCCTATAAAACCAACCTTCATGTCCTTACTCCGGAATTTGAAATCAATTGTAAAAAATAATTATTACTCCTCTAATTTTTAAACAAATCAATATGATTTTTTACAAATTGCTCAAGTGTACTTGGCGCATGACCACTCAGATTTGCAATATGATCATTAGTTGTCCCTGCTATCCCTGAGTTTACGATTCCCATCAATGCAGATTGATGATCTATTAACCAATCTGGCATGTCTCTCTCTTTCATAGCCTTTACTGCAGCTTCTAATGGAATTTCCAAATAAGGAATATCACTTCCAAGTTCGTTTGAAAGAATAGATGTGAAATCTTCTAATGTATAAGCATGCCCAGAAAGAAAATAAGTCATACTTTCATGGCCTGGTTTTGTTAGAACCTCTGCAGCTACATCCCCTGTATCATTCACATCTATCATCGCTATCTTGACCGTCGATGATATAGGCATCATGACTTTGCTTTGTCCCTTTACCATTCCGGCTGTATTAATTAAATTTTGCATAAAGAAACCAGGGCGCAATATTGTCCACTCCAAACCACTTTCTTTTAGAGCTTGCTCAATCTGCCAATGAGATCGTCCTATCAAACTAGGGCAGTCTTCCGTAGCAACAGCATCTCCGCCCGAAAGCTTTACAATGTAGTTCACCCCCGCACGCTTTGCAGCCTGAATTGTGCCAATCTCCTGCTCGGCTAATGCGGGGCTATGTCCTGTCAGAAGAAATAGTTTTTCGCAACCTTCCAGTCCCTTTTCTACTGAAGAATGGTCAGAAACATCCCCGTATTCTAACTCAACTACTTCTCCAAATAGTTTCTTTGCTGCTTCAGGGTCTCTTACCAAACATCTAAACTCTGATCCTTTCTCTTTAAGAGCCTTAACAACTGCCCTGCCAGTGTTTCCAGTTCCCCCAATTACGCCTATCATTTCAGTTTTCTCCAATCCTAAATTAATTCTGATATTTTTAATTAAAGTTCTTTTATGCTATGGGCCTCAGCCGAAGAATGGGCTTTAACTTCCCTGGATGGTTTTCCCCCTTTTATATTAAGCCCTGAAGGGCTCCAGGTGCATATGTTCGCTCCTTCAGCCCAAACGGTTTTATATACTCCAGGAACAAAGTATTCTATAAATGACAGCTCCTCTTCTCCGTCGTTTATGAAATAATGCCGCTCATTATCATAAATATAGATAGTGTCACCGGCTCTAACGCTATGAGGAATATCATCAACATAAAAAGTGGCACTGCCTTTGAGAATAACTTGAAAGTGTTCAGCACCTTCATGATGGTGATTAGCAGCCTTTGTTCCAGGGGGATAAATAATCATTTCACCTTTAGCTGCCTTAGTACCCGACAACTGAGGCGTTAACATATAAATTCTTCTCCTCTCATCGAACTCTGAATTTAACACTGGCTCCTTGGTCCAATCTACAAACCTGATATCCATTTCAGAAGTTTCCCAGTATTTATCAAACCTATACGCTCTAGGCACTGTGGCCTTAAACAAAAGAGCTCCCTCATCACTTGAGACTCTTGCTTTAAGAGAAGGAGGAAGTAGTACAAAATAATCCCTATTTAGCTCTTTCTCACCAAATTCCCCATTCAATAGCACCGAACCAGAAATAACGTGAAACCATGCCAAACTATCTTTCTCCACACTAAAGTCTATCTCTATTTTGGGATCTAAATGCAACCTTTCGGTAGATATGTAATCCGATTTTACCCTTTCTGGAGTTATCAGCCTTTGTACAAATACCCCTTCACGAATACATTCTTTCTGGATTTCACCTTCATTAAAAATAACAGGCATAGACTTCTCCTTTATAATTTTATTTTGGAGGCAAAACAGCTGTGATATCAATCTCTACCCTTGCGCCAGGAGAACTTAAGTTATTTATACAAACCATCGTGCTTGCTGGTTTCCAGTTACCAAAATACTCAGCCATTACCTCGTGCATATCATCTGCTTCACGCATGTCAGTTAAATATTTTGTTACCTTAACTACATTTTCCCAACCGATATTACAGGCATCCAATGAGAGCTTTATATCATCCATTGCTAGGCGAGTTTGTAATTTTATATCATCTGGCAATACATGTTCCTCGTGAACATGAGGGTGAGAATGATAAAGTGGTATAGCTGTGCAGCCTGAAATAAAAAGTAAGTCTCCAGCTCCCTGAACATATATAGAAGGGGAATAGGGTAATTTATCTGCCTGACTTGGATCAGGGTGTATGGGTTCAATTCGCATCAATCTCTCTCTTTCTAGTTACTTCATAATCAATTTTAAAAATGGAACAACTTTATAATACATATTAGTGTATTATCATTTCTAAATAACTAATTAGTTACAAACTAATTCAATTAACATGAATCAGAGGTATAAAAATGTCTAAAGGATATTGGGTTGGATGTTATCGGTCTATTAGCAATAATGATGCTTTGTCTAATTATGCTAAACTAGCAGGTCCCGCTATAATAGAAAACGGAGGACGCTTTCTCGCTAGAGGGGGAAAAGTAGAGACTTTTGAACACGGGTTGAATGAAAGGACAGTTTTAATAGAGTTTGAAAGTGTTGCAGCCGCCGTGTCGGCATATAATAGCGAACAATATCAAGAAGCACTGCAAGCCCTTGCGGATGGAGCTGAAAGAGATATAAGAATAGTAGAGGGAGTCTAATTATTATCAAACTCATATGGCTGCAGTACTGTAAGGCGAACAGAGAATTTTAAAGGTTTTATATCTTGAATATAACATTCACAAAGATTGTTGGCTTTTTTGCTGGTGCTGTAATCACTTACCTCCTGGCTAATCTGCTGCGCTTTATTGTGCTGGCTTTTATAGCTTCACCAAAGAATAAAATAAATTTTAATGATTTATTTTGGTGGTGGGAACAATTCACTTCTCCAACAGGCTCAATACTACTATGCACAATTGTAGGAGGTTTGTTCGGAGCTAAATGGCTGCAAAAATATAATTTAAATTAATCAATCACCAATTAGGTGTATGATTTCTCTGCTTAGATCGTTCAACTACATCTAGTAATTCTTCGGAAGACATTTCTGTTTGCAATCTGTCGAGGAGCTGCCTGGCACCTGGATAACTACTTTTTGATGCAAGATCTAGCCATAGATAAGACTGTATTCGATTTCTTAATAGACTACGCCCCTTAAAATATAAGGCTCCAAGATAAAACTGTGCTCTGGTTATTCCGTTAATAGCATGAGGCAACATTATGTCATAAGACTTTACGTAATCAGCGGACAAATATGCCTTGATACCTTCTTCTAAACTACCATCAATCTTCAGCTCAAAATTTTTGTAGTTCGGATTTTCAAATAAAATACGCGTTAACTCTATCTCCATTTTATTCTGAAGTTCAAAGACTTTTTTTCTTTCGATTCCCAGCTGATTTTCAATGTTTGCAAGTTCTAATTTGTGATCAAAAATAATCTTTTGTGAGCCAGAAGTTCCCTTTTTTAAATCATTTATACCTATTGGATCGACACTATTTAATTCCAATGTTTTTCCAGTCAGCACAACCCCGAGTAAAAAGCCCAATGAACCAAACAAAAGAATTGCTAAGACCAAAGGAATTAATAATTTTTTCTTATGAAATATGTTCATTACTTTTTTGGACATTTTTCTATTTATAAATTTTATAAGACCCTTTTTCAATTTCTTCAAAAATACTTGGACCTGATGCCTTCCACCCAAGTAAAGATCTAGCTTTATCGGCACTTACCCGAACGTTTGAGCTCATTGCATAGCTCATAGGGGGACCCCACGAGCTAATAGCTTCTTCAAACGTAAATGTATCTGTTTTTTCACCTAGTCCGAGCATTCTTCCTATAGATTGATTTATCGCAACCATCGATGTTTCACCACTTTCCAAATAGAAAAAGGATCCTTTAGGAGCCTTTTCCAAAGCAAGAAGATATGCATCAGCACAATCTTCTATGTAAACATTTGACCAAATATTTTGTCCCGATCCAATATGGCGAGGTATTCCTGAGGATTTTGCAAGAGATATAAATGTCGGTATTTGAGGGCTATGAGTCCTTACGCCTAGTCCTTTGCCGTATATAAGACAAGGACATATAACAACAGAATTAACATTGTCATTGGCAGCCTCTAGAACCATTTGGTCAGTAGCTATCCGACCAGCTTTCTCAGGCAAAGCATCCAGAGGAGTATCTTCATTATATATAACGCCCCCCGCCCGTCCCATAGCATTGTCAGAAACAATACTAGTTCCACTGGTTTGTATATAATATTTACCACTTCCTCGTAATGCATCCACAAGAACTCTAGCAACAAAAGGATTGTCGGCATCAGCAGCATTAATTACCGCATCTGAATCTATGGCAGTTTTATTTAATACCTCGAAATCATCTAAAGTTCCTATAACCGGAGTTATACCTTTATTAACTAGTAAGAGACCTCTTTCCTCGTTTCTGGCCAATCCATGTACTTCATGTCCAGCTTCTAGTAGCTTATGTGAAACTGTTCCTCCAATATAACCCGTGGCTCCCGTTACAAATATTTTCATCTAAACGCTCTTTGGTAGTTCTAATTATTAAGTTGATTTAATAGCTTTTATAGTAATTGACTGATTTAATAATAATAACTTTTTATAATAAAATTAGTACATAATATCTCAGACTTGACACGTATGTTATAATAATCAATTGGGTATATGCGAAGTTATTTCTATAAAGGCTTAAGTTTAGGCTATAACATTCGGAATAACTTTGTGTTTTTAGGGAGAAGAAAGCAATTTAAAGACATTTTATTAATGTTTTACTTTAAATATTTTTTTTAATTAATTGAATTATAACACTTATTGGGCCATGGACGAAACAAAAAATATTGAATCTCAGTTCGAAGACGACATCAATGCAGGCTTCACTACACGGCGAGTGGAAGTAGTTAAATCACGAAATTGTTTAAAATGTCGTGAGCCATTCAGCAGTGAGTGGTCTGGAGAGCGAGTTTGCAAAAGATGTAAATCGTCCGGAACTTGGCGAAGCGGACTCTAACTTTTTATTAGAGTTGTGCTTTGGGCCCTTTAGGCTCAACAGCCCTGATGATATTAGACTTTAAATAAGTAACGGGGCGCACTGTTTTAGCGATTCCGAAGATGTGGGCTCGCCTATATAAAATAAGTCTAGGAAATAATATTATGGCTAGAGAAACCAAAGAACTGCTTGCAGAGCGTCTAACCGAAAGTCAGATGAGAGTAATTGAGCAGGAATTTCCCCGTTTCTCTAACTCCGAAATGGACCAAAGACGACGCCTTATAAAAGATTGGTTAAATAAGTATGATTTAGATCATATAATTTTATATGGCGCCTACTGGGCTGGTAATTCAGTTGTTTACTTTACCGGGTGGCCCGTCACTGCAGAAGCAGCTGTACTTTTCTCTAATGACATAAAACCAATCATGTATGTTCAGTTTTATAATCACGTTCCTCAAGCGACAAAAATTGCATATGAAACTGATGTAGGGCCGGGGAAAGAATCTTCGATTAAAATGATTATTAAAGAAATGGAGAAAAGAGGTAAGAAAAATAGTCGAATTGGAATAATCGGCCCCCTAACAATGTCATTATTCAGGTCATTAGAAGAAAGAACATCAGAAATTATTGATCTAAACCAAGAATATGGAATGGCTCGCTTAATAAAATCTGAAGAAGAATTTGAGTGGCTTAAAATAGGAGCTGTTTTGAGTGATCTATCCTATGAATCACTCTTGGAAAATACCCAAATAGGAGATAACGAACGACTACTTGGTGACCATGTAGAAAGATCATACTTAAAATGGGGAGCGACGAATTTAATCCACTTCTTCGGGGCAACAAATATGGCAAATCCTGATTGTTGTGTTCCTCGCCAATGGCCGTTGAATAGATCGATATCTAAAGGAGATATAATCTTCACGGAAATAAGTGCGGATTTTTGGGATTATTCAGGGCAAATACTTAGGAGTTTCACAGTTGGTGAAGAACCAACACCTCTCTATAGGGATTTACATTTTACAGCTGAGAAGACCTTTGATGAGATTATGAAAATCTTAAAACCTGGCACAAGTGCTCAAGATATTTTTAATGCAACCAGCGTGATAGAAGAAGCGGGGTTTTCAATTTATGACGATCTAGTTCATGGTTATGGTGGGGGTTATCTTCAACCTATTCTTGGCTGTAAGAGTCGACCCGCTGGTCCCATACCAGATTTAATTCTGAAACCAGGGATGTGTATGGTAGTGCAACCAAATATAATCACCCTAGACCAAAAGGCTGGTGTGCAAACTGGAGAAGCAGTGAGAATCACACAAAATGGGGTAGAATCATTACATAGTATTCCCAGAGGAATACACAGGATACATTAACCCTAATTACATTCCTCTAATTCGATCAAGAAAATTTATAGTATTTTGGGGTAAAGCGTCACCTCGCCATGTCACGTGGCCATCAGGGCCAACTAGGGTAAGCTCACGCTCATAAAACTCACAAATTTCATCGTGCTCTAAATCAAGTAAAGATATAGGAACTCCTATATCATTAGCCGCTGATAGCAAATCATTTATATCGTTCTCTTGATTTTGACGTATCAAGGTAAACCCTGGGCTAAAAAAATCACAGAGTGCCAAACCACCAGACAACCAAACGTGAGGGGCACGAGAACCTGGTCGTGATGTTGGGACATAATCATATGGATCATCTCTAACTGGTAGAGTTCCATCAGGCCAAATTATCGAAGAGTTTTCATACCTAACACCCAAAACAATTCCGGGAATTATAAATTCTCTTTTCCCATGATCTGCTAAAAAACTTCCCAAGACTCTTCGTTCTTCTTGTCCTTGAAATTTTTCACTCTCAATATTTGAGGACACCTCAAATGACCCAATGGATTCGGCAAAAGATTTTGCAAAAGCTAAGTTTCTTAATCCTATTGGTCGTCTGTCTTCTTCATAGCTCGATAATAAATTAGGCCCTCCCCAACCATTAACCAAAGCCGATAATTTCCACGCTAAATTAATAGCATCATCCACACCAGTATTCATTCCTAGACCGCCAGTTGGAGTAAATAGGTGAGTAGAATCACCTACAAGCCACACTCGTCTCCTTCCATAAGACTCTGCTATCAACGCATGTCCAGCTGTCCATGACTGACTTAATATTATTTCTGCATCAACGGAACAACCAGCAGCAAGAGAAATAAGTTCCAAATCATCGATTCTGTCGTTATTTGTATTTTCCTGTACTCTTGAAAGCAAAACAAATTCATCTTTGCCATTAACGGTCATGAGAAGGGCACGAAAATCAGAAGAAACAATCCAATATTGCCAAGAAGGTGATATTTTTAGCCAAGATAAATCACGCGACAATCTAAAATAAGTTGCCATCATAGAGCCACCCATCATCCGTCTCTCAATACCCGCCTCACCCTCATAACGAATGCCAAGTTCTCGCCTCACCATGCTCCGACCGCCATCCGCTCCAACCAGATAATCAGCCTTAATTATTATACATTCGCCATTGGAAATATTTTCTACATTAGCAATTATTTCACTTTCTGATTCGATAAAAGATTCAAGTCGATAACCAAATAATACATTAATTAACGGATTTTGAAGTGCTGATTTGTATAAAATTGACTCTAGATAAATCTGACTACAACGATGAGGAGGTTCGGCGCAATCATATGGACTTGTGCCAGCTTTAGCTTCTTCTAGGGCGCGTGCGCGAGAAGGCATAGATAACCTGGCTATTTCATAACCGGTCAATCGTGTAACATAAGTTACGTCAGTTGGGTAATTCTCTGGTAAACCTGCTTCTCGTATTTCTGAGGAAACTCCCAACCGCCTAAAATGCTCCATGGAGCGGGCATTTATTGCATTTGCTTTAGGATGAGTTGAAGTTGTTTCTTGTTCATTAACGATTAAACATTCAACACCTTGCCTTGACAACTCAAGCGCAAGAGTTAATCCCACTGGACCACCACCCGATATTAAAACTTTCGTTTTTACTTCTAGCATTTCAAATAATAGTTATTTAAAAAAAAAGAAATCAATCATTAAGCACTAACATTCCATCATTTCTTTTTGTGGCACATAAACTGCATCAATATAATCAGTCATATGCTGTATGAAGGTTTTTGGCTCATAGATAGGAGGGTTCCCAGGACTCACACAGGTATCCAACGGGATAGCCTCTGTCTCATCACTTGGACTGTAATGGAATGTAAGAGAATATCTATTACGCCTTGGAATGGTAACCCGATGCGGTGTCGGTAAGAATCTTCCATTGGTCCATCTTTTAAGAAATTCTCCAGTATTGACCACTATGGCACCTGGCACTTTAGGAGCTTTAAGCCAATTCCCAGAGGGCGTCGCATACATCAAACCCGGCTCTTCCGACATAGGTAACAGAGCAAGAAAATTATGGTCTGTATGAGCACCAAGAGCTTCATGTTTTCCAGGTTCTTTAACAGCGGGATACATCGAATTACGATTATAGTAGTGTGCGTCTTCAAAAAATGGATTAAAATATTCTAAGGGCTTTTCTAAAGCGAGCGCATATAAAGGCAATAAACGTTTACCTAATTTTTCCATTTCTAAATGATACTTTAACAATATTTCTTTTAGCTTAGGCACCCCCTCAGGCCATTGATTAAGACCAGAAAACCTTACTCCAGCGAGCACTTTTGGATCATTGGGCTCCCTCTCACGCATCAAAGAGAAACCCTCATTTATATCAGGCATGGTATTCTCTTTTGTTAATTCAGTTTTCATTATACTAGCTTTGGAGGGAACAAAACCAACCTGATTTTCATTAACCATAATTCTATTTTTTTCTGAATCAGGTAAACCAAAAAAAAGCCTGACCTGTTCAAAGGCCTTTTCTATAAGTTTATTAGAAACGCCATGGTTGATAATATAATAAAACCCAAGGTTCTCCTGAATATATCGAAGATCAGATGCTAACTGCTCTGCTTCTCCATCTACACCATTAATATAACTGAACAAATCAAGCACCGGAACTTGTTCACTGGTAACCTTTTGGATTATTAAATCGGTAGGCTTTGGATTGTAAACCATGGAAATCAACGTATTTTTTTATTTCAAAATCTCATTTATATAATCCCATTCAGTGTACCAACGCTGCCCTCCTTGACGTGGCGGCTGTGGCACTTGAACTTCTAACCATCTAGCGGGTTTACCCTTTTTTGGAAAGAAACCGTGTTGTGTCCCAACTCCCGTCCACCCGTAATCGCCTTCTTTAAGAGTATACTCCTGCCCCTCAAATACGCATTCAACCTCACCCTCTAACATAAAATAGGTTTCTTCAAACGGATGATCGTGGTGATCACATATACCACCATCTCGGAAGTTAATTATAAACATGTAAAAATGAATTGATCCGGCTTCATTATCTAACAACATTTTCATTGAAAAACCGTTAAGATATGGACTTATTGTAGTAGAAGGAGGTTGGTTTTTAACATTATAGTTACCCAGACCGCTCAATCGGGGATCATCTAACTTCAGTTTCGGTATTTGTTCTGGCCAAATGACTGGCCCAGAAAACCATGTATCCTGCCATTGACCAAAATCTTTTGGTTGTGGAGATTCAACCACTACCCAGCGTACATCATTTTTTGAGCTATTTCGCCAGGCATGAGGAACCGCTGTAGGAATTAGTGCAAAATCACCTTCGGTTAATTTGTAAACCTTTTCTCCTCGAATCAGATCCAAATCGCCACCTAAAACAAATAGGCCCTTTTCAAATGCGTTGGTTATCATTTCCGTGCTCCCTCCTGGAAGTAATGACATAACACCAAAGCCCGTATGAACTGATCCAGCTTTGCGATTAATAAATGGAGAATAGAGCAATCCAGAAGAATTGTTTTCGTAAATAGGGTGGGGAGACAAGTCAGATTCTGAAAAACTATCAACTTTATGTCTATTATTTTTATTCATCTTTTCTCCATTATTCGAATTTCTAAACTCGACGGCCAGATGTGTGGGAAGACGTAATTTTAAAAGACCAATTATCTGGGCCAGAAATTGTAAATGAGCTATGCACCTTTCCTTTACCAATTTTAGAGGGTTTTAATCCCATCTCTTTATAAAGATTCCGGGTTTCATTTAGGTCATCAACCATAAGATCGAAAGGAGCCAGTGTATCCTTTTTTCGTCTTTTAGAAGACGTCTCCAAAATTAAATGGGTTCCGCCACGCAGTTCAAGAACAGCAAATGTTTTATTTTCAAAAACCTTTCTAAGACCAATAGATTCCATAAACAAACTGGTTGTCGGAACATCTTTTGTAATAAGATTAACATGGCCAATAGCTATTGGGGGACGCTCACCTTTTTTATTATTCATTTTACTTCTTTCACGAATATTAATTATTCATAAGAACTTTTAATAATATATAATCTATCGCTTAAGAATGAATCACTCAAGATTTTGAGTCCTCTGTGTCTATAATGATCAAACCGGTTATTGAATAGTAATATAGCTAATTGATTATGGGCCATAATTATGAAACGACAAATTTTAGGAGAGAATAAAAAATGCGCGGGTTAGATAATAAAGTTGCGTTAGTAACAGGTGGAAGTGGAGCAATAGGAAGATCTATTTGTCGTCGTTTCGCTGAAGAAGGAATGCACATTGGAATTTTTGATATAGATGAAGAGAGCGCTCTAGAAACAGTCCAACTTGTTGAAAGCTCTGGAGGTAAAGCGTCAGCATACAAAGTAGATATTACTGACTATGAGGCTGTCAAACAATCAAAAGAAATATTTGAAGGTAAAGCTGGATCAATAGACATACTGATTAATAATGCTGGTTGGGATCGTTTAGAAAATTTTCTAGATACCAAACCAACATTTTGGGATCAAATCATTTCTATCAATTTAGTAGGAGCCCTGAATATGCACCATATTATCGTTCCTGGCATGGTAAGTAATGGAAGAGGAAAGATTGTGAATATTGCATCTGATGCTGGACGAGTTGGATCAAGTGGTGAAGCTGTTTACTCAGCATGCAAAGGTGGGATAATAGCCTTTACAAAAACCCTTGCTAGAGAAGTTGCTAAGACTGGCATCTGCTGCAATGTAGTGGCTCCAGGGCCTATTGATACGCCCCTACTAAGATCAATGACACCAGACGGCAGTTTGGACAGCGGACTCGGTAAAGCATTTAAAAGGGCGATTCCTATGAGACGTATAGGTGAACCAGACGATATACCTGGGATTGTAGCTTTCCTCTCCAGTAGCGAATCCGATTATATAACTGGTCAGGTAATAAGTGTATCTGGAGGACTTACTATGCACGGATAGTCATTTCCAATTAAATAAAAAGCAAAAACGTAAACCCTATAGTATCTGGGAGAATACTCTAATGAATTATGATGATATTATTTATGAAAAAGATTCTGGTGTTGCTACAATTACAATCAACAGGCCAAAAGTATATAATGCCTTTCGTGCTCAGACCGTAGTTGAGCTAATTGACGCCTTTCAAGACGCTGGTTGGGATCGTGAAATAGGCGTGGTCGTATTAACCGGAAGCGGCGATAAGGCCTTCTCTACTGGCGGCGATCAATCAATCGATAGTAAAGGCAGTGGTGTTTACGGAAAGCTGCGCGGTACTATCGGTATGCCAATAACTGAATTACAAGCTTTGATGAGAGATATACCTAAACCGGTGATCGCTAAAGTAAGGGGATACGCAATTGGCGGGGGTAATGTTCTTGCTACAATCTGTGACATGACAATAGCATCAGAAAATGCAAAGTTCGGCCAAGTTGGGCCCAAAATGGGATCGGTGGACCCAGGCTGGGGTACAGCGTATTTAGCTCATATCGTGGGAGAAAAAAAAGCAAGAGAAATTTGGTACATGTGCCGTCAATATACAGCCCAAGAAGCAGAAGCGATGGGATTAGTTAATAAAGTTGTATCTGATGACCAACTAGACGACGAAGTAGACATCTGGTGTCAAGAGCTAGTTGAGCGAAGCCCAACAGCAATCGCAATTGCTAAGCGTTCATTTAACGCAGACACAGATCATATTAACGGCATAGGTGCTATGGGAATGGAATCTCTACGTCTGTACTATGAAACAGAAGAATCCAAAGAAGGGGGTAATTCCTTCCGAGAAAAACGTAAACCGGAGTTTCGTAAATATGTGAAGTAATAACAATTATCTAATTATTACATTACAGCACGCTAAAGATTTTTAAAGGAGAAGTATAATGCCTGCATATTGGTTAGCTCGAGCTCAAATCAATGACCCTGTTGAATATAAAAAGTATACCGACAAACTACCTCCATTATTTGAGAAGTATAACGCAAAAGTACTAACAAGAGGTGGAGACTACAGGGTGCTTGAAGGCAGCCCTCCCCCATTCGAACGTTTTGTGGTAGTAGAGTTTGAATCACTCGATTCAGCTGAAACATTTTTTAATTCTGATGAATACACCAACGCTGCAGTTTTTCGAAGGGCACCTGGTATAGCCAATAATGAACTGGTAATTGTTGAGGGCGGTGATTTCACCCCAGTTTAATTAGAAAATACTTAACTTTGCGTTAACTCATTTTTTTCTAATTATAAAAGTTAGCACATTATCTTCTTCGACAGCGCTTTCCAAAGTGTCTCCTGTGGCCTTACAAAAGTGCTGAAAGTCTTTCATTGCTCCCGGATCTGTAGCAATCACTTTAATCTGCTCTCCAGAATTGATATTTTTTATTGCCTTTTTGGCCTTCAAAACTGGTAGAGGACATTTGAGACCAGAAGTATCCAATACTTGCATAAATTAGTCCGTTTCTAGTTTTAGTCGACTGTTCATCATTTTAACCAAAAACTAATCAAGTGTGAATTATAAGTTTACTTGATTATAAATGAGGTATAAGCCCATAATCCGCTATAGTAATTAAATAGGTTGCATTCAAAAACAAAGGCCGAAAAAATGTCAAATCAGGTCAAGTTCTTAGAGCCTATAGAGGTGCTAGAAAAAATTAGAAATGGGTCCGCCTACGTTGTTGATGTAAGGGAGCCTCATGAATATGCCCAAGCACATATAAAAAATGTTCCCTTGATGTCAATGTCTCAATTTGATCCTAAGGAAATAAAACCAGCTAAAAATCAGTTGCTTATCCTACACTGTAGAAGCGGGCAACGATGCGGCATAGTCTCAGACCAACTTATTGCGTCTGGCTACAAGGGATCGATTTATCGTATGAGTGGTGGTTTACTTGCCTGGGAAAAAGCTGGATTGCCGTTGGAAATTAATTTAACAAATTGAGTATTATTACCATTTTCATTCTACCAAAGTCAGCCAATCAATGAATATTTACTTACCGATAGCAGAAATGTCGGTTGATGTTTTTCTCATCTTGGGATTGGGAGGAGCAGTTGGATTTTTATCAGGATTATTTGGTGTAGGTGGCGGTTTCTTAATGACACCATTATTAATTTTTATTGGGATACCTCCTGCTGTATCTGTTGCGACTGAAGCCAATCAAATAGTCGCTGCATCTGTCTCAGGCGCTTTAGCACATATGCGACGAAAGAATGTAGACTTTAAAATGGGATTAGTGCTTACCGCAGGAGGTTTTGTTGGCTCTGGAGTAGGCGTCTTAATATTCACTTTGTTACGGCAAGTAGGCCAGGTGGATCTGCTTATAGCTTCAAGTTACGTCGTTATGCTGGCCGCAATCGGCTCATTGATGCTTTTTGAAAGTAGTAGAACTATACTCAGACGCCAAGCTGGAACGGCAACTAGAGGAAAGCTGCACCAGCATATGTGGCTCCACGGCTTACCTTTCAAAATGAGATTTAGGCGTTCTAGGCTTTACATAAGTGCTATTTTACCTCTGGGCATAGGTTTCATAGTTGGTATTCTAGCTGCAATAATGGGAGTTGGAGGAGGATTTATCATGGTACCTGCTATGATTTATCTACTCGGAATGCCAACAGCTATTGTTGTTGGAACTTCTCTTTTTCAAATTATATTTGTTACTTCCAGCGTTACGTTTCTTCAAGCAACCACTAATCAAACTGTAGATATTGTTTTAGCTCTATTGCTACTGACGGGGGCAGTCGTTGGAGCTCAGTTTGGAACCAAAGTCGGAACCAGATTGCGAGGGGAACAGCTACGTGGACTTTTAGCAATTTTAGTTCTCGTTGTTTGCGGAAAAATTGCTTACGATTTGGTCTCTACTCCAATTGATTTATTTTCCATTAGTGAAATTACAGGATTTGTAAGATGAAAAAGTTCTGTGGTTCCCTGACAATTTTAATACTCACTTTTTGTTTAATAAAAGAGCAAGCAGCTAGCGAAGAGATTAAAGACCAGAATAACTTAATTCACTCGCCTTTAGTTGCAGACCTTAGCGAAGACCTTATAGCAATCACAACCAGGTTTACGGGGACCGAAGTATTATTATTTGGAGCCACCAACGGCATTGGTGATGTAATTGTTGTAGTTAGAGCCCCTAGCAGCCAAGTAACTGTGCGCCAAAAAGGACGAGTAGGTGGAGTTTGGATCAATAAAGAGGGCGTTATATTTAACAATGTTCCTGGTTTTTATCACCTCGCCTCTTCACGCTCCATAGATAAATTACTCCCCCCAACAGTTCTGAAGAAGGAACAAATTGGAGCAGAAAACCTGTCGGTAGTCTCAGCAACCAAGGCCGACGGCTTAGATATATCGACATATAAAAAGGCTTTGATAAGGAATAAAAAAAGATCTGGTTTGTATAATAGTCAACCAGGAAAAATTACTTTTCTGAGCAATCGTCTTTTCAAAACAAGCGTTGACTTTCCATCAAGTGTTCCCATTGGGAAATATTCTGCAATTGTGTACTTAGTACATAATGGCAAGATTATTGATAGGACTACAACGCCATTACAAGTGCAAAAAACGGGATTTGAGGCTAAAGTATACGAGTTCGCCAATAACCAGCCGTCCTATTACGGCATAGTGGCGGTTGTTATTGCGTTGTTTGCTGGTTGGCTAGCAAGTGTCATGTTCCGAAATGTATAGACTTATTAAGCCTTTTATCCAAATGAATTAACAAAGCAATGAAACAACAATGATAGATTTGAATGATAATACCGATCAGCTGAAAGTTTTTCTAGTTGTCGTAGATAATACTGCTGAAATGCGATTAGCATTGAGATACGCCAGTCTGAGAGCCAAAAAAACTGGGGGACGAGTCGGTTTGTTACGTGTTGTTAGAAAAGCTGACTTCCAACACTGGGCTGCAATAGGAAATTTGATGAGAGAAGAAGCTAGAGAACAGGCTGAACAATTATTACAAGAACACGCAGCTACTGTGTTGGAACTTACTGATGGAGAAGTGCCAATTCTCTACATAAAAGAGGGAGATGCTAAATCTGCTTTACTAAATTTAATAGATGAAGATGGTCAGATTTGTCTTCTAATTTTGGCTGCTTCAACAAACAGGCGTGGACCAGGCCCACTTATAACACATTTGACAAAAAAGGTTATCGGACAACTCCGTATTCCAATAACTATAGTTCCTGGAGGTCTAACCAACGAAGAAATAGACAAATTAGTATAAAAAGACAAACAAGGATTAACCGAAATTGTCCAGATTAAATACTTTATTACCGGGTATATTACTGGCCACTGTAATATTTTTAATAGCCGATATTTTAAGTAACTATATAGGTAAACAGATATTTTTTTATGATAGAAGTCCAATATCTACAGTGCTGTTAGCAATATTAATTGGTATTACCGTTGGCAATTTTATAAAAATAGGAGAAATCTTCTCAAAAGGGATTAATTTCTCATTAAAATTTATTTTAAGACTTGGCATTATTTTACTCGGAATTCGTATTAGCATTTCAGATATTCTTATATATGGATCAGTTTCAATCCCTTTGATTGTTATTTGTATAATAACCGTTTTGCTGTCTGTCCGTTTTACTATCAAATACCTAAATATTACATCTGAAATGTCTTATTTAATAGCTATAGGAACATCCATCTGTGGGGTTAGTGCTATTGTAGCAATGGCTCCTGTTATAAATGCTAAGAAAGGCGAAATAGCTTATGCAATAGCGAATATAACAATTTTTGGTATGCTTGGAATGTTAATATATCCCTATTTAGCAAATTTTATATTTGATGGAGAAGAGAGCTCTATAGGACTTTTCTTGGGCACAGCTATTCATGATACCGCTCAGGTAATAGCATCAGGACTGATTTATGAGCAGCAGTTTACCAATACAAAAGTTATAGAAGTATCAACAATAACAAAACTTGTAAGAAACACTTTTTTATTATTAATGATCCCTCTTTTTGCTTATTTCTATAATAGGGAGAAAGATTATGTAAATTACTCGATAAAAGGGATATTTCCACTTTTTGTCGTAGGATTTCTATTGATGGTCATTTTTCGTACAATAGGTGATGAGTTGTTTATTGGGAGAGAACTTTTTACTAACTCCAATCTATGGAATCAGCTCGTATCACAACTTAAAGATTTTTCTGTTATATTCCTTAGTATTGCAATGGCAGCATTAGGGCTTTCAATAAACATTAAAGAGTTGAAGGATATGGGGTACAAACCATTCATTGTTGGCTTTACTGCTGCAACGGTTGTGGGCGTAATAAGCGTAATTACTATCACAATATTCAACAAAATGAATCTCATTTTATAGAACGATTTTTCACTAAAAATATATTATTCTAGTAATTCACTATTCCATAGTTGGCATATTTAAACTATGGCCTTCACGCACCCCTGACTTCGGCCAGCGAGAGGTTATGGCTTTTAACCTAGTGTAAAACTTGACACCTTCCATACCATGCATATGCGTATCACCGAACAAAGAGCGTTTCCACCCCCCAAAACTATGATATGCCACGGGCACAGGAATTGGGACATTTACTCCAACCATACCTATCTGAACTCTTTCACTGAAATCGCGTGCTGCGTCACCGTCCTTTGTAAAGATCGCAGTCCCATTGCCGTACTCATTGCGATTAACCAAATCAATAGCAGTCTCATAGTCTTGCGAACGAACTACTGATAGAACAGGTCCAAAAATTTCTTGCTTATAAATTTCCATATCTTCCGTAACATTATCAAAGAGGGATCCTCCCATGAAAAACCCATCCTCGTAACCTTGTAGATTAAAACTTCTGCCATCAACCACCAAAGACGCTCCCTCACTCACGCCCTTTTCTATCAGATCAGTTATACGATGATACGCCTGTTTTGTAACAACTGGACCCATTTCAATATCCGAAGAATTACCGGGGCCTATTTTAAGCTCTTGTATTCTAGGAACTAACTTTTCCACAAGTGTATCAGCAGTTTCATCACCCACTGCAACTGCAACAGAAACGGCCATACATCTTTGACCCGCAGACCCATAACCTGCACTAATTAGCGCATCAGCCGCCTGATCCATATCTGCATCTGGCATAAC
>JAKUPN010000039.1 GCA_022449545.1 Alphaproteobacteria bacterium | reverse complement strand
CACAAAATGAGACAGCAACAGGAGTTACTTCTGATGTCGCTGGTGTTCGTAAAGCACTTGATGCTTGTAATCATCCAGCATTACTATTTGTTGATGGAGTAAGTTCAGTTGCTTCGATTGATTTTCGCATGGATGAATGGGGTGTTGATCTTTGTGTATCAGGTTCGCAAAAAGGTTTTATGCTACCAACTGGTTTAGGTATTGTATGTGCAAGTGAAAAAGCATTAGCTTGCAGAGAAAATTCCAATTTACCTAAGACCTTTTTTGATTGGAATGATCAAATTAAAACTAACGATCTTGGTTATTTCCCATATACACCACCAATGAATTTGCTTCGTGGATTACGTGAATCTGTCAATATGTTGATGGAAGAAGGTTTGGAAAATGTTTTTGTTCGTCATAACCGTATGGCAAGTGCCGTGCGCGCCGCTGTCAGTGCATGGGGTATGACACCGATTGCTAGAGAAGAAAAATGGTATTCGGATACAGTGACGGCTGTTAAGGTTCCGGAAGGTTTTGATGGTAATGAGGTTGTTCGCCATGCCTATAATTATTACAACCTAGCTTTATCAATCAGTCTTGCAAAAATTGCAGGCCAAGCTTTTCGTATCGGTCATTTGGGTGATATGAATGAATTGATGATATTAACTCCAATTACTGGCGCTGAAATGGCGATGAAAGATTTGAAGTACCCAATTGAATTGGGTTCTGGTGTCGCAGCTGCGCAAGAGTATTTGCGTTCAACAGCCAAACCTAAAATAAAATAATTAATTAATAAATGATGGATATACTAAATATCTTTCATTTCTAATTAATAAAATTCTATGTAGAAGTGTTTAGAAATTTATTTTTGGAAGACGGCGAAGCAAATCTTTAACTATCTATTTAATTTTTTTGAGGATAAATAAATGAGTTTTAAGCAATATGAACAAGCGTATGCACGTTTACAACGAAGTGAACTGGCTGTGCCTGGTTCAAATCCGGAAATGTTTGAGAAAGCAGCGAAGAGTGCTGCTGATTTTGTTTTTCTAGATTGCGAAGATGCAGTTGTTCCCGATGATAAAGAACAAGCAAGGAAAAATATTATTGAAGGGCTAAATACAATCGACTGGAATAATAAAACTGTATCTGTTCGTATAAATGGTTTAGATACACACTACATGTATAGAGACGTTGTCGATATATTAGAACAAGCAGGCGATAATTTGGATACGATATTAATTCCAAAAGTAGGTACTGATGCTGATGTTTATGCTGTTGATATGCTTGTTACTCAGATTGAAGCAGCAATGGGGTTAAAGAAAAAAATAGGATTAGAATGTTTGATTGAGACCGCTTTGGGCGGAGCAAACGTTATGTCTATCGCTCAATCAAGCCCGCGGTTAGAGGCATTACATTTTGGTGTTGCTGATTATGCGGCTAGCATGCGTTCACGAACAACAGTTATTGGTGGTTTGAATCCTGATTACATTTGTGATGGTGCTTTGAATGATCAATGGCATGCTGCGCAGGTAAATATGTTAACAGCATGTCGCGCTTTTGGTTTACGTGCGATTGATGGTCCTTTTGGGGACTTTAGCGATGATGCAGCATTTGTAGCAGCAGCAAAGCGTGTTGCCGCGCTAGGTTATGAAGGTAAATGGGCAATACATCCCAAGCAAATACCATTAGCTAATGAAGTAATGTCCCCACCTGAAGCCGAAGTTGATCGCGCTCGTCGTGTGTTGGAAGCGTTGGAAGAAGCAGCTAAAGCTGGAAAAGGTGCGGCACAACTTGATGGTAAAATGATTGATATAGCATCGGAGCGTATGGCTCGTAATGTTATTGCACAAGCTGATCAGATTGCTACAAAATCAAGTTAATCAATTCAATCAATAGTAAATAAATAAAGGAGTATGTAACTAGTGGATATTCACGAGTATCAATCTAAAGAAATACTTTCTGAGTATGGAATTCCAATAGCTGCTGGCGGACTGGCTTATAGTCCAGAGCAAGCAGCTTATCGCGCAACTGAGATAGGTGGCAGTCTTTGGGTAGTCAAAGCGCAGATTCATTCTGGTGC
>JAKUPN010000038.1 GCA_022449545.1 Alphaproteobacteria bacterium | reverse complement strand
TATGATGTAAAACATGGGACAAGCGATCATACTGTTCAACGCTGGTACGCCTTTTTAGCCCCGGAACGCCATAACCCTTCTCCAGTAGCGATTCTGCTAAGTAAGATCCATCCTGTCCTGTAATACCGGTAATTAACGCTGTTTTACTCATCGGGTTCCTCTTCGATTAAAGTGTCCGCATTTAATATAGGTTGATCAACAATTCCATCCTCATAAGCATGATATTCAGAAAGGCGGTCCATAGCCTTGTCTGCCGCCACTCTATGCACTTCCATGTCATAACCTTCGGCTTTCTTTAGACCGTCATCGTCTAACTGACGCAGCCAGGAAGAAAAGTTAGTCTTGGCGTCATCAGCCTTTCTCTTACGCTGCTCTCTCGTACCCTTAAGGTCTTTGAGAAGCCTTTCCTTTTTCGTAAGCAATTTCTCATGCTCATTAATATAAGCTGACTTAGAAGAGATAGCTCCCCCTAACTGTGTCTGAAAGGAAGCAATAGCTGTCATGTCTTGCATATCGAGAGGTTTGGACATTTCGTCCTCGATAAGACCGTTAAGGCGTTCGATGTTACGAAGAATATCTTGACGGTCCTCCATCCCCCGATTAATCAAAACCTCAGTCCTAATAACCTCTAGAATTTCCATTTCTTCAGTATGCGTTACATCCTCAGAAAATTGGTTAAAATAATCAATCCACTGATGCTCAAAAAATATTAATTCACCGTCTGTAAATTGTTTCTTCAATTCTAGGTAATAATACCTATCCCTAAGCTGAACAAGCAGATGCTCACTATCCGTCATGTTTCTCATCTTCAAATTTTCTTTATCAATAAACTTCTGAACCGGCTCTACTGTTCTATTAATTTGTGCCGCAATATCTTCTATCGGCATATCCAGACAATTTTGTCTGATAAAATTCATCTCACCATTCGACAACTTACCACGCTTTTTTCCACTAGTCACTAGCTATCTCCTTTAAGCTGAACCTACACCTGTCATTCCCAAAGCCATATATTTATAATTCATCGTTCTATCAGAAATATTACGCACACCTATCATTCTATTATCATGAGTCACTGAAGTCCCATAGTAATCAGTATAACTAAATGAAGAATAAGGAGTAATTCTAATACTGCCCGATCCCCCATTAAACATATTAGTGCAAGCGTTTGTACCAGTGGCTCCTATAACCAATATATCGGCAACTCCTGTAGCATTTGTATTTTCAAAAACAAATCCATTAACATGAGAAAATATTCTAGTAACTGTTGCACCTTCTAGTGTCTGATGATCAATACCTGACAAATTAATCTCCAGATTAGCCCCAGCTGCCAAAGTGCCTGTGGATTTAGCATAATCACTAAAATAATTCGTAGGTGTCCCGGCCACTCCTGTAGGAATAGATTTATTATAACTTAATGAATAAGAATCAGTTTGTGATTGATCACCAATAGTGGTTGTAGTTGAATATCTTAAATATGAAGAAACTTTCGCTGATTTTGATATAGCCATAATCATTTACCTCTCGTCAATAATATTCCATGTTTTGTCACCAGCATCAATAATCTGATGTATAAGTTCAATAATTTTTTCTCTCCGAGGCTTCGGTAATCTTAATCTATTTACAAACCTAAGCCAATCTTCTCTATAATGTATAGGCATCGCCTGATCTACTGTATTAAATAATTGTTTTCTATCTAAAATATGAGCAACGTTGTCTTCTTTATCATATGTGTCAATCTCCAGCTTGGAGATGTTCATTAAGCCCTTTTTAGTAGAGTTTCGCTCAAACCATCCTTTATACAGTTCGCAGTCCAATCGGTTACTATATTCTTCACATTCACTTGCACAGCTAAGATCTTGAAAAGGACAGGTGTCACACGGCTTGTCTGGTCTTCCAAAATTATTACGTTTAAAATTATATAAACGATTACGAACATGAGTCCATAGAAAATTTTCTAAAGGACGGACACCGTCATAATTCTCCATACCTTCCCAGGCAAACAATCGTGCTTGCTGTTTCATATCCTCTAGTTCGTGATAGCCAAATTAAAACTTCGCTGCTAAACGATTAGCAATCCTCTCAATTATCGCTATCACCTCCGTCTCGT
>JAKUPN010000037.1 GCA_022449545.1 Alphaproteobacteria bacterium | reverse complement strand
AGTTTTGCCGACGATGTGAAATGTACACATGGAGCAACCATTGGTCAGATTGATGATGAACAAATGTTTTATTTGCAAACACGAGGTTTATCTCATAAGTTAGCCAAAGAATTGCTTACAAGAGGTTTTGCAGAAAGCATCATTCAGACGATTGAATTTCCCGAAGTGGTTAATGAATTGAGTAATACGTTACTTAAGAAATTAGAGGCCAGTAATGTCTAATTCCAATACAGTTGTTACAGG
This sequence comes from Alphaproteobacteria bacterium, assembly GCA_022449545.1. Classification (GTDB taxonomy): domain Bacteria; phylum Pseudomonadota; class Alphaproteobacteria; order UBA6615; family UBA6615; genus UBA6615. The sequence goes on along the minus strand of JAKUPN010000037.1, from coordinate 1,891 downwards.
AAATCCTGTTATCGATGTCCCAAAGATACGTAAAGACTTCCCCATTCTGTCTCAAACCGTGCGCGGAAAGCCTTTGATCTATCTCGATAATGGTGCAACTACCCATAAGCCATTGCGGGTTATTGAGCGGGTGCGCAAATTTGATGCTGAAGAATACGGAACTGTACGAAGGGGAGCTTATAAATTATGTGAGCACTCTACTCAGTTATATGAAGAATCTCGTAAAAAAGTTGCTGAATTTTTAGGTGCAGAAAAACCTAGCGAAATTGTTTTTACGAGCGGAACCACCCAAGCTATAAATTTGGTCGCTAATAGCTTCGGTAAACGTTTTATAAATAAAGATGATGAGATTATTATTTCCAATATAGAGCATCATGCCAACACGGTACCGTGGCAAATTCTTTGTGAAGAACGTGGCGCCAAACTAAAAGTTATTCCTGTAAGTGATGAAGGTGAGTTGGTAATGGAAGAGTATGAAAAACTTCTTTCAAATAAGACTCGTATGGTGGCCGTCAATCATGTTTCAAATGCTTTGGGCACTATCAACCCGGTAAAGGAAATCACTCAAAAGGCCCATGCTGTAGGAGCAAAAGTTTTAATAGATGGCGCCCAAAGTACACCCCATATGAAACTGAATGTTCAGGAGATAGATTGCGACTTTTATACTTTCTCGGGGCATAAAATGTATGCTCCTAGTGGTATAGGCGGAGTCTACGGTAAAATGGACCTTTGGGAAGAAATGCCGCCTTATGTAACAGGTGGTGATATGATTATGAAGGTCACTCTCGAAAAAACCACCTATGCCAAACCGCCAGCCAGATTTGAAGCGGGTACACCGCCTATAAGCCAAGTGATTGGTTTAGGAGAAGCCATTGATTACCTTAGTGAAGTTGGGATGGATAATATTGCAGCTTATGAACACACTCTCCTCGAATATGGTACGGCATTGTTAAATGATATAGATGGCGTGCGAATCATTGGTAATGCCCGTGAAAAAGCCAGTCTGATATCTTTTCACGTTGATGCGGCACACCCACATGATGTTGTGACCATGTTGGATCAGGATGGAATTTCTTGTCGAGGCGGTCACCATTGTGCTCAACCAACAATGATTCGTTACGGTGTGCCGGCTACCACTCGAGCTTCCATGGCCTTTTATAATAAAACAGAAGAACTCGATGCTCTTGCAGAAAGCATTAAAAAATGTATTCAACTTTTTTCAGAATAAATAGGATCAACTTAAAAACCTCCTAATCACTCTCCATACCTAGTAATTTTGATACAATTAATTAATAACTTTTTAAATTAAATCATGTCATACGATAACGAACTCTATCAGCAGGTCATTCTGGATCATAATCGGAAGCCTCGTAACTTTCGTGAAATAATAGATGCGACTCATTCTTGTCACGGTGTTAATCCACTTTGTGGTGATGATATAACTATTTACTTGAATGTAGATGAAGAAGAAGGTGTGATTAAGGATGTGAGCTTTCTTGGTTCGGGTTGTGCTATTTCAAAGGCGAGCACTTCCTTGATGACGACGTTTCTTAAAGAGAAAAAAATTGATGTAGCTAGAAAAACCAAAGAAGAGTTTCATAAAATGATTCTTGGGGAACTGGAGCCTGAGCAAGAAGAGCATAGCCTGGGTAAGCTGACTCTATTTATGGGAATCCGTGAATACCCATCTCGTACAAAATGCGCTAGCCTAGCTTGGCAAACTCTTATCGGTGCTTTGGATAAAAAGCACGAAGGAGTAAGCACCGAATAGGGACGCAACGGGAATTTAAATCTTTTTGTGCCGAGGAAATTTACTTACTCATAATTTATAACTCCAGGTCTTTTTGGGAAGAGGAGATATTAGTGAAGAACAAGAAACAGGTAGGAAAGG
>JAKUPN010000036.1 GCA_022449545.1 Alphaproteobacteria bacterium | reverse complement strand
TGTCAAGAAGAAAGTAGTAGATAGGCCCACAGGCGTAGCACCCGAGTTAATCGAGGATGCAGTGTTAAAAATTATGGGTAAACCTAAGAACTTTTATCAAATTAATGCATTGAATGTTTATGATAACCGCTGGCGCGTGGATATCTGGACATCTTATGTAGCTAAGGATAGTATGACAGGATTAGATTCATATAAGATAAGTTATAGTTACTTTTGTCATGTACAAGGAAACGAAATAGTAAAATCAATTCCTGAGATTGGGAAACCATTCCCAAAGATTGAGAAGCCTCTTAGATTGTAACATATTATTATGTACTCTACAAGCCCTGTTTTATGCGGGGCTTTTTTTATTGACACAACAGTGTCTCACCCCTTTTCTCTCTCTAAGAGAGAGATCCCCCCCACGATGTTAGCACCCGAGTTTTTTTTGGCCTTGACGAACCGGTTCGGTGGCACGCGAGTTGCTAGAGAAAGTTATCACGGGCTTCCTTACGCACATCAGCTGGATACAGGCGCAGGGCCACTATAAGTACAAAATAAGCTAATAAATATACTGGAGTTGCCAGTAATATTCTAATTGTTCTGAACATTTAAGCACCTGAATTAAAAAAGTTCCCACCAACCACCCCGCAGCTTCAAGAGCGCGGCTACTGAATCTCTTCGCTACCAATCAGGCAGAGGCAGTGAGGAACGCCTGAGTCTCCTCATGAAGAGATTATTTTTAGTACAAAAAGAGAGAAAGAGCTTTTGAATCTGTATAAAATTTGTTATAAAAATCTCTAACTCTCTCTAGTATTAATAAAACTTAGTATATTCATTCCACTTACTATTAAAATTACTGTTAACTTCTCTGCTAACGTAAATGTATTAAAGTTATATAGGAAATAACCAATTGATCCATACCAAAGTAAACCATATAAAATAATCATTTAGGTACTCAACCTGTTATGTAATGTATATTCACTAGGTACTTATATTATACTACCGGCGACAAGAAATCCATGTAATACTTATGTAAAACTTGGCATTTTTTAAAGCGTCTAGAACTTTTAAGCCTAAAAATTTCTAAAACTTTGCGCCCTTTCTTCCCTTTTTTCATTTCATTACTCTTCTGTTGTACTTAACCCTGTGTATAATTAAGTATGGACTGAACCACCACCCTTTTGGAAGGTTTTACAAGGGTAAAAAGGGGGAGAGGCATGTGTTTTGCTTATATTTTTTACTTATTTTAAGCAAAGCTAGTTTATTCTATATATGAACTAATTTCAAAGACCATATCTGCTATACTATTATATATATAAATATGTTATGTTTCCTGGGAAAAACAACAAAAAAAGAGGAGATAACATCAAGAACAAAGCGTATCATAGGAACTCACGCTCACAGGTGATATTAAACACTTAATATTACGTATTCAAATTGATTAGGTAATTAGACCCAAATAGAATCAAAATTACAACATAATTAAGAAAGGTGGTCAAAATGTTAGATTTTTACTTCAACCGTCGCGATTTCTTACGCATGGGGAGCATTGGAGCAGGGATGTCTACTATTGGATTATCTGACCTAGCACTGGGGTCAGAAGAAGATCTAGCATTAAAAGATAAAACAGTTGTATGGCTGTGGCTTGGAGGTGGAGCAACACAGTTCGAGACCTTCCACGCTCCTACCGACTTCAATGTAGCAGACCAGTTCAGACCTGTTAACGGTCTCATGTACGACTCTGATACCAACCTCTGCTTTGGTGCAGATTGGTTTGAAACTTTTAAACATAAAGATAAATTAGTTAGTGTTAATTCCTTCACGCACGGTGACTCATCGCATCGTCAAGCTACCCACTGGATGATGACCGGTCATTACAACGGTGAGCGAGCCCAGACCTCACTACCCAAGTATCCTGCATTCGGTTCTATCATCTCTTCCATATATGGCTCGAACAGTGGCACCGGAGTTCCTACCTACGTACAGCAGGGTGGTATCTCAGGCGATGGTCCTGCATGGCTAGGAGGCGCATATAAGCCGTTTAACCCATCGAACAAAGACAACCTGAGTCCTAGAGTGGCTGTAAATAGGTTTAAAACTAGAGGAGATCTGCTCGCAGTACTGGTTCGTCACAGGCAGATCGTCAGTCAGTCGGCAAATTCAGTAGATAAGTACACAACTCAGGCTTATGATACTATATTGGGAACAGCTAAGTT
>JAKUPN010000035.1 GCA_022449545.1 Alphaproteobacteria bacterium | reverse complement strand
CCTAAAAAATAGGTGGTTTTGGGTTTCTACTGTTTTTATCCCGATTACGGTTACCGTCCCAGCGGGACCGTGTAAGGCTATCGGGGCGAAAACTTTCCGGTAAATTCGTATCGTCTAATGTCAGTCAATGTCTGGAGTCAGGTTCTTTCTCGAATAGAGACAAAGGTTAACCGCCACAGTTTCTACACTTGGTTTAGGCCAACTACTTTTGTTGAGGATAACGGGGAAAAAGTCACTATCCGTGTCCCAAACGAACTTTTTCGTGATTGGCTCACTAAACACTATGCCGGGGTTATTGATGAGGCCGCGGCTGAAGTTCAACGTAGTGGAATAAAAATTGCTTTTGTTATTGATGGACAAACGGGCAAAGCTATTGAAAAACAAGAGTTAAAACAACCAGTGGATGCTTCACCCGCTGGGATTCCTTCCCGTGGCTTAAACCCGCGATATATTTTTGAGGCTTTCGTTGTCGGTTCGTCGAACCAATTTGCTCATGCTGCCTCTTTAGCGGTGGCGGAAGCACCCTCGCGTTCCTATAACCCTCTTTACTTGTACGGTGGCGTTGGTCTCGGAAAAACCCACTTAATGCACGCTATTGGCCAGTATTTACTAGCGCAGGCGCCTACCTTAAAACTGATCTATATCTCGTCTGAACGGTTTATGAATGAAATGATTAACGCCGTTCGGTACGACCGAATTTTAGATTTTCGTGAACGTTATCGAACTATGGATGTTCTTCTTGTCGATGATGTTCAATTTTTAGCTGGAAAAGAAGGCACACAAACCGAATTTTTTCATACGTTTAATTCCCTTTATGACGCCCAAAAACAAATAATTATTAGTAGTGACTGCCCGCCACACGAAATCCCTGCTCTTGAAGAACGGTTACGGTCTCGGTTTGAGTGGGGGTTAATTGCTGATATCCAGCCACCAGACCTAGAAACAAAGGTTGCAATATTAAAAAAGAAAGCCGAGGCTGAAGCTGTTCCTCTTGCTGATGACGTCGCTCTGTATATTGCTGGAAGGATTAAATCTAATATCAGGGAGCTTGAAGGGTCTTTAATCCGCTTAATTGCTTATGCGTCTCTAACGGGAAGTAAGATATCTCTCACGCTCGCACAAGATGTACTGAAAAATATTCTTGACCGCGATGATCAACCTGTCACTATTGACCAAATTCAAAAGTTTATTGCGAACTACTATCAACTCAGGGTTGCAGATCTTAAATCTCGGAATAATTCTAAGTCCGTAACACTACCTCGGCAGATTGCAATGTTTCTCTGTAAGACACTTACAAACGCTTCGCTTCCACAAATAGGAAAAACTTTTGGTGGAAAGCATCACTCAACAGTTATTCATTCAATACGAAAAGTCGAAAATCGTTGTAAGAACGATCGAGAATTCAACAAGCTTGTAAACAGCTTTTTAGAGACTTTTAATTAGCAAATAAGCCTTCTTAGAATCTCTATCCACAAGTGCTTGCCTTGCTTTAAGTGGATGTTTTGTGGATAAAAATCTATCCACAACTTGCATTGTTGTAATCCACAGTTTTTAATGACTTTTCATAACGTTAAATAGTTGATTTTAAAATACTTAAAATAACACTGCACAGTTTCAACAGACCTTCTTTCTTGTTATAATTTGTATTAGTTTTTTATTGATCATGTAGTTAATTAATGATCGATCGGTCTTGAATCTCCAATCGAGGTCTTGAGTTCCATGGATTTAAGTGTTCGAAAGAGTGATCTCCTGCGAGAACTTCAATTTTTTCAGGGTGTAATTGAAAGAAAAAACACCATTCCAATTCTTGCGAATGTATTAGTAGAAGCCGGCGGTGATGACACACTCAAACTTCTAGCTACTGACCTAGAGTTAGGCCTTCGTAGCCAATGTAAAGCGTCGGTAAAAAAACCAGGCGAACTTACACTACCAGCAAAGAAGTTATTTGAAATAGTCCGAGAGCTTCCTGAAACCGATATCAGAATTAAACAAGATGGAGAGAAAGACCAAGTAATTATTACGGCCGATCAATTTAAATCAAAAATACAAACACTTCCGAAAACTGATTTCCCGACCGTACCAACACCACCCGGAATAAACCAGGGATCACTCCCCCGTAACGAATTACACGTGATGGTTTCTCGCACTCAGTTTGCGGTTACCGGTGAAGACACACGATATTTTTTAAATGGTGCACTTTTTGTTTTAAAAACAAACTCCATGGATTTAGTGGCAACAGATGGACACAGATTAGCGCTGGCTACAACACCAAGAGAGTCAAAGGATATAGAGGAAACACGAACAATTTTCACTAGAAAAACATTAATAGAGCTTTCAAGGCTACTTGCAGATAGTGACAGTAAAGAGATTTTCTATGAATGTGGTGAAGCTCATCTCTTTTTTAAGGTTGATGGGCGCGAGTTGATTTCTAGAATGATCGACGCGCAGTTTCCAGCTTTTGAACGAGTAATTCCAAAAGGAAACGATAAAAAAATTGAATTCGACCGCGACCGTCTAACGAGCGCAATAAAAAGAGTAAGTCTTCTCTCGAGCGAACGGTCACAAGCGGTGA
>JAKUPN010000034.1 GCA_022449545.1 Alphaproteobacteria bacterium | reverse complement strand
TAATTCTACAGCTGCAATCGCTGCTGCTGCACCACCTCCCATTCCATTATAGCGGGCAATCATCTGGGGCATATCTGTCATCTCAACTTTTTTAGCCGTGATTACAGCAATTAAACTTCCCAAGAAGAGAGCAGCACCGATAAGTAAAAAGTTTTCAAGCCCAGGGTAAAAGAAAGTGACCACTGTCGCCAAAAGCATTCCTGCGCCTGCCAATAATATGCCTGCTCTAGCGGTTGTTGGTGAGCTCATTCTTTTTAGGCCAATAACAAAAGCTATGGCTGCAATTACATAAGAGCTTTGGATAATTATTTCAACACTAGTCATTTTCTTTGCTTGATTTAAACATTTCTAACATTCGTTCTGTTACTACGTAACCACCAACTGCATTTCCCGAAGCAAGTAAAACACCAATAAAACCAATAGTTTTTTCAAGAGTTGTATCGGCGAAACCTAGGGCAATAATGGCACCAACCAGAACTATCCCATGAATAAAGTTAGAGCCTGACATCAAGGGCGTATGAAGTATCACTGGGACTTTAGAGATCACCTCGTAACCGGTAAAGGCAGCGAGAACGAAAATATAAATTGCAATAAAGGTTTCCATTGTTTATTTATTTACCATTAGGGCTAAACGTAACCTTGCCATTGTTGGTTAGATTAGAGCCTGTAAAAATTTCATCATCCCAGTCAATCTCAAGACCATTTTCGCCGATAGCAGGAAACAAGAAGTTCGCTAGATTTTTAGAATAAAGTTCACTGGCATGTTTTGGCATCGTTGCTGCCAAATTTGTTGGTCCACAAACAAGAACTCCTTCAAAATCAATAGTTTCATCCGCTTTAGTTACTTCACAATTACCGCCTGAAACTGCACCTAAGTCAATAATTACTGATCCTGGCATCATTTTACTAACAGTGGCTTTATCTATAAGTTTGGGAGCTGGCTTACCTGGAACAGCAGCGGTGGTTATAACCACATCTGATTGACCTATATTCTCAACTAAAATTTCCTTTTGTTTTTTCAATTCTTCCTTTGTTAGCTCTCTAGCATAACCCCCATCACCTTCTGCAGAGACTCCAGTATCTAAAAATGTAGCACCCAATGATTCAATCTGTTCTTTCGTGCTGCTCCTAACATCAAAGGCTAACACTCTTGAGCCCAGACGTTTCGCTGTGGCGATAGCCTGCAACCCTGCTACGCCGGCGCCTATAACTAAAACCTGCGACGGTCGAACAGTTCCAGCAGCAGTTGTTAGCATTGGAAAGAATTTATTGGAATGATTAGCAGCGAGAACCACAGCCTTATAACCAGCTATAGATGCTTGTGAAGATAGCGCATCCATTGATTGTGCTCTTGATATTCTTGGAATTAGCTCTACTGAAAATGAGACCAGGTTCTGTTTTGCCATTTGTTTAATTAGGCTCTCATTATCAAAGGGGTTCATAAACCCAATGACAATGGTGTTCTCTTTCAATGATGTTATGTCTTTATCGTTAAGGGGGTTTACTGTTAGGAGAATATTGCAGCCACTTAACACATCTTGCCTTGATTCTTGAAAAGCACAAACCTTAGGGTAATTATTATCATTATAGCCTGCTGATCTTCCAGCATTTTTTTCAATGAGAAACTCTGCACCACTCGCAGCTAATTTTTTAGCAATTTCTGGGACGACAGCAACCCTAGTTTCGTTGTTCGCCGTTTCTTTGATAATACCAATTTTTATAGCCATAAAGAAAAGTTAGAAAATATATTCTTTCAACCTATTTAATCGTCAGTGAGACTAACATGATTAGAAAAAAAACCAAGAAAAAAAAGACCATATTTAAATTATTTTTCATGTAAAAATTGTTTAATATTATCCAAAGAAAATAAAAACATTCTTATATGAGCAATTATCATCAAACACTTAGAGTAGACACAACAGGCCTTCCTCTGGAATGGGTTGATTATAAAGATGCAGCAAAGCTTTATGCTGTTGATCAAGTGGTTTACACCTTAGGGAACAATTTATACACAATTTATGGTGGAATAAACGCAGTCTCTGGTGAGAGAAGTTCAATAACAATTAACTCTATAATAGCTACCAGCGGAAGGACCAAACATTTTCAAGATAAAATGAACAAATACTCACCACCGCTTAACAACCAAACACTTTTCAAGCGTGATAGCTATCTATGTATGTATTGTGGAATCCGTCATAACAAACGAGAGCTGACAAGAGATCATATTACTCCAATTAGCCAAGGCGGAAAGGATAATTGGAACAACGTGGTTTCAGCATGCAAGCGATGCAACCACCATAAAGGTGGCAGAACCCCAGAACAAGCAAAGATCGAACTGTTAGCTATACCGTTCGTTCCAAACTATGCTGAATATATTTATCTTCAGGGTAGAAATATTCTTGCAGATCAAATGGATTTTTTGTTGGGCTATATTCCCAAGTCAAGTCCTATCCATCATCGCATAGGATTAGAAAAAGAAAACCAAGATTTTATGCTCTAAATCCAATCATTGGACTAACCAGCCTAAAAACTGTAAATATTTACAATCATGAATGACAAAACTATAGACTCGATATTGGAAGA
>JAKUPN010000033.1 GCA_022449545.1 Alphaproteobacteria bacterium | reverse complement strand
CGGAGGAAAAAGGAAAAACTCTTATTGAACTAGGAAGCCTACAGGATATACCACTAGAGGCTATCGTAGAAGTAGCCGCAAAACTCAAAGAAAAAGCTTCTTATTTACCAAAGCCAGTTGAATTTTCTCGAGGTGGTGCGAAAGAGATAGCAGATTTAATTGGTGAGATGGATGCTGATGAAGGCGAAAGATATATGCAGACATTGCAGAATGAAAATCCAGAACTATATAAAGAAGTAAAAATACTTGTTCTTACGTTTGAAGATATAATAGCTAACTTTCCAGATGGGATTCTACGAGACCTAATGAATAGTGTTGAGCTTGACGCATTAGCTATGGCAATGAAAGGTGTGGAACAAGAGACTGTTGACAAAGTAATAGGAAATTTACCTCAAAAGAAACAAGCTATGTATGAGCCGGTTGAAGGGCCACAGCCTAAGCGTGAGGTCGATGATGCTAGAAAAATTATTGTATCATCTGCGAAACAGATGGAAAAAGATGGCGCATTTAATCTTGCCGATATGATGGGTGGAGGAGAAATGATTGAATAGTGGCAACTTTTTTATGAAACCTTAACTATTTATTAAGCCCCGCCTTTTGACGGGGCTTTTTTATAATCTAAATTAATTCCGCCTGAGCAGCTGAAAGTCTGGCGATGGGCACTCTATAGGGTGAGCAGCTGACATAGTCTAGTCCATTGTTCTTACAAAAATGTATAGACTTAGGGTCTCCTCCGTGTTCACCGCATATACCTATTTTAAGCGAGGATTTAACCTCTCTACCATATTGAACTGCCATCGAGACCAGTTTTCCGACACCCTGAACATCAAGACTTTGAAAAGGATCTCCAGATAATATATTTCTATCTAAATAGTCTGGTAAAAAAGATCCAATATCATCACGGCTAAATCCGTATGTGGTTTGGGTTAAATCATTTGTCCCAAAACTGAAAAACTCTGCGTGCTCTGCTATTTGATCAGCTGTTAAGCAAGCTCTTGGCAGCTCAATCATTGTGCCAACGAGATATTTTAATGTAATACCATTTTGTTTTTCAATAGTTGCTGCCACCTCTCGTATAATTTTTTCTTGATCAGTGTATTCAGTAACTGTGCCTACTAGAGGAATCATGATCTCTGGAAATACCTTAATGCCTTCATTTGTTAGTTCTGCGGTTGCCTCTAATATTGCACGCGCTTGCATCTCTGTTATTTCAGGATAGGCAATACCAAGCCTACAGCCACGGTGCCCTAACATTGGGTTTAGCTCGTGAAGGCTCGTAATTCGTTGTTTAACAATAGATTCATCGATTCCAATACTTGATGCTAGTTCAATTATTTGTTCATCGCTTAAGGTGATAAACTCATGAAGTGGGGGGTCAAGCAATCTTATGGTGACTGGTTTTCCTTCCATTGCTTTTAAGATTCCTTTGAAGTCTTCTTTTTGAAAAGGTAAAAGCTCCATTACCGAAGTTCTCCTATCTTTTTCATTGTCAGAAAGAATCATTTTTCTCATTGCAAGAATGCGAGTTTCATCAAAAAACATGTGTTCCGTTCTACAAAGCCCAATTCCTTCGGCACCAAATTTAATCGCCTGTCTAGCATCATTTGGGCTTTCAGCGTTAGTCCTTATTTTTAGTTTCCGAATTTCATCTGCCCATGTCATTAATTCTTTATACTCAAGGTTTTTGTCAGGATCAGCAGGGGTAAGATCTAATTGCCCAAGATAGACCTTGCCTATTGTCCCATTCATTGTAATCCACTCTCCTTCTTTTACCACCATATCACCGACGTTCATTTCTTTTTTGTCGACAGAAATATTTAATTCATTACAGCCAACAATACAGCATTTCCCCCATCCTCTGGCAACAAGAGCCGCGTGAGATGTCATTCCGCCCCTTGCTGTTAATATTGCCTCGGCCGCGTGCATTCCATGAACATCCTCTGGGGAGGTTTCTTCTCTAATAAGAATTACTTTTTCACCCTTGGCCTTCCAGGCCTCGGCATCGTCTGCTGTAAAAACAACCTTTCCTTTTGCTCCGCCTGGACCCGCGGGGAGACCTTTTGTTAATATTGTTGCTTTTTGTTCACTTTCTATATCTAAAGTAGGGTGCAACAACTCATCTAGCTGGTCTGGATTAACTCTCATTAGGGCTGTATTTTTATCAATCATATTTTCATTCATCATGTCAACAGCCATTTTTATTGCGGCTACACCATTACGCTTACCTACTCTGGTTTGTAACATCCATAATTTTCCATCTTGAATTGTAAACTCAATATCCTGCATGTCTGAATAATGTTTTTCAAGCCTTGTTCTAATATCATATAGTTGATTATAAATATCAGGCATTGATTCCTCTAAAGAGGGCAAATTTTCTGTATCTTTTGTTTTAGTGTCTTCATTGAGGGGGTTAGGAGTGCGAAGGCCTGCTACTACATCTTCACCCTGAGCATTTGTAAGCCACTCACCAAAAAATTTATTTTCTCCTGTAGCGGGGTTTCTTGTAAAAGCGACGCCAGTGGCGGACTGTTCCCCAGTGTTCCCAAAAACCATGGTCTGAACATTAACAGCGGTTCCCCATTTTTCCGGTATATTTTCTATTTTTCTATAGCTGATTGCTCTTGCGCCATTCCAGCTCTTAAAAACTGCTGCAATCCCACCCCATAGTTGTTCGTTAGCATCATCTGGGAA
>JAKUPN010000032.1 GCA_022449545.1 Alphaproteobacteria bacterium | reverse complement strand
GGATTACGTATTAATGCATAATGGGAACGATATAGAATCGCATAACCATCAACAATAAATAATCTCTTTTTTGATTTTTTCATTTGGGAATAGTAAAAAATTACTCAACGTATCACTGATGAGCATGATGTTTTTAAAAATAAAAAGCCCCACGTATGGGGCTTTTTATTTCATTAAATAGACTATTTGTCCAATACAAATTTACATCATGCCGCCCATGCCGCCCATGCCGCCCATGTCACCACCTGGTGGCATTGGTGGCATTTTATCGTCTTCTGGAATTTCAGTGATTGCAGCCTCAGTCGTAATAATCATACCAGCAATTGATGCTGCATTTTGAACTGCAACTCTTGCAACCTTAGTCGGATCAATGATACCTGCCTCAAACATTTTTACATACTCATCACTCCTAGCATCATACCCATGGTCGCCTTTTTTATCCCTAATATTCTGAACTACAATCGATGATTCAACTCCAGCATTTTCGCAGATTTGCCGTACCGGTGCTTCTAGAGCACGTGCCACAATATCAACACCAACCTGTTGTTCCTCATCAACCTTTACCTTTGACAAAGCTGGAACAGCTCGAAGCAGTGCTACTCCACCTCCTGGTATAATACCTTCTTCAACAGCAGCTCGAGTAGCGTGAAGAGCATCCTCTACACGCGCTTTTTTCTCTTTCATCTCAACCTCGGTTGCGGCACCAACATTTATTACTGCCACACCTCCAGAGAGTTTTGCTAAACGCTCTTGAAGTTTTTCACGATCATAGTCTGATGATGTTTTATCTATCTGTACTTTTATCTCATTAATCCGTGCTTTAATAGCATCAGCAGCACCACTACCATCAACAATAGTAGTATTGTCCTTATCTGAGATCACTCTTTTTGCAGTACCTAGATATTCAATAGTTGCATTGTCTAGTTTATAACCAGCATCTTCAGATATTACAGTAGCACAAGATACAACAGCGATCTCTTCAAGCATTGCCTTACGTCGATCACCAAATCCTGGTGCCTTAACAGCAAGTACTTTAAATGTTCCTCGTAACTTGTTCACAACGAGAGTCGCAAGCGCCTCACCCTCAATATCTTCAGCAATTATGACTACAGGCTTACCTAATTGAACAACTTTTTCCAATAAGGGAAGAAGATCCTTCATATTACTTATCTTTTTATCATGGATAAGAATATATGGGTCTTCAAGCTCAGCATCCATAGACTCTGAATTGGTTACAAAATATGGTGAAAGATAGCCTCGGTCAAACTGCATACCTTCAACTGTCTCAAGATATGTTTCTGCTGTTTTACTATCCTCAACAGTAATCACACCATCTTTTCCGACTTTCTCCATTGCCTCTGCAATCTTGTCTCCAATCTCTCTGTCATCGTTAGATGAGATTGTGGCAACATTGGCGATTTGAGTTGAGTCAGGTAGATCTTTACTCTGAGACTTAAGAGACTCAACTACCGCAGCAGCAGCAGCATCAATACCTCTTTTAATTGACATCGGGTTTGCGCCTGCAGTAACATTTTTTAGGCCTTCTGTTACAAGAGCCTGAGCCAAAACAGTTGCAGTTGTATTACCATCTCCAGCTACATCAGAGGTTTTTGATGCAACCTCTTTTACCATCTGGGCACCAATATCTTCCATTTTGTTATCAAGATCAATCTCTTTTGCAACGGTAACACCATCCTTTGTTACAGTAGGTGCACCAAATTTTTTCTCAATAACCACATTACGACCTTTTGGTCCGAGTGTTACTTTGACAGCATTTGCAAGTTTATCTACGCCTTGTTTTAATGCGCCCCTTGCATCTACATCATACTTAATTTCTTTAGCCATTAGTTTTTTTCTCCTTACATTATTGCGAGAATATCACTCTCGCGCATAATTATATAATCTGTACCAGCGACATTAACCTCTGTACCAGAGTATTTGCCGTACAAAATTTTATCTCCATCTTTTACTGACATTTCTACTAAAGTACCTGTGTCACTTACTTTTCCAGGACCAGTAGCAACAACAGTACCTTGCTGGGGCTTTTCTTGAGCTGTATCAGGAAGTATAATACCTCCAGATGATTTTTCCTCAGCAGCAGCTGGCTCTACAACTACCCTGTCAGATAATGGTTTTAAACTTAAACCCATTGTTAAAACTCCTTATTATTTAGTGTTTTATTAATTTATTTCAAATAAAGTATTATAGCGGCCGCGAAAATAATAAATAATTAATGATAATTTCAATGTTTCTTATTCCCTTGCCACAATTACTTCTAGTGAGATGTAGGTTACAAAAATTATTCCACAATAGTGTTTCATTCATTACATCATGTAAAGACTATAAAATGAATGTCAATATGGCATAGAAATTCAATTATTCCCCAGTACTTCCAAATCCACCTTCGCCTCGTGAGGTTTTTGACAAAGTGTCCACTAATTCAAAATGAATCGCATCACCATTCATTGACACAAGCTGAAATAATCTTTGACCCTTTTCAAGACTAAATGAAAAATCTTTTATATTGTCTACCGCTGCCATAATCTCTCCTCGATAGCCAGCATCAATTAGGCCTACAGAGTTTGATAATCTTAACGGTGTTTTTGAGATGCTTGATCTGGCCATAAGTAGATATGGTTTTGAGTCCGTGTTCTCACAAGATATTCCAAGATGAATCCTTGCAGTTAAACCAGGTCCAA
>JAKUPN010000031.1 GCA_022449545.1 Alphaproteobacteria bacterium | reverse complement strand
TACTGTGGTGTCTCTCCTAGTTGGGGTCGATCCGATTATAAAATGCTCGGCCCTGCTGATAAATCATCCGGTTATGCAGATTGGCTAGCTAAGCCTGTTGCCGACCGTAAAGCTTATACAATGGAAACAGATGATGCGCGAATTACAGGTGCTCTTGATGCTGATGGTAAACAAACACAGGGGTTATACGCTAAAAATGAATATAGAACCCGCTTGATTGCCTCTCGAGGAACTTATCATCAAACATTTTATCTATTCAATAGGAATAGAGATTATGCGGTTGATGCTGGCCTTCAAGGTCCAATGCACGATGTAACACAAGCTGAATTAGACTTATTGCAAGCTGAAGCTGCTCTTCGCGCAGGCGATGCAGCTACTGCAGCAACTCTAATTAATAATACTCGTGTTACTAATGGTGGTTTAACGGCAGCAGCAGCAGCAGATGGTGCTGGTGCATCGACAGATCAGCCTAATGCGCTGGATGGTGGCTCACTGTGGGCAAAGTATAAATATGAGGCTATGATAGAAAATTGCTTAATTCACCCTTATACAGGCTATATGAACAGACGTGGATGGGGCGATTTAGTGCCCGGAACGGCAACTCATGTTCCTATACCAGGGAAAGAGCTAGAAATCTTATTGATGGATAACTATACCTTTGGCGGTCAAGACAACATTGGTCAGCCAGGTACAGCAGGAAAAATTCGCAATAATGGATTTCGTTCTCGTGGGTTTATTATTGAGTTTGACAAAGTCACGCCGCTTGTTGATGCGGATTTACACTAATTGTGTATTAAGTGTATAGGGAGTGTGTATCTAAAACATTCACTTTATACACTATTTATACACTTATGTGTATAATAAATTAAGTAAAAGAAGGCTCTGAATTGTCAGGGCCTTCTTTATTTATACTAAAAGGATATATTTATGAGAATAAAATTGATAATGATTGCAAGTTTTCTGATGTTATTTATGCTTGCATGCTCAGGGGGGGCCTCCTCAAAAGCTGTAAGAGATCATAGAACGACTGTTGGTACCGCTACAATGGATGATTTTACGACAATAACGCCTAGAATTCTTAATAGGGCACGATTTATGGTTGATCGCACTGAAGATCGAGGAGCAGGGGCTATTATTGACTGTAAATATGAATATCCGGCACTTTCTAATGAAGAAGTTCTCGCTGGTATTGAAGAAGTACGATATAAGTTAACATTAGAGGCGCGTATGAAGGGCAGCGGTGGCGAAATGTATAATGTGAGAGCTATTGTACAATCTTATGGTCGGTATAAAGGATCCTCAGATTGGGTAGAAATACAGACGAGCGATATTACAAAACAACGAATTAAATCTTTTGTTAATGAATTAAAGACAGATTTTGAAAATCGTATTCGATCTTTCTAATTTATTAAAAGCTCCGACCAAAGAATACTGCATTTAATAATAATCCGTTTGTTCCATACCAAAATGCTCGAAAGGATGGGTTGTCAGCAAATAATACAACCCGTCCAGAACCTTGTCTTTTCGCTAAAATAGATGCTGTATTCTTAATTTCCATTAATTTTTCCTCAGAGATATATCCACTAAGCAGGGGATTATTAGTATATCGGGCTACATTGGCTGCGGAGCTCTTTGATAAATCAAAAAATGTATCCCCCCGTCTAAACACAGCTGTTTTTTTGTTATATCCGTATCCAATGGGATGAGTATTGTCTAGATCAACCTCAAAGATTGCCCCCCCAATACGTTGACCTCCAGTGACCCTTCTAACTTGGTCATATGGAATATCTAATGATTGATTCCCCCCTTTTTTAATTTTTTCATTCACAATTTTCTTATTTACAACCCATCTCGATCCAGATTGTGTTGAAATAAGGGTTCCGCCATTACGGATCCAGTCTTTTAAAGCATTAATATCTGTAGAATCAAGATTACCATAGCTTCCGTCTGCTAAAATAACGGTGTTATACTTCGATAATTTCCATGTATTTAGGTTTTTAGCGTTTATTAATGAAACGGGAATGCCCATTCTAAAATTCAACAAATGCCAAATTTCCCCTACACCGTATGACGAAGTCCCGTCACCAGATAGTAAGGCGACTGTTGGTTTCTGCAACACCCCTTGAAAAGCTCCTCCAAGATCAGGCCCAGAAGGGGTGGCGGCTGAATTCGAGGCAAATATATTAACGTGATTAGTTTTTGCTATGTTTCGCATCAAATTATAAAGATCTGATTCAGAGATATTCGAATTTGCATCTCTCTGATAAACAGGAATAACAATCGTACCTCGATCAAAATTCATTTCTTCACCAGCTACTACTGCAGTAAAGGGTTCTGTCGTTAATCGAGGTCTAATCCCCGCCTTAAGGATTGTGTATAAACTTTTAGGAGAGTAATAACGATTCCACTTCATTAGATAAGCAGATTTAGCCCTTCCTCCTACAAGCTGACCACCATCTAGTTCAATTCGTTCTAATTTTGATCCCATATAGGCCAGAGGATTTTGTTTTAACTCATACGTTTTAACGCCATATGCTAAAGGCAAGGTCCAAGCAGAAACGTCATAAAATAGCGAATCTTCAAAAGTGGTTACCTTTTCCATTACCCCCTTTAAAAAGCGAGTCTGGGGTTGATCTGATGGTAGTAAAATCGCTGCTCCAGGAAAATATTTCATCTTATTAACATTAATTGATTTTTTCAGTTCATATGCAAGTATTCTATGTTTTTGAATATTTTCCACCAACATCTGAGCACGTGTTCTGTTTTCTTTAAGATCAATTAAATAACCTTTAACAGTATTTTTCTTCGCTGCATCGGAT
>JAKUPN010000030.1 GCA_022449545.1 Alphaproteobacteria bacterium | reverse complement strand
TGGATAATAAGCCCATTAACCGGTGGAACTGTTCTTTTTGAATTAGCTAGCTCTTTAGTTATATTCTTTTTGGTTGCTTGTCTTCTGCTGCCATTTCTTATCGATTTTGGCGTAGCAGAATTTATGGGAACGCTATTAAAGAAACCATTTTTATTAGCTTTTCGTCTTCCAGGTAGAGCCAGCATTGACTCTCTCGCATCCTGGTTAGGAAGCGGTTCTGTAGGAGTCTTGATCACTATAAAACAACAGGAGAAAGGTAATTATAGTGGGCGTGAGGCAGCAATAATTACGACTAACTTTTCTATTGCTTCAATAGCTTTTTGCGTTTTAGTCACAAAAGTAATTGAAATTGATCACATGTTTTTTGAGTTTTATCTTTCTGTTTTATTCGCTGGGATGGTTGCCGCACTAATAATTCCTAGATTGTGGCCTCTTGCAAGCAAAAAAGACTTTTATTTATCCGAAAAAGACAATTTTGCCGATACTCCCGAAGAAGGAGTAGGTATTTTTAGATGGGCGCTTATTCAAGGGGTCAATAAAGCAAAAACAGCACCAAAACTTAGATTTTTATTAAAGGATGCTCTTATAAACCTCATGGATATATGGTTCTCACTGCTTCCATCTGTTGTAGCCATAGGCACCATAGTTTTGATGCTGGCAGAGTTTACTCCTTTCTTTGAAATTATCACAAAACCTTTAGTGCCTCTCCTTGAGTTAATGCAAATACCAGAAGCGCAGTTAGCTGCACCTGCATTTTTAGTTGGTTTTGCTGACTTATACCTGCCGGCTGTAATTGGCAAAAGCATTGAGAGTGAGATGACTCGTTTTATTATTGCTTGTGTTTCTATTACTCAAATAATATATATGACTGAGGTTGGGACGTTAATTCTCAAATCAAAAATACCCTTACAAATCGGAGAATTATTCTTCATTTTCGTGTTAAGGACAGCAATTACCCTACCCATAATTACTGCTATTGCCCACCTTATATATCGTTAATACATTCAAACTAGTATATTAGTAGTCCTTGACTACTTCGGGAGGCTTTGATGAAACTCTTTCTTTTAGTTGTTTCAACCATCATATTTGTAAATGCTAATGCATCAGAGATCTCTGATCAGAGACCTCCAGGGGTAACTGGAGAGACATGGCAATTCGGGCCTCTAAACAGATGGGCATATACACATATAACTGAGATATTACCGACCAAGACCATCACAAATAATAGCGGTTTTGTCCAACCAATACCTGGCATAAAAGAAGCCAAAAATGATTTGCAAATTAATCTTGATGGCCGAACGGTTTTACTTTCTTCTCTTATGGAGGATCAATTTATTGATGGAATCTTAATAATCAAAAATGGCACAGCTATGGCCGAACTTTATAGCGGAACTCTAAAGCCAGATCGTACGCATCTTATGTGGTCTGTTAGTAAAACAATTGCAGGACTCACGACCGCTTCGGTGGAGGCTGATGGTTTAATTAACCTTGGTAAAACTGTTTCTGACTATGTTCCAGAGTTGGCAAATAGTGGGTGGGGCAATAACACCTTAAGAGAAATATTGGATATGCGTGATTCTTCCAGTTGGGTAGAGGATTATGACTCTCCGGAAAGCACAGTTAGAAGACAAGATTGTGCTGATGGACTTTTAACAGGACCTATGTGTATTGATACTGAGGTGATAGGTAATTATAAATTTTTGCCTGCTGTGGGAAAAGATAATTCTAGAAGAGGTAAGTTTATCTACAAATCAGGCACCACGGATGTTATGGCATGGGTTTTAGAATCTGCCACTGGAAAGAGATATGCAGACATAGTAAGTGACAGGTTATGGAAGCCTATAGGCGCTGAAAACAATGCAGGCATTACTGTTGATGTATCTGGCTTTACACTTGCAAGCGGAGGTATGTTCGCATCACTTAGGGACACAGCTAAAATTGGACAGCTCATTTTGAATAAAGGGAAGGTGGGAGAGATCCAGGTGATTCCTGAAAATTGGATAAAAGACATGTCTAATCAGCCAGGTGATAACTCTATTGAGAGCTTAGGCGATCAAAGTATTAATCCTTATTATCGCTCATTTATTTGGGGAATAGGAGACGGAGAAGGATCTCTGTTGGCAAGAGGAGTTCATGGGCAGTTTATCTATATTTCGCCAAATTCAGGAGTTGTAATTACTATATTCTCAACATGGCCAAATGCTGATGGCGGTATTTTGGGAGTAGACCTCGATAGTACTATGAGTATTATTGAAGCAATAAAGAACTCTATCTAATTTACTAGAATGACTTTAGAAGTGTTTTGATGTTTGAAATGATATTGGGGTTGCCTTTAAAGCTCTTAATTGATTCATCTGGTTTGTTCCAGTTATGAGCTGAATCTGTAAAGAAATTAGAATCTATTTCAACCCAGCTAGAGTCATCAAGAGTTCCAGTTTTAATATAAACAATATGAGATAGTTCTTTTGCATAGCTTAAGACGCCTGATCCACAACTTTGACAAAAACCCCTTCTTATATGAGAGCCTGATGAGCCCTTGCTTTCGAAGTATTTTAGTTCACCTTCAAGATCGAGATACTTTTTAGGTAAAAATAAAATGGTTGCTTTGCCCGATCCAGTTGTACGTTGGCAATCTTTGCAATGACAATGATGAGCTGAAATAACTTTTTCCTTTGGAAAAGAATAAGAAATTATCCCGCATTGACATCTACCAGTTTGATTTTGTTCCATGACTATTCTATCGAGACATATTTGCTAGCCATTAAAAATAAATTTATGTTCAGTAATATATTCTTCTAGTGATGTTGGTTGTTGCCCCATTAGCTCACTATAGGTGTCAGTTTTGTCCTCAATTCCACCCTCAACAATACCTTGAAAGAGATCTATTACTGAATCAAGATGCCACTGATTTGTTAAAAACTTAGATAGAATGTCTTTATAGGCAGCCATAGGCATATCAACATAATCGATCTTTCTTCCCAGTACAGTTGAAAATTTTTCAGCAACGTCATGGAAAGATAATATTTCAGGCCCGGTAATAGAATAGTTCTTCGATGCATGACTCTCTTCCGTTAGAACTTTTGCAAGAACTTTGCCAACATCTCTGGTATCAATCATGCCAGGCTTTCCGTCACCCATTGGAAGAAATATTTTGTCTTGTTCCTTAATAGTGCCAGCTGAGGAGAGAAGA
>JAKUPN010000003.1 GCA_022449545.1 Alphaproteobacteria bacterium | reverse complement strand
AAGTTTTTCACGGTGGGTGAACCGTTCTTCCATCTCACAGCGCATTTTACCTACAGCACGAGCATCACAATCAAACACTACCTGAAACTTTTTTACATCTTGGTCATTCATACTAATTCCTTTTTTCTGTCTATATGACTAGTGTATCCGAAAGGGTTTATAAAAACACTTGTAGATAGAGATTACTGGGAGAATTTTAATGCAATCAGTTCATATCGTAGCTGTAATTAAAGCCAAGACGGGGTTACGTCAGGATTTATTAAAACTTTTTCTTGATAACGTACCCCTCGTTCTTGCCGAAGATGGATGCATTCAATACCAGCCTGTTATTGATACTGAGGATGGTGGTTCAATACAGACTAAATTTGGTGATGATACATTTGTTGTAGTTGAGGAATGGGAAAGCATGGAAGCTCTGAGGGCACACGCTTCCTCAGAACATATGTTGGCTTATGCTGGAAAATCAAAAGACCTTATAGCAGATCGTACTATTCATATCCTATCCCCGGTTTAGGGCATTTTCTCTTTGGACTTGATCTACAATTGGGTTTGTAGATTCTTGGAAAAAGAATAAAAAAAGTAGTTTTTTGCTGTTTAACTAGTGGTTATGAGTCGGGGTGTTGGGGTGTGCGTGGTGATGAGCATGATAAGGGTCTCCCGGGTAATGATGATGATCATGATCGGAGCATTTGCATGCAAACGGATGACGCGGAAACGTCTTAATTTTCTTTTCAGGAACAATCGCCATACTGGTTATTAGAGAGCCTGCAATCGATGAAGCTTTAGAGAGAGCAGTGCTGAGGACTCCGGCAGAATCAATAATTCCTTTTTCTATCATATCAACATAACTCAATGATCTAACGTCCATTCCCAGATTGTGATTGGAGTGGCTTGAGATAAAGTTCATGGACTGGCTAATGTCTGCTCCGGCATTTTCCAGAATTTGACAACAAGGTTTTAGAAGGGCCCGTCTCACAATGTTAATACCTATCTGCTCTTCACAATCTTCGCCTTTTAAAGACCCAAGTAATGAAGAGGCGCGCAAGTATATAACCCCTCCACCGACTACAAATCCTTTTGTTTTTGCTTGAGCAACTGCCATAAGTGCTTTGTTGTATCGCTCTGTTCTTTCAGTAATCTCCTGTTCGGTGAAGCCGCCAACATTTATATTGACTATAGAGCTCTTAAGTTTTGCAATTCTTCGACTGAAAAATTCCCTTTCCTCTATAGAGTCAGATTTTTCAAGATAATTAGATAATAGTTTGCATCTATTGTTAATATTTTTGAGGGAACCGCCTCCTTCAATAATTATTGTTTTACTGGCTGTGATTCTCACAGTGCCGGCAGTCCCCATTTGATCTGGGCTTGAATTCATTAGATCCAGACCTGGCTCACCTGAAATGACTTTGGCGCCGGTTATAATCGCGATGTCATCCAGCATTTCTCTCCTGCGTTCAGAGAACCCTGGCGATTTAACAGCTACAACTTTTAAGCCCCCTTTTTCTCGATTAATCACAAGTGTTGCTAGTACTTCCTGTTCAATGTCTTCGGCTATAATAAGAAGAGGACGTTTTTTCTCTATCGCTGCGTCAAGAAAAGGAATAAAGCCTTCTAGAGTTTTAATTTTTTTTCCGTATAGAAGGATCAATGGATTTCGTAGTTCGGCGCTTAGATCTGATTCATTAGTGACAAAAGCCCGTGATATATATCCTCTATCGAACCACATCCCATTATTAATTTCTATTTGATCTTTTACCGAGTTGCCTGACTTAACAAAAATTTCACCGAATTCTCCCGTTTTTGAATATGCTTTTGCGATAGCTTTTCCTATTTTTGAGTCATTATTGCTTGCTGTTATGGCAATTTCTGTAACTTGGCTGTTTTTATTGACTGGCTGGGCTGAGGCTGAGATGTGCTTCAATGATTTTGAAACAGCCATGTCTATTCCGCGCTTTATTCCTATAGGATCCAAACCTGCTTCAACGGCACGAAGACCTTCAGAAAAAATTGAGTTTGCTAACAAAACAGCAGTTGTTGTGCCATCTCTTGCGACAGAACCCGTTTCTCGGGCTACTTCTCGTAGCAGGCGAGCGCCGATGCTTTCATAATTGTTAGAGAACTCAATCTGTGAGGCAATTACGCTACCATCATTAGTAACTTGTGGAGGCCCCAATTCTCTTTCAACCAGAACGTTTGATCCTGCTGGACCTAGAGTAACACCCACCGCATTACTTAAAATCGCCGCTCCATTAGCAATGATGGATCGCTTGTTTCTGTTTAGTTTAACATTCTCTTTTGTCATGAAAGGCTCTCCAACCCCCCAGTATTTTAATAATTTCCGATTGTCGACCCTAGAGATGTCATTGACCGCTGGCAACACTACAATATTATCAATTTATCTAAGCAAGATACTAAATTCTTGGCTATTTTGAATTGACATGCTGATCCAAGGCTGAAAAGCTTATAATGGCAGTTGAACTCTTAAAATGCGAAGACCTATAAGTAAACATAATGTGTTTGTCTGGTGATAGAGGAGAGGGAAAATATGGCGGAAAATAAAAGTGATTCAGGTATACTAAAACTTGATGATATAGACCCTGGACATATATGGGACAAAGCGGTTCCGGCACCTGGACAAAGAAATGTTGATTTTGAAGAGCGAGTAAATTTTTCTCGTTTACATAATTATAGATTATCGCGTCTTCGAGCTGCTCTTGCGGCAACCGATCTGGGGTCAATGTTATGTTTTGATAACAATAACATACGGTACATGACTAGTACCGTGATAGGTGAATGGTCGAGAGATAAGCTTACTCGGTTCTCCCTATTGACAGGTAACGGAGATCCATATGTTTGGGACTTTGGATCTGCAGCTTTACATCACAGGCTTTACGCGCCATGGCTCAAACCGGACCACTGTAGGGCAGGTCTTCTGGGGATGAGAGGTATGGTTCCTCCTTCTGCCGGCTTGATGCGGGGGCATGCTGAAGAAATAAAAGAAATCCTAATTGAGGAAGGTGTGGCTGATCAGCCCGTAGGTGTTGACTATATTGAGCCTCCCATGCAAATGGAACTCGAACGCGTAGGAATTACCGTTCTGGACGGTCAACAAATGATGCTGGATGCTAGAGAGGTTAAGAGCCAGGATGAACTAATCTTATTAAATCAGGCTGCCGCGATGGTTGATGGCACTTATCATATGATAATGGAAGAATTGAAACCAGGGATTCGTGAGTCTGATATTGTAGCTCTAGCCAATAAAAAATTATATGAGCTGGGCTCTGATGATGTTGAGGCCATAAATGCTATATCTGGAGAGAGATGTTCTCCTCATCCTCATAATTTTACCGATCGAATCTTCAGACCTGGCGATCAGGCATTTTTTGACATTATTCAATCCTTCAATGGTTATAGAACTTGCTATTATCGAACTTTCAATATTGGTCGGGCTACTGATGCTCAGGAAGATGCCTATAAGCAAGCAAGAGAGTGGATTGATGCAGCTATAGAACTGGTGAAGCCGGGAACAACCACTGATCAGATAGCTGCCGTGTGGCCTAAAGCAGAAGATTTTGGATTTGCTAATGAAATGGAGGCCTTTGGTCTTCAGTTTGGACATGGTCTTGGACTCAACTTACATGAGAGGCCAGTTATTAGTCGATTAGTATCATTTGATCATCCGCTTGAAATTAAAGAGGGAATGGTCTTTGCTTTAGAAACATTCTGTCCTGCAAGCGATGGTATGTCGGCTGCAAGAATTGAGGAAGAGGTTATTGTGACTGATAAAGGCTGTAGGCTAATAACACTATTTCCTGCTGAAGAATTACCGATATCTCACAAATATTGATATGAATTACTATTAAATAGAGATACTTAACTAGAAGAATAAACTTTCTAAGTTTCCTGGAATACTCACTTGAGCTAAATGATTAATAGTGAACAGGGATTAAGGAGGATGCTTTGGCAAAAGAGCCAGAAAAAAAATCACTTAAAAACTATGTTTCGAACGATGATATTGGTGAAGACGTTAGAAGAGAATTGTTCCGTCTTCAGCTGGAATGCAGGCATGTCGAGCAAAAAGCTTATGATCTGTTTTTACAAAATCTAATTAAAGGAACCAGCCATTTGGGTTTAGGCCAAGAGGCTATTGCTGCTGGGTTTGGCGGTGCTATGAAAGAAGGTGATTACACATTCTGTACCTATAGGGGCCATAATCATACATTGGTAAGAGGCGCTTCGATGACGGGCGTTCTTGGAGAGCTTATGGGCCGACAATGTGGGCTTCTTGGTGGTAAGGGCGGGTCAATGCACCTTACGAGTGTCGAACATGGAGCAATGGGCTCTTATGCTATAATTGGAGCACATTTGCCAATTGCAATTGGGGCGGCTTGGTCAGCGCAGTATAGAAAGTCTGATCAGGTTACCGTTTGTTTTTTTGGTGATGGAACAACAAATATTGGTGCTTTTCATGAGGCGCTTAATATGGCCCAGGTATGGAAATTACCGGTCATATTTGTTTGTGAGAATAACCTTTATATGGAATACACTCCCATAAGCGAAGTAACGGCAGTTGAGAACCCCGCTGCTGATCGGGCAAGCGCTTATGGTTTAGAATCGATAATAGTAGATGGAAATGATGCAGACGAGGTTTACCGTCATGCTATGGCAGCTTTGGAAAAGGCGAGGGAAGGAGAAGGCCCTTCCTTGATAGAGGCCAAGACATATAGACATAGTGGTCATTCCCGAGCTGATCCCGGAGATTACAGACCTGATGGAGAACTCGAATCCTGGTTGAAACGTGATCCTCTTCCCATGTATCGAAATCGTCTGTTAGAATTTGGCTTAGCTGAAGATGAAGTTGTAGAAATGGAAGAAGAAGTAATCAAACGTGTTGATGAGGCTACTGAAATTGCGAAATCATCTCCACCTCCGACCGAAGAAGTCATGGCCACAGAAGTATGGGCTGATGGGAGTTCAACATGGCGGAATTAACATATAGAGAAGCCGTTGCTGATGGTATTAGGCAAGAAATGAAACGAGACGAAAGCGTAGTGTTTCTTGGCGAGGATATTGCTGCTGCAGGAGGGGTTTTTAAAACTACTGTTGGATTACTTGATGAGTTTGGTCCTATTCGTGTAAGGGATACGCCAATATCTGAACAGGCAATACTTGGGGCTGCTATGGGAGCGGCCATGACTGGATTAAGGCCTATTGCGGAAATAATGTTTTCTGATTTTCTCGCTGTTTGTTGGGATATAGTCGCAAATCAGATGGCAAAAGCAAGATATATGACCAATGGTCAAATTTCTGTCCCATTAGTTGTTAGAACTGCTAACGGAGGTGGTTCTCGTTTTGGGGCACAACACTCTCAGTCTGTTGAAAATTGGGCAATGGCTATTCCAGGGATTAAAGTGGTTGCTCCTTCCTCTCCTGCAGATGTTAAAGGTTTGTTAGCTGCGGCGATTAGAGATGATAATCCTGTTTTATTTTTTGAACAAAAATCTCTTTATGCAGTAAAAGGCACTGTTCCTGATGGAGAACATATTGAAGAATTAGGAAAGTCAAAGGTTATTAGACAAGGCAGTGATGTGACAATAGTTGCCCTTGCTCTTATGGTTCCTCGTGCATTAGAAGCGGCAGAGAGACTTCAGGAAATTGATGGGATTTCGGCGACAGTCGTAGATGTAAGATCACTTGTACCTTTAGATACCAGCACCATTCTATCAGAGGTGTCTCGTACAGGTCGTATGATAACAGTTGAGGAGAATCCAAGACTATGTGGTTGGGGAGCTGAATTAAGTTCCATTGTTGCCGAAGAACTGTTCTTTGACCTTGATGGCCCAATTATTCGGATTACTTCTCCCCATATACCTCTCGCATCAGCTGATCATTTAGAGGATATGATGATACCATCTGTGGATCGCATTTATGAAGAAATTAGAAAGTCGATGAGCTGAAGCTAAAAATGGTTAATCAAACAGTCTAGACTTATTTATAGGATAAATATGAATATAATAATGCCTCAGCTGGGTGAAACAGTCGAAGAAGGTACCGTATCTGTCTGGCATAAAAAAGTTGGAGATAAAGTTTCGGCGGGAGAGAACCTTTTTGATGTGACTACCGACAAAGTGGAAATGGAAATTCCATCCATGGTTGATGGTCAGTTAGTTGAAATTCTTGTTAATGAGGGTGAAACCGTTTCTGTGGGTGAAACAATCGCCATTATAAACGATGGCAAAGAAGAAAATCTAAAAGAGGTGAGTAAATCATCAGATACAAATGATAAAGAGTTAGAGCCATTGAATATCGGTTTAAAAGCCGACATTTCATCAAAAAATAAAATTGGTAACAGAGATTCGAAGGGAAAACCTCTTTCTCCTGTGGTTCGCAGGCTTCTATCGGAACATGGACTAGATGCTGACTTGATTAAAGGGACTGGGCGGGGAGGCCGCATCACGCGTGATGACGTAGTAGAGTACGTAGAACAAAATAAGCTTGTTGATGAATCTCGGTCAAATGATTCTAGCGATGACCAGTCTACAATTCCATTCGATAACATTCGTAAAATAACTGCAGATCATATGGTTCTTTCCAAACAGCTAAGCCCACATGTTCTGCAGGCAGTTGAAGCAGATTTTTATAAAATTGATGCTATTCGATCCTCTATACAGGAAGAATGGAAATCAAAAAATGGATTTTCATTAACTTATTTGCCTTTTATTGTTCGAGCAATTTGTGAAACTCTAAAAGAATTCCCAAGAATTAATGCTGAAGTTAAAGAAAACAGTCTGATTGTTTATGATAAAATAAATATTGGAATTGCCGTTGATCTTGATTTTGAAGGGCTTCTAGTCCCAGTAATTAAAAATGCAGCGTCTAAATCACTTATCGAACTAGCTAAAGAAATTAACGATTTATCCAGCAGGGCCAGACAGAAAAAACTCTTACCAGAGGACATGACTGGCGGAACCTATACGATATCCAACTCTGGTCCATTTGGTACTTTAATCACTGCTCCAATAATAAATCAGCCACAGGTTGCAATTTTATCAATGGATGGTGTTACAAAAAAACCAGTAGTTATTACAGGTGAAAGTGGCGATTCTATAGCTATTCGTCCAATTGGTATTCTTGCTCAATCATT
Source organism: Alphaproteobacteria bacterium (assembly GCA_022449545.1). Lineage (GTDB taxonomy): Bacteria > Pseudomonadota > Alphaproteobacteria > UBA6615 > UBA6615 > UBA6615. The sequence goes on along the minus strand of JAKUPN010000003.1, from coordinate 150,651 downwards.
CGATCACAGAGCCTTTGATGGAGCTTACTCTGCAGCTTTCTTGAGAAAACTAAGTGATAGAATAAAAGATAATAATTGGGAAATAGAGTTAGAAAATTTTTAATAACAGTATTTTACATACGTTATAGGCCTTTATGATGATTTGCCATTGGATCAACTTATATTGTGCTCTATTTGTCATTACTTTTATCGGATATTTATAGGAGAAGTACAAGAATGGAAGAGAAACTAGAAGCGTTTGCAGCTAAATGTCATCAAATTCTAAAAGCCGACTCTGGGCCAAGTGGAATAGAGGAAGTTCGTTCAAACCTTGAACCACTTCTATCCGATGAAAACTTTGTTTCTATTTACCTTGGCCCTGAAAATAATGAGATTCGAAAAATTTTATATGAAGATAAGGAACTCGGATTTTGCATTTTAGCTCATGTTTATAAGGGAGCCAGTAACTCGCCTCCCCATGACCATGGGCCGTCTTGGGCAATCTATGGACAAGCGGCGGGCAAAACAGAGATGACTGAGTATGATAAAGTTAAGGGTCAAACTGATGATGAGATGGGGCTTGCTTCACCAAAAAAGAATTACATTCTAAGTCCTGGTATGGCCGTAGCCTATAACATTGGCGACTTACATTCACCAAAACGAGAAAGCGACACACGATTGATCCGTATGGAGGGAAAGAACCTTGAGGGAGTAAAGCGAGACAAGTACAAAAGAGTTTAGGCTTTTATCTTATGTCTTAAAGAGTTTCCTCAGGTCTCTCGAAATCTTTATCTAAATGTCCCCTTCCTGATTGCTCTCCTCGATCGAACATCCAGGAATAACCGCCTTCCGGATTAGTCAAGATTTCCCACCAGTTATCGTCTGGATCGCAGATGAAGAACGCATAAGTGCCATGTTGTTCCAGAGGACGGGTTAATTTTTTTATTCCCCATTTTTCTGATTGCGCTTCTGCCATAGTATGGGCCTCATCAACATCAGCTTTTGTTAATACATCGAGACCATTGTGGTTTAACATGGGCATTTCAGCTTTTTCCTTAACCTCTACGCAAGCTAATGCATTAGTTCCTCCAAGTCTCAAAAGCAATGAGATAGGGCTTGTGCGGATCACATCAAGGCCGAGAAAGTCTTCATAAAATTTTCTACTTTTCTCAGTGTCTGTAGACTCAATTGTTCCATGTGATAAAAAATTGAGTTTTAATGTGCCTGTTCTAGGATCAGATCGAGAATCTGACATTTCGTCCACTCCTTCTATTGAAAATTTTCTTAAGTCAATAACAACGGCCAATCATGGTATGAAAAAAATTTATTTAAGTCTATTTTCTAATACTCGCACTTTTAGAATAATCTAATATTATTTATAATAAACTTTTTTCCAAAACTTTTCAGCGGGTAATAATACTATATCCAAAAATTAATTGCGTAAATAATTATTAGAAATCACAATTATCGTAAGATTTGTGTTTGAACCTCTAGAATAGGACGTTTTATAAGGTGATATTATGAAATTAGCTACTATTGAAAAGTCTGATAATTCTGTACATACAGCAGTTTTATTAAGTTCCGATCATTTGCTGGATCTGGAAGCCTTGAAAGAAGTTTTTCCAATAGCTACCAACATTCCTTCTGGTATGAAAAACTTGCTTGCTGGAGGGTCCAAGGTTCTGGCTGATATACAGAAGTGCGTTGAAATGGTAGAAGGCATGCAAAATGATGAACAGACTTCGCTTGTTAGCTCGGAAATTCTAATATCATGGCAAAAAGCTTCATTCCTGCCCCCTGTTCCTGATCCCACAATTATACTGTCAGTTGGCATGAACTATCATGCTCACTTGGAAGAAATGCAGAATGCTCCTGCATTACCTCATCCTCCGGCCTTTCTTATGACTCATCCCGCATTAAACGGTTCAGGAAAGCCGATTTTGGTGCCACCGCAATGCCCAGATATGATTGATTTTGAGGGAGAGCTTTGTCTTGTATTTGGTCGGCATTGTCATAATGTCCCTGAGAGCGATGCAATGGACTATGTTGCTGGTTATACTATTGCTAATGATGTTTCAGCTCGTGATTGGGTGGCTCCAGTATTTAAGGCAGAAAAGCCTTTTGAAGCAATAAGCGCCTGGGATCGTAACCTTCTTGGCAAACAATTGCCTACCTTTTGTCCATGTGGACCTGTTATAGTCACGAAAGATGAAATCGCCGATCCACATAATTTGCAGTTAACACTCACCTTAAATGGGGAAGTGATGCAGTCATCAAGAACTGACGATTTAATTTTCAACCTTCCACAAATAATAAGTTATTTTTCGAAGTGGTACCGTTTTAGTCCTGGTGATATTGTCACTACAGGATCACCTCCCGGCGTTGGGGCTGGTCGAACTCCCCCAGTTTATATGAAGCCAGGAGATTTGGTGGAAGTAGAGATAGAAGGTATCGGTAAACTTAGTAGCCCCGTGTCAAACAGTTAGGGAAGTAATACAATATGCTTTATGTGATAGCCCGAAAAGACAAAGAAGGTATGGCTGATGAGAGAGCGCGACTATTGTCAAAACACGTCGAGTATCAGAAAGCGTTTATGTCATTTATAGTTTTTGGTGGAGGTCTGGTTAAAGAGGGTATTAACGAATCTAATTTTGTATATAACGAAAAGGGAATTAGGGATGTTATAGGCAATTTGTTGGTTGTGGATGTACCGGATCGTGCAGCTGCTGAAGCTATACACTTTGAAGACCCATATACAAAAGGTGGGATTTTCAACGAGGTCATAATAGAGCCCTTCCTAAAACGTGTGCCTATAGAAAACTAAAAAACAGATTTACCTCAAAAAGGCACAATTTTAGGAGTCAATAAATGCCTGGAGACCTAGAGCTCACAAATCTTACCGCTCAAAAAGCTGTACAACTACTTAAAGTGGGAGAAGTTACTCCATCCGAAATGGTGGACTCAGTAGCAACGCGTATAGATAACATAAATGATCAGGTGAATGCCCTACCTACATTATGTCTAGATAAGGCATACGAGCAGTGCAGGACCTTGACTAAGCCGGATGAAGTGGGTGCTGGGTGGTTAGCAGGTCTACCGATAGTAGTTAAGGATCTAAACGAAGTTGAGGGTGTTCTAACGACGTATGGATCCAATATCTTCTCTGATCATATTCCTGAAAGCGATGAAATATCTGTGTCCAATCTACGCCGAAGTGGTGCAGTGATTATTGGAAAGTCAAACACACCTGAGTTTGGCGCAGGAGCAAATACATTTAATGAAGTGTTTGGTAAAACCCTTAATCCTTGGAACACTGACCTTACTTGTGGGGGGTCTTCGGGTGGATCAGCAGTTGCATTGGCTACAGGGATGGCGTGGTTAGCAACGGGCTCGGATCTGGGTGGTTCTTTGCGCACCCCGGCCAGCTTCTGCTCAGTAGTTGGAATGAGACCCAGCCCTGGACGGGTGTCTCATGGCCCCAGCCGAAACCCCTTCCAAATGCTATCGGTAGATGGCCCCATGGGAAGAACAGTTGGTGATGTGGCTCTAATGTTGGATGCAGAAGTAGGGAGGCGATGCGAGGACCCTATTTCACTTGAACGTCCGCTATATTCATTTCAGGAATTTTCTGACAGGCCGCAAGCTCCGGTAAAAATTGGTTTTACGGCTGATTTAGGAATTGGTCCGGTGGATCACGAAGTGGCCACAATCTGCTCTGGTGCAGTTCAAAAGTTTGAAGACGAAGGATCAATAGTTGAAGAATCCTCTCCTGATTGCTCTGGCATTATTGATATTTTTCAAGTCCTCCGAGCTGCATTATTTGTTGGGCTAAGAGCCCCCCTTATAGAGAAACATCGAGAATTTCTTAAACCAGAGATGATATGGAATATTGAAAAGGGCATGAATCAATCCGTTGGAGACGTTGGCAAAGCTTGGGTAGCGCAAGGTGAGCTCTATAGACGCGTTATTTCTTGGTTTGAACAGTATGATTTATTGGCCTTGCCTAGTGCGATTGTACCTCCTTTTGATGTTAACAACCGTTATTTGGATCGTCTGGGAGATCACAAATTTAACAATTATATTGAATGGGTTTACGTTTCGTATCTAGCTACTTTGGCATCTTTACCCGCGATATCAGTTCCATGTGGTTTTACGGACTCCGGTCTTCCAGTTGGCTTGCAGCTAGTAGGAAAACCACGTGGAGAAGCACAATTACTATCATTTGCTGCGAAACTTGAAGAAATAGTTGGCCTTGAAGTAACTACTCCGATTAACCCTATTTCTGGACCAAAATCAAAATCAAATTAATGTTATGATTATGAATGGCTTACTCAAGTTAAAGTTGAAATTTAGGTGATTTTTTATGAATTTGTTGAATGTTTCACTTGATATCGCTGAACACCACAGGTAAATCCCGCGGTTATGCATTTAATTAGACATAATTCAAGCGTTATTGATCATGCTAAGGGTGGCGTGGTGGCCATTGGAAACTTCGATGGTTTACACAAGGGTCACCAATTAGTTATTTCAGAAGCCCGTTCAGTTTCTCAACAGATTGGTAAGCCATTTAATGTCTTAACTTTTCGACCTCATCCACGTCGCTTTTTCCGTCCGAATGAAAAGCCTTTTAGACTGACCCCATTTCGGGCCAAAACGAGAGCTGTCTCCGACTTAGGAGTTGATAATTTAATAGTTTGTAAATTTAATAATAATTTAGCCAAATTATCGGCACGGGAATTCATTCAAGATATATTAATACGAGACCTCGAGGTTTCCCATGTAATTGTCGGCCACGATTTTGCATTTGGGAACAACCGTTCTGGTAATCCTTTGGTTCTCAAGAAAACAAGTCTGGAGTTTGGCTTTGGGGTTACGATTGTTGAGCCAGCCAAAGACAGTAATGGAGAGCTATTTTCTTCTTCGGTTATTCGTCAGTATGTGTCTGAGGGCAAGATGCAGGAAGTTGCTATGCAGTTGGGACGCACGTGGGAAATTGAGGGAAGGGTCATAAAAGGAGATCAAAGAGGGCGAACTATTGGTTTTCCAACAGCAAATATTGAGTCTAGTGAATATGTTGAACCGGCTAAGGGTGTCTATTCAGTTCGTGCGGGTGTTTTAAGTGATGGAAAGACAAAATGGTTAAATGGAGTTGCAAATTTTGGTGATCGACCAACTGTAGAAGGAACTAGGCTGCTACTTGAAACACATTTGTTTGATTTTGAGGAAGATTTATATGGCAAGAATTTGCGGGTCGCACTAGTCGAACATTTAAGGCCAGAGCGCAAGTTCGAAAATTTTGAGGCTCTGAAAGATCAAATAAAACTAGACTGCGAGACAGCTAGAAAAAGCCTTGAAAACAAATCACTTAATAAAAATGAATAGAGATTTAAATTATTATTTAAAAAAATGATACTTGGGGGTTGCCTTTCTAAAGTTTTGATTAGTTTATCAAACACTATTGGCTTTTTAGGCGGCACTCGATTTTAAGGACAGCTGATGGCAACTGATTACAAAGATACGATTTTTCTTCCGTCGACTAAATTTCCAATGAGGGCAGGCCTGCCGAAAAAAGAACCAGAGTTGCTTGAACGATGGTCAAAAATAGATCTGTTTGACAAACAACGTGAAGATTCATTGGGTAGAGAGAAGTTTATTCTTCATGATGGGCCTCCGTACGCTAATGGAAACCTTCATATAGGGCATGCACTTAATAAAATTCTAAAGGATGTAATTAACCGTTCGCAGCAGATGATCGGAAAAGATGCAAACTACGTACCTGGATGGGATTGTCATGGATTACCTATCGAATGGAAGGTTGAAGAAGAATATCGGGCGGCTGGCAGGAATAAAGATGAAGTTCCAGTTATAGAATTTCGTCAGGAATGTAGAGATTTTGCGCAAAGATGGGTTGAAGAGCAAGCAAAAGAGTTTCAGAGATTAGGTGTCATAGGAAACTGGAAAAACCCCTATACCACTATGAATTTTAAAGCTGAAGCACAGATCGCTCGTGAAATAAGTAAATTTGCTATGAACGGGGGCTTATATCGAGGCACAAGGCCGGTCTTATGGTCTGTGGCAGAAAAAACTGCCTTGGCGGATGCTGAGGTGGAATATGAGGAACACAAGTCACCAACGATTTATCTCCGCTTTCCTGTAACTAAATCTAGTATTGAGGAACTTAAAGACTCTGGAATTGTTATTTGGACTACTACTCCCTGGACTATACCTGGGAATCGAGCAATCGCATATGGAGAGAATATTGAATATGCAGTGATAAACGTGGATGAGATAAGTGAAGGGGCTGTCTCTCAAGTTGGTGATCGTCTGGTGGTCTGTATAGAATTAATGGATTCATTCAAATCTGAATGTGGGATAGAAAAAATATCTGAAATAACCCGATTTCGAGGTAGGGAACTGTCTGGCACGTCATGCGCACATCCTCTGAGAGGTAAGGATTTTGATTACGATGTAGACTTATTTCAGGGAAGCTTTGTTACAACTGAAACGGGCACTGGTTTTGTGCATATGGCACCCAGCCATGGAGAAGATGATTATTATCTTTGTCTAGATAATGCAATTCCGGTGCCTGATATGGTTGATGAAAATGGTCAATACTATGACCATGTACCAATTTTCGGCGGCATGCAGGTAATTAATCAGGACGGTAAGTTTGGGAACGCTAATGGTGGAGTAATTAAAGAGCTTTCAAAAGTTGGACACCTCTTGGCTAAAGGAAGCCTCAGACATTCTTACCCTCATTCATGGCGCTCTAAATCACCTCTGATATTTCGTAATACAGCTCAATGGTTCATTTCCATGGAGACGAACGAGCTGCGTGAAAAGGCACTTACGGCGATTGACGAAACCAGATTTGTGCCTAGTGCGGGAAGAACACGTTTAAGATCAATGATTGAAACCAGACCTGATTGGTGCATTTCTCGTCAACGTGCTTGGGGTGTTCCTATCACAGTATTTGTTGAAAGAAAGACGGGTGAAATTCTCAAGGATCAAAAAGTTTTTGATAGGATAGCAGAGGCATTCGAATTAGAGGGAGGAGATGCTTGGTTTTCAAGTCCTTCCAAAAGGTTTCTTGGTGATGACTATAATGAGCAGGACTATGATCAAGTATCGGATATAGTGGAGGTTTGGTTCGAATCTGGATCAACTCACAGTTTCGTCCTTGAGGATAGACCAGAATTAGAGTGGCCAGCTTCTCTATATTTGGAAGGATCAGACCAACATAGGGGCTGGTTTCACTCTTCTTTATTAGAGTCTGCAGGCACACGCGGGCGAGCACCATATGACGCCGTACTTACCCATGGGTTTGTTATGGCTGAGGATGGAAGAAAAATGTCAAAATCTCTTGGAAATGTTGTTGCACCCCAAAGTGTGATCGAGCAACTGGGGGCAGATATATTGAGAATTTGGGTAGTAAGCTCCGATTATTCAGAAGACTTACGTATAGGGCCTGAAATCCTAAAGCATCAGTCTGACTTATATCGTCGTGTTCGCAATACACTGAGATTTTTATTAGGAAACCTGAACGAATTTAAAAATAGTCAGATCATTTCTGTGCAGGAGATGCCTGAACTTGAGCGTTGGGTTTTACATAGGATATGGGAGCTGGATGGAACAATACGTAAATGTATCGATGATTTTGATTTTCACAATATGTGGACTGTTTTGCATAATTTCTGCGCTGTCGATTTGTCTGCTTTTTATTTCGACATTAGAAAAGATTGTTTGTATTGTGATGCTATAAATTCACAAAAACGTCTTTCTTGTCTTACCACTCTAGATATTTTATTCGATTATTTAAGCGCCTGGTTAGCACCGATTTTGTGTTTTACAGCTGAAGAGGCTTGGATTACGAGGCACGGAGATGATCTGTCTAAAAGTGTACATTTGATAACTTTTCCATCAGTCGACAAAAATTGGAGAGATGATGAATTAGCTCTAAAATGGGATAAAATTAGACGGTTGCGCCGAGTTATAACCGGGGCACTTGAGGTGGAGAGATCAGAAAAGCGAATAGGCTCAAGCCTTGAAGCTGATATAGATGTGTACGCCGACAATTCATCCATTTTAGCCATGGAAGGGATTAACTTAGCTGAAATATCAATAACTTCGTCTGGTCGTCTTATAGAGGGTACTCCTTTAGCTGAAAGTTTTATAATGGAGGAAACCCCAGATATTGGTGTTGTTTCTAAAATAGCTGAAGGGGTAAAATGTGTAAGATGTTGGCAGGTGTTAATAGATGTAGGTACACATGGACATCCAGATATATGTGGGCGGTGTGTTCAGGCAGTTGAAGCGCTAGCGACGGAAAATAATGAGGGTGATATATAAAGGATGCGTGTCTGGGCGCTTTTATTAGTTATTTTGATTGTGATAATTGATCAAATTTCAAAGAAAATTATTATTGGTATGATTTTTAACCCATATAGGGTGATAGAAGTTACCAGTTTTTTCAATCTGGTTCCTGTTTACAATACGGGCATAAGTTTTGGTTTGTTTAATACCGGCAGTGAATTAGGTCGATGGATACTTGTTTTGGTTGCGATAGCTTTAATTATAGTTTTATTTATTTGGTTGTTCCGCACAAAAAGTGTTTATGTTGTTATATGTCTAGTTTTGGTTTTAGGCGGGGCTTTGAGTAATCTGGTTGATCGTATAATAATTGGTGCTGTTATAGACTTTTTAGATTTTCACTTATTAGGGTTTCATTGGCCGGCGTTTAATTTGGCAGATAGTTGTATAGTTATTGGCGCATTACTTCTGCTTTATAAAAGTTTATATTTACCAACTCAAAAGAGATCAGATTAATGATAATAAAGATAATCGAAATCAGTAGTCTTGAGGTAAGTTAAAAATGGAATTTTTATTTTACAAAAATCAGTTAAACAGATTCATTAGATTGAACAGCTTCTCGAAATTTTTTGTGGTTGCTTTTGTTCTGACCCTACCACTTGCTTCCTGTGGAGATTCTGCTAAAAGAACCTTTGGTCTTGAGCGTCAGGCTCCTGATGAATTTGCAGTTATTAAACGTGCGCCTTTATCAAAACCCCCAGATTTTAAACTCCGCCCTCCTAAGCCAGGCGCAGAAAGGCCCGGCGTTGCTTCTCCGAGAGAGCAAGCAAAAAATACTGTTTTTCAAAGAAAAAACACAAATTTATTATCTAAGTTTAAGGGTAATCAATTCACAGAAGGAGAAAAGGCTCTACTTAAACTTAGTGGAGCAGATAAAGTTGAGACAAATATTCGTGCTAGAATCGATCGTGAAAGTTCTATTTTAGCTGAAGCTGATATGACGTTTATACTTAAGCTACTAAAACACAAACCAGAAAAAGGTATTGTGGTTGACGCAAATAAAGAGTCCCAGCGTTTAATGAAAAACAAAGAGCTAGGAAAAGAACCTACAGAAGGTCTCACACCATATATTGGCCGCAAATCAAAACAGTTATTAAAACTTTTTTGATTGCTAGTTTTAATTTTTAAATCCTCTAATTTCTCTATATTTTAATGTCCCGTTTATATAATCCGTTCGGTTCATTAATCGTCAGTTTTGGGACTTTATCTTTAATGATATTCCTTGCCAGCTCGAGCTGGGTATTGGCACAAGATTTCAATCCTAAAACGCTTATTCTCGATAACGGGCTTCAAATTGTAGTTATTGAAAACAACCGTGCACCTGTAGTAACCCAGATGTTGTTTTACAAAGTCGGGTCTGCAGATGACCCATATGGTAAGTCTGGACTAGCTCATTTTCTTGAACACCTAATGTTTAAAGGAACGAGAAAAAATCCATCAGGTAGGTTTTCTGAAGTTGTTTCCAGTCTTGGAGGAAAAGAAAATGCTTTTACTGGGCACGACTATACTGGCTATTATCAAACCGTTCCAGTTGAACACCTTAGCTTAATAATGGACCTCGAATCTGATCGCATGACTGGTCTTGTTTTAAACGATGAGTCAGTTAATTCAGAACGAAAAGTTATAATTGAAGAACGCAGATCTAGAGTAGAAAATAACCCTTATGGCTTATTAAAAGAGAAGATTGATGCGATTCTCTTTCTGAATCATCCATACGGAATTCCTGTGATAGGGTGGCAAAACGAGATACTAGAGTTGAAAACTGAAGACATAGTTGAGTTTTATAAAACTTGGTATAGTCCTAATAACGCTGTATTGGTCGTAAGCGGAGACGTGTCGTCTTTTCAAGTATTTGAACTGGCAAAAAGATATTATGGAAAAGTGCCTTTTCGTTTTGTGCCTCATCGAGAGAGAATAAAAGAAACTTCTACTCGAGTAGAAAAAAAAGTAATTTTAAAAGATGAAAAGGTCGGACATCCAAGCTGGACGAGACGATGGGCGGTTCCCAGCTATTCAAGCACCTATAAAGAAAAGGCTTTTGCAATTAAAATTTTTGTCGAAATTTTAGGGGGGTCACTTTCAAGTAGGCTTTACACCTCTTTAGTTGTAGATCGGCCTTTGGCCGTTTCAACAGGAGCTTGGTATTTTCCAAATTACTTGGATAAAACATCTATGGGAATCTGGGTTAGTCCTCGACCAAATGTTGATATTAATCAATTGGTGATATCATTGGAAACAGAACTAAAACTCGTCGAACAATTTGGCATAAAAGAGGAAGAGTTAAACAGAGCTAAAAATCGATTAATAGATAGCTCGATTTTTGCTAGAGATAGTTTGAGTGGTCCTGCCTATTTATTTGGAATAGCACTTTCTACAGGACGGTCGGTTTCTGATGTAGAACAATGGTCAAAAAGAGTTTCCGAAGTAACGGTTGAACAAGTCAATTCAGTTGCTAGAGAAATATTGGCCTCTCAAGATTTTGTTACTGGCGTACTAATGCCTAAAATAAAAAATTAGTTTATTTCAATGAAACAAAGTAGTGTCATTCAGAATAAAACCCTTTTTGCATGTGTGCTATGTTTAATTATTAGTTTTACGCAGAATGCCAGAGCTGTCGAGATTCAGGAGGTGATCAGTCCTGGAGGTGTTAAAGCTTGGCTGCTTGAAGATCGAATGTTGCCTATCACCTCAGTTTCATTTTCAATTTCTGCTGGTTCCTCAGCTGATCCTTTAAAAAAGAGCGGTCTATCTAATATGGTGTCTTTGTTACTTGATGGGGGAGCTGGAAAATTTAATGCTGAAGAATTTAGACGTATACTGGAGGATAGATCTATAGAAATGAGTTTTTCCGTTTCTAAAGATTATTTCAGCGGCAATCTTAAAACCCTTAATAGAAATCGTATTAAGGCTTTTGAAATGTTAAACTTAGCAATTACCAAGCCACGTTTTGATAAAGTTGAAATTGATCGTGCTCGTAGTCGAATCCTGGCTGAAATTGCGAGCAAAAGAAAAGATCCTAAGGAAATAGCTGAAGAAGCTCTATGGTCTATCAATTTTCCCGGGCATCCCTATGCCAGAAAGACTATTGGATCAAATAAAAGTGTTGGAGCTATTACTAAGCATGATTTACATGATTATGTAGAAAAGAGGTTCGTGCGCTCTAATATACTAATCGGTGTTGCTGGAGATATTACGCCGTCTGATCTTGCTTCTCTGCTAGATAGTACTTTTCCACAACCTTCAAATTTAGAAGGCAAACTATTTGTCGAGACAACGTTTCCGAGTGAAGCGGGTGGGATTTATGTTTATCAGCTAAGACAATCTCAGAGTAATATTTTATTTAGTCATATAGGGCTACCTCGGGGTCACCCAGATTACTATGGAGCTTATATAATCAACCACATATTAGGGGGGGGTAGCTTTACTTCGCGTCTTTATAAAGAGGTTCGTGAGAAAAGAGGATTAGCTTATTCTGTTTATAGTTATTTATTGCCTATGAAATATTCAGCTTTGTGGTTAGGCGGCGCATCCACAGATAATCGGACTGCGAGTCAGACTATTCAGATCATTAAAAATGAATGGGATCGAATTCACAAAGCACAAATAACTATGGAAGAGCTCTCATTGGCTCAGGATAACATAACGGGTTCACTTGCACTAAGATTTGATAGTACTTCTTCAATATCCAATATATTAGTTGCTATTCAGAGACAGGGGCTAGGAATCAATTACATAAATGAACGCAATAAAAAATTTAAATCAGTTACTCTAAAAGACCTGAGAAGAATAGCGAAAAAGTGGATAGATCCAGATTCCCTAAAATTTATTGTTGTAGGTGAACCTACAGGTATAAAAAAAGGTAAGCTCCTAAAACCTAAATAATTCTTTTTAAATTTTTAACCGGGTTTAGAGATTAATTAAATTTAGGAAAATTTATCCACATTTCTCCAGTTGCTAATGTCTATGAGGAAATGTGAAATGTTATTTATCAGTTCCGAAGTGGTTCATTGATTCGATGAAATACCAACAGAATATATCAGCTTGCTTTTCCTCTGTGATTGGTGAAAAGGGGTTGAGCAAAGAAATCTTTGAAAAGTATCTCGAGAAAGCTCGAAATGCGTTGGAGTCAATGAAGCTGGATATTGATGCGGGTAAATTAGCCGCTTTTGATTTATCTAAGAATGAAACTACTCTTGATCAATCAAAATCTGTTGCAAGTGAATTTTGTGAGAAATGTGATTTAGTATTTGTCCTAGGAACAGGAGGGGCAAGCCTGAGTGGACAGGCGCTAAGTTCCTTATCGAAATATAATGGAAGTCCCCAGATACAATTTATCGATAATATAGACCCACTTACTATCGATAAATGTTTGTCACAAAATAGAACCAAACGCATAGGTTTGTTGATTATTTCTAAGTCAGGAAAAACGCTGGAAACGTTGGTGCAAGCTATTACATTTGTGACTAAGTTAGGAACGCATGACAATAGCACAACGTTCATTATTACTGAAAAAGGTGATACTCCTCTAAACCGCTTTGCTTTGGGTCGAGATATTTCGGTTCTTGAACATGACCCTAAAATTGGTGGACGCTTTAGTGCCTTTAGTATTGTGGGCTTAATTCCGGCTCTGACGGCTGGTGTAGATGCGGAATCTATCTGTCTTGGAGCTAGCGAAACACTAAAAAACGCCCTTGAAACAGATAGTACGGGAGAAGTTCCAGCTGTTTTAGGAGCTGCAGTATCAATTGCTTTGTATAGAGAGAAAGCAATAAATATTTCAGTTTTAATGCCCTATAGTGATCAATTAAATAAGTTTACGCTGTGGTATAGACAGCTTTGGGCTGAAAGTCTTGGCAAAAGGGGGGTCGGCATAACCCCGGTTCCCGCAATGGGTTCTTTAGATCAACATAGCCAGTTACAACTTTATTTAGATGGGCCAAGAGATAAGATGATTTCTATAATTTCGCCTAATTACTTCGGTGTGGGGCCAGGTATTGACCCAATGTTATCTAATCAAACTGGAGTTGAGTTTTTAGCTGATTGTACAGTTGGAGACGTTATCTCAGCAGAACAAAAAATAACCACAGAAACGATTATATCCAAAGGAATTCCTGTTCGAACATTTGAAATAGATAGCGTAGACGAATCAACTGTAGGGGCACTAATGATGCATTACATGCTAGAGACCGTAATTGCTGCCAGGCTACTTGATGTTAATCCTTTTAATCAACCTGCAGTAGAAGAAGGGAAGGATCTTGTTCGTAAATATCTTAGGGGTCTGAAGTGAAAATAAGGGTTTTACCTGATACCTTAGTAAATCAGATAGCCGCGGGCGAAGTCATTGAAAGGCCTGCAGCTTCAATAAAGGAACTTGTCGAAAATGCTTTAGACGCTGGTGCTAAAAAAATAGATATAGTAGTCCGTAACGGTGGAAAAACTTATTTATCTGTAACAGATGACGGAATAGGTATGACCCCCGAACAAATGTTATTATCAGTTCAAAGACATGCAACTTCTAAATTACCTAATAATGACTTATCTAAAATTACTACATTAGGTTTTCGTGGTGAGGCATTGCCGTCCATAGGGGCTATTAGTAAGCTTAAAATTACATCACGACCAGAAGGCAGTGAAGCTTGGGAATTAAATATTGAAGGAGGAAAGAAATCTAGTCCAAAACTTTCATCACAGAATTATGGAACTCGCGTAGAAGTTCGTGATATGTTTTATGCAACCCCAGCACGGCTTAAGTTTCTTAAAACTGAACGAACCGAATTCAGTCATATTATGGATGTTGTTTATCGATTGGCAATGTCGAATCCTGAGGTCGCATTTTCAATTAATGATGGGGAAAAAATAAAATTTTCTTGTACCAGTGAAACTGATTTAACAGGTAGTGATCCAGCTTTACTCCGCCGTCTATCTTCGATAATGGGAAAAGAGTTTTTTGAAAACTCTTTAATGGTTGCCTCTGAAATAGAGGGGGTAAAACTTTATGGTTATATAAGTGTCCCAACGCTTAACCGGAATACGACGCGTTATCAGTATCTTTTTGTTAATGGTCGTCCGGTGAGAGATCGTCTTTTGAATGGAGCGGTACGAGCAGCATATCAAGACTTTTTAGCGCGACAAAGACATCCTTTGATAGCATTATTTATCGCTATTAATACAGAACTAGTAGATGTAAACGTACATCCCGCTAAAAGTGAAGTTCGTTTTCGTGATGCGGGCAAAATCCGCGGATTAATAGTCGGTACTTTGAAGCAGACATTATCTAGTTCAAGCCAAAATGTATCTACAACGATTGCTGATTTGGCGTTATCTAAATTTCAATCTCCCTTGGGGAATGCACACTCAAGTTTGACAGATCAGTCATTTCTAAAAGAACGATTATTCGAAGATAAAAATCAGACATCAAAGATAGACTATCCGCCATCTGGAGCCACAGATTCAGAACAAAATGTCGGATTTTTTTCCGAAGTTAAAATCCCAAACCAGGATAATGGTGAAACCGTACCTAAAGATTATCCATTGGGTGCAGCTAGGGCCCAACTGCATGCGACATATATTGTCTCACAAACAGAAGATAGCATCGTTATAGTTGATCAGCATGCAGCACATGAAAGATTAGTGTATGAACGCATGAAGAAGGCTCTTAATGGAAAAGGGGTTATGCGCCAGGGTCTTCTACTTCCAGAAATTATTGAGCTAGATGAAGAAACAGCGACTAGACTGGTAGATCGTGCTGATGAACTAATGGAGTTAGGCTTGGTATTGGAAAAGTTTGGTCATGGCGCAGTCGTAGTACGTGAGGTTCCTGGTCTATTAGGTCACACAGATACAAGGTCGTTGATTGTTGACTTGGCTGATAATTTGAAGGCTATGAATTCCGAATCTACATTAAGGGAGTGCCTTGAAGAAGTTTGCAGTACTATGGCATGTCACGGCAGTGTTAGAGCAGGAAGACAACTTAACCCTAGTGAAATGAATGCTTTATTAAGAGAAATGGAAGTAACTCCGCATTCTGATCAGTGTAATCACGGTCGGCCAACATATATTGAGCTAAAACTTACCGACATAGAACGATTGTTTGGTCGTCGTTGAAATAGTTTTTACATAAACTTAATTAAGTCTATTTAAAATGTTGGGCAATATTCTAAAAAATGTAGTTCAGTAGATCCATAAGCACGAAAATCAATTTCTTTAAAATTTGTATTTTCTGCCATTTCGGTGTTTTTTTTACATTCTATTATAATAATACTGCCTTTTTGGATCCAATTTTTACCCACCAAAGCTCCTAGTGCTTTGATGGGAACATCACTATTATAAGGTGCGTCAAGGAATACTAGTGAACAAACCTCTTTTCTTTTATTTTTAGGCGGATTTGTTACGTCTACGAAATATGTATTCGATGATTTATCTTCTTTCAAGAAAGATATGTTTTGCTCCAAAATTTTTAAGGCTTGTTTATTGTTATCAAAAAAAGTTGCATGGTTAGCTCCTCGTGATAGTGCTTCAAGTCCAAGTGATCCTGAGCCAGCGCATCCGTCCAGAACACTGATTCCATTTAGTGAAAATTTTGATTCCAATATATTGAATAGAGACTCTCTTACCCGATTAGTCGTTGGACGCGTGAAATTGCCTTCTGGTACAGAGATCATTTTGCCGCGATGGATACCTCCGACTATTCGTATCATCGTTTTAATAATTACTTGGAAGGTTTGATAATAGCACTCTGGCAGGAATCTCTTCGAATTGTCCTCTTGTTAACTTACCTAGATGAAAGGGCCCAAAGGATACACGTATAAGTCGATTTACCGTATAGCCAAAATGTTCCATAAGTCGCCTTACTTCGCGGTTTTTACCTTCTTGTAGACTGATTTGAACCCATGCGTTAGCACCTACTTGGCGTTCCAAATTTGCAGTAACGGGACCATACTCATAACCGTCAATTCTAACCCGATTTTTGAGTTTCAGAAATACTTTATTATCAACGGCCCCATGAACTCTAATTCTATACTTTCGTGTCCAACCGGTGGTTGGTAGTTCCAGACACCTTGCTATCTCGCCATCATTAGTCAGTAACAAAAGACCTTCTGAATTCATGTCTAGGCGTCCAATTGTCTTCAGATTAGAAAATTCTTTGGGCAGTCCATCGAAAATTGTAGGCCGGTCTTCTGGGTCTTTTCGTGTGGTTAAACGCCCTGGTGGTTTGTGGTAGCGCCATATTCTGGTTGGTTCTATCTCGGGAATCGGATTTCCATCAACTAAGATTTTATTTTCTGAACTTACGTTTAAAGCTGGGCTATCTATAATTTTCCCATCAACACTTATCCGTCCTTGTAAAATCCAACGTTCAGCTTCTCGTCGAGAGCACACTCCTGACCTGGATAATACTTTGGCTATTCGTTCTTCACTAAAATCTTGCAACAATTTACCCATTTTCTATTCTGGTATTAGCTGAAGCATCTATGAATGCTTTAAAAATGGCGCTATCTGATGAACTTACCTCATACTCAGGGTGCCATTGTAAGCCTAAACAAAACTTTTGACCTGGTGCCTCTATACCCTCGATTACACCATCCGGGGCAATCGCATTAATAATAACCCCCAAGGGCATATCTTTTGCCGCCTGGTGATGTGAGCTATTAACGTGAAGGATTTCTGAATCAACTATTTTATGTAGCAGTGTTCCTTTGGTAACTTTTACAGTATGTTCTGGTTTGTCCGGTGGACTTGATTGTTCATGAACAAGAGCGTTAGTTATTTCATCTGGAATATGCTGAATGAGCTTTCCGCCGAGTGCTACATGCAGCAACTGTTGACCTCCACAAATTCCTAGGACTGGCATGTCACGAGTTATAGCTTCCTGAGTGATTGCTAGCTCGAACTCAGTTCTTTGTTTTTTGAGTGAGACAGTAGAATGACGGGAAGTAGCCCCAAAAAGTTTGGGGTCAATATCGAATGCGCCGCCTGTAATAACAATACCATCAATCACATCCAAATAATTATTAATTTGATTTTGCATGTGTGGCAGACCCATAGGGAGGCCTCCGGCCTTTGTTATTACAGTACTGTAATTTTCTCTAAGAGCATACCAAGGTGTATTTGAGTAGTTTCCTGGATTCTCGTAATCCAGTGTAACTCCTATTACTGGTGTTATGTTATGTTTAGTCATCTAAGTCTTTTAACCTGATAAGACAACTCTTGCAATTTTATGTTTACATCGTCAGTTTTCTATAATGGCCTTAAACAAATACATGAAAATAGCTATGACCGAAGCTAGAAAAGCTGGGCGCAGGGGAGATGTTCCTGTTGGAGCTGTCATAGTTGAGGTTTCTAGTGGCAGAGTTTTGGCTCAGGCGGGTAATAGAGTAGAGGCAGATAGTGATCCTACTGGTCATGCAGAAATTCTAGTTTTAAGAGAAGTCGCTATTAAAGTCTGTTCACCTAGATTATCTGGATGTGATATTTACGTTACTTTAGAGCCGTGTCCAATGTGCGCTCAAGCTATATCCTTTTCACGCATTCGCCGCCTTTATTTTGGAGCATATGATTCTAAAAATGGAGCTGTTGATCATGGAGTGAAGATATTTAGCCAAAAATTCTGTAATCATAAGCCTGAAATAATAGGAAGCTTAGAAGAAAAGAAATGTTCAAATATTCTAAAGGAATTCTTCGATCGACGTCGACAAGCTTGAATTAGTAATACGGTTAATTATTCCTATCTGATATTTTTAGTTTGCTCTCCACCAATGGGGATGCTCTGTAGAATGGTTTTTCTCCTTTAATAGTAACCCGGTTTCCTTTTCTTTCATCTGGCCAATAATCCCACAAAGCAAAGTGCTGTGTACAACGATTATCCCAAAGAGCTATAGCATTTTTGGACCAACGAAAACGAACCTGAAATTCAGGTCTTTGCTGATGATTATAAATAAAAGACAGTAGTGACTTGCTTTCTGATCCTGATAAATCCTTTATTTTAGTTGTGAAACTAGGGTTCACATATATTGATTGTCGACCAGATACTGGGTGTGTTCGTATTAGAGGATGTTCGGCTGTTGGATAAATTTTATTAGTATCATCAACGCCTCTCTCCTCATACCTCCCCCTGTAGAGGTGTTCGGATTCATGAATAGCGGTTAAAGTTGACAAAAACCTTTGCATTGTTGAAGAAAGCGTTTCGTATGCCGCGTACATATTAGCGAATAGTGTATCTCCTCCAATTGATGGTAAAACATGTAGTTGCAAACATGAGCCTAGAGGTGGTTCTGAATCACAAGAAACATCGCTATGCCATCCATTGCCATCGGCAAATTTGGAGTTCTTATGAGAGTGAATTACGAACAACTCGGGGTACTTTTTAGATTTTGGCGCAGCAGGGTGATAGTGTAAATTACCGAACCGCTTGGCAAATGATATCTGTACTTCGGGTGAGAGCTCATCCTGATCTCGGAAAAATAAAACAAGGTGCTTAGTAAAGGCATCATGTATAACCTCAAATTCAGATACCGATAAGTTTCCTAAGTTAGCGCCAATTATTTCAGCTCCGATCAATGACGTCATGGGCTCAATTTTCATTTTAATTTCCTTTGTAAACAATTTTAGTGCTTTTATTTTTCTAATGGGTCATCTTATTGCGATTAATAATTTAAAAACTTACTCAAATTAAAAACCTATTATATTTATATAGTTTAAAAAGGTAGAGTTTTTATAAATAACCTCTATTAGAAAAACAGGAAAGCATAATAAAACTTGAATTATTCTCCACATAGAGCACTTAACATTGAAGACCTACGTCTCATGGCTAAACGGCGTTTAACCAAAGCGCTATTTGAATTCTGTGATCGAGGCAGTGAGGACGAAGTGGCGATGAGAAATAATCGTTCTGCCTTAGATAATATAAAGTTGATACCAAGAATTCTAAATGATGTTTCTGATCGAAATACGGAAATAAACCTATTTGGAAAAAAACAGTCTTTACCTTTAATAATAGGGCCAACCGGCCCTGCAGGCTTTGTCTGGTATCGTGGAGAGATCGCATTGGCAAAAGCTGCGGATAAAGCAGGAATTCCTTTTACTTTATCTAGTACCGGAAATACGCCTATGGAGACAATAAAGACTCTAGGTGGTGGTACTCAATGGTATCAACTATATGTTTGGCGCGACATAGATGCTGCTATGGTTACTGTAAAAAGGGCACTAGATGCTGGGTTTGAAGCACTTTTATTAACTGTTGATTCACCGACATACAATAACAGAGAGTTTGATACTCGAAACGGTGTCGTTTTTCCGCCCAGGATAACGATCCGTGGATCGATCGATGGTTTGTTACACCCCCGTTGGTTAATAGGCACTCTAGGACGATACGTTTTAGCAGATGCTCACATGCCTAAATTTCCTAACGTATATATACCCGAAAGCTACTCTTCGACGGACAAAAACAATTTTCTTGTCAGAAATGATACTCTGAGTTGGGATTTTTTAAAGCGGTTGAGAGAAGCATGGCCTAGAACATTAATTGTGAAAGGTATATTGCATCCAGAAGATGCTACAAGGTGTGCAGATTGCGGTGTTGATGGAATAATTGTTTCTAATCATGCGGGCAATACTAATGATGCAGCTATAGCTCCAATACAAGTTCTGCCTGCTATTGTTTCAGCTGTCAGTGATCGGTTGACTGTAATCGTAGATAGTGGCTTTCGACGCGGCAGTGACGTCATAAAAGGCCTTGCCATGGGTGCAGATGCCGTGGCTATTGGAAGAGCGACATTATATGGAGTTGGGGCAGCAGGTGAAGCAGGTGCGAGCAGAGCTCTCTCTATTTTATCAGCAGAAGTTCATAGAACTATGGGCGTAATGGGACTTACAGATTTGAATTCATTAGTTCGTGATCATATTGTGTTGCCTTCTAAGTTATATTCTTCTGATCGTTTGTAGTGGAAACTGTTTTGAAAAAAGCTTTGAATATTGAAGATTTGCGTTTGATGTCTAAAAAACGTCTGACCAGGGCCTTGTTTGAATTTATAGATAGGGGCAGTGAGGACGATATCGCTTTGAAAAATAATAAAGTTGCATTGGAACGAATAAAATTATTACCGCGCGTTTTAGAGGATGTTTCAGAAAGAACGGCACAAACAAAGCTGTTTGGTAAAACTATTGAATCACCTCTAGTGATTGGCCCTACGGGGCCAGCTGGATATGTCTGGTATAGGGGTGAAATTAAGCTCGCTAAAGCTGCCTCCAGCGCAGGGGTTCCTTTTACATTATCCAGTACTGCAAACACACAAATGGAAAGAATTATAGAAGAAGGAGGCGGATCACAGTGGTATCAGTTGTATGTGTGGAGAGATATAGCCTCTTCTTTAATAACTTTAAAAAGAGCGTATGATTCTGGTTTCGAAGCCCTAGTTCTAACTGTTGATTCGACCGTACCCTACAATCGTGAATTTGACATTCGTAATGGGGCAACCTTTCCTGTGAAGATTACCACCCGTAACCTGTTAGACACTTTAACTCATCCTAGATGGATGTTTGGTACTTTAGGTTCATACTTACTTTCTGAAGGGCATATGCCGCGTTATGTGAACATTGAGATGCCTGAAGGTTTGAAGTCGGACGCTATAAAAAGCTTTCTGACGAAGAATGATACAATAAATTGGGATTATTTTAAAATGATCCGCGATAAATGGCCCAGAACGCTTTTGATAAAAGGAGTTCTCCACCCAAAAGATGCACTCATGGCAGCTGAGTTGGGAGCTGACGGTGTTATTGTTTCAAACCATGGTGGAATCGCAAATGATGCAGGGATTGCGCCAATTGATGCGTTGCCAGATATAGTTTCGTGTGTCGGTAATCGGATGACAGTTTTGGTTGACAGCGGTTTTCGTCGTGGAAGTGATATACTAAAAGGATTAGCTTTGGGGGCGAATGCTGTGATGATAGGTAGACCCACTCTATACGGACTCAGTGCTGCTGGTGAAGCAGGAGCTTTACGGGCTCTAAAAATACTGCAAGCTGAGACCCTTCGTACAATGGCAGTAATGGGTGTTAAGAATATTAATTCAATTTGTCGGGATCACGTTGTATTACCTAATGAAGTGCCTAATTGGTCAGAATTATGAAAATTAATTGAGATTAGATTGTAAAACGTGGAAAAGATAACAAATTTGTATATTTTTTATTCGTAATAGTGAGCGTATAAATACTAAAGGAAACATTCAATTATCATAATCTCTGGGATGGAGCTTAAAATATGGAACTATTTTCGTCCGCTCGCTCCCTTGTCCAGATGCATGAACCGGATCGTCCAGTTACCTGTCTAAGACCCGAGATGGCTAATCGAGCCGCTACTTACTTTAAGAATAGATTTCCTGGAAAGATATTATATGCAGTTAAGGCTAATCCAAGATTAGAAATAATTGATTCAATCTATAACTCTGGAATAAACCATTTTGAAATTGCTTCTTTATCTGAGGCTGAGCTTTTGTATGGTCGCTATCCTGACTGTCGCCTTTCCTATATGCATCCGATAAAAAGTAGAGGCTCAATTAGAAATTCTTACTTTAAATATGGTGTTCGTGATTTTGCATTAGATTCATTAGATGAACTTAATAAAATTCTAGTTTCTACTGATTATGCTGAAGATCTCAACCTTTTTGTCCGTCTGGCCGTTCCTAATGATTATGCGGAGTTTAATCTATCACAGAAGTTCGGCGCTGTTCCTTCAAACGTAGGACAAATTCTCTCTAGTATCCGACCAGTGTCAAAAAAGATTGGTGTTTGTTTTCATGTTGGCTCTCAGTGCATGAGCCCCTCTTCTTTTTCGTCGGCTTTAAAAATAGTTGGGGAGATTATTTGCTCATCTAACTTAATTTTAGACATTGTTGATGTGGGAGGAGGTTTTCCCTCAATATATCCGAATCTAGCGCCCCCACCGTTAGATGACTACTTACAAGAAATTAGATCAACTAAAGAAAGAATTTCGGTTCTTAACAAATGTGAAATCTGGGCAGAACCGGGTCGAGCACTTGTAGCTGAGGGCGCCTCCACATTAGTGCGTGTAGATCATAGAAAAGATGACCATCTTTATATAAACGATGGCACTTACGGAAGCTTATTTGATGCAGGTTTTCCGGGTTTTGTATTTCCGGTTAAGCCTATTCGTAAAGATGGTAAGTTTTCTGCCTCACTTTTATCTTACTCGTTCTTTGGTCCAACATGTGATGGATTGGATTACATGAAAGGTCCATTTATTCTACCAGAAGATATGAAAGAAGGAGACTACATAGAAATAGGACAGACTGGTGCCTATGGGTGTACTATGCGAACACGGTTTAACGGCTTCTACTCAGATAGAACGGTAGTATTAACTGATCTACCGATCCTATCTATGTACCAAAACTCCGCTTACGAACAGCAGATAGCAGGCGGTTGAAACCTCATTTACTTTGGATTCGATGTATGAATAATGAAGAAAAAATAAATAGCAAAGCGTTACTGAATGATCCTATTGAGCATATTGATATTACTAGTTTTGATGCTAGGAGTATTGTTGGTTCAATGTCAAAGATGTCTTTTAGTTCAAGAGAATTAGCCAACGCAGCCCAAATTTATAACAGTATGCTAGAAGACCTTAGTTGTAGCATTATATTAACGATAGCAGGCTCAACCTCCGCTGGAGGGTGCATGCAAATTTATTCTGATCTTGTCAAATATAATATGGTTGATGTGGTTGTTGCTTCTGGAGCAAGTATCGTTGACATGGATTTTTTTGAGGCCCTTGGTTTTCATCATTTTCGTGGAGATTCAAAAATTGATGATAGTGAGTTAAGGAGAATCGGGGTTGATCGAATTTATGATACATTTATTAGAGAAAACGATCTACAATGCTGTGATAACATTATAGCAGATATTGCAGATCAGCTGGAGAATCGTCCATATACATCCAGAGAATTTATAAGTCTTATGGGGTCTTATTTATCGTCTGGCAATGCACGTAAAACGGGATCTTTAGTTCAGACAGCTTTTGAAAAAGAAGTTCCTATTTTTTGTCCTGCGTTTACTGACTCAAGTGCTGGCATGGGATTAGTTATCCATCAAGAGAGAAATCCGAAGGAACACTTAACAATAGATTCTGTGCGAGATTTTCGAGAGTTAACAGAAATCAAAATTCAATCGGGGACTACTGGTCTCTTGATGATAGGCGGGGGTATAGCCAAAAATTATGCACAAGATATTGTTGTTTGTGCAGAGAAATTGGGCCATCAATCAGAAATGCATAAATATGCTATTCAAATCACTGTTGCTGATGTACGCGATGGTGCATGTAGCTCATCAACTCTTGAGGAAGCTTCATCGTGGGGGAAAGTCGATACTAACATGGAACAAATGGTCTTTGCTGAGGCAACTACTGTATTGCCCTTAATAGCAAGTGATGCATACCATAGAGGTGGCTGGAGGAAACGCATTCAGCGTAGGTTTGCTTCGATTTATAAAGATTCTGTTAATAAATGAAGATTTTGCCTCCACAGACGGGTTTTCTAGGTCTATCTGATAAACAATTCCCAACTGGAAACGGAAAGAAGAGTGCTACAGTTGTTCCTTTTGGTTTAGAGGAAACAGTGACCTACGGTCGAGGCACTTCAAAAGGCCCAGAAGCAATAATAAAAGCATCTCATCAGTTAGAATTATTTGATGAAGAGCTTTGTTATGAGCCATACAAGAACTTTGACCTTAAAACCCTTGCGCCTTTTTCCATTAAATCAGGAATTTGTTCCGCTTTAGATCAATTGGAAGGAGTCGTCACTAATATATTGGAAGATAATTCTTTTCCCCTGATTTTAGGAGGAGAACATTCCTTAACGGCAGGGGCTATTCGCCCTTTTTTAAAAGGTGGAGAGAGACTTTCTCTTCTTCATATTGATGCGCATGCTGATCTTAGAGACAATTATGATCAGAAAAAATTTTCTCACGCAACAGTAATCAGAAGATGTTTAGATTATAAAGATGTAAGGGTAGTTACCGTTGGAGTTAGGAGCATATCTTCGGAAGAGGTTTCTTTTTATCAATCTAATAACGATCGTATAAAGATATATTGGGCAAAGGATAAAGAGTCATGGAATCTTGATGAAATTATTGCTCCTCTAAGCAACACTCAAACATATTTGAGTATTGACCTTGATGGATTTGATATGAGTATTATGCCTGCCACTGGGACTCCAGAGCCGGGAGGCATGTCATGGGACGAAGTAATCAAAATAATTTATAAAACCTCACAAGTTGCTTCAAAAATTGTTGGGGCAGATATAGTTGAGCTCGCTCCTATTAAAGGTTTTCCTGCTTATGACTTTCTAGCTGCTAAACTTGCTTATAAAATATTAGGTTATCGTTTTTTTAACTTTGATTAATTGCTCTCCAGCCTATATCACTGCGATAGAATCCTCCTTTCCATCCAATTTTTTTAATGGCACCGTAGGCTTTTTTTTGTGCATTTTTGATCTCTTTTCCAGTTGAACAAATGTTTAGTACGCGACCACCATTGGAAAAAAATTGTCCA
Source organism: Alphaproteobacteria bacterium (assembly GCA_022449545.1). GTDB lineage: Bacteria > Pseudomonadota > Alphaproteobacteria > UBA6615 > UBA6615 > UBA6615. The sequence goes on along the minus strand of JAKUPN010000003.1, from coordinate 125,744 downwards.
TTTTTGGATTTCGTAGCAGCATGAAAAATTAGAGCCTCATCGGTTTTAATAGACTCCAACCCAACAATTCTTTCACCAGTCTCATATTTACCAGGGTAGCCTTTCGCGGCCATTACAATTGTTAAAGCTGCTTCTTGTGACCATCTTAAGCTGAAATTATCTAGTGTGCCTTGATTTGTGGCTAATAATGCTGGAAGGATGTCCGAGCGCAGTCGCATCATCAATACCTGGCATTCGGGGTCACCAAAACGAACGTTATACTCAAGTAATTTTGGACCCTCACTCGTGAGCATTAGTCCTGCATAAAGGACCCCTTTAAACGGAGTTCCTTCTTGCGCCATGCCTTTTACTGTCGGTAATATAATATTTTCCATAATTTTAGATTCTAATTCATCGGTTAATATCGGGGCAGGTGAGTAAGCTCCCATGCCACCTGTATTTGGTCCTGTGTCTTTATCACCTACCTTTTTATGATCTTGAGCGCCTGCTAATGGCAAAGTATTGGTGCCATCGACCAGCACAAAATAGCTTAATTCTTGACCCTTCAGGAATTCTTCAACTACTAGGCCGTTTGGGGACAATCTCGAATTATTATTGATTATATTTTCAACAGCTACTAATGCTTCTTCAATAGAGGCGGCAATAGTAACTCCTTTTCCTGCAGCTAAACCATCCTCTTTTACTACGATAGGTGCTCCTTTTTCTTTTATGTACTTCTTGGCTGATTCACCGTCGTAAAACCTCTCGTATGCGGCAGTTGGAATATTATACTTAATGCATAAGTCTTTCATAAATCCTTTTGAGCCTTCCAACTTGGCTGCGCCGGCAGTGGGACCGAAGGCTTTAATACCAAGTTTCTCTAATTCATCTACTAAACCAAGAACCAGGCTTACTTCAGGTCCAATGACAACAAAATCGATGGAGGATTCTAAAGAAAAACGAACGATTTCTTTTATATTATTTGCTTGTATATCAATACACTCAGCTATTTTAGAGATTCCAGCATTTCCAGGTGCGCAATAAAGATTTTCGCACAATGAAGAAGCTGAGATAGCCCAGCAAAGGGCATGTTCACGCCCGCCACCACCTACTACTAGAATTCGCATAATCTATCCTTCTTTATTGCATTCCACTACTGTATCGTGTCGAATGTATAAAATGAATCCTCCAACCTACGATAACACCTTGAACGAACATTATGAACCAGGATCACCTGGGAATAATGAGCCTTCTGTATATACCGTTGGTGAATTAAGTGCTGCACTTAAACGACTAGTTGAAGACAAATTTGGTTATATACGGGTGAAAGGCGAGGTCTCCGGATTTAAGCGGGCGACTTCTGGGCACTTATATATGTCTCTGAAAGATGCTGATTCAATTATTGATATTGTTTGCTGGCGGGGAACAGCAAATTCTCTGGAGGTTTTTCCTGAGGATGGCATGGAAGTGATTGCTACTGGTCGTATAAGTACTTACGTCGCAAGATCCAAATATCAAATGATTCTAGAGCGCCTGGAAATTGCTGGAGAGGGCGCTTTACTTAAGATAATAGAAGAAAGGAGAAGGCGACTTGAAGCACAAGGGTTGTTTGATGATTCTAAAAAAAAGCAAATACCTTATCTCCCGGAAACGATTGGATTAATAACCTCACAAACTGGAGCAGTAATTCGAGATGTATTACATAGATTGAATGATAGATTTCCTCGACGGGTTTTATTGTGGCCCGTTACGGTACAAGGCCCTAAATCAGCCGAAGAAATTAGTAATGCCATATCAGGTTTTAACTTAATTAAAGAATCTAGCGGCATAAAACGACCAGACTTATTAATCATTGCTAGAGGAGGGGGATCGTTAGAAGATTTGATGGCATTTAACGAAGAAATCGTAGTTAGAGCTGCAGCTTTGAGCGAAATACCTATAATTTCGGCTATTGGTCATGAGACTGATACCACATTATTAGACTTTGCCGCTGATTATCGTGCTCCTACCCCAACAGCAGCAGCCGAGTTGGCGGTTCCTGTACGTGGTGAGATACTCGAAAGGGTAAACGAAAATAATTCTCGATTATTTGTTGCAATAAATCGGCAATTAGAATTCTTAAATCAACAAACTATAGGCTTGTCGAGAGGGCTACCAGAACCAATTAGGCTACTAGAGGAGTCTACCCAAAGAGTTGACGATTGGTCTGAAAGAATTTTTCTAGCTATGGCTCGAACGATTGATGACAAAAAAAGTTCTGTTGATGTAATAAAACATCAAATCGCGCAACCCCTAGATTATGTGGTGCGAAAAACTCAAGTTTTAAGAGGAATCTTGGACAGAAGTGAAGCTATAAGATTAATGAAAATTAGAATGTTAGATCGTGACCAAGGCGACCTTAAAGATTTGGGTGCAAGGGTATCAAGAGGATTTGCGGCTCAAAAATTTCTTATTACCCAAAAGCTGATTAACCTGGATTCTCTCTTAGAAAGCTATTCTCATAATAGTGTACTTGAACGAGGTTTTACAATTATTCGAGATGTAAAAGGGAAACCGATACCCTCTGTTGATAAACTATCAAAAGGTGAAAATGTAACAATTACCTTTAAAAAAGAAGGACTTGCTGAAGCAAAGATAATATCTTTTAGCCAAGATCATATGAAAAAAAAAATTGAGGAAGATGATCCAGAGTCTGAGAGTACGATTTAGTGAGAATAATACCTTTTTTATTTATTTTATTTATTTTTCAAAGTTCTATTTCGCAAGCTATAGAGCTGAACGGCTCGTTGACCCAAGGGGGATTAATTATAGGCTCTACAAATAAGAATGACTTGGTTTTTTTTGAAGGGCGAAAATTGCGTGTTAATCCTAATTCGGGAGAATTCGTATTCGGTATTGGACATGACCATGGGGATCAAGCAATCCTGAAAATAGTTTCTTCAAATGGTTTAGAAAAAAAAATTAAATTAAAAATCTCTTCCAGAGATTGGTCTATAGAGTATGTAGACGGTCTTGATCCAATTAAAGTAAATCCTCCGGCTTCACTTACCAAAAGGATTAGGCGAGAAGGTGCTCTATTAAATGGTGTCAGATCTAGAGATACTCCTGTTTCAAACCTTTCTGCAGGCTTTATTTTGCCAGTATATGGACGTTTGAGCGGATATTACGGCAATCAAAGGATATTAAATGGGGTGCCTCGTCGTCCCCATCTCGGAGTTGATATTGCTGTACCCATCGGTACCACTGTTCATTCTGCTGCAGATGGAGAAATTGTTTTGACTGAAAAGGATCTATTTTATACCGGAAAAACAATCGTAATTGATCATGGGCACGGTCTTACTTCAATTTATTCTCATTTGGATAAAATCAATGTTAAGGTTGGGGAATGGGTGAAGCAAGGGTTTGTAATAGGAAAGACTGGCAATACCGGTCGATCAAGTGGACCTCATTTGGATTGGAGAATAAATTGGTTTAATGTTCGAGTTGATCCACTGTTGACCCTTAAAACAAGATAATAGTCAAAGAAAAGACAGTTTTGTTGGTTAAATTTGTATAAAGCGTATTATTTGGTAATTCTCAATTTGAGAAACTTCTTAATTTGTTTTTCGTCATGCCATTCAATCTTTACAGGAACTTTTTTTACTAATGTTTTCACTTCATCTGGCAGTCTAAGCCAGTCTTTTTCAGTTGTCACAAGGATAGCATCTAGCTCTAGAGCTTTATCATGAATTTTTCTTATTTCGGAGATTTTATATCTGTGGTGATCGCCGAAAGCATACTCATCAACTATGTTACAACCCATTTCCTTAAGAGTATTAAAAAACTTATTAGGATACCCAATCCCAGCTAGAGCAATCACTCTATTCTTTTTTAGTGCCTCTGAATCCTCTGTTGGGACCAGCCGCGCATTAATCAGGGGACAATTGGGTCTAAAAAATTCACTAATTTTATTTTTATCTTCCCCTATAAGAACTACAGCATCTGCTTTGTCCAATCCTGATTTTATATTTTCACGCAGCGGACCAGAGGGAATAATCTTTTCGTTTCCGAAGCCATGGTACCCGTCTACTACGACAATACTTATGTCTTTAATTAGTGAATGATTTTGGTGACCGTCATCCATGATAATAATATTTATTCCATTGTTATAGGCCGCAATAGCTCCCGCATACCTATCTTTTGAAACCCATGTTGGTGCATGTTTAGCAAGTAAAAGGGCTTCGTCTCCTACTTTTTCTGCTTTGTCCTTGGATCGGTCCACTAAAGTTGGTCCAATGACAGTGCCACCATAACCTCTCGTTAAAAACGCAACTTCTTTGTCAGAAAACAAGGAAGAGATTGCCATTGCGATAGGAGTTTTTCCGGCTCCGCCGGCCACAAGATTACCGACGCTTATTACTATAAGATCGACTTTTTTCGGACTAGAAAATTTTTGTTTTATTTTACTACCCATTAGATATATACATGAAATGGGAGATAATATCTTTGACATTACACTTGGTGATTCGTACCAAAATTCTGGGGTTTTCATCTTCTAATTGCTTCAATTTTATTAAGAAAAGGTTCCAGAGTTTCTAAAACATAATCGAGAATACCGTGGTGACTTTTAGCTATTATTATTCCTGCTTTAGCCATTTTTTCAGCATCATCGAATTTAAAGAGTAGTTTCTCTATTTCTCTCGCTAAATCTTTAGCATCATTAATTTTTATACATGCATTCGCTTTTTCTAATTCTTCTGCAATATCAATAAAATTATCCATATGTGGTCCGTGAAGTATAGCACAGTTTAAAAGTGCTGCTTCTAGCAGGTTTTGGCCTCCATGGGGGATAAGAGACCCTCCAATGAAAACTATTTGGGCTATTCTATAAAATAAGCCTAGTTCACCAGTGCTATCGACAAGGTATATATCAACATCTTCAGTTATAGATTCCTTTAAAGATCTTCGTGATATTATAAGACCGTTTTTACTAAGTTCTTTGTATATGTTCTCTGCCCTCTGAGGATGTCTGGGGACAATAATAGTAAGAATTTGTGGAACTGTTTTCACAAGCGATTTATGTACTTCTCCTGCAACAATTTCTTCGCTTTCGTGAGTGCTGGCTGCTAACCAAACGGGACGTGTTCCAATTTCATCTTGAAGAACGAGCAGTTCAGAAGCATTAGCGGGCAGTGGCAGTGCCTCGGTTTTAAGGTTTCCCATGGTTCTTACATCTTTGGCTCCTAAGCTCTGCAGACGTTTCGAGACTAAGTTATCCTGAGCTAAAATAATTGAGAAACAAGACATTAATAATTCTGCTGAGTTCTGTGCTTGTTTCCACCTTTTGTAAGAGCGCTCTGAAATTCTAGCGTTTAATAAAACTATTGGTGTATTTCTTGCTTTGGTTTCGAGTAAAAGATTAGGCCAAAACTCTGACTCGACCCAGATAACAAGGTCTGGTTTCCAATGATTTAAAAAACGACGAATCCATGTGATCCTATCTACAGGCATAAACTGGTGTATAGTTTTTTTAGGTTTGCGATCACGAATTAAATCCGCAGAAGTTACAGTCCCCGTAGTCATTAGGATGTTCAAACTGGGTCTATCACTACTCAGACGATCAATAAGAGACAGAATTGATTGTGTTTCCCCAAGGCTTGCTGCATGTATCCACAATAATGGGCCATCTGGGCGTTTTTCTGAAGCAAGACCCCGGCGTTCCTCAATACGGGATACATTTTCTTTTCCTTGTTTTACTCTTCTTTGCAACAATAGATTGATTATGGGTAGTCCCGCTGAGGTCAATCCACGATAAGCTCTAAGTAATGGCATCATTTGTTTCAAGTCTTTTGAAAATGTTTGTTTTGAATGTGCATGTACTCATTCAGGTTGATTCAAAGCTTCATCTTTAAATTGTAAATTGCAAAGCCTAGCATAAGATCCATTCATGGAGATCAACTCTTCATGAGACCCGGATTCCACAATCTGTCCATTATCAATAAAGTAAATGATATCTGACTTCATTATTGTGGCAAGTCGGTGGGCTATTACAATAGTAGTTTTATTTTCTGTAAGCTCGTCTAATGAATTTTGAATATTTTGTTCTGATTCTAGATCTAATGAGCTAGTAGCCTCGTCTAAGAGTAATATGGGAGCCTTCCTTAGAACTGCTCTAGCTATTGAAATTCTTTGTTGTTGTCCACCAGATAATTTTACTCCGCGTTCACCAACGATTGTATTATAGGTGTCGGGTAATACCTCTATGAATTCATCAGCACCTGCAGCCTTAGCAGCAGCAATTACCTCTTCCCGAGAGGCTTGTGGGCGGCCAAATTGAATGTTATCGGCAACAGAGCTATCAAAGAGGATGACGTCTTGGCTAACTAAAGCAATGTTTGACCTTAAGCTAGCCATAGTGACTTCTCGAATATCTTTTTTGTCGACCGTTATCCGGCCATTATCGGGATCATAAAATCTGAGAACCATGTTCAAGATAGTAGATTTTCCTGCTCCACTTGGGCCCACTAGTGCAACTTTTTGCCCTTTACTTATAGTAAAAGAGATATTTTCAAGGGCTGGGGTGGATTTATTGTAGGAGAAAAAAACATCCTCAAATTCAATATTACCTTCGCATTTGAGTAAAACCCTAGCATCATCAGCATCTTTAATAGCTGGTTTACTATCTAAAAGAGTGAAGCTTCTTTGTATTGCCGATAGACCTTCTTGAAGACTAGTTAGTAATGGACCAAGAGAACGAATAGGTCTGTATGCGGTGATTACGGCTGTCAAAAAACCGACGAAGCTCTCCAAAGTTCCGGCACCTGAAATTATTCTCCATCCACCGTATGCAATAATTGCTGCAATGGATATACCTCCAACAGTTTCTAGAATTGGATATGTGCGTGATCTACCCTTCACTAATTTCAGAGCTTGATAATAGATGTTTTCAAATAATTTATTAGCTCTTATTTGTTCACTGTTTTCCATGCCATAAGACTTTATTAGTCTTATACCTGCTAAGGATTGTTCCAAATTAGCTGTAAGAAACCCCATCTCTTCTTGAACCTTGGCTGCAACGCGTCGCACTCGACGGCCAAGCCTAATAACTGGCCTTCCAGCTATCGGTAATAAGGATAAAATTATTACTGCCAAGAGCCAGTCCAGATAAAACATGACCCCAATAAGAAAGATGGCAACAATAATATTGCGTAAAAGGCCTACGAGTGTTTTAGATAAAGTATCACGCATCATATTTACATCATTTGTAAACCGTGACATTAACTCTCCGCTGGTAGCAGCTTGAAAGCTTGGAATATCCGAATCCATAAGATGGGCAAACATTGCTTTTTGAATATGGTTAATGATTCTCAGAGCTACGGATTGACTTACTATAGTCTGTACATAACTAACTAATCCCCTGATAATTGCCACTATGATAATCAAAATTGGCATGTAATAAAAATTAGGATTTTGTTCTTCCAAAAGCTCCACGGACTTCTCAATTAATAGAGGGAATGAGGCAGTAAAGACCGCAAAGAAAAGCATCAGGATAACCGCTAAAATAATTTGAGAGATATGCTTGCTCATCCAGTCACGCCACAGGCGAACTATTAGGGAAAAGCTTGATGCATTTAAAGATAGTGTTTCTTTTTTCAATTTATTTATCGGACCTTACTTTTGGCAGTGAGGTTCTATCGTAGCATGTATATAGATTAGATCGCTACTTAACCTGGCATTATGTGCTACCTGCGACAGTTAATCCGTCAACCCGTATAGTAGGAGAATTAATACCATACAGAAATTCTAGATCGTTTGCAGGTATAATATTTTTATAAATTTCTATAAGGTTTCCTGCAATAGTCATTTCTGAGACGGGGAAAGATAGTTTTCCATTTTCAATCCAAAACCCGTTAGCCCCTCGACTGTAATCCCCTGTGACACCATTGACACCCATTCCCATTAGAGAAGAAACATAAAAACCGTTTTTGATGTCTGCCATCAGTTCGGCTGGGCTTAAAGGGCCTGGTTCAAGATAAAGATTAGTTGGAGATGGGTTCGGAGGGGAAGAAGTGCCTCTTGAAGCACGTCCTGTACTTTGTAAACCTAATTGCCGAGCAGAGGCTAGATCAAGAAGCCAGCTAACTAGAATACCATTCTCAACGAAATTAATTTTTTTATTATCAAGCCCTTCAGCATCAAATGGTTTCGAGCGAAGACCTCGAGGCATATGGGGATCATCAACAATAGTAATATTAGAGGAAAAAATGGGTTGATTAAGACTACCTTTTAAGAAACTTGTTCCTGTGGCAACTGATGGGCCTGAAATTGCAGAAATAAGATGTCCTAGAAAGCTATTAGCCACTCTGGGATCAAAAATCACAGGAACTGAAGAGGTTGGCATTTTTCTGCTTCCTAGATGACTAACCGCCCGTCTTCCAGCACTTGCTCCTAATTTACTAGGCTCTGTTAAGTCAGAAAAAAACACTGCCTGACTGAAGTCATAGTCGCTTTCCATATCTATCCCTTGGCCAGCGATGACGGAGACGCTTAGACTAGAATGTGTCTTCGAGTAACTGTCAGAAAAACCATTGGTTGTAACAAGGGAAATTTCATTATGGTTCCAACTAGATTCGGCTCCCTCAGAATTAGTAACTCCATCAATGTTCAAGGCCGATTCTTCGCATTCTTGCGCGAGGTTTATTAAATCTGCATTATTTGGTTCTTTATAATCACTTATCTCTAGATCAAATTTCTGAGTTGCAAATTGTTTGGGGTCGGCTAGGCCACACCATTGATCATCGGGCACGGAATTTGCCATAGCTATCACCCTTAAAACTAATTCATCTAGTGCTTCTGGTTTAGTGCTTGTAGAGGAAACTATGGCCTGTTTTCTTCCAGAAAAAACTCTTAGCCCCATTGACATGCTTTCTTCTCTTTCAAGCTTTTCTATTTTTCCTAGCCTTTGAGAGTGAGAAACTGAGGTTGATCTAATAATTATTCCATCCGCACTTTCTGCTCCCTTAATTAAAGCCTTTTTTAGTACATCATCTAGTAAGTTTTGGTCGTCAGATTGTGTATTTCTATTCATTTTAAAAATCTCGCGATATAAATGGGACAACAAGAAGTGTTTTTTCAGGGAATTTAAGTAATTTTCGGATCTTAGTAAAAGTTTTCTTTGTAAAAGTTTAATGTATCTTAGATATTATAATGCTTTCTCATTCGTATTTTTATCTATATTTAGTTAACCAATTTGAACTAGTTACAATGTTAAAAACAACCTTATTGATGACAATGACTTTCTGAGAAATGGCTATTTTACTTAAATTTAAAAGAATAAAGGCATGAACAATATTAATTCTTTAAGAAGTGATTCTTTAGTTGAGCGTGCTGTTGGATATCCTTATGAAATAACTTCAAACTCATTTACTTTTAAGGGAGGTTGTGGTGAACCTTTTGACCATTCCTTAACTTCAGGGCGATATCCAATCATAGGTTATGGTTCGAATCAGTCCCCTAAAAGATTGTTTCAAAAATATGGTATATCTAATAATCCGATACCTGTTCAACGAGGTTTTTTAGATGACCATGATGTAGTTTACTCTGCTCACTTTTCTTCATATGGCTCACTGCCGGCTGCACTTATTTATGCTAAGGGCACTACTGTGTCGATATCTGTGAATTGGTTGGATAAATCTCAGTTACAAATAATGCACAGTACTGAGTGGGATCATTATGATTATGTTAAATTAAATAATATATCACTGAAGTTATTAGAGGGGGAAGTTTTGCATGAAGCCTATGTTTATTTATGCACTTCGGGTTGTACTACTACTATGGGAGCGCCAATCTCTCTAGCTGAGATCCCTGCGAAAGGTAGAATATATGAGGAGTTAAAACAAATAGACATGCAGGTTATTTTGCGTAATCGTTTCCGACCTAAAATGGACTTATCCGATTTTATAACAGAAAACGTATCTAATGAAAAAGTTCGTTTATCAAGGACACGACGCCTAATTAATTCTTCCATAAAGGTTAATTTTTCAGAGCATACATTTATTGGATACTCATAAAGATATTTTGTCTATAATATCTGACCGACAATTATTGATATTAGTACGATTATACCAAAATCACGATTTGATTTAAAAATCTTTAAACAATTATCCGAATTGTCTAAATTTATTTTTTTAAGTTGCCAAACCACGTGTAGCGCTGCTGCTGAGAGACCTATAAAGAATGGCCAACTAATTCCTATATAAAGACCGGTACATCCTAATAATACTATAGAGCAAGTGAAGAATAGTATGATCCAATAAAGCGATTTAGTCCCAAATAAAATGGCAGTTGACTTTATTCCTACCACCTCATCACTATCTATATCTTGATGGGCGTAAATTGTATCGTAAGCTAACGTCCAAAAGAAACCGGATGTATATAGCAATAATGCTGCAATAGTTATGTCTGCGTTAATGACTGCCCAACCAAGTAGAACTCCCCAGTTAAATGTTAGCCCTAACCAGGCTTGAGGCCACCATGTTATTCGTTTCATTAATGGATAAGGAACTACTAATAAAAGACTTAAACATCCTACTGCAATAGCATAACTGTTAAATTGGATTAAAATGACAAAACTACATAATAATAAAATTAATAGAAAAAAAATAGCTTTGTGTGACGAGATTAAACCTGTGGCTATTGGCCGGTCTGATGTCCTTAACACCTTTATATCTAAGTTTCGATCGAACAAGTCATTAACTACGCAGCCAGCGCCGCGCATTAGTAAAGCGCCGATTCCAAAAAGCATAAAAAAACTAATGTCCGGGATACTTGCGGGTTTTGCCAAACTCAAAGACCACCAACCCGGCAAGAGCAACAACCAAGTTCCTATCGGTCGGTCTACCCTCGCTAAGCGAATATAAGGTCGAATCGGTTTGGGAAGCAGTTGATCAACCCAATTACCTTGAGGTATATCACTTGTGCTATTTTCTTTCGAATCAATCACAATGAAAATCCCCAAATGAAGTAAAGATGAACCAAGATAGAAAAAAAAATATTTTTAGAGATGATGAAAACTTTCGTCCGAACATACGTTTGTTTGTTTTTGATGATTTAAATGAAAATTCTATTATTAAAATGACCCAAGAACAGTCTCATTATCTTATTAATGTGATGCGTGTTCGGCTAGGAAATATTATTTTTTTGTTTAATGGTAAAGACGGTGAATGGCGTGCCGAAATAATTTTGAGAGAAAAAAGACAAGTAGTTGTTAAACTTATAAGTTGCCAAAGAAAACAATTTTATGAAACAGAGCTTAATTTATTTTTTGCACCTATTAAACGAGCGCATATAGATTTTTTAGCCAAAAAGGCCACTGAGCTAGGTGTCACTGAATTGACACCAGTTTTTACAGAATATACTCAGATAAAAAGAGTAAATATTGATCGTCTATATTCTAATGTTATCGAGGCTGCTGAACAGTGCAGACGACTTTCTGTCCCTGTGATCAACGAGCCTGTATCTTTACAGGAGTTGTTATCATCATGGCCTGATAGGCATAGTCTTTTAGTTGCTGATGAAACAGGTGAAGGTAAACCTATTGTGGATGTTTTAGGATTGAATCTAATAACAAATAAACCTCCATACTCATTATTAATTGGTCCAGAGGGTGGTTTCGCGTTTGAAGAACTTCAAAATATTGATGAGTATGATTTTATTTATAAGGTTAGTTTAGGCCCAAGAGTAATGCGCTCTGAAACTGCAGCTATAGCTGGGCTTGCAGTAATTCAGGCGTTTGTTGGGGACTGGAAATTAAAATAGTGTAGTTTATTAAATAATAAAGGGTTTAGAAAATTAAATGATATCCGCCTATAAAAAAGACAATCCGGTTGTTGATTCTAAAAGTCAATTAATAGAATGGTTTGAATCTGGTGTTAAGTCAGTTGAGAACTGGCGAATTGGTACAGAGCACGAAAAATTTGCTTATCATCTTAAGGATTATTCTCCTTTACCTTATAAAGGATCCCCGGGAATTCAGGATCTTCTTGTTGGGATGCAGCGTTTTGGATGGACTCCGGTCTTTGAAGGCGAGCACGTTATAGCTTTATCAAGTAGCGATGGATCAAACATTTCTTTAGAGCCAGGTGGTCAGTTTGAATTATCTGGAGCACCATTGGAAACGCTGCATCAAACATGTGATGAGGTTCAAGAGCATCTAAGACAGATTCGCCAGGTAAATAGAGATTTGGGAATTGGCATGATCGGAATTGGGTTTCATCCTTATTTGCGCAGAGAAGATGTTCCTTGGATGCCGAAGAACCGTTATCAAATTATGCGTGACTATATGCCTAAAAAAGGCTCTATGGGTTTGGACATGATGTTACGTACATGCACTGTTCAGGTGAATCTTGATTTCTCAAGTGAGAAGGATATGGCCAGAAAGATGAGGGTCGGGATGGCTCTTCAGCCGATAGTTACTGCTTTATTTTCTAATTCGCCATTTTATGAAGGAAAAGCCACGAATTATAAAAGCTTTCGTAGCAGGGTTTGGACTGATGTTGACCCAGATCGATCAGGAATATTACCTTTCGTTTTTAAAGATGATTTTAGTTTTGAACATTATATGGAATACGCACTAGATGTGCCGATGTATTTTATAATTCGTGATGGCAAGTATATAGACGTAAGTGGTCAATCCTTTAGAGATTTCTTAAATTGTAATTTGGCCTCATTTCCTGGTGAAAAACCTCTTCTTAAAGACTGGGAAGACCACTTGACGACTTTATTCCCAGAAGTGCGTCTTAAGCAGTTTATAGAAATGAGGGGAGCAGATGGTGGGCCTTGGAGAAGAGTTTGTGCTTTACCAGCTTTTTGGGTTGGATTGTTGTATGATTCGTCATCTCTTGATGAAACCTATCAGATGATTAAAGATTGGAAATTTGAGGAGGTTAATGAACTTAGAAATAAAATTCCAGAGAGTGGGCTAGATAGTGTGTTTCGTAATCGCAAGGTAATAGAAATTGCGAGAGAAGCTCTTGAGCTTTCAAGAAAAGGGCTTAAAAATAGACAAAAATTAGATTTTTGGAGCCAGGACGAGTCACATTTTTTATCGACTTTGGAACAGATAGTTGATTCAGGAATAACTCCTGCGGAAAATAAGTTGGCTGCTTTTAACGGTAGATGGGGACAGAACGTGAACCGTGCTTTTGAAGAGTATGCATACTAATAAAAATATGTATTATTTATACAGTGATCAAGATTGGTCACTAGGTGGCTTTAGTATGAAAGCGAATATAACTCCAATAAAACTAACTATTCCCAGCATAATAAAGGTTTCTCTGAATGCCAGCATATTCGCCTGAGCAATAAAGGTCTGATTAAGATATATAATTGCTGCAGGCTGACTAAATGAATCACTTAGCCCTGCAAACGAGAATAAGTCTGTAACTTTATATAAAAACTCCTTACTCACGGAATGCGCTGGAGACTGTGTTGTTGATATGTATTCACTAAAGAAAGAAATCTTTCTTTCAAGATAAATTGCCAGAAGATTTATGCCAAAGGCTCCTCCGAGTTGTCGGGTAAAATTAATGGTGCCATTTGCTTCAGGTATTTCTTTCACAGGTATGTTTTTTAAACCAGCGGCCATTAATGGTGGAAAAATAGCTGAGTGTGCGCCACGACCTAACATTACAATTAATGCAAAAGCCCAAAAACCTGTATTGGCGTCGGCTATTCCTAGTGCGTAACAAGATAATACAAAGCCCACTGTACCTATTATTATGGGTATATGGGCAGGCATACGATCTCCAATACGCCCCATTACTGGCATAACTATACCTAGTATTAATCCTGCAGGTATTAATACTAAACCTGCACGCGTCGGGGTATAGTTTTGAACGATTTGAACAAATATAGGTAATAAGTATAAAGATCCAAACAATCCGATGCCAAATAAAAATGAAATGACATTAGCCGCTGCGAATTGACGAGAGCTAAACCTTCTCACGTCTAGCAAACGATTTTCGTTCTTCCATTCCCAAAGAATGAAACCAATTGCTAAAAATATGCCTGCAGACAATAGAAGAACAACTTGGTCAGATTGCCATCCCAATCTTTGACCATCTGAAAGACCACTAAGAATACACACCAAGAATATTGAAAGTAACCCAAATCCTAATATATCAAATTTGGGTTTAGGTCCTGTTTCTTCTCTTGGTGACAGAACATAACTTGCAAGAAGTGCTGTTATGGCAGCAATCGGAGGAGCAACATAAAAAACAGAACGCCAATCAAAGGCGTCCACTGCCATACCGCCTATCCAAGGTCCTATTCCTGGGCCCAGCACAAAACTAAATCCAAATAGACCGTTTGCTAAAGAACGTCTATCGGGGCCGAACACTCTGTACATTGCAAGCTGCGTAAGAGGAAGAGAGATGCCAGCAGAAAATCCCTGAGCCATACGAGATAGAATAATCGAATTAAAATCTTGTCCACTGCCTCCTATAATAGAAGCTGATATAAATAAAACCATCATGCAGACAAAGACCCTTCGTTCGCCAAATGAACGTATAGCCCAGCTACTTGCCAAAAGACCCGAACTCATCGCAGCAAAAAATGCGGTAGCCATCCATTGAGCTAGATCCTGGCCAATGCCAAATGCCCCCATAATATCAGGTACGGCTACATTAATAATGGTTGATGACATTGCAAGAGCCATACTAGACATTATGCATGTCAATACTATGAGTTGCCCTCGCGTACGGTCACTCATCTTAGAAGTATCTCTACCTTCCAGGAATATCTATTTCGACCACCACGAGCATACCAGGCCGTAAAATATTCTGTTTCTGTTCTATACCGATTCTTATTGGTAGTCGCTGAGTTATTTTAGTAAAGTTGCCACTTGGATTAGGATTGGGTAGTAATGCAAACTCTCCTGTCGCCGCTTGGCCAAGGTTTTCTATCTTGCCTATAAATAACTGGTCTGGATAAGCATCAACCGATATCCTAACTGGCATTCCTAAAGTCAGATGTCTCAATTCAGTTTCTTTAATATTTGCTTCAACCCAAATATTTTTGGGGTCATGTATAAGCATTAGTCTCTGACCTCTGCGTAGATATTCTCCTTCATTAATAAACTTTCGCGATACCACTCCTAGGATAGGACTAAGTATGAGCCTGTCTTTAATGTCGAGAATCCTCTGGTCACGTTCAGTGATAATTTGAGCCTCACTATATTTTAATTCATCCAACAGAGATTTATTAATTTTAATTTTCTGTCGATTAGCGGCAGCTTCTCTTACATCTGCTTTTGCAGCTAATAGATCAGCCTTGGCAACCTGGTACCTTTCATCTGATTGGCTATATTTTAGCTTGGCTTGATCGAGGCGTTGCTCTGGAATGGCTTGATTTTTTATAAGTTGTTTTGCGCGCTCAAAACTAACTAGAGACAGTTGTCGTTGTTCACGGCTTGCTTTTACACTTATCTCTGATGCTTTCAACCGCGATAAAGCCCCTTCCTGTCGACTTTTGGTAAGGGAGTCGACCATTTGTGTCTCTAATAATATTTTTTGTCTTCGAGCTTCTATGGCTAGAAGTTTTGAGTCTAACTCCTTAAGCTTGAGCTCAGCTTCACGTGAATCTATTGCTAAAAGAAGATCTCCGGTCTTGATATTATCACCTTCTTTAATCGGAATTTTAACTGCCCATCCTTCAATTCTACTGCTGATCGCTATTTGGTCTGTTTTTATTCGTGCATCAGTTTCGGTCACTTTACTCCATTCATCTAATGCCCATTTTCCTGTAAATACCAGACAAACAACGACTATAGCGAAAACAAAAATTGATCGAATTAATCTACGAAAGCCGGATGAAGAGGCAGTTTCATTTTTTGAAGCTCCATCTCTCTCCAACGACTCTTCTTGGGTTGCTTTTTCTGTCATGACTGAATCAGCTTCCATTAATCAGCAGCGTACAATTTATGCCGGTTTAATAAATAGATCAGTCTTTATGAAGCAATTTAAATAATTTGCAATCTCAACATGCAAAATACGCATACCTGACATGTGCCATTTATAGTACTACTTTAACTTATTAGAGCTCAGTTCCACCTACGGTGAGAGCATCAAGAACAATAGTTGGCTGACCAACTCCAACGGGAACTGACTGTCCGTCCTTTCCACATGTTCCCACCCCGTCATCAAGACAAGTATCATTTCCTATCATTTTAACACGGGTTAAGGCGTCTGGGCCATTGCCGATTAAAGTAGCCCCCTTTACAGGATTGCCGATCTTTCCGTTTTCAATCGTGTAGGCTTCAGTGCAGCTAAAAACAAACTTTCCGTTGGTAATATCGACTTGGCCCCCACCAAAATTCACAGCATAAATGCCTTTTGATACTGAGCGTATACACTCTTCTGGCTCAGATTGACCATTCAGCATGTAGGTATTCGTCATACGCGGCATCGGATGATGTGCAAATGACTGACGTCGTCCATTACCTGTAGGTTCTACCCCCATAAGTCGGGCGTTCATTCGATCTTGCATATAATTTTTTAAGATACCATCTTCAATCAGTATGTTATATGCACTTTTCGTGCCTTCATCATCAATAGAAATTGAGCCACGGCGGTTAGGAATTGTTCCATCATCAACTACTGTAACTCCGGATGAGGCAACTTTCTCACCTAATAAACCAGAAAATGCGGAGGTTTTTTTTCGATTGAAATCGCCTTCTAGCCCGTGTCCGACCGCTTCATGAAGAAGTACCCCTGGCCAACCAGGCCCCAAAACTACCTGCATTTCCCCAGCTGGAGCGGGCACAGCCTCTAAGTTAGTTAAAGCTTGTTTTAGCGCTTTATCTACTTGATTTTGCCAATTAGATTGATCAAACAAACTGTCATAGGTAATGCGACCGCCAGTTCCCATGGAGCCTGACTCCTGCCGGTTGCCTTCACCAACTACTAAGGACACATTTAAGCGGACCATAGGCCGAATATCAGAAACCTGAATTCCTCCTGCTCTCAATATATGAATAGCTTGCCAATTTCCCGAGATTGAAGCAGATACTTGCCTTACTCTTTCATCGGAAGATCTGGCGTATTCGTCAATTTGACTTAAAATGGAGACTTTTTCAGAGAACTCTTGGATATTTAATGGGTTTACGTCTGAGTAAAGGCTCTGATTTGTTCCAAGGGGCTTATCATCTATAGATCCTGAGTTTCCAGATCGAACAGCCCTAATTGTTTGGCCAGCTCTAGCTATTGCTGCTTCTGACAGCTCTGTGGAATGAGCATATCCAATTGCTTCATCAACTATAGAACGAATACCAAATCCTTGAGAAGTATCAAAACTTGCGTTCCGGACTCGTCCATCATCGAACGTTATACTTTCACTCTGGCGGTATTCAAGAAAAAGTTCGCCGTCATCTGAATCTCCTATTGATTCATCTGTTATGTGTTGAAGGCGCTTGGGATCCATACCTGTATCGTTAAAAAAAATTCTATTTGTCTGTGTAATATCGCTCATAAGATCGTTCCAAAATTATACTATGAACTTCAGTGGCCACAGTGGTTAGTAGATTGATAGTTTAAAATAGAGAAATTTTTAAATTAGTTGATTAAGTATTAACACAAAAAATGAAGATTGACTTATAAATTAAAATAATTGTGTTAAATATTTCATAAGAGCGCAAATAGTAGGGATACGAAATGCCGGAAAATTCAGCGTATAATGATTTAGTAGACCTTTTTCGACGGATTGGAATTATTAATGACGCAATTGCGATTCTAGATTGGGATCAGTCGACAATGATGCCTGAAGGAAGTGCATCTTCAAGATCTGAGCAGCTCGCAACTCTGAGCGTTTTGAGTCATGACCTCCTAACGCAGCCAAAAATAAGTGAATTATTAGATAAGGTTGAGGTCAACAATGGAGGAATAGACGCATGGAAAGTAGCTAACGTAGCAGGGATGAAGCGCGCTCATCTTCATGCAATATCAGTTCCAGCTGGCTTGATTAAAGCGCAATCACAAGCAAATTCAAGCTGTCAGATGGAATGGCGCAAAGCAAAACAAGAAAGTGATTTCTCTTTTCTAATGCCTAGTTTAAAGGAGGTCATTGAAATTACTCGAGAGGTTTCTATAGCAAAGTCTGAGAAACTAGGTTTATCACCCTATGATTCATTACTCGACACTTATGAACCTGGTTGTCGTAGTGAGACAATTGATGAAGTTTTTTCTGATCATGAAAATTTTTTATCAGGTTTTTTGGGTGAGGTAATGGAGTTTCAATCCAGGCAGCCTAAAACTATTCCTCTCAAAGGTCCATTTTCTATTGATAAACAGAAGCGGTTGGGCACTGAGTTCATGAAAGATTTTGGCTTTGATTTTACCAGGGGGCGCGTTGATGTAAGTCTTCATCCATTTTGTGGAGGCGGGTTAAATGACGTTCGTATTACTACCCGTTATGATGAGAATGATTTTACTTCTTCTTTGATGGGCGTTCTGCATGAAACTGGTCACGCCATTTACGAACACGGATTACCTGAAAGCTGGTCTTACCAACCCGTAGGATCTGCTTGGGGGATGGCTATGCACGAGAGCCAATCTCTTCTCGTTGAAATGCAAGTTTGTCGTTCACATAGCTTTATGATTTACGCAGCCCCAATTATAAAAAGGGCTTTTTCTGGGTCTGGTGCAGCTTGGGAGGTTGATAATTTATATCGCCTTTACACCAGGGTTAATCCAGGTTTTATAAGGGTGGATGCTGATGAAGTAACTTATCCTGCACACATTATCTTGAGATATCGCTTGGAACGAGCATTAATTAGCAACGATTTGTTGGTCGCTGATTTACCTGTGGCCTGGAATGAAGGCATGGCAAGTTTATTAGGAATTACGCCTCCGAACGATTCTCTTGGCTGCTTGCAAGATATCCATTGGCCCTCTGGTAGTTTTGGATATTTTCCTACTTATACAATTGGTGCGGTGGCAGCTGCACAATTTTATAGTGCAGCTAAAAAACAACTAAACGATCTAGAAGATGAAATTTCAAAGGGAAAATTCAAGTCCCTACTGGATTGGTTGCACTCAAATATTCATTCAAAAGGCTCACTTTTGAGTGCAGAAGAATTATTGCTCACAGCATCAGGAAATAATCTAAATATAAAGGTTTTCCAGGAACACCTTCAAAGACGTTATCTGCACTAAATTATTTTCAAGCGGTTAGAAGTTTGTGGTAGATTCAAGACTTTAATTTTATCTATTAATAAGGATAAGATTTTTTATTAGATAATTAATAGCAGCATCTTTTTTCTAGTTTGTTTTTTGTTCGTCAATTGTTGATGAATGTATTTAAGAATTTTTAGGAGCTAAAAAGCTTGCATTATATAAGTACGAGAATTGGTTCACCAATATTAGAGTTTGAAGATGTTGTGCTCACGGGGCTTGCTAATGATGGAGGCTTATATGTTCCTGAAGTATGGCCCCAAATGGCTGTAAATCATCATGTATTTAATAAGGATATCGACTATTCCGATTTAGCATTTGAAATCATACGTCCTTTTATAGAGGAGAATTGCATTGAAGATATAAAACTTAAAAGTTTAATCAACGATAGTTATAAATCTTTTAAACAGCCATCTGTAGCTCCTTTGGTTCAAATAGACAGTAATACTTGGCTGCTTGAGTTATTTCATGGCCCAACTCTAGCCTTCAAGGATTTTGCTTTGCAGTTTTTAGGGCGAATGTTTGAGCACATACTCACTAAGAGGGATAAACGGCTAACGATAATTGGCGCAACATCAGGAGATACGGGTTCGGCCGCAATAGAAGCATGCAAAGGTCGTGATAATTTGCATATTTTTATGCTCCATCCGCTTGGGAGAGTATCAGATGTTCAACGAAGGCAGATGACTACGGTATTAGATTCAAACGTACACAATATAGCTATTGAAGGAACATTTGATGATTGCCAGGATTTAGTAAAAGGAATGTTTAATGATGAAATATTTCGTGATGATCTAAATCTTTCTGCTGTAAATTCAATTAATTGGGCACGAGTGATGGTTCAAATAGTCTATTACTTCTTTGCTGTTTCTAGGCTTAACAAATACGAGCGGCCAATCTCTTTTATAGTTCCAACTGGAAACTTTGGAAATGTATACGCAGGTTACTCGGCAATACAGATGGGATTAAACGCCTCTAGATTAGTTGTTGCATCAAACCATAATGATATTCTTACTCGATTTTTTGAAACGGGTGATATGTCAATCATGCCTGTTAAAGCATCACTATCTCCAAGTATGGACATTCAAGTCTCGAGTAATTTTGAACGACTTTTGTTTGATTTCTACGATCGTGATGGTGAGGCTGTTTCAAATTCTATAAAAATGTTTCGAGAGGAAGGAACACTTCCAGGAGGAAATAAAATTCATGCTTTAGCTAACGATATTTTTTCAGGATACCGAACTGATGACGAGGGTACTCTATTGGCGATCAAACAACTATATGATGATAAGGGTGTTTTGGTTGATCCTCATACGGCTGTTGGGCTTGGTGCTTTGAAACAATTAAAAAATAGTAAAACTTTGAATGTGGTTTTAGCGACAGCACATCCCGCAAAGTTTCCTGCTGCAGTAAAGCAAGCTACAGGAATTAATCCTAGTTTACCCGATTTTCTCAGCGATTTATATGACAGGGAAGAGAGATTTATTAAATTAAAGAATAATCTTGGTGCAGTTGAGAGTTATATTAGAGATGTAATGTCTAGTAAAAATTTGTAGTCTAACGGGACTGAGTGATGAATAGAGAAATTAATATAAGTAAATTACCTAATGGTCTTACTGTGGTAAGTGACAGAATATCCAATGTTGAATCAATCTCTCTCGGTTTATGGGTGCGTGCAGGCGCAAGGTATGAAAGGTCTTCAGAAAACGGGGTAGCACATTTTTTAGAGCATATGTTGTTTAAGGGGACAGAACGACGAACGTCCAAGGATATAGTTGAGGAAATTGAATCTGTAGGAGGCTCTATAAATGCCTACACTTCCAGAGAAATGACAGCTTTTTATGCAAAAGTCCTAAAAAAGGATTACTCCCTCGCTTTAGATGTTATTTCAGATATAGTTCAAAACTCGGTGTTTAACAGCTCTGAAATAGATAAGGAGAGAGCGGTTATACTGCAAGAAATAGGACAAACTCTTGATTCACCTGATGACGTAATTTTTGATCATTTTCAGTCAACAGCTTTTCCTAATCAGCCATTGGGTAGGCCAGTACTGGGAAAACCAAAAACTGTAAGTGATCTAACAGGTAAAAAAATTAGAGGGTTTCTTGAGAGGCACTATCAGGGATCGTCTATGGTTGTTGCTGCTGCCGGTAATATTCATCACCAAGAACTAGTAGACAAGTGCGAAAGGTACTTTGGTAATATAAAGGCAGGCAAGCAAGCGAGCGTTTTAGACGGTATCTTTTCAGGCGGTGAACATAGAGAATATAGAGATTTAGAACAGATCCACCTTATATTTGGTTTTTCTGGACCAGCCATTGGTTCCTCAGATTTTTATGCTATGTCAGTCTTATCAAATTTATTGGGGGGAGGGATGTCTTCACGATTGTTTCAAGATATTCGAGAAAAGCGAGGTCTTGCTTATTCTATTGATTCTTTTATGTCTTCATATTCAGATATTGGGCTCTTTGGTGTCTACGCTGGAACAGGTAATAATGAAATTAAAGAGTTAATTCCTGCCTTATGTAATCAGATAAGAGGACTATCAGATAGCCTTAAGATAGAGGAAGTAGAGAGAGCGCGTGCACAGATAAAATCAAGTCTTTTGATGGCTCTTGAATCAACTGGGGCTAGATGTGAACAAATTGCTCAACATATCTTAATTTTTGGACGTGTTATACCTCTCGAAGAGGTGGTAGCTCACTTGGATTCAATAGACGTAATGCAAATTTCTAATTTAGCTAAAGATATTTTTAATAATTCTCCCGTAATAGCTGCAGTTGGGCCAATAGCTAATTTGGAACAAATTGATACTATTGCGGAACGTTTGGCGGCTTAAAGAAAAAGAAGTTTTTCTCATGCGTCTTTTTAAAAGTTTATCATCATCTAATAAAAATATACGGTTAAATGGCCAAAGGGTTTTTTTGAGACCTCCTAAAGAATCTGATTGGAGGGCATATGTCGAAGTACGTTCAATTAGTCGTGATTTTCTTGAGCCATGGGAACCTACGTGGCCGCCTGATGCATTGTCATATGAAGCTTTTTCTCGTTATTTAAGCCGCCATTCAAGTGAGTGGCGAGATCATTCAGGCAGTAGCTTTTTTATTTTCCGAAATGACGATGAAACTCTTCTTGGGGGTATTAGTCTTTCGAATCTTCGTAGAGGGGTTTCTCAGTGCGGTACTCTAGGATATTGGATTGGAAAACCACATAGTCGTAAGGGTTATATGACTGAGGCTTTAAACCTTATAAATTGCTTCTGTTTTGATGATCTACAGCTTCACCGAGTTGAGGCGGCTTGCTTACCACATAATCAAGCAAGCAAGAGGTTGCTTGTTAGATCAGGTTTCAATCAGGATGGATATGCGCAAAAATATATGAAAATAAATGGGAAATGGCATGATCACCTTCTCTTCTCATTATTAGGAGAAGACTATAGGAGAGTGTCTTGACTGAATATATGCCCTTATTAGTTTCTCAACTTTAAATATGCGCCTACTGTTTTCTAAACTAGTTAGCCCGCGTTTTCGTATGTTAACTATTTTACTAACAAGCAGTATTGCCTTCCTTTCTTCTGTTATAGCTCCAGGATTACCTGACTTGTATGCGGAATTTTCGAATGTGGAAAATGCGCAGCTTTTGTCCCGGCTAGTTTTAACTATACCAATGCTTTTTCTGGCATTATTTGGCCCATTTGTAGGACTAATTGTTGATAAATATGGCCGTCGTAAAACCCTTATATTTAGTATTGTTGGCTTCGGTTTTTCTGGCCTATCTGGTTTGGTTCTAGAAACACTTACGGCAATACTTATAAGCAGAGCTATTTTGGGTATTTTTCTTGTTGGTATTCTTACGAGTGTTACTGCTCTAATTGGGGATTATTATTCAGGGGAAGAGCGAAATAAAGTTGCAGGATATCAAAGTGCCTCAATTTCTTTTGGAACACTTATATATACTTTTCTTGCTGGCTTATTAGCTGAAATTGATTGGCGTGCGACTTTTGTAGTGTTTGGGGTTGCATTAGTTTTAGTTGTTCCAATAGTAGTTAGCTTGTATGAACCTGATACTACTCAAGATAAAAGCTCTCAAATTTCTTCGAAAGAAACTTCCAGAAAAGATTTTCTAATTATTTTTGGCATTTATATTCTTACTTTTCTAGCCATGGTGCTTCTTTTTATGGTGCCATCTCAGATCCCCTTCTTTCTTGTAGATATTGACGTGCTGAGTCCTTTTGAAGCCGGCTTGGCTGTGGGATTGTTTAGCCTTAGTGGAGGAATCTCTTCTTTGATATTTCCATGGCTTAGGCGCCAATTTGGTGTTTCTTTATTATTTGCTTTAGTTTTTGCTGATATAAGTATCTGCTATATTTTAATTAGCACCTCAACAGATATATATGATGTAGTAATCGCATTACTGATAGGTGGTTTTTCAGTGGGGGCTTTCCTACCAAATGCTACATTAGTTATATTGGCGCGATCGGCTCCCATTTTTCGTGGGCGTGCCTTAAGTTGTTTAACTGCAGCTTTTTTTCTCGGACAATTTACATCTCCTCTTTATAGTCTTCCAATAATTAAATGGACCTCACTTGGTCAATCCTTTTTTTATTCGGGAGTTTTAGCAGCTCTAGTTTCAACTTTTTTTATTTTTATGATCATATGTCTAAAAATAAGGGAGTATAATTGATTCAAAAATTATTAATTTAAGCTCGGCCTATTGTGTCAGATAGAGTTGACAACTTTACCCCAATACTATTTAGCGCATTTTGCCACTTATCTTTTATGTTAGTACAAAAAACTAGTGACGTATTATAAGGAGCGTGTAGCCAAGAATTTTGGATTAGCTCTTCTTCAAGCTGTCCAGCTCCCCATCCGGCATAACCAAGTGCTAATAGTGCATTTTCAGGCCCATTTCCTGTTGCCAGCCGCCTGATCATATCGATAGAAGTATTCAATGAGATATGGTCATTAATAGGGAATGACCCTTCGAATAAAGTCTCTTTACTGTGCAGAACAAAACCATGCCCTAATTCAACTGGCCCGCCAAAATAAATGTCCAATTTCTCTGTATATTCTTTGGAAGTAATCTCTAATTCTGAAAGTAGTTCCTTAAAGTCGATATCAGTAAATAACTTATTAATTATAATTCCCATTGCTCCTTCTGTGTTATGGGCACAGATAAGTATAACTGCTTTCTCAAAACGAGGATCAGTCATTGAAGGCGTTGCTATCAACAGCTGTCCTTCGAGATAAGAATGATTTTTTTCGTCATACATAATATAAACTGTTCAAAAGATATCTATTTTATAATCATTAGTTCTTGTCAGCATGATTAATTCAGTTTAGCTAAAACTTAAATTATCTGCGTATGACTAATTATTAAGAAAAAGTACACATTTTCTTGCGTTGTCAACGCTTAATTAAGTTTGTTTTATAGGAACTGAAAATACTCGAATATGGTCAAGCTATTGAAAAACAACATTAAAATTTGTGTTATTGCTATACTATCACTGGTTGTTTTTATTAATAACGTACATTCCTACGAAGCTTCTAGTAAATGGAATGTTGGTACCAAAGCAAAAGCAAGGTTATTATCTTCTGTAAATGCAGTTGGCAATCACAATGTGATCTTAATTGGGATTGAAGTGAAACTGCATCAAGGTTGGAAAACCTATTGGAGATCTCCTGGCGAATCTGGAATGCCTCCAAAATTAGACTTTGACGAGAGCTCGAATCTGAAATCGTCAAATCTTGAATGGCCGGCTCCCTCGCGATTTAATTATGAGGGATTAAAAATGAATGGCTATAAAGATGAAGTTGTTTTTCCTATCCAAATAGAACCAGAAAACATAGGAGAAGCTATAGACATACGAGTTCTTCTAAACATTCTCGTTTGTGAAGACGTATGTATTCCGCATTCAATGATACTTGATCTGTATTTACCATCGGGAAAAAGTTCAGAAACTGAGCATGCTGAATTAATCCGTAAGTATAAAAATTTAGTGCCTGGCAAAGAAAAATCAGACGGATTAAAGATCACATCTTATACCCAAAAAGGTTCTATTTTAAAAACTGTACACAGTTCTAGTTTTGTTTTCGATAAGCCTCAATTTTTTGTAGAAACTCAAAACAAATTAAAAGTTATTAGACAACAATCACAGATTTTAAATGACGGTAAATTATTAGTTGCAGAATGGAGACTTGAAGAAGACAGAGAAAATTCTGATAAGCCCACTGACTACCTATCAAATGTAACGTTAACATTAGTTGATGGTAACAGGAGTGTTCAATCTTATATAAAAATACAGAATGATTTAATTAAGACTAATGGGTTATTAGGGCTTAGTTTTAAGTTTGTTTCTATGGTTTTTATAGCTTTTTGCGGAGGTTTGATTTTAAACCTTATGCCATGCGTCTTTCCTGTTTTATCAATAAAACTTTTGTCTGTGATAAATTCCATTGGAGAAAGCAGAAAAAGAATTCGTTCAAGTTTCTTTATAACATCCTTAGGAATTATATTTTCGTTTTTAATTATTGGTTTGAGTGCGACAATATTAAAAGCTGCTGGCTATACCTTTGGCTGGGGCATTCAGTTTCAGCAGCCTTTATTTATTATCTCAATAATTATAATTCTTACTCTTTTTGCTGCTAATCTGTGGGGTTTTTTCGAAATAAATTTACCCGCCAGAATAATAAAATTTTCACTAGACGTTAGTGATAGTAGAAATGCTTCGGGCAGTTTTTTTCAAGGAGCATTTGCCACAATATTAGCAACTCCCTGCACTGCACCTTTTGTGGGCACATCAGTTAGTTTTGCACTCGCTGGGAGTGTTCCAGAAACTTTAACTATTTTTGTTTTTCTTGGGTTAGGAATGGCTTTTCCATTTATACTAATCGGTCTTTTCCCTGGTTTATCTAATAAGTTACCTAAACCGGGTTCTTGGATGATTTGGATTAAAACAATCCTAGGCTTTTGTCTTCTTGGTACGACAATTTGGTTTTTAACTATAATCAACTACCAAGTTTCTAATGAAGCGGCTTACCTAGTAGGAGCTTTAATGGGGCTGATAATTTTACTTTTAAAACTAAAAAACCGACTAAAATTCGTTAATCAGAAGATAATTTATATGACTGTTCTTATAATAATATGCTTTTCTTTCTTGACGCCAAGAGTTTTATCTTCATTTAGTTTAGTCGAAACAATAGCTCGAAATGGCGCAACATCTAATTGGGATAAATTTAATTATTCCTCTATCAATCAACATCTAATGGATGGCAAGACAGTGATTGTGGACGTTACTGCTAAGTGGTGCATTACATGCCAGTTAAACAAGCAACGAGTTTTTCAAACCAAGGAAGTCAAAAAATTTATTAAGAATGATGAAGTTATAGCTATGCGAGCTGACTGGACAAAGCCAGATTTAAAAATAACTGAGTATTTATCTACATTTAATCGATTTGGTGTGCCATTTAACGTCGTTTATGGACCAGGCTTAAAAAGCGGATTTATCTTACCGGAACTTTTATCTGTAAGAGGTCTATTTTCTGCAGTTGAACGAACAGGATATAAAAAAGTAAAAACACCTAAAGAATAAGTGAGAAAGTATTTAATAATTAAAGATAAATGCTTTGATTCAATGCAATTGATTAAAATTATTTGTTTTAATTGGACAAGTAATTTGAAATATTAACATTAAATACTAGAGGGGTAATTACAATGGCTTTACAAGTGGGAGATCAGATTCCTGAGGGAGAACTACGCTGCAAAACGTCGGAGGGAGTTAAACCTGTCTCTATTAAAGAGCTGTTTCAAAATAAAAGAGTCGTTTTGTTTGCCGTTCCAGGAGCATTTACTCCTACTTGTTCAGCAAGACATCTTCCTGGTTTCGTAGAAAACGTAGAAAAAATAAAGTCAAAAGGGATAGATACAGTAGCCTGTATGTCGGTAAATGATGTGTTTGTGATGGATGCATGGGGAAAAGACCAAAATACAGGAGATAAAATTATAATGCTAGCTGATGGGGCGGCTGACTATACTAAGAAACTAGGTTTAGAGCTTGACCTTAATGCCACGGGTTTAGGAATTCGCTGCAAACGGTTTGCAATGATTATTGACAATGAAATAATAAAAGATGTCGTAGTTGAAGAGGCAGGAAAGTTCGGTGAAACTTCGGCTGAAAGTATTCTAGAAAGACTTCAGAAGTTATAAGTGAAAAACTTAGAAATTTTCTAATTAAAGCATGAGTTTATTCTGTAGGGCATATAGCTTTCAACTGCTTTGTCTGTAGACTAGATCATTGATAGAAATAAATATTCATCTGGAAACGATTTATTCAAATTATTGATGAGTCGATTTTCTGTCTCATTGCTAGACTGGCCAGAGTGTCAGCTCTTTCATTGTCTGGATGACCCGCATGGCCTTTTACCCAATGCCACTCAACCTTATGACGAGCTATGGCAGTGTCTAGTCTTTTCCATAAGTCGACATTTTTTACTGGTTTTTTTGCTGCTGTTCTCCATCCATTTTCTTTCCATCTATAAATCCATTTTGTAATACCATCACGTAAATAAACACTATCTGTATAAACACTAGCAAATGATGGTCTTTTAAGACTTTCGAATGCCTCTATGGCTGCGGTTAACTCCATTCGATTATTAGTTGTTTCCAGTTCCGCATTCATTAATTCACATTCATGACTTTTATATCTGAGGATGGCCCCCCAACCTCCAGGTCCAGGGTTTCCTGAGCAGGCACCATCTGTAAATATATCCACTTTTGGTAGATCATTCATCTAATTATATACTTCTCTTCAAGTCCGTAGACTTCCGGTCTTTGAACTCTTTGGTGGAATGTAAGCCTACTCAAAAACTCTGAAGGATCCTTGGGTCGGATTGATGTATGAAAATTATTATATATTTTATCATAAAGTCGTGTGAGAACAAACCTTAGCGCGCTACCTCGTGCAAGGATGGGCAAAGCATTATACTCTTCATGATTTAAAGGTCGTATTGTGTTATAAGCCTTTAAAAATGAATGGCCTTTTTGGTTATTATATTTTCCGTTACTTTCAAAGCACCATGCGTTTAAACAAATACTGAGGTCATAAGATAAAAAATCGTTACATGCGAAATAAAAATCAATTAGGCCAGATACCATGTTATCTCTAAAAAACACATTATCTGGAAAAAGGTCAGCATGAATTAGGCCAAAGGGCAGTTTTTTGGGCCAGAAATTTTCCAAATAGTCCAACTCCTTCTCTACCATATATAATGTTTCTGGTTGGTTAGAGTGAATCACTTTTTTTGATTCTTCTAATAGTCTTCTCCACTCATTTAATGACATATTATTAGGTCTTTTTTGTGGAAACCCATATGCAGTTAGATGCAAATTAGCTAGAGCTTCACCAAGGGCACTACACTCTGAAGAGCTTCCTATTTCAACACTAAGACCGGGAACAAACGATAGAATTGCAGCAGGTTTTCCTTTCAACTCACCAATTGGATGGCCTTCATTGCTTTTTATTGGTCGAGGGCAAGGGATGTTATGGTTTGCTAGGTGCTCCATAAGATCAAGAAAAAATGGTAAGTCTTCGCTTCTTACTCTTCTTTCAAAGATCGTTAGTATATAGTTTGTTAACTGGCGTTGACCGTTTTTTTTGACACGAAGATGATAATTTGTATTTTCTTGTCCTTGAGCAATCCCTTCGTATGACGATACGATTCCTACGTCGTACTCGCCCAGAAAGCTTTTCAAATCTGACAATGTTACGTCTGTGTAGACGGCCATAAATATTTATATCTTAATTAGTCTAAGTTCATTTGTGGAAGATTAAAACTAACACTTTCTTTTCTTACAGATATGTTTTGAATTTCTACTTCAAATCGTTGTTTGCATTGGAAAATAAAATCTGAGACCAACTTTTCAGGAGCTGAGGCACCTGCTGTAACTCCAAGAATCATATTAGGAGATATTTTTCCCCAGTCCATTGTATTAACCTGCTCTATTAGAAAGGCTTCTGGACACCCTTCCTTCAACGCTACCTCAACTAGCCTATTTGAATTAGAGGAGTTTGGTGCTCCGAATACTATAATTATGTCGCAAGAATTGGCGATTTTCTTCACTGCTTCTTGACGATTTGTTGTAGCATAGCAAATATCCTCTGAACGAGGTACAACTATGTTTGGAAAACGCTTTTTTAGGATCGAAACCATTTCTGCTGTGTCGTCAACAGAAAGAGTTGTTTGAGTTACAAGTGATAGCTTGTCAGGGTTGTTTACTTGTAATCGTAGTATATCCTCAGTAGTTTCAATTAGTAATATTGACCCTTTGGGAAGCTGGCCCATTGTACCTAAAACTTCTGGGTGGCCATTATGGCCAATTAGTATAATTTGGCGTCCTTTCTTGTGCTGATGTAGCGCTTCATTATGAACTTTACTTACTAATGGGCAGGTTGCATCAACATAGAGTAATTGCCTTCTTTTTGCTTCTTTAGGGACACTTTTGGGTACACCATGAGCTGAAAATATGACTCTACCCGTCTCTGGAACCTCATCCAGTTCATTTACGAATATAGCACCTTTCCTTTCAAGAGATTTTACGACTTCTTTATTGTGTACAATCTCATGGCGGACATAAATTGGCGGCCCATACTTCTCTATAGCTATTTCAACAATTTGTATAGCTCGATCCACTCCGGCACAAAATCCACGTGGGCTTGCTAGCAAAATAGTTAGTGATGGTAATTGCATTATTTCTCATTCTATATTGCAGTTACACTTGTTAATATCTGCTTCGTCCATTAAGTTTTTTAATGTACTCTGACCTACTTTCTATTATCCTATCACAATAGCATTGTGCAAGCATTGGAGAATATTCTCATGGCCATGGCTAAAATAGCACAAAAAGAACCAATCTCCGTGGAGGTAAAGCCAGGGAGAAAATACTGGTGGTGTGAATGTGGACTGAGCAAAAAGCAGCCTTTTTGTGATAGTGCACATAAAGGAACTGACTATAAACCAGTTTTGTTTGAGAGTGATTTAGCTCAGACAATCTATTTTTGTTGCTGTAAACAAACTAAAGACCGTCCATTCTGTGATGGCACCCATAATATAATTTAATTAAGGTTTTGGGCTATCTTGTTAAAAAATAAACTTTTATTTCTGGGTCGTTTTATAAGCTGTCTGTTTGTTCTTGTTACATTGGGTTGTACTTCTGATAAGACCTTAGATATTCCTGAATGTCCAGAAGTAGCCCTTGTTGGCAAACTATCCGAATTCACTTTTTTTAAGCCTGAGAGTCCTAGAAGTTTGAATGATATTATTCTAAGTGGTCGTTTGAATGGTTTTGAAGGAGATTGTTCTAGCCTTGTTAAAAAAGGGAAAGTTGCACAAATTATAGTTAACTTAGGATTAACTTTTGAGATTTCTAAGGGGCCAGAAAACAAAGACAGAACTGGTGAATTTAAATATTTTATCGCTATTACAGATAGCTCAGACAAGATAATTGCGAAAGAAATTTTTACCAAAGACATCGAGTTTAAAAAAGATATTAATAAAATTAAGGTTTTCCAGCGACTTGAACAGAGAATACCTCTTGTCTCTGGTACATCTAGTAAAGATTTTAAAATATTTACTGGATTTCAGCTAAATTCGGAACAGTTGAATTATAATAAATTAAAGAAAATTTATTAATTTACTTAACTTGTAATAAGACCAGTTGACTCTCAGCATCTTGAAGATAATGTTCTAGGGTATGGATTTAACGATTCGTTTTTTCTTTATGTCATTGGATCCCTGTGGAAGAGATCACTTAAGTGTGACGCCGAAGGAGCAACCGCCCCGGAAACTCTCAGGCAAAAGGACCGCAGGGTGATGACACTCTGGAAAGTGGGTGGCAATTAGTTTTATTGCACCTCACCGAAGGGGTAAGCCAAGTATAGTAGTTTTTTGGTGATTCTCTCAGGTTTACAAGACAGAGTGGGGCTAGCAATACATTCAGGGAGTGTATTGAGCTTGATAATGTCTTGTTGAAAACAGAGAGGAATATGACTTTAACTTCTAGTAATAACTCTACATCTCTAAAAAAAACACCACTTAACGCATTTCATAAAAAATATGGTGCGCGGATGGTAGAATTTGCTGGATTCGAAATGCCTCTACAATATCGTAGAGGTATAATAAAAGAACATGAACACACCAGATCGGCAGCAGGATTATTTGATGTTTCTCACATGGGGCAAGGTTTTTTAACGGGTAACGATTCTGGTGCAGCTATTGAGAGACTAGTACCGACTAGTATAAAGGGCATGCCTTTAGGAGGTGTTTGTTACACGTTGTTACTTAATGAAAATGGTGGAATTATAGACGATCTACTGTTAACACATTTTATCGACTCGAAATTAGGATCGGTTATTTATATGGTTCTTAATGCAGTCAATGCTCAGGCGAAGTTTTCCTATATTTCTGAAAAATTAAAGAATTTAGTTGAAGTAAACCCGGTTAGCGATAGAGCACTGGTCGCTTTGCAAGGGCCTATGTCTAAAACTGTTATT
The DNA here is from genome assembly GCA_022449545.1 of Alphaproteobacteria bacterium. Lineage (GTDB taxonomy): Bacteria > Pseudomonadota > Alphaproteobacteria > UBA6615 > UBA6615 > UBA6615. The sequence continues at coordinate 94,013 of JAKUPN010000003.1, read as the reverse complement.
TCACGTTACTTTCCTAAAGCCTCTGAATTAGTTTTTATGCAAGCAAAGGGGATGACTTATGACGGGGTGGAGTGTCACGTTTCGAGATCAGGTTATACAGGTGAGGATGGTTTTGAAATATCTTTGCCAGCTAATTATGCCGAGTATTTTGTCAGCAGTTTGGTTAATGAGCCGGAAGTTGAGCTAATAGGGTTAGGGGCCCGCGATACTTTAAGGCTTGAGGCAGGTTTATGTCTTTATGGCAATGATATAGATGAATCAACAACTCCTATAGAATCAGGCCTCAACTGGACAGTATCAGAAAGAAGACGCCAGTCTGGAAATTTTCCTGGTGCTGATTTGATTTTAAGTCAAATTGAAGAAGGGGTAACTAAATTACGCGTCGGTCTACTACCTCAAAGTCGTGTTTCATTACGAACTGGAAATAATCTATTTGATAAAGAGGGCAATGATATAGGGGCTGTAACATCAGGTTGTTATTCTCCTACACTCAAACAGCCCGTTGCAATGGGGTATTTATTAAAAAAATATTCGGAAGTAGGTACCATAGTCTATTCTGAAGTAAGGGGAAGGCGTTTAGAAATCGAGGTTACTAAATTACCTTTCGTGAATACGAACTATTATCGTGGTAAATAAATAGGGATAAAATATATGGATGAACGCAGATATACTCGTGATCATGAATGGATAAAAATAGAAAAAGATATCGCAATTATAGGTATAACCGAATTCGCGCAAGACCAATTAGGTGACATAGTTTTTGTAGAACTACCAGAGATTGGCAAGTTTTTATCTAAGGGTGATGAGGCGGCAGTGCTGGAATCTGTTAAAGCTGCAGCCGAAGTCTATTGTCCAATTGATGGTGAGGTGACGGAAGTGAATGATGGCTTAAATAATGATCCTTCTGTTGTAAATGGTGATCCCTATGGTAAGGGCTGGTTTATAAAGTTGCGGGTTACTGATCCAAGTTCAATACACCAATTGATGGATGAATTGACCTATAATAGTTTTGTTGAGAGTGTTACATAATTATGCGTTACCTTCCCTTAACCGAGAGTGATCGCCAGGATATGCTTTCTGCCATTGGAGCAGGTAAAATTGAAGACCTTTTCAGAGATGTACCGGAAGAGGCACGATTAATTAACAAAATTGAGTTGCCTGACCATAAGAGTGAATTAGAAGTTGAAGAAATTATTTCTAATTTATCAGAAAAAAACATTGATACTTCTGGAGTTCCTAGTTTTCTAGGCGCTGGAGCTTACCGACATCATATTCCTGCTGCAGTTGATCATTTAATACAAAGAGGTGAGTTCTTAACCTCCTATACACCATATCAACCGGAAATATCTCAGGGCACCCTGCAAGCTTTATTCGAGTTTCAAACACAAGTTTCAATGATTACTGGCATGGAGGTTGCAAATGCTTCTATGTACGATGGAGCAACAGCTTGTGCGGAGGCGGTGCTAATGGCTACCCGCATAACACGACGAGATAAAGTGATTTTGTCTGGAGGACTTCACCCCCACTATAAGGATGTAACAGAGACTCAAACACGGTATCTCAATCTGAATATTATTAACAGAAAAACTGATATTGATGGTTCTGAGAACCTTGATTTACTTATCGACGATCAAACAGCTTGTGTTGTAGTACAAAATCCGAATTTTTTGGGCCATTTGAAGGATTTAACTCATTTATCTGATTTATGTAATAATTTAGATGTACTTCTCATTGTAGTTGTTACAGAAGTGGTTTCTTTAGGGGGAATAATTTCACCAGGTGAAATGGGGGCTGATATAGTAGTAGGTGAAGGACAAAGCTTAGGGAATCCATTGACTTTCGGAGGGCCTTATGTGGGTTTGTTTGCTACTCATGAAAAATACGTAAGACAAATGCCTGGCCGCTTATGTGGACAAACAGTTGATAATCAAGGAAGTAGAGGATGGGTTCTTACTCTGTCAACCAGAGAACAACATATCCGCAGGGAGAAGGCTACTAGTAACATTTGTACAAACTCAGGACTTTGTGCTCTGTCATTTACAATTCACTTGGCTCTCTTGGGAGAAATTGGTTTTAGAAAGCTAGCAGAATTAAACCATTCTAAAGCCTTGCAGCTCGCAGAAAAGTTATCAGAATTAAAAGGCTTAAGAATTATTAATAAAACATATTTTAATGAATTCTCGGTCAAACTTCCTCGACCTGCGAGTGATTTAGTAACAAGTCTGGCAAAAAAGTCTATCCTCGCTGGTGTGCCATTATCACGTTTAATTAGTGATGATCCGGAATTAAACAATGTGCTTTTAGTTTCAGCTACAGAATGCACAACCGAACAAGATATGGATGCATTAGTTGAGGCCTTAGATGAGGAGTTTTGATGGGACATTCAAAAGATCTTGCTACAAATAATATAACTCGTAATAATTTTTCGGAAAAAACTAGCACTCTAGGCCATAAGGCCTTGCGTTTAGAGGAAGACTTAATATTTGAACTTGATAGCCCCGGAATTACAGGGGTAGATTTTCCTAATTTCCGAAGTAAGAAAGATAAGTTAGGCACATTAAAAAGACGCACAAAAATCGGTTTACCAGGGTTGAGTGAACCGGAAGTAATTCGTCACTTCACACGACTTTCGCAAAAAAACTATGCAATAGATACGGGTATATATCCTTTGGGCTCTTGCACTATGAAGCATAATCCCAGACTCAATGAAAAATTAGCTAGGCTAAAAGGGTTTTCGAATTTACATCCATTGCAACCTATTGAAACCGTTCAGGGTGCACTAGAGTTAATCGATGAAACTGCTAACTGGCTTAAAAAGTTAACAGGCATGCCAGCTATAGCAATGTCTCCTGCAGCGGGAGCTCATGGCGAACTGTGTGGTATGATGGCAATACGCTCTGCTCTGGATGCTCGGGATGGTCCAGATTCTTATCGTAGACGTGTACTTGTCCCCGAATCGGCCCATGGTACGAATCCAGCGACCGCGGTTGTATGTGGTTTTAAAGTTGATTCTATTCCAGCGAACTCTTCAGGAAGGGTTGACGTTTTATCATTCAAAGAGAAACTTGGGGACGATGTTGCAGCAGTTATGCTAACTAATCCCAATACTTGCGGGCTATTTGAGTCAGATATTCTTGAAATCTCACGATTGATTCACGAATGTGGAGGTTTTTTTTACTGTGATGGAGCAAATTTTAATGCGATAGTAGGTCGGGTTCGCCCAGGAGATTTGGGCGTAGATTGTATGCATATCAATTTACATAAAACCTTCTCAACCCCTCACGGAGGAGGAGGACCCGGAGCTGGTCCAGTCGTTTTTTCAGAAGCTTTAGCTTCATTTGTTCCCAGGCCATGGGTGGTTAGCCGAGAAAATGGTTTTTCTATTATTGAGAATGATGAAGACAAAGGTGATTTGTCTCCCATAGGTCGAATGAAAGCATTTCACGGGCAAATGGGAATGTTTATAAGGACATATGCTTATCTATTAAGCCATGGAGGGGATGGTCTCTTTCAGGCGTCGGGAGATGCTGTGCTTAACGCGAACTACATAATGGCAGAATTATGTGATTATTTAAGTCCATCTTATGATGGGCCATGCATGCACGAATGTCTTTTTGATGATCGTTTTTTAGACGGAACAGGGTTGACCACGTTGGATTTTTCAAAGGCGATGATAGATGAAGGGTACCATCCTATGACTATGTATTTTCCTTTGATAGTTCACGGGGCGATGTTAATAGAACCTACTGAGACAGAGTCAAAGAAAAGTCTAGATGATTTTATTACAGTTATGCGTCAGTTAGCTATTGATGCCAAATCGGGCGAGAATAATCGATTTTTAAGAGCCCCTGAGTTTACACCTCGTCGTCGTCTTGATGAAACGAAAGCCGCTAGGCAACCCGTATTAAGGTGGAAGGAAAAAGGAAATGCTCAAATTAAGGCTAGCCAACAATAGCTAAACACCCACTTCAACCACTCAAAATAAATAGTAATAACTTTTTAAAGCATCAATTTAACTTAGAGGAGAGGTCTTTTATGGCTCTATCTATTAGTATATCACCTGTGTCTTCAGCAGCGGCATTATTTAATAACTTACTGGCCGCGCTTATAGCTACTTCCGCAGCCAGTTCTCGAACGTCATTTATTGCCTGGGCTTCTGCTGCGGAGATCATATCCAATGCTTGTTGCTCGCGTCTTTTTAATAATTCCTCGGTTTTCTCCGAGGCTGTTTTTTGTAACCTCTCGGCTTCCGCCCGAGCCTCATTTAGTAAAGTCTCGGCTTCTTTCAATGCATCACGCTGCTTTCTTTCATACTCAGCTAAAGTATGCTGCGCCTCTTCTCTAAGACGTTGAGCTTCTTCTAATTCTGTTTTAATGGCTTCTGAGCGTCCATCTAATTTAGAGAGAAACATTTTTTTTATTGGTTTATAAAAAGCAGCCAGAAAGAAAAAGAAAGAAATTGCAACCCAGGTCTCCGCCCTTTCTAAAAAGCTGAGTTCCTGGGTAACTTTCTCCGCACCAAATGCAGTATCAGTTTGTATTAATAGAAGACAAAAAATCACAAATGAGCAAAGTTTCATGTAGTTCGCTCCTTCAAAGACTCGCTAACTGCTAACTTTACGTCATTTATATTAGGTGTGATATCGATTAATTGTTCGACTGCTTTTTGAGCTATTTCTTCTGCAACTGGAGTAATATTTTCTGTAGCCGCTTTAGTTTCTTGATCTATCCGTTCTCTAGCTGCTACTGCATTAGCTGATAGCATTTCTCCCAAATCATTATTCCGCTTTTCATTATCAGCAGCAGCTAAAGCCGTTGCTCGGTGAATTTCCTCTTGAGCATTTGCACGGGCCTCAGATAGCTTAGCTTCATAAGCTTCGAGCACCTCATCTGCCTCCACAGCAAGTTCTTTTGCCTTAGTAAGGTCATCACTAATTTTTCTCTGACGACTTTCTAATGTTGTCGATATTTTGGGTAAACCTACACGCCACATAAATAAAAATACAACGGAAAAGCTCAAGATTAGCCACAATATTTGGCTTGGGAAGGTTGATATATCAAATTGGGGCATTTCGTTTATCTTTCTTTGACGAAACGTTAAACAGAGTGTAGCTGTTTTCTAAAACCCTAACTTGCGAGAATTATGAACGCCATAATTAAGGCAAACAGAGCAATTGCCTCAGTTACCGCGAAACCAATCCATATGAATGCACCAATCTCTTCTTTAGAAGCTGGGTTTCGGCCTATTGCTTCAATATAACTGGCCCAGATACGGCCAACGCCAACTCCAGCACCAACCATGCCTATGGCTGCAAGGCCAGCTCCAACTAGTTTTAGGCCATTAGATATAAGTCCTGCTGCTTCGACTTCCATTTTACTACTCCTTTAAAGTCTCAAAATTCAGATTTCATTAGTGTAAATGCAGAGCGTCATTGAGATAAACGCAAGTTAATATTGCAAATACATAAGCTTGAATGACGGCAATCATAACCTCGAGTATCGTTATGGCTACAAGGGCCATGAAGGGTACAATTCCAGGCAGAATGTAGAAACTGCCCAATGCGACTACTCCGCCGCCTATTACTTTCAAGAGCACATGTCCGACAGTCATATTAGCAAACAGACGAACTGAAAGGCTAATTGGTCGAGAAAAATACGATATAATCTCAATTGGGATTAATACTGGAGCAGAGACGATCGGTGCTCCGTGAGGAAAAAACAGTGAGAAAAACTTTAAACCGTGCGTAAAAATTCCAATCAGCGTTACTCCAATAAAAATAAAAGCCGCCATAGCGAATGTAACTGCCAAATGACTGGTAAATGTAAAAGACCCAGGTATAAGACCAAGCAAGTTCCCAAAAAGTATGAACATGAAAAGGGCAAATATGAATGGAAAGTATGGACGGCCTCCACTTCCGACGTTATCTCGGACCATATCTGCAACAACTTGATAAAAATACTCCACTGCTGATTGCCATCTCCCAGGAACTATTGAACTTCTGCGAGTTCCCACCGCAACAAATATTATCAGCACTAGCGCTGTTATTACCATCCACAGAGAAGAGTTGGTAAAAGATATATCTGTTTCACCAATATTAAGGTCGAGAATAGGCTCGATTGTGAATTGTTTAAGAGGGCTTGCCAAAGATCAATTCTCCAATTTTCAATTATTAGCCTTCTGCACCACTTTTCGGCTTATTAGTAGTCTGATTTGCTGTTCTAATAACATTCATAAGGCCTGCTATAAATCCAAATATTATAAAAATTGCTAATAAATAAGGTTTTGTTCCTAGCCACCAATCCAGTCCCCAGCCAATAACTCCACCAACACCAACACCAACTACTAAGTCAACACCTACCTTTAGGCCAACGCCCATCCCAGATCCTACATGAGATGAGGTAGATGTCCTTTCCTTAGAAGCACTCGAATTTCTATCCTGCGCTGCTTTCACTCGTCGATGTAAATCGCTTGTCGAGGAAGGCTCGTTAGGATCGGTCATTAGAAGACCCCTAGTCTTTATATTATGACTATCGTCAAGTTGCATCTAACTCACATAAAAACTTCGTGGCAAGCTAGCCAACGACCACTGGCAAGTCAAGCCACGTGAATGGCCGCGCTATTTAGTCGCAAATTGGCAGAAATCCAGCATTTTAAGCAGTCGCCCGCATTTGCTCTGCTCGGTTAAGGTTTACTGACACCAATTGACTAATTCCTTGTTCTGGCATTGTTACGCCATAAAGTCTATCCATTCGGGACATAGTCATTCTGTGGTGCGTAACTACTAGGAATCGGGTGTTACTACTAGATGCAATTTCGCCAAGTAAAGTACAGAAACGATCCACATTCGCATCGTCTAGTGCCGCATCAACTTCATCAAGAACACAAATTGGCGCTGGATTAGTTAGAAAAACGGCAAAAAGAAGCGATATAGCTGTTAGAGCTTGTTCTCCGCCAGATAGCAATGAGAGATTTTGTAATTTTTTCCCGGGGGGGCTAGCGAAAATCTCCAAACCTGATTGAAGAGGATCAGCTGCCTCGGTTAGGGCCAAATGAGCTTTACCACCTCCAAATAGTCTTGAAAAAAGTTTCTTAAAATGAAGGTTTACTTCGTCAAATGATTTTAGCAGCCGAGCCCGAGCCTCCCTATTTAAATTACTTATTCCTTGCCTCAATCGTAAGATAGCTGACGTTAAGTCATCACGCTCAGATTCGATAGCACTTATCTTATCTTCCAGATCTTTACTTTCTTCCTCTGCACGAAGATTGACAGGTCCCATGTTATCCCGTTCGCGCTCGAGTCTTTGTAGACGTTTTTCAGCTAATTCTTGGCCGGGAATTGAGCTGTTCTCTGTAAGTTCTGCTATTTTAATTAGATCAGTTGGCTCACATCTCAATCTTTCTAGTATTCTTTCTACTACAGTCTTAAGATCTTTTTCTGCCTGCTCAACTGAGGATTCAGATCTTATCTTTTTCTCCCTCGCTTCAATAAACTTAGATTCTAAATTTCTTAATACCACCTCCGCTTCAGACAATTTGTTTTCTGCGATGGCCAATTTGTCGGCTGAGTCTCTTCTCTCTTTCTCTAACTTTTCTATACTGTCTATCATCAGGCTTCGTTGGGCTTTTATCTCATTAGGTTTATCAGATAGAACCTTTAGTTCTCTAATTGCATCTGAATCACGATTTTTTAATTCAGCAATGCGATTTTCCGCGCTTAAAGATCTATTGCTATATAATTCTTCTTCATTAATAATCGCTTTTAAGCGCCTTTGTCGTTCATCTGATTCATGAATTAATTGTGAAAGCTCATCTTTAGCATTTTGCAGTTTATTGCGTGCTTCGTTATGAAAAGATTTTTTTTGTGATGCATCGAGACGAAGTTTTTCAATAACTGGAAAAGTTGTTCTTCGTGAATTGGCTTCGTTAATAGATTCTACTATTTCTTCAAGTTCATTTTCAAAATGATGTACGCTACCAATTAGGTTTCCCCTTTTTAGTCGTCCCGTTGTTAGTTCTCTTAATAGTTCATTGTTAGATTTGTGGTGCTTGGTAGCCTCATTATCTAGATTTCGGACATTATTACGTAAATGTTTTTCATCCTCATAGATGCCCGATAGGCTTGATATAATTTTTAGCAGCTGCTTTTCGGCATTTTTAACATTTTCTACAGCTTCGGGGATTTTTTCTTCTATTTCTCTAAGTCGGTTTCTTTGTCCTATTAGTGTGGAAGTAAGTGTTTTAGAATCTGCAGCAGAAAAATAGCCATCCCACCTCCATAAATTTCCCTTTAAGTCTACGAGCCTCTGTCCGATCTTAAGGTGTCGGGCTAATCTATTACCGGTCTCTAGATCCTTTACAATTCCGACTTGTTTTATGCGACGAGATAGGGGGCCTGCTTTTGAAACAAATGGATCCAGAGGTGTTGTTTCATTGGGTAATCCGGGTTGATTTACAAAATCAGGAAATAAAACCCAACGACGAGGCGCTTTTTTGTCTAAAGAAGCCTCTAAATCGTCTCCAAACGCAGCACTGATTGCTAATTCATATCCAGTGGCAACTTCTATTTCATTTAAAATTGGTGTCCAAAGTTTGCTCTCATTCAAACCATTGCTCAGTATTTCTTTTAATGTTGAAATTTCAATTTTTAGCTGGGATAATATTTCTTCTTTGTTTGAAAGATTTTTTTGTAAAGCATCTTTTTCAAAACTCATTTTAATTCTTTTTTGTTCTGCCTCATCCAACTTATCTCGTTCTATGACTAGAAGTTTCTCTATTTCTTCAATATTATTTTCAGATTTTTCAAATTCAACAGCATCAGTGTTCTCTTCTGACAGCGCTGCAATTTCATCATTAAGAGCTTCCAATTGTATTTTTTTATTTTTTTTACGATCGTCTAGTTTTTTAAGTTCTAGATCAGAGGCAACTAAACCAGCCTCCCCAGTCGCAACTTTCTCTAACGCTTCAGTAAGAGAGTTTTCTTTTTCAAGAGTCTGTTGATATAGTTTTTCAAATGAATTATTAGCGCTTTCTATCTTTTTGGGATCATCGTTGGAAGTTTTGCTAATTATATTCCGCTCTTCAGACAATCGAAGAAGTGCTGATTGAGATTCCGAGAGCAACTCTTGCTCTCTTCTAAAATCAGACGATATTTGATCTCTTCTTTTTGTCCAAAGTTCTATAGAAGTTTTAATTCTTTCTTCTTTTGTTTCTATTTCTTTGCGTTCGATTTCTAACCTGTGTAATTCTGCCGCTTTTAAAACCTGATTGTCTCTCAATGGAAGAACTTCGTCAGCCAAACTTTCTTTTTTGGTGTTGGCTTTTGAAACTTCCTTACCTTTTTGGGCGACATCTAAATCGCACTGAATTAAATCATTGTTTTTCAGATCAACTTGGCTGATGGCTTCTGTCCAATGATTGTGAAATACGATTGCTTCTGTTTTTCTAATGTCTTGTGAAATATTTCGATATCTTCGTGCTTGTCGAGTTTGTTTTTTTAATGCCTTTAATTGATCACCTAAGGTTAATAAAATGTCATCAAGTCTTTCCAGGTTTGTTTCCGCTGCCCGTAATCTTAATTCTGCCTCATGGCGTCTTGTATAAAGGCCTGTGATGCCTGCTGCTTCCTCAATAATTAAACGACGATCCACGGGTTTGGCATTTATGATAGCACCAATTCTGCCTTGACTTACTAATGCTGTGGACCGTGCACCAGTAGTTTGGTCAGCGAATAAGATTTGGACATCACGAGCTCTTACTTCTCTGCCATTAACTCTATACGTTGAACCCTTTTCTCGCTCTATGCGTCTCGATATTTCTAATTCATCTCCATCGTTAAACTGTGAGGGGGCTTTCCGATCAGAATTATCAAGGCTGAGCAAAACTTCGGCGACATTTCTGGCAGGCCTATCACTAGTTCCTCCAAAAATAATATCATCCATCCCGCTACCGCGCATTTGCTTAGCGGAAGTTTCCCCCATGACCCAACGCAATCCCTCTACCAAATTTGATTTTCCACATCCATTAGGGCCTACGACACCCGTAAGACCCTCAGCTATGTCTAGCTCGGTGCCATCAACAAAAGATTTGAATCCCTGCAGTTTAAGCTTCTTAAAGTCCACTTATTTTGTTTCTCCTAATTGAGTAAGTATTCCATTTCTATTCGAATACTTCTCAATTTGATTAATTAATTACTCCAACAACTATAATTTGCGATAATTAACTAAGAGTCGGCTAGTGCTAGGTTAAAAAGTTGATTATTACTCAGATCTTACTTTTTTGCTTAAAATTCCTTCTCCTAGCTTATTGAGCGCGAGTCGCAGTTCATCGTCAATGACCTCCATAAGTTGTTTGTCCAGTAAGGTCCTTTTTTCTTTTGTCATTTGTCTGCTATTTGAGGGCGCTTCTTCAACAACTTGATCAGCTATGGGACCCTGATGAAGTGAAAGGGCACTTAATGCTTCATAGCCGAAATATTGATTAACTCTTTCAATGACCTGGGGTTGCATATGCTGTAGTTCTAATGCGAGTGCTCCACTAACTCTAATGTGTAAAATACCTCCAACCGCATCTTTGTTGCGTGTTAAGCGCGTGGGGAAGCATTCGGCTGATAATATTGGACCAACTATATGAATCCAGTCAGATATTAAAGCTGCCTCTGATAGACCTCTTTTTTTTCTTATAGACCTTGTTATGCGCTCAGTTTCTGAGGAAACAGCCTTAAGACGTTTATTTCTTTTTACTGGCATATCAGATATTAATAAACAATTTCATCTTGATCATTTGTAGTTAGCTAATGATAGTTAAGTCCACAGTCATGAACAAGTATGACAATAACTGCGAAAAAAAATAATGGTGAAACCTCGGTCTACGGAATTATTAGATTGGTATAATAATAACGCTAGAATATTACCCTGGCGTGTTCCACCCCTAAAAGGAAAAGAAGTGCTCCTCCCCGACCCTTATTTGGTCTGGATAAGTGAAATTATGTTGCAGCAGACTGTGGTTGCCACTGTAATACCTTACTTTGTAAAATTTATTAAACAATGGCCATCTGTTGAAAAATTGGCAAATGCAGATCTTAATTCAATTTTACAGGCTTGGTCCGGACTTGGTTATTATACAAGAGCTCGCAATCTACATAAGTGCGCTAGAATAATTGTTGAACAATACGATGGAGGCTTTCCGAATTCTGAAGAAAAACTGTTGATGTTACCAGGAATAGGACCCTATACGGCTTCAGCCATCCTAGCTATAGCATTTGAAAAGCCTGCAACTGTAGTCGATGGAAACGTTGAGCGGGTTATAACTAGGCTTTTTGCTATTAAAGGCAGGACACCAGATGTTAAATCTAAGATTAAATCTCTTGCTAGTGAATTAACACCCAATCATAGATATGGTGATTATGCTCAGGCTATAATGGATTTAGGAGCCACTATTTGCACTCCCCGCTCTCCCAAATGTATTGATTGCCCTTGGTTAGGTGCCTGCAAAGCGAGGGCACTCAGTATTGAAAATTATTTACCAAATCGATCACCGAGAAAAAAAAAGGTGGTTCGAAAGGGATTGGCATTTTTAGTTGTTCGTACAGATGGGGCAATTTTATTGCGCAGAAGGCCTGAGCAGGGCCTTTTAGGAGGAATGATGGAAGTCCCATCCACCAATTGGGTAGAAAGTGGTTTATTGAACATGTCTGAAGCTCCTTCGGGTTTGGATTGGCAGGAGCTAACAGGTAAAGTTATGCATACGTTTACCCATTTTAAGCTGGAGTTAAAAGTCTATCAGTCCATTGCCTCAAAAGGTCATGAATTAAAGGGTTTATGGGTTTTACCTGAAAAACTAGAAGAGCAGGCATTACCGACGCTAACTAAAAAAATAATTAAACACGCAAATTTGGGATTGTAGATTAAATTACAATATATTTTTATTTTAAACATTCCATTTAAGCCAATGGCATATTGCTTCCCCCAGTATAAGAGTTTTATCTTCACTAGTTAACCAGGTTAGTTCGTCTTCAAATAGAGACAAACATTCCTTATATGAGCATGTTAAACGTGTAAGGTCTGATCCCCAAAAAATACGAGACGGGCCAAAAGCATCATAAACTTGACGTAAATACGGATGTAAATTTCTGTAAGGAAATTCGGCTGTGGAGTAGCAAGGAAGCGAAGTAGCTTTTACTACAATATTATCATGCGTAGCGAGGGATAAAAGTTTTGATAGATCTCCAAATGCGGCTTTATCTACAGCATTTCTAACTAAACCTAAATGATCAATGCAGAGTCGCAAGCCTGGATAAGCTCTAGCAATTTTATCTACTGAATCTAAATGGCCTGAGATCATCAACATTATGGGTACGTCGCATAGTTCTGCTTCTTCCCAAAGCCATTTAAGATTTCCATTATCCAGTAAAGAGAAATCTTTATTGTTTGAGAATGTAAACCTTAGGCCAAGCATTCCGGGTTGCTCATTCCAGGCGGGTATGAGTTGTTTGTTTTCCGGATTGTCTAAGCTTAGCCTACCAAGCACCACAAGGCGTTCCGGATAAGATAGAGATGCCTGGAGGGCTAAATCATTTGTGTCCCCCATCCACATTGGAGGAACGATTATTGCTCGGTCTATGCCTGCCTCATCCATTTCATTGATTAATTCTTCTTTAGTGAAGCAGGCATTTTGGCGATGCCATGGATTTGGTGTACCCGCGTCCCAGATATGTACTTGCGCGTCAACTATCACCATTTTGATCCCTATTTGTGCAGAGTTTGAGGATTCTATTAATTTAGTTCTGCCCTCAACTTCTGTCTTAGAATATCAATTGGTACGAGTTTGCCTTCAATATCCAAGTGCCAAAATGTCCATCCGTTGCAAGCACTAGCACCTTGAACGGCGGCTCCAATTTTATGTATTGAACCTCGATGATCAGAAGAAATAATACTTCCATCTACTGTGACTTTTGCCGCATACCTTCGACTAGGCCCGTACAGTGTTTCGCCAGGCCTTAATAAACCTCTTTCAACAAGCCAACCAAACGGAATGCGTGGTTCATCTTTTTTTGAAGCTGTCTGTTTAATAGCTTCTGACGATATTGGACGAATATTTTTAAGTCTTTCCTCAGCAACCTGTATGTAATCATCTTCCCTTTCTATACCAATGAAATTTCTGCGTAATTGTTTTGCAACGGCTCCTGTAGTACCCGTACCAAAAAACGGATCGAGGATTAGGTCGCCCTCATTAGAAGAAGCCAGTATTACCCTATGCAGGAGTGCTTCTGGTTTCTGCGTTGGATGGGCTTTAAGTCCATGTTCGTTCTTGAGTCTTTCGCTTCCATTGCAGATTGGTAGTAACCAATCACTGCGCATTTGAATGTCTTCATTTAAAGCTTTCATCGACTCATAATTAAAAATGTATTTCGATTTTTCTGAATGTGCACACCAAATGAGGGTTTCATGAGCATTTGTAAATCTGCGTCCTCGAAAGTTGGGCATAGGATTTGATTTGCGCCATATTACATCATTTAGAAGCCAGAAATTTAAATCTTGCAAGATTGAGCCAACTCGGAAGATGTTATGATAACTTCCTATTACCCATAGAGTGCCATTAGGCTTTAATACACGTTTGGCAGCTGCTAACCAGTCAACTGTAAATTGGTCATAACTTCCATGATTATCAAACTTATCCCAGCTTTCGTTGACACCATCAACTTTAGTTTGATCCGGTCGAACAAGTTTATTAGATAACTGCAAATTATAAGGAGGGTCTGCAAATATAACATCTACACATGATTCCGGCATAGATGACATGTGCTGCACACAGTCGCCTTTTAAAATAACGTTGCGCGGAACCATTTTTTCCGCGCGCTCTCGGCCAGGGGAACGCATAATCAGGGAACATGCTTAACAGATGAATCTTGGTCAATAAAAAAATTTAGATGACTGTCTTATCTTGTTATTTTATTTTGACCTACAACAACATATGGGGTTTTATTTCAAAATATTTTTGATTGGAGCAAAACTTTTTCTATGATGTTCGGTTATTCCTAGTTCAAATAAAGCATTGCGATGATCTTTAGTTCCGTATCCCGCATTGTTTTCCCATCCAAAACCTGGAAAATTTTCTGATAAGTAGATCATGTGTCTATCACGACTTACTTTGGCATATATGGAGGCAGCAGCAATTGAAAAAATCTTACTATCGCCTTTGGGGATAGTCTTGGTGGGAATTGTAGAATAGGGCGCATGAATTCCATCAACTAACAGGGTGGTTGGAAGAAAGGGTAATTTTTTGATGGCTCTTTCCATTGCTAACATAGTTGCGTTTAAAATATTTAGTGTATCTATTTCTTCTACACTGGCTACACCAACTGAAAAAAATGCATAGCCGGACTCCCTAACTTCCTCTAAAGCAGAAAAATATTTTTCACGAGAAGCTCTGCCCATAGATTTCGAGTCATTCAAGCCTCTTAACTTCTTGAAATTAACTAAATTAATTTTAAAAATTGCAGCGGCAGCAAATACAGGCCCAGCCCAGGCACCTCGGCCAACTTCATCGACACCAGCCACTCTACCACCTAATTTGGTTTCTAGTTTGTAGTCGACCATTTCAATCGGATTTATCACCTTTACCAAAGATATTTTTAATTAAAGTTTTGTAGCTGAATTTACCACTATGAAAGCTTAACTTGAAATTAAATATGTTTAGTCCTTTTGACTTGGTTATTAGTTTTTTTATTACCAAACTAGAGTTTACGATTTGATCGGCTTCCCTCCCAAAGGCTATCCTAAAAACATATCTCACGGGCACTTGTCGATGTGTTACCACATCATGAAGTCGACGAACTGCGCCCATCCATAAAGGAGAAATAGCTAGAGATACTGCTGTAACCGTTAATATTATGCGAAATTCTTTAATTTCTATAATACCTCTTTCCAGTCCAACGCTTCCCAACAGAAATGAAAACTCTCCAACTTGCGATAGCACTAGAGCAGTTAATAGAGCCTGCGCCCATGGTAGGCGTAATAAAGAGAAAATAGCTAGGTTAATTATTGTTTTTCCCAACGTAGCTATTAATAACATAGCGCAAAAGATTCCTAGATTGTTCCACAGCAATGAGAAATCAATTAATAGGCCAACAGAAAGGAAAAAAACCATCATAAGTATACTCTGTATTGGCATTACCTTATCAAGCATACCTACCCGTAAACTGCTGTTCCCGATTGCAAGCCCTGCTAGAAATGCGCCATACGCTGGTGATAGGCCAAGCAAGCCAGAAACGGTCGCTGCGCCGAAACAACAAACAAGCCCTAGTAATGGAGTCAGATCAGCATGGTTAGCCACTATCTTAGGAAGCGGAAACCTCAAACGCCTAGGTCGGCTTAAAATAAGAATCATGGCGACTAAAAGTGTTATTGCAATAATTATTCGTGAGGCCGCTGAAAAACTTAATTCACCCAATGCAACAACGTCTAATAAAAGTATCATAGGTACGATTGCTAAATCCTGAGCTATCAGTATTCCTACTACAATTTGTCCAGTTCTAGTTCTTAACTCACTAATATCTTCAAGAATTTTAACGGCAACGGCGGTACTAGATAATGCGAGGACGAAAGCTAGTATAAGTATAACCTCTACTGGCCAATTGATGACCATGCCTATGAGCCATACAATAAGTAATGCTCCGCATATTTGAAGTATTACAGTGGCTAGAGCAATTCGCCATATTCTTCTAAATGCACGAAGGCTAAGCTCCATGCCAATCACAAACAGAAGTAACAAAACCCCCAATTCCGCTAGAAAAGTAATGTTTTTTTCATTTTGTACTAGACCGAAGCCGGAAGGTCCGAGCACTATTCCAGCAAGTATGTAACCTATTACTGCTGGTTGTCGTAGATGGGTAAACACAACTCCAAACGATAAAGCGATTAAGATGACCAGAGCCAATGGGACTAATTGTTCATGTGCCAACATGGATTAAAAGGTTACCGCTGATGCAGAAAATTTCATATATCGTATGATTAATTTTAGTTGTTTAGTTCTTTTATATAAAATTTACACCAAGATGCTGATTAATTTGCATCTTTTGGATTATTCATCGTCTATTAAACGTTCAAAGTCCTTTATAAACATATTGATGATTTTTTAAAATCTATTTTGTCTATATTTAGTCTGCTAGTTTAATAATTTATTGATTTAGAATTATTTTAGTAAGTGATCCATCTAACCACTCAGATTGAGCATCCCTGATATTTTCTAACTTGAAGGAATCTTCTATGTGATTTGCTATATGCGCAGTCATAATTGGGTCGCGTACTGCAGGATGATTATCAATTTGCCAAGCAGAACGCCATCGAGCGAACCACGTAATGGTTCTAAGCCAGGTTAAACGACGCAAGGGGATCAATGCTGAAATTATATTATTAGCCATGTTGGGTTCTAAAAGGCGAAGATATTCTATGTAAAACTCACCAATATCTTCTTTGGTCAGTTTTACCGAACAATCAGGATCCCAGCCAGTAGATACAGCAAGCGTTGCATGAGCTAGGTCTATATGAGGGACGCCATACAGCATTTTTTCTAAGTCTACAAACCAGGCCTTACCTATGTCGTCTATTAGGAAGTTACCAGGATGTGTGTCCGTTCCCACTAAACAATAAAAATTTGGCTTGTTATATGTATTGACGCTATTTTTTGCCCAGTTTAGCTCATCAAATATTATTTTTAATGACTTACTGTTTATATTGGCACTGGATAAAAAGGACGCTTGTTCTTCTATAACAGACAAAGTGCTAGAGAAAGGGTGCCTGTGAAATTGTAGTGGATGACGTTTGTCTTGATCAGGCAGAGGAATAAAATGTATAGCGGATAAAGCTTTTGCAATAGCTCCTAAATCATGAGGTAATTTTGGCGGGCGACCTTCAATAAATTCAACTATTAACCCTCCTCTAGGCAAAGCTTCTGATATGGGAAGTACGTCAAAAACCCTTGGGGAATGACAACTGGCCTGTGCCCTTTGAAAAGCAGTCTTTTCATAAAGTAATTGTTCTTTTGGTGTCATACCCCACTGGCTCATTTTAGGTAAACGTAATATCATATTACTTTTATTTATTTGCCAGTGATCGTGTGAGACGCCCTTGGTGCTAAGAATAGATATTTCAAGTTTTTCAGAAAGGTACGGAGAGGAATTCTCACGCAACGCTTTTATAAGCTCTTCTGCTGATTTATCTTCTTTCACAGGTAATAACTTGATTTATTTTATTCTATTTTTCTTTGGAGTTTCTATTTTAGACGACCTATAAGTTCAGTAAAATTGCATGGTTTGTGTCTTATGTCCAATTGATCAGCCAAGATACCCTCCCAACCGTCTCGGCAAGCACCAGGCGAGCCAGGAAGAATAAAGATATAAGTTCCATTTGTTATAGCAGCGTCGGCACGGGATTGAATTGTAGAAGTTCCTATATTTTGATAGCTTATCCATCTAAATAGCTCACCAAACCCGGGTATGTTTTTTTCAGCGACCAGTGCTAATGCTTCAGGTGTCACATCTCTTCTAGTTAGCCCAGTGCCTCCGGTAGAGATAATTACATCTATTTCAGGATTCTTTGACCATTCAGAAAATTTATCCGCTATAAGAGTGATTTCGTCCTTTACTATTGACCTTTTTGCTAGGCAATGACCAGCATTAGTTAATAGTGAAACTAGTGTATCACCCGATTTGTCATCAGCTTCTGATCTTGTGTCTGAAATGGTTAGAATAGCGATATTTAGAGGTTGGAATTCCATTTTATTCTTCGATTCATGTATCTTTTCTCTACTTTTTATCAAGACTAGCATACTTTGGCCAAATACCTTCAGCAACATCATCTAGAGAAGGGGTTCTTTGCCCCAGTCGATTACGATACAACCAAAGGTTAGTCATAACCCTCTCTATAAATAGTCTTGTTTCTCGTGAAGGTATACTCTCAATATACATCAATGGATCATCATTATAATTAACTTTTGCTTGCCAATTTCTTAAGTTTCCTGGACCTGCATTATATGCTGTCGCCAAACGAAATAAATCATTTGGGATAGATTTATCATTAGAAAGTAAAGCTATGTAACGTTGACCAAGGGATATATTTAATTTTGGGTTAAATAGTTTGTACTTTTTATTTCTGCTTAGGCCTCTTTGGCCAGCAACAAAACTTGCGGTTTTAGGCATTAACTGCATAAGCCCTCTAGCGCCAGCTTTGCTATATGCTCTTTCGTTAAATGCTGATTCTTGACGAATAAATGCATACACAAGGGCGCGATCTATTAGAAAATCTTCATCAAAATTCCATTTGGGTATTGGATAAAGGGCGGCATTCCGATTTGCGGAATCTGTTTTAGATGCAAGCTTAATTGAAAGAGCTGGTAGATTTAGGGTATTTGCTAAACTTAAAATATGATCTTGTAATTCAGGCCTAGTAGCTGCCAAAGAGAGTAATTCACTTTCTGCTTCTCGCTGTAATCCTACCTGTAAAAGCGCAATGGCGCGCCCGCCATAATCAGTTTTAGAGATTTTATTATAACCTAAACTAGTCGGAAGAGAGTGTTTCCAATTGACCTGGAGTTGTTTTCCTAAGGTTCTTTTTGAAAGTATTCCATAAAAAGTAAAATCATACTTTGAGCCGATTTCTAACATTTCAATTACTCTTTCTGGGTGTCCATTTATTAATGAAGCTCGAGCTGACCAGAAAGCCGCAGCAGAAAGTAACCAATTAGAAATGTTTTGGCTTTTTGCTAAAGAAGTAAAGTGGTAACTAGCTGCATCGAAATCCTTGGATCGCCATGCTGCTAGCCCGCCCCACCAATGAGCAATTGCAACACTGTCAGGTGCCTCTTTAACGGCTCTTTTAGCTGAAATTAGTGCATTGGTGTCTTTTCCTGCTCTAAAGTACGCACGAGAAATATCCCTACGCATGTGGGCAACTTGATACTTTGTTAATTTTTTAAGAGAGGCAGGGTTATCTAATAATTTCAGGGCTCCTGTCGGCCACCCATTCCTAATTCTTGATTTAATAATAGACATTATGCGTCGCCCTTCGGCTGATCTGGGCTGTGTATTTTGTCTTTTTGGTGCTGTGCTGTTGTAAACTTGAGATCTTAATTCAAATACAATTGGTCTTCGCGGGGGCTTAGCCCCTTTAGGGCGTCTTTTATTTGCGAGTCGATAAATTCTTCGAGCATTTAAATTGTTACTATAATTGTTTAGCCACTCTTTTAGTTCGTGATATTTGGATCGATATTTTGTCGGATGAAGATATTTTTGTGCCAACACATAGCCCATTAGCCTCTCATCTGAAACATGTTTAGCAATTGTTTCTGATGCGTCCCACCTGCCTTGTTCTTGAAAAGCAAATATTGTTTGATAAAGATCAACATCTTCTTTTGTCAAAATTGCATTAACTTTACCTAAGCCTGGGATATCTAGTTTAGATATGGAAATAGTTGTTTGTTTGATTGGTCGAGGTATTGGAACCTGAGCATAAGAGATGCTTGCTGAAATTAATGTCAATAAAGCTATAGCGAAATAAAATAGGCGCATATATCTTTTCCTTTGCATTAAAAAAGCTAAAAGCAATATTCACTCAATTTATATTATTAAGTCTATTTCGGACACTTATCAGGTCTTTCCAAATAGCTTTTTTTTGTGCTGGCTGTCTTAGAATATATGCTGGGTGGAGAGTGGCTACAGTCGGTATAATTTGCGTTTCTGCTTTTGATAATACTGGTTGTTCATATTCAAACCACTTGCCTCTCACTCTAGTGATACCCTCACTATTATTTGTTAAGGCTTTATATGCAGCTCCACCTAGTAGAACTAATACTCTAGGGGATACCAACTGGATGTGGCGCTTTACAAAAGGCATGCAAGAGGCAACCTCTGTATCAGTTGGATGTCTGTTCCCAGGAGGACGCCACGGAAGAATATTAGTTATATATATGTTTTGATCTCGACTTAATCCAATATAGGAGAGCATAAGGTCTAAAAGTTGGCCACTTACTCCAATGAAGGGTGCTCCATCTCGGTCTTCCTCTCTTCCGGGTGCTTCCCCTATAAACATTACATCTGCTTCAACTTGCCCTGCACCAAAAACAAGATTGGTTGCAGTTGATTTCAATCGGCATCCCTCAAACTTTGAAATATTTCTTTTAAGTGAGGATAAGCTTAGTGATTTTTCCGCAAGCTTTTCAGCGGTTTCAAAGTTTTCATTATTAGTGTTTAGATTGATTGATGACTTTTTTTGCGTTTTTGGTTCGTTTTTTGAGAATTCATTTACTGAGTTTGTCGGCAGTGTTTTGTCCGATTCGCTAGATTGTTTTGCTGTTTTTGTAAGAGCTAAGAAATTCGTGGGAATATCGTTTATTGCTTCATCAGCACCAGCGTCAATGTGCCATTTTAGAGCTTCTGCATATATGGCTTGCTGTTTTCTAGTTTTGCTAGAGAATGTGTTCATTTGATTATTATAACAAATTCTATTTATTGATAAAATGGCAGGCTTCTTAATTATTATATCTAGTTAGTATCTTTATCGCTAATGAACTCGTGTATCTACGATTTATTGGTGGTATTATAACTTGTGTAAAGCAGAAGGGGTAATATTTAATGAACGAAACCGCTCGTGAATCTATGTCTTATGATGTGGTCATTGTTGGGGCAGGGCCTGCAGGTTTATCTGCTGCGATTCGTTTGAAACAATTAGCAGCATCTTCGGAAAAAGAAATTCAAGTTTGTGTTATTGAGAAAGGCTCGGAAGTGGGTGCCCATATTCTTTCTGGTGCAGTGGTGGAGACTAAAGCGCTTGATGAATTATTTCCTGATTGGCAATTAAATGAAGCTCCGCTAAAAACTAAAGTTTCAAAAGAAAAATTTTTGTTTTTGACAAAAACCAGAGCCTTTTCTATTCCTACTGCCTTTCTTCCACCGCCAATGCATAATAAGGGTAATTTTATTGTTTCATTGGGAAATCTATGTCGTTGGCTCGCCCAGCAAGCGGAGGCTCTAGGGGTTGAAATCTATCCAGGTTTTGCTGCCAACGAAATTCTTTTCGAAAGTGATGGGCGTATAAAGGGGATTGCCACTAGTGATATGGGAGTGGCTAGAGATGGAACTCATACATCCAATTATACTCCAGGAATTGAACTTCACGCTTCATATACTTTTTTCTCTGAAGGGTGTCGTGGTCATCTAGGCCAGCAATTAATGAGTAAATTTTCTCTTCAAGCCGATTGTGCTCCTCAAACGTATGGCATAGGAATTAAAGAGTTATGGCAGGTTTCGCCAGAAAATCATCATCCGGGACTTGTAATTCATAGTGCAGGATGGCCATTGGATAGTAGTACTTATGGTGGTTCGTTTTTATATCATCTAGAAGATAACCAGGTTGCAGTAGGGTTTGTCATTGGCCTTGATTATAAAAATCCTTATCTGTCACCATTTGATGAGTTTCAGAGGTTTAAAACTCATCCTGCAGTATGTTCAACCTTTTTAGATGGAACTCGGGTAGCATACGGTGCTAGGGCACTTAATGAGGGTGGTTTTCAGTCAATGCCGAATCCTGTAATTCCTGGAGGACTATTAATAGGTTGTGAGTCTGGTACTCTAAACGTGCCTAAAATAAAAGGTACGCATACTGCAATGAAATCTGGAATGTTGGCCGCTGAAGCAGCTTATGATGCAATAATTTCTGCTAATGGATCCAAGTCCGATCCTCTACTTGATGAATATGTTGGTTTACTTGAAAAATCTTGGGTGTACAAAGAACTATATAGAGCTCGAAATTTCCGACCTTCTTTTAGATGGGGTTTATTATGGGGTACTATATTTGCAGGATTTGATCAGTTGATACTGCGAGGTCTGGCGCCATGGACACTCAAGCATCACGTATCTGATCATCAGGCTTTAGAAGAGAAGGAACACCACTCCGTAATTGATTATCCCGCACCCGATGGGAAAATTACATTTGATAAGCTTTCTTCAGTGTATATTTCGAACACTAATCATGAAGAGAATCAACCAATTCATTTAACTTTAAGAAACTCCAGCACTCCAATTGAAATAAATTTGGAGAGGTTTGATGCTCCTGAGCAAAGGTATTGTCCCGCTGGTGTGTATGAAATAGTAAGTGACGATGATGATTCTGGCCCATACTTGCAGATAAACGCTCAAAACTGCGTTCATTGTAAAACCTGTGATATTAAGGATCCAACACAAAATATAGTTTGGGTTACGCCCGAAGGTGGCGGAGGACCAAACTATCCAAATATGTGATAGATGAACTCTTTTTATGGGATTAATGAATCAGATGATAGTTCTAAGCTTATTCGATTTTGAGTTTTAGAATTATTGGAGCAATTATTACTTGTTTAATTTTGTATCACAAACGAATTTGAGACCAACTCTATTGGCTTTCTTGGCGATAATTATTACCACTATTATTTCTTCATATATCAATTCAGTTTCATCATCTTCTGAAGTTTCTAAACAAGAACGAATACAGCTAAATAAAGAATTAATATTAAGCGTTAAACCCGAATATGGTAGTTTTTTGGCTTCTCGTTATGCAGAATCTATAGGTGATTTTACTTCTGCTGCCTCGTACATAACCCAATTACTTGATCAAAAACCTAACTTAAAAGGTGTTACTCAGCGGGGCCATCTAATATTGATTAGGTCGGGGCGAATTCGTGAAGCAGCAATTTTAGCTGCACGGATTGTTAGTAAAGACAAGACTGATCCGCTTTCAAATATTACCCTGGCAACAGTAGCCATTAAAAAAAGAAGTTATGATGAGGCCTTGTTTTGGCTTGAACAAATTCCGCAGAAAGGATTTTATAGGCTTGTTATTCCATTGATGCGAGCATGGGCGTTTGCCGGGCAGCTTAAGGAGAATGAAGCTCTGGAAGTATTAGCTAAACTTAATGAGATTAACGGAATAGAAAAGATCACTAATCTTCACACGGGGCTGATTGCAGATTCTTTAGGGAACCAAATGTTGGCTAGCCAAGCTTACATTAGAACTATTAACAATTTTGATAATCCGTCATTCCAATTAATTAGGGCTTACGTGGGTTTACTTTCAAGGAAAGATAAAAATATAAAAGGAAAGCGATTGCTTGAGGATTATGTTGAGAAAAATTCCCAAAATTTATTAGTAGAACCTCTAGTGTCTGCGTTAAGGAGTGGACCAAAAAAAGAGCTAGGAGTTTTGAACTTTACTCAGGGTGCTTCAGAAGCTTTGTTTTCTGTGGCTGGTCTTTTAAATGCTCAAAACTACAGAGCTCAATCGCTAACAATGCTTCGCTTGTCTCTATATTTGAGACCAGAAGATCCTTCAGTCTTATTTCTACTTGGTGAGGTGCTTAATAAGGAGAACCAACAAAAGCAAGCAATAGAGGTATATAATTCTATAGATCACTCCGATCCATATTGGTGGTATGCTCGCCTCAATTTGGCTCGTGTTTATAGAAAAATGGGTTCTTTTGAAAAATCTATAACTATTTTGAGAAAAATGATCCGTGAAAGACCCAATAGATCTGATGCGAGCAGAGAAATGGGTGATGCTCTGAGAGTACATAAGCGTTATAGAGAAGCTGTCCAGGCTTATGACTTAACTGAAAATAGATCTTCCACGGCTTTAGATTGGCGATTACTTTATTCCAGAGGAATTGCCCTAGAGCGAATGAATGATTGGAAACGTGCAGAGCAAGATTTACTGAATGCACTTAGATTGAAGCCTGATCAACCATATATTTTAAATTATTTAGGCTACTCATGGATAGATAGGGGTATGAATTTAGAAGGCGCAAAAAGTATGATCGAAAAAGCAGTCTCCATAAGACCTAATGACGGCTTTATAATTGATTCTCTTGGGTGGGCTTTTTTCCAGTTGGGGAAGTATAATCAAGCAGTAAAATACCTCGAAAAAGCTGCTTCATTGGAACCAGAGGATCCTGTGATTAATGACCATCTGGGGGATGCGTATTGGTTGACTAATAGGAGACTAGAGGCTCGTTTTCAGTGGCTGCGGTCTCTCTCGCAAAACCCTATGGATCAAAGAAAAGAATTAATCGGTGAAAAACTTCGGGGAAATCATTTGCCACTAATCAGGCTAGAAAATAATGATAATGGTATTTGAGGATTTAAATATATTTGTGGTTCAGAAGAAGAATCATGTCCAGCAGTGATATGCCAATATTGGAATTGGCGCCAGCCAAAATTAATTTATATCTTCATGTAGAGAAAAAACTTAATAATGGAATGCATTCAATTGATAGCTTAATTACGTTTTCTGATTGTGCAGACCAGGTTTTTGTTTCCCCTCAAAAAAATATAACATTAGATAGATATGGCCCCATGAGTGCCAACCTACCTTCTGTCCAAGATGACTATGTTTATAAAGCAGCTCAAAAGCTGGCTATTTTGACCAAAAATAAATTAGGGGCAAAAATAATTGTTGAAAAAAATTTACCTGTTGCTAGTGGTCTGGGTGGAGGGACGGCTGATGCCGCAGCTGTGATCCGGGCCTTGGGAAAGTTATGGCGAGTTGATATTTGTGATGATTTAAAACGAAACCTTGCTCAGGACTTGGGATCTGATCTTTACGTTTGCTTGGAAAGCAAGCCATCCAGGGTAAGAGGAATAGGGGATGATTTGCTATCTCTTAAAGTGCCTCATAA
The DNA here is from genome assembly GCA_022449545.1 of Alphaproteobacteria bacterium. GTDB lineage: Bacteria > Pseudomonadota > Alphaproteobacteria > UBA6615 > UBA6615 > UBA6615. The sequence continues at coordinate 69,316 of JAKUPN010000003.1, read as the reverse complement.
CTTAAGCGCAGTTTTAGTTAATCCACTTGAAACGTTATTGACAGCTGAGGTGTTCTCAGTTTTTAGGAAAAATGTTCAAATAAATCAAAGTGTCGATATCCCTGGTTCGTGGTCTGATGATTCATATGAATTCATCAGACAAATTAAAAAATTAAGAAACGATCTAACAGATCCTGCTATCTCGTTATGTCCAATAATATCTGAAGTGTTATTTAAACTGAATTCTTCTGATGGGTGTATGCTTGAAAGATTGTCCGGTAGTGGGGCTACATGTTTTGGGTTATTTGCTGATCATGAAAGCGCTGAAAATGCTGCTGAAACCATAAAAAGTAATAATCTTGATTGGTGGGTAACAACTACTAAACTAAACTCAAAGCATGTATAATTTTAATTACATTTGCGAACCTTTGACACAGGGCTTGCAGAAAACCATCAAAGAGCGATATTAGGAAGTATAAAATATATTTTTGTAATGATTGGGGCGTAGCCAAGTGGTAAGGCATCGGGTTTTGATCCCGTGTACCGCAGGTTCGAATCCTGCCGCCCCAGCCATTTTTTATTCCTTAGAGATAGAGTTTTGCAACAAAACCACTCTCTGTTTTAGGTTAATTAATGTAGAATCTCTAATTTCTAATTCTTCTAGACTAGTTAGTGCTTTTTCAAGGTATTCAAGTGAGGTGCCTAATGATCCCTTGGCAGTGGCAAGATGCTTAGCTATCAAATTAGGTGAAACCCTGCCAGCATAACGCTGGTCTTTCCGATTGATGATGAAAGTAATACCTATTTTAAGTCCTTTATTTGTGTGAATTTTTACCCACGCAGGTCTATAAGTTTTCAAGGCCATTTCGCGTGACCAAAGTATAGTTAGTTCTTCTTCAATCTTTTCGGGGGCAATACGGTAAGCTGCGCCGCAGCAGGAGCCACCTCTGTCTAAAGCTAGCATTAACCCCGGGTTTTCTGGACTTCCTCGTCCTAGGTGCGCCCAGATGCAGTAGGATCTATGATATCCGTATATCTGTCCTCTTAATCTCTCTACATATAGAAAGGCAGGATTCCATAAGAGTGATCCGTAGGCAAAAACCCAAACACCTTCTCTTGTGGAATCAGCGGGTCTTTCTTTTAGGGTATTTTTGAGAGATTCTGACCTTTCTTCAGGTGTTTGTGGTATCGTTTTAGTGATATGTTGGTTTTTTTTAAGAAGTTTATAAACTACTCCATCACGTATTGAGTCTCTGTTTAGCATGATATCTAGATAATTTGCCTAGCTGATTTTATTTTTAATATAAACAATTCTAAAGCGAACTTAATTATAAAATAACACAGTCGATTTAGCATTGCAGAAAAGTTTTATAATTTGAAAATGATTAAACCTTCTGAAATATTATATTTTTGGTTTCAAGAAAATAGCCAAGAGCAGTGGTTTGGAAAGACTAATGAATTTGATGAAGAAATTCGTCGACGGTACTTAGAGATAACTCATAAAGCCCGTAGGGGTGATTTAGACCACTGGGCTCAAAGTCCTAATTCTACTCTCGCTTTAATTATTTTAATCGATCAGTTCTCCCGTAATTTATTTAGAAATTCTCCTATGTCTTGGTCTGCTGATGCATATTGTTTGGATATAACCAAACAGGCTTTATATAAGTCTTATGATGACTTTCTTAATGACTACAAGCGCGCTTTTATGTATTTGCCTCTTATGCACAGTGAATCGTTGGAAGATCAAGATCAATGTGTCGAACTGGTAAAGAAGACCCTCGATAACGGCATTGACTTTAATAAAGATAATTATGATGCGGCTGTCAGACATCGTTATATTATTGCTAGATTTGGTCGTTTCCCTCATCGTAACGAAGTATTAGGAAGAAATAGTACTCTTGAAGAAATCGAGTTTTTAAAAGAACCAAATTCATCTTTTTAAATTTCTAATTGAACCCCCTAAAATATTGCCCAAAAAAAAGTAATTATGAACACTAACTCAAATAATCCAATTGAAATTGCCAAGCAGGTTCAACAAGAAAAAAAGGCCGACATTAAAAGAGAGCCTATAGATTGTGGTCATTTTAATATACGAATTGGCCGCAGTGGGAAATGGTATTACCTTGGATCGGAGATCCGAAGACCAGAAATTGTTAAATTGTTTGCATCAGTGTTGAAACGCGATGAAGAAGGTGATTATTGGTTAGAGACCCCTGTTCAAAAAGGCCGTATTGATGTTGAAGATGTTCCTTTTGTGGCAATTGGTCTAGACATATCTGGGAATGGTAAAAGCCAAAAACTTAACTTCAAAACAAATATCGGAGAAACTGTTACGGCGAGTTATGAGCACAATATTTGGATTGAAACAGAACAGATTTCTGGAAAACCTTCACCTTATATACATATACGAAACGGCCTTTATGCTTTGATGTCTCGTCCAGTGTATTACCAATTAGCAGATTTAGCAGTTTACAGAAGTAAGGATAATATCCTAGGTGTATGGAGTTCAGGCGTATTCTTTGAGTTGGCGGAAGCTGAAGAAGAGGTTAATAATTAGTCGAATGAAGTTAACCAGAGAACAATTAATTAGTAGGTTTTCCAAGACCTCAAAAGAAAACCGAGTTCTAAGTGGTCTTGACGGATCGAGAGGAAGGACAAATGGGGATAATAGTTATGTGAATGACGACGCTTCTATCAAAGGAAGTACTTATTTTGCTAATAATAAGGAAATGTCCACAGAAACCTTAGTGCCTGCTGCAGTACTAGTGCCCCTTGTGGAAAGAGAAAATGGATATTCAGTTTTATTGACTCGTAGATCAATGAGCCTTTCTAAGCATGCAGGACAGATAAGTTTCCCCGGTGGACGCATTGAGTCTTACGATTCCACTCCTACTATGGCAGCATTACGTGAGGTAGAAGAGGAAATAGGAGTTAAGCCTGATTATATTGATATAATTGGCGAAATGGATACGTATCAAGTTCGCACAGGCTTTGTGGTGTTTCCAATAGTTGGCTTTATAAGCAACGGATTTGAATTAAAAATTAATCCTAAAGAAGTTGAGGAAGTATTTGAGGTTCCATTATCGTTCATTCTTGATCCTAAAAATCATCATAGGCAAGGACGGGTGTTTTATGGAGCAATGAGCTATTTTTATGTGCTGCCCTACCAAAACCAATATATTTGGGGCGCAACAGCAGGTATGCTTGTTAATCTTTATCAGATTTTAGAGGGTCAGAACACTTTGGGCAAAATTATTAAAGACTAGAGTGGTGTGCAAATTATGGATTCTGTTGAGCAAATAAGTCCACAAGAATGGATGGTTGAACCATCAGCAATAAAGATTATGGAGATCCTTCAGTCAGGGGAGATAGAACAGAAATTTGCGCTATTTGTAGGTGGCTGTGTTAGGAACTCTCTGGCCAAAAAGCCAGTTAATGATTTAGATATAGCGACCTTGCATAAACCTGATGAAGTGATAAAGCTTCTTAAAGAAGCTGGCTTAAAGGTCTTTTTATCTGGTATAGAGCATGGAACGGTATCTACTATAATTGACAATAGGTCTTATGAAATCACCTCATTAAGAGTTGATGTGAAAACAGATGGAAGAAGAGCGAGGGTATCACACACTGAAGACTGGACAGAAGATGCGAAGAGACGGGATTTTACCATAAATGCAATCTTTGCAGATGCTTCTGGAGCAATCTACGATCCTGTTGGAGGGCTCAAGGACCTCAGAGACGGAAAAGTGCGTTTTATTGGTAGGGCTCAAAAAAGAATTGAGGAAGATGTTCTTAGATTACTGAGGTTTTTTAGGTTTCATAGCGAGTTTTCCTCACTGCCGCCTGACAGAGAGGCCCTAGAGGCTTGTAGGAAGATGGCAGGTTCATTGAGGTATCTATCTGCGGAAAGAGTGCGTGATGAGTTATTGAAGTTATTCATAGCGGACAGTGCTTCCCAAGCAATGCTTCTAATGTTCGACAATGGAATTTTAAATCAGATTCTTCCAGAAGCCATTGAAATCAAGAGGCTTTTTTCTATGGTAAATGTAGAAAAAATAGTGAATGATTGTGACCCTTTAAGGCGAATGGCATCCTGTATTGTTACTGATGGGCCTGGAGCTGAAGCTATATCAGAGCGTTTTCGCCTATCTAATTCCGATAAATTACGATTATCTAAAATTTTTAATCAGAAACCTAAGCTGAATATTAATACTAGCAAGAAAAAGGTCCTTGAGACTTTATATAGATGTGGGCCGTCTTTTTGTAAGGATGTGGTCTTATTAGAGTGGGCTCAATACAGTTCTCTTTTTTCAACTGACGAAAAGGAGGTTCAAGATCAATGGAAACAACTTTACAATTTAGTTGATGCTTGGGAGAGGCCTTCTCTGCCTGTTGCAGGAAGTGATTGTGTGGCACTTGGAATACCTGAAGGGCCGTTTTTGGGAAATGTGCTAAATCAATTAGAAAGCTGGTGGGTGTCTAGGGGCTTTAATGATGGCAGAGAAGCATGTTTAAAAAAATTAAATGATCTCGTTAATATTGAATAAAAAAAACTGATAACTATTGATCACCAACTTACAGTGGGAGGAAGGGACATAAATATTGCCTCTAAGTTCCCTCCTGTTTTAAGGCCAAATTGAGTTCCACGATCATGCAATAAATTGAACTCGACATATCTACCGCGTCGTTCTAGTTGGTAATCGCGTTGTTCTTTTGTCCATGGTTTATTCTTACGCTCAGATACTATTAGGCTGTATGATTTAAGAAATGTTTTTCCTACTTCACGGGTAAACGCAAAATCGTGATCCCAATTTTGGGTATTCAATTCATCATAAAATATACCACCAACACCTCTCGGCTCGTTTCTGTGTGGTAAAAAGAAATAATCATCGCACCATTTCTTGAATTTTGGATAATACTCTTCATTATATTTATCACAGGCATTTTTAAGTGCTAAGTGAAAAGATTTTGTATCGAATTGATCCGGATAATATGGAGTAAGGTCAGCTCCGCCGCCGAACCAGCTTTCTGAAGTTATAATATGACGAGTATTCATATGGGCAGCGGGAACAAGTGGAGATAAAGGATGAGCCACAACAGATATACCGGCGGCCCAAAAATATTTATTTTTGTTCGCTCCTTTTATCTTTTCCTTGAGCTCGTCAGAAAATATTCCTTTGACTACTGATATATTCACTCCCACCTTTTCGAATACACGTCCTCTCATGAGAGATATGATGCCTCCCCCTCCATCTCCGGCCTGATCAGGGCGATTCCACTCTGTCCTCTCAAATCGTCCTGCTGGTTTTTCAGAGAAAGGGCCAACATGCTCGTTCTCCAATGTTTCAAAAGAAATACAAATTTGGTCTCTTAAAGACTCAAACCATTTCGTTACATCCAATTTTTTTTGTTCGCTAACAGACTCATTTGAGCTTTTAGACATTTAGTTAAATTCCGGTAATTGGTTTGTTTGCTTTAATGCATCGCCTAGTACAATTGCTGCTGCTATAGCAACATTTAGGGATCGCATGTGCTCTTGCATGGGTATTTTTAAACTGGCGTCAACAAAGTCATGAATCTCGGAAGGCACGCCGCTCGTTTCTCTTCCTAGTAGTAAAGTATCGTCAGGGTTAAACTTAAAATTAATGTAGCTAATTTTCGCTCTGGTTGTGAGTAAAATGATACGTTTATTTTCTTGGCGCTGCTCAGAGTAAGATTTCCATGATTTATGCCTTGTCAGGTCAGCATGGTTTAAGTAATCCATTCCTGCTCTTTTCATTAGTTTATTATTAATAATAAACCCAGCCGGTTCGATTAAGTCTACAGGAACCCCCAGGCAGGCGGCCATGCGCAGGATGGTGCCTGTATTTTGTGGAATGTCCGGTTCAAATAAGGCAAGTCGCATTTTTCCCCTGACTATAGTTAATACGAAATAAATAACTATGCTTCTGACTAGACTTGGCAAATCATGGTATATTTGTGTATATGCTTAAAGCGCCCCTCAGCCAGTAAGCTGAGTTTTGTTTGTAATTTAATTTATCTTATGCTTGCTTCCGTATAGCTCCCATTGCGGCACGGTGTCACATTGTTTTATAGCCGCACATGCGATTTACAAATATGATGAACTTTTAAAGCCCAGGCAATTTGGCTGTAATTATTAGAAAGAGAAATCTTCCATGACAGACCAAGATAGTGAGCCAGTAGGCAAGCAAGGAAACCGAAGGGATTTTCTGTACATTGGTACTGGCGTGTTTGCTGGAGTAGGAGCTGCATTATCGCTTTGGCCATTTATAGATTCGATGAATCCCTCTGCAGATGTTTTAGCCCTTTCATCGACCGAAGTAGATTTGTCTCCGATTGAGCCCGGACAGGCCATCACTGTAATTTGGCGAGGAAAGCCTGTTTTTGTACGAAGAAGAACCGAGCAAGAAATTAAACTAGCCTCGGAAACACCCTCTGATTTACCTCATCCTGAATCAGATGAAAGTCGAGTTTTAAGACCAGAATGGTTGGTAGTAGTTGGGGTTTGTACTCATTTGGGCTGTGTTCCACTTGGACAGGGCTCTACAGAGGCCCGTGGAGAATGGAATGGTTGGTTCTGTCCTTGTCACGGTTCTCATTACGATACTTCTGGCAGAATTCGTAAGGGACCTGCTCCTGAAAATTTAGCGGTTCCTGAGTATAAGTTTTTGGATGACAATACAATTAAAATTGGTTGAGGCATAAGTTCAGATGAGTGCAAACAAAAGCAATAAGTCATCAACTGGTAGGGGATTGGTTAACTGGATAGATAGTCGTTTGCCAGTCTTTTCTTATATGCAGAAGGAATATGGAGAATATCCGGCCCCTAAAAACTTCAATTATTGGTGGAACTTTGGAGCCATTCTGACTTTTATGCTAGTATTAATGATATTCACGGGCATTTTTCTTTCTATGCAGTATACCCCTCATGTAGATTTCGCATTCGATTCAGTTGAACGAATAATGCGTGATGTTAACTATGGATGGTTGCTGAGATATCTTCATGCAAATGGTGCCACTTTTTTCTTTATTGCTGTTTATATCCACATATTCCGTGGTCTTTATTACGGATCTTATAAGAACCCACGTGAGTTGCTCTGGATTTTCGGTGTTCTCATACTTGTGCTGATGATGGCCACGGCTTTTATGGGCTATGTTTTACCATGGGGACAAATGAGTTTCTGGGGAGCGACTGTTATAACTAACCTTTTTTCTGCAATCCCTTTAGTTGGTGATTCAATAGTTACATGGTTGTGGGGAGGCTTTGCAGTGGAGAACCCAACACTAAATCGGTTCTTTTCATTACATTTTTTACTTCCCTTTGTTATTTTAGGTGTAGTTGTTTTACATGTCATAACTCTGCATGTATCTGGGTCCAATAATCCATTAGGTATTGACCCTAAAGGGCCTCAGGATACCCTACCATTCCATCCCTATTATACGGCAAAAGATAGTTTTGGCCTTGCGCTTTGGGTGACAATTTTTGCTGCATTTGTTTTTTTTGCACCAAATTTTTTTGGTGAACCAGAGAATTATATTAAAGCAGATCCTCTCCAGACGCCTGCTCAGATAGTACCTGAGTGGTATTTTCTTCCTTATTTCGCCATTCTTAGATCAATAGATTTCGACATTTGGTTTATAGACGCGAAGTTAGGTGGCGTTATTGCTATGTTTGGATCAATAATTCTTTTATTTTTGGTCCCCTGGCTTGACCGATCCAAAGTAAGAAGCGCTCGGTTCCGTCCGATCTATAAATGGTTTTTTTGGATTCTTCTTCTCGATTGTTTACTGCTTGGTTTTGTTGGCGGTCATCCACCCAGTGACCATGTGTTTAAGGGCATAGAATGGCTGCTTTTTATTGACTTGGGTCATATTGGAACAGCTTGGTACTTTTTCCACTTTTTAATTCTTTTACCTTTATTAGGAACTGTAGAAAAAACAAAGCCTTTACCTACTAGTATTACTGAATCTGTCCTTAACGGGGATACTTCTTCGAGTGCTTCGGCTAAGTCAGGAGGAAGTATGTAATGAAAAAAATTAACGGCTTATTAAATTTTTTAGCTATAGTTTCCATAACTTTTATAATGACGGTCGTTTTATCTGACTCTGCTAATTCCGCTGGGAAATATAAACATCCCGAATCCCAAGAATGGGGTTTTAATGGGCTGTTTGGTAAGTTTGATAAGAGTTCTATCCGACGTGGCCTACAGGTTTACCTTGAGGTTTGTTCATCGTGTCACGGCCTGGATCAAGTCGCATATAGAAATTTGAAGGATATAGGTCTTAATATTGAAGAAATTAAGGAAATTGCCGAGCAATTTGAGGTAATGGACGGACCAGATAATGAAGGCGAAATGTTTGCTCGAGAAGCTAGGCCTTCAGATAAATTTGTTGCCCCATTTGCAAATGAAAAAGCGGCTAGAGTTTCCAATAATGGTGCCATGCCTCCTGACTTATCTCTCATTACTAAGTCTCGACATGGAGGAGCAGATTATATCTACGCGCTTCTTACCGGTTATAAGGATGAGGCTCCTGATGGCGTTGAAATGGGAGAGGGAATGAACTTTAATCCTTACTTTGTAGGTCAGCAAATAGCTATGTCGCAGCCTCTCTATGAAGATTCTGTTGAATACCCAGACGGGACAAAAGCGACAGTTTCTCAGATGTCTTGGGATCTAGTTAATTTTCTCCATTGGACAGCTGAACCTGAGATGGAACAGAGAAGGAGTTTAGGTTGGAAAGTAGTACTTTTTTTACTTGTTCTAACCGGGCTACTATACGCTGTGAAACGTCAGGTTTGGTCTAAAGAGCATTAGTAAAAATTGCTATTTTTCAGTCTGTTTATAGGACGTTTTTATGTAATCAGACGTAATTTAGGAGGAAATAATGTCGCGTGAGACAATAGTTACATGTGCAGTCACTGGGGGCCATATGAATTTTCATAAACATCCCAACTTTCCTATTACCCCGAAACAAATTGCCGATGCATGTATAGAAGCACGTCAGGCAGGCGCCGCAATTGCACACATCCATGTACGTGATCCTAATACAGGGGAGCGTTCGGCCGACCCAGCCCATTTTCGAGAAGTTGTTCAACGTATTCGTGACTCTGGTAGTGATATTTTAATAAACCTTACTACGGGGGAGGGAGGCCGTTATATCCCTAGTGATACCGACCCAAGAATTGGCGGTGAGGGAACCACTTTGAGTTCTCCTGAAGTTAGAGTGAGACATGTTCTTGAGTTACGACCAGATATTTGTACCCTTGATATGGGAACCATGAATTTTGGTGAGCATGTATTTATGAATACCCCTGGCCATTTGAGAAAAATGGCAACGTTAATTAAAGATGCAGGAGTGAAGCCCGAGCTTGAAGTATTTGAAGCTGGTCATATTCGCCTAGCGAACGAGTTTATTAAGGAGGGCTTGGTAGAGTCTCCTGCACTTTTCCAACTATGTTTGGGTATTGCTTACGGTGCTCCCGCAACACCCAAGATGGTGCAAGCCATGCATGATATGCTTCCTAAGAATTCCAATTGGGCTGCCTTTGGAATTAGTAGATGGGAGTTTCCAATAGTAGCGGAGGTGGTTAACTCTGGAGGACATGTCCGTGTTGGGTTGGAAGATAATCTTTATTTAGGTAAAGGTGAGTTTGGCACTAATGGTCAATTAGTTGAAAAAGCTGTTAGAATAATGAACGAACTCGATGCTGAACCAGTTGAACCTGTTAGGGCAGCTGAGATGCTAGAGCTTCTTCCTCGTAAGCAATAAAACTGCTACTTATTTTTCCAGAAGGCGGGTTTTTATTTTCTGAAGTATTTTTTACTATTGAAAATATTTAGAGTTTAGTTGTTACTCTTTTTGCCCTCATATACTTTATTTATTTTGTGAAAACACCATCTATTATGATTTGAAGGAAAATTTTGATCATAATACTATTGTTTTGGTGAATTAGATCTACGTGTTAGGTTGTATTAACTAAGCTTCTATCTATTGTATAATGAAAAATCCAGGAGCTAAGAATCTTACTAATATACTATTTTCTTTAAGTTGGTTTTTTTGTAAATAGCCTAAATAGGTGGTGTTATCGTGGTAAAACCTAGTCAAATAACGGGGATAGATCATGCACTTGTTGGTGTAGCTGATCTAGAATCAGCACGCTTATCATATCAAAAGCTTGGCTTCACACTTACACCTCGCGGAAGGCATATTGGTTGGGGAACTGGCAATCATACTATAATGTTTGAAAATGATTATGTTGAAATGATCGCCGTGATTGACAGGGAACAAAACACTCATAATTTGGAAGATTTTTTACAAAATGGTGACGGATTGTTTAAGGTTGTTCTCGCTACAAGTGATGCGAATGCCACGTCAACATGGCTAAAGGAAAAGAGTGCAAATGCACTTGATGCGCAGGATTTACAGCGGCTTATTATGGTTAACGAAAAGAAAGAGTTACTTAGCTTTCGATATGTGCACTTGCCTGCTGAACTAACACCTGGGTTAGAGACATTTGCTAGCCAACATTTAACTCCAGAAAAAGTTCGACAGCCAGCATGGTTATCTCATCCAAATGGAGCACGTGGTATATCTGAAGTTACCGTTGTTATGCAAAACCTTGCCGGTGTAGCGGATGCTTACGCTCGGATATTTGGATCTAGATCTATTTCTGGAGATGAACGTAAAGGAAGCATAACAGTTGATACAGGAAATGATGAACTTTGGTTTGTAACTCCAAAGACTTTTCCGGAGCGACACTATGATAAAAAATTTGACGAAAGTCTACCTTTGCCAAGGCTGGCTGCTTTGACTTTGACGGTTGCAAACACCCAGGCTACTGCTCTTTATTTATCGGGGCAACAGGTGGCTTTCGAGCGGGACAGTAGCGACGCAGTAATAGTTCCCTCTGAAGAGGCTTGCGGAGTTTTTCTAGTGTTTGCCAAAGAAGATTAAGGATTACAAAGGGATCACTTCTGTCATAACTTAATTCACGTTTCCTTTAAAATAAATTATGAGCTGCAAATTCAAGAGTACGTTTCATGGCTGTTTTAGCAGATTCTTCATGATAGGAACCACGTCTTGAACAACTGAACCCATGCCCAGCACCATCATAAATAAAACTTTCTTGATCTGGATGCTCACTTTCAACTTCTTTTACGCCTTCAAGAGGTATGCCTTGGTCTTCTGCCCCCCAGTGGAACATTACAGGACAACTAGGAGACTCGCTACTTCTATTGGCGTTTATATCACCTCCATAGTAGCAAATCGCAGCCTGGACAGGACAGCGAGAAGCTGCGAACCAGGCAACAGAGCCCCCCATACAAAAACCAACTATTCCTACATTTCCAGCTGTTTTCACGTGCTCTATCGCGGAGTTAACGTCCTTTATAACGTCGTCCCAATTAAGGTTATTTTTTAACTCTATTCCTTTGGTCATACCTTCTTCATCAAAGCCCAAGACAACATTCGATTCTGAACGATCGAATAATGCAGGCGCTATTGCGTGATAACCTTGTTTAGAAAAGTTATCAACTGTTTCACGAATATCTTCATTCACTCCAAATATTTCCTGAATTATTACCATTCCAGCCTTAGGTTCCCCATCAGGCATGGCCGAATAAGCTTCAAGCGTGTGCCCATCAGCAGTTGTTAAAGATAAGTCGTATCCCATGTTTTTCTCCCTACTATTTTTGTACGGGAAAAGCCTTTGATTAATTTTAAGTTTGAGGTCAATTTCCGTAAAATTTTTATCCAAATTACCAAATATTTAAGTAAATTTTAATTCGCAGTGTTTCAAACGTTGAAACGAAACAATACTACATCACCATCTCGTATGACATAATCTTTTCCTTCAAGGCGCATTTTACCGTTTTCACGTGCTTTCTGTTCACCTCCGTTGGAAATATAGTCATTATAGCTTATGGTCTCGGCGCTGATGAACCCCTTTTTGAAATCACTATGTATTGTTCCTGCTGCGTCTGGTGCCAGAGTTCCTCTAGGTATCGTCCAGGCTCTTGACTCCTTCGGGCCAGCCGTAAGAAATGTAATAAGATCCAATAATTTATAGCCCATTTGAATCACACGCGACAAACCGGTCTCTGATAAACCTAGGCCGTGCAAAAACTCTAATTGATCTTGGTTGTTAAGTTGGGCGACCTCGGCTTCAATTGCTGCAGAAACAATGACACTTTTAGCGTCTTTTTCATTCGCCATGATAGATAGTTTTTCAGAAAAAAAGTTACCTGTCGAGGCTGATTCTTCATCCACATTACATATAAATAAAACAGGCTTAGAGGATAAAAGTTTTAAATTACTAAAATCCTTTTTCAATTCTGTAGGTATTAGTAACTTTCGTAGAGGTTCGCCTTTACTCAGTGTTTCTTGGGCTAAAGATAAAACTTCAAGCTGGTTTTTCAATGAATTATCAATATTCTGGGATCTTTTTTTTAAGTTTTCTATTCTTTTTTCTACACTTTCTAGATCAGATATCATTAGCTCAGTTTCTATAATTTCGGCATCACGAATTGCATCAACATGACCTTCAACATGTGTAATATCCTCGTCTTCAAAACATCTTACAACATGACATATCGCGTCCACTTCTCGAATTTGACCAAGAAATTGATTTCCCAAACCCTCTCCACAACTTGCACCTTTTACCAGACCAGCGATGTCAACAAACTCGATATAAGTCGGAACGATTTCTTCTGATTTAGCCAGAGAGGCTAGAGTATTTAGGCGTTCATCAGGAACAGCTACTCTTCCAGTATTAGGTTCAATAGTACAAAAAGGATAATTTGCAGCCTGGGCTTGAATAGTAGCTGTTAATGCATTGAATAATGTTGATTTTCCCACGTTAGGCAGGCCGACTATACCACAATTAAAACCCATATTATTTTTTTGCCTTTTTGGATAACGCTTTAATAAAGGCACTCATCAAAGATGTTTTTTGTTGTGATTTTGCCTTAATTTTAATCTGATCTGCGGAGTTTTGAGCCTCATTTTTGTCGGACTTTCTTGTATCCGATCCCGAGACCTGGCTCATAAAGTCTCTCTCATTACCACAAATTAGAGACGGGAGTGATTGGGTTAGAGAGTTAAGTTTCTCTTCCACCCATTTTTTTTCATCTGCTGAAAAATTGCCGAGAACGTGGCTATTAACTTTATCTTTGGTTCCAGGGTGGCCGATTCCTATACGAACCCGTATAAACTCAGACGATCCTAAGTGATTGTGAATTGAACGAAGTCCATTATGTCCTGCGTGACCACCCCCACGCTTAAGCTTAATTTTTCCCGCAATTAAATCAATTTCATCATGGAAAATTATAATTTTTTCAGATGGAACTTTGTAGAAATTTGCTGCTTGATACACAGCCTTTCCTGATTCATTCATGAATGTAGAAGGTTTAAGTAACAAAATCTTATTGCCACCAATGATAGTCTCATACGTTTCGGCTAGAAAGCGTGATCTAGGTGACGATAAACCATGTTTTTGAACTATGTTTTCAATTGCCATAAAGCCAATATTATGACGATTATTCTCGTGTTTTTTTCCAGGGTTTCCCAGCCCCACAATTAGGTGCATTTTAACAAGCCCCGATAAGATAACTAGGCTTCGTCTCCACTATCTTCCTCGGTTTTCTCGTCTTCTGTTTCTCCATCTTCTGCACCTTCTTCTAGCCCTTCTTCGCCTTCAAGCTCGTCTAACTCTTCTTCTACAACTTCTTCCACAATAGTTGGTGCGGCTATAGTGGCTATAGTGAAATCACGATCATCAATTGTTGGTTGGACATCTTCAGGTAGATTTACATCTGAAATATGAATGCTATCTCCTACTTCTTTGCCAGTTAGATCAATTAAAATTGATCCAGGGATTGCTCCTGCAAGGCATCTAACTTCCACTGAGTGGCGAACCACATTAAGAACTCCTCCACCTTTTAGTCCCGGACTTTCTTCTTCGTTCTCAAATAGAACTGCAATATCAACATTAAGTTGAGTGGATTCTGTTACGCGTAGAAAGTCAGCATGCATAGGAGAATCGGTAACAGGATGAAGTTGAAGGTCACGGCATAAGACTCTTTCTTTTTTACCACCACATTCAATATCATATAGCGTTGCAAAAAAACCTGGTTTACTAATTTCAGCATTCAGTTCCACTGGTTTAATTGTTATGGGCAGTGGGTCTTTATTAGCACCATATATAATTGCAGGGATGCCGCCATCATTCCGTGTGGCACGTGCTGCTCCAGTTCCAACATTAGAACGCTCTTCCGCGTTAAATGTGTTTGTTTCAGTCATTTCAAGTTCTCCGTTACCGGTAGAAATAAATCGGATTGAACCGATAGATCAATTTGTTTGTTTTTTTGGGAAAATTTCCCGAATACAATATTATCTACATTTTGGTATCAAAAAAAATCAATTATTTTAATCGAATAAACTAGATACCGAAGCCTCCTGGCTTATTCTTTTTATTGCTTCACCAAGTAGCGGAGCAACGGTTAATTGTCGAATATTTTTTGTTAAACGCACTGATTCTGTTGCTTGTATAGAGTCTGTCATAACGAGCTTCTCTAAAGGTGCCTTCATTACCCTACTTACTGCACCTCCTGAGAGGACACCATGTGTTACATAGGCATCCACGGATTTTGCTCCATCATGCATCAGAGCCTCTGCCGCGTTGCATAAAGTTCCAGCGCTATCACAAATGTCATCCACCATAATACAATAACGGTTTTTTACGTCCCCTATAATATGCATAACCTCAGATACACCAGCCTGCTCTCTTCGCTTATCGATGATCGCGAGATCTGCGTCAAGTCTTTTAGCTAAAGCCCTTGCACGAACTACACCACCTACGTCAGGAGAAACCACCACTAGCTCAGAACCGTTATAATTGATGCTAATGTCTTCAGAGAAGAGTGGGCCAGCGAACAGGTTATCAACGGGAATATCAAAGAATCCCTGGATTTGGCCAGCGTGTAGGTCAAAAGTAAGAACTCGATCAGCTCCTGCATTAGTGATTAAATTTGCAACAAGTTTTGCAGATATAGGTGTTCTAGGCCCTGTCTTACGATCTTGCCTGGCATATCCAAAATATGGAATAACTGCCGTAACCCTTCTGGCTGAACCTCTTCGCAATGCATCAAGAGTAACTAATAATTCCATTAAGTTATCGTTAGCTGGATAAGAAGTGGACTGAATAACAAATACGTCTTCTCCACGAACATTTTCCAAAATTTCAACGAAAACTTCCATATCAGAAAATCGTCGTATTGAGGCTTTGGTCAAATCTACACCTAGGTATTGCGAGATCGCTTCTGCCAAAGGTCGATTGCTATTGCACGCCAGCACTTTCATCATTTTTCTCCGAAGTGATGGACGCACTTAGATCCATTAATAATAATCATCAGTTTAGCCAGAAAATATATTTAAACGATATACTCATTTTCGAGGACAGTTAGGTGGAAGTTATCAAGACGTTCCTAAAGTGTAAACTAGGTAGAAACTAGATTTTATTGATGTTGTCAATCTACTATAGCCTTCTAACGATAAAATATTTAGAGAACACAGCTAAGTAACGCAGCTATAATACATATTAAAATTAAGTTTAGAAGATATGGCATATTGATTAAGAGATTTGGTTAAGTGCTATCACTGATATATTACGACCATAATCAGATTCATTTTTATGACGCGCTTTCCGATAGCTGAAAAAGTCGTTATCATTATAACTATCTATGTTAAGGGCATTAATCTTTGTGATGCCGGCTTCTTTTAATCGGCTTACTGCATAGCCTTTTAGGTCAAAGTGAAAATGACCACTTCTACCTGGAATAAAAAATTTACGATTGATTGAATTTTGCTTTTCAAATTTTTCTAAGAAAATGGTATCTACTTCGTAGGATTCTTGGCTAATACAAGGACCAATTGCTGCAATAATATTTTCTTTTTTAGCCTTTAAATTTATCATCGATTCTACTGTAGACCCAATTATTCCTTTATGTGCTCCCCTCCAACCTGAGTGGCTGGCACCTATAACTCTTTTAATAGGGTCAGCTAATAAAATTGGTGCGCAGTCAGCGGTTAAGATTCCCAGTGCTATTTCACTTGTTGCTGTTACCAGGGCATCAGCTTTAATGAAATCTGAGCTATCACTGTCTCTTTCGATGGTTAAAACCAAATCAGAATGTATTTGATAAACAGTCCTCAGAGATGTAATTGGAAGCCCTAGACAAAGCATAGCTCTGCGACGATTTTCAATAACATGCTCAGTGTCATCGCTGGATCCTAATCCACAATTGAGAGAATGGTAGACTCCCTTACTAACCCCACCAATTCTAGAAAAAAAACCGTGGCGTATTCCTTTCAACTTAGACAGTGATTCATCTTTTCTTATCATGTGGTTTCACTTAAATCGTTACTTAAAAATCCTGGGAAAGGATAAGAGGACTTTCGCCCTAGAACCATAGCCTTAAATAAAGAGCCCATTTGGTCTTCATTTATTAGTCTTTGTTTGGCACGTTTTATTGATTCTTTAGTTTCTTTTGAGGCTGAAACTGAGAGTTTGTCTGCTCTAGTTTCTATTCCGAGTCTCCTTAAAAAACTGCCTTGAGATATAGGTCCCCAGCAGGATATTCCATTAATCTTAGCAATGGAAGAAAGAGCTTTAAAATCAACATGTGCGGTAAGGTCAGAGCATCCAGGCTCATTTAAAACGTCAACATATTTATGTCTTTGAATAGCTTGGAGAGTGCTATTAGTATTAGGCTCATAATACCCATAATCTACAATTAGTGCCGCTCCATTGTAATAATTTATATGTTTGGAAATTTTAGTAATAACTTCTCTCGACTGAGGTGAGAATTCAAAAATTGATCCGTTAAGCCATTCTGAATTAATAACAAATTGTCCATCTACGTCTGATAAAGAAGAGGGCTCTTCAATGAAAGTGAACTTAGGCTCTGATTGATATTTTTTTTCGGCAAGATCAACTTTTCTTCGGTACCATTTTTTATTTCTAAAAAAAAATTGTTCTATAGGCAGAGCATCAAAAAACTCATTAGCAATAAATATAGTTGGTTTTTGGGGTATGTCGCTAAGCTTTTTATGCCAAGTTATTTTAAAGTCTGATAAAAGCTTTTCTTGTGTTTTTTTTAATTGAGGGTTTATTTCAACAAAATGCAATTCCATGGTTTTTAGAAACTCAGGGAGTTTTTTTAAAGCTCGAAGAGCGTCTACTATCAATGTTCCTCGGCCAGGCCCTAACTCCATTAAAATAAAAGATTTGGGTTTCCCAATCTTAAGCCAAGTAGTGGCGCACCAAATACCTATAAGCTCACCGAACATCTGACTAATTTCTGGGGCAGTGATAAAATCTCCCGAGCGGCCAATCGGATTACTTTTGGTATAATAACCATGCTCGGGATGATTCAGAGCCTCTGACATAAACTCGTGGACACTTATTGCTCCACCATTTATGATTCTTCGAGCTAATATTTGGCTTAGGCTATTTGTGTTTAATTTCATTAAGATAATATGTTTAAAATATTTTACATTTTGTTACTAATGTTTTTTGCGTTTTGAATCGAGAATAAAAAATGATCTGTAGGTTAGATAGAGTCCTAGCAAGAGTAATGGAACAGATAACCATTGTCCCATGGTGGTTTGAAATATAAAAAAGCCAAGTTGAATATCTGGTTCTCTGTATTGTTCTACTATAATTCGGGCTAAACCATAGCCGCTGAGAAAAACACCAGTAACTAAGCCTGTCTTATAACGAATGTTAGTAAAACTAATTAAAATCAAAAGGATAAAATATAAAATAAAACCTTCTAGAACTGCCTCATAAAGCTGACTGGGATGACGAGGTTGCTCACCTCCAGCTGGGAATACGATGGCCCACGGCACCTCACTTACTCTTCCATAAAGCTCGCCATTTATAAAGTTTGCTAATCGACCAAAAAAAATACCTATGGGGGCTGCGCATGCGAGCAGATCACTTAAGCCAAGTAGTTTAACTTTATGCTGTCGTGAAAAAACCCAAACTGCAATAATTACCCCAATAATGCCACCGTGAAATGACATTCCACCTTCCCATAAATAGAAAACCTTAATCGGATGTTCAATGTAATATGAACCTTGATAAAATATTACATAACCGAGGCGACCTCCGCAGATTACAGCAACAATAACCCAGCTAAAAAACTTACTAAGTTGATTTTGAGTTAGAACCGGTGGAGGTCTTTTTATAAGTTGATTGATATACCAGTAGCCGGCGAGTAACCCAAAAATATAGGCGAGGCTATACCAACGAATAGCGATTGATCCTAAGGTAATTGCAACGGGGTCTATATTAGGAAATGACATTTTCCCTCGTGGCTTTAAACAAATATACTATGAGTTTACTTTATAGAGTGTTCATCTGTAAGGGTCGTTTGTAGCAAGAAAGTTTTCAATATACGCATTTACACCGTCTTCGAGACTTGTAAAGTTTTTTGTGTAACCCGCATCTCTTAAATTCTTAATATCTGCTTGAGTAAAGTACTGGTAGTGTTTTTTAACATTGGGCGGCATGTGGAAGTATTCTATATTTGTGTTTGTTTTTTGCCCATCTGATATAGCTTTAGCTACGTCTTCGAATGTGCGTGCCTGACCAGTCCCAACATTAAAAATTCCTGAAGTATTAATATTTTCATAAAGCCATATCATAACATTGATACAGTCATCGATATAAATGAAGTCACGCATCTGACCTCCATCTGGATACTTAGGGTCGTATGATTTGAAAAGCTTTGCCTCTCCAGTCTCTTTTATTTGTTTCCAAAATTGAGGTATTACACTCTGCTGGTTTTTTTTATGAAATTCGTTAGGGCCATAGACATTAAAAAAGCGAAGACCTGCCCATTGTAGGGGCATAAAATTTTTAACTTCTGAATAATATGCGACTTTTTGATCAAACAAGAGCTTTGACCAACCATATGGATTTAAAGGGTAAAGTTTTTCCATATATGGCAATGAAACTTTATCTTCAAATCCTGCGTTACCATTCCCATAAACAGCTGCTGATGAGGCATAAATTAGTCGTAAATTATGATTAGTGCATATTTTCCAGAGATTTTGGCTAAAACAATAATTATTTGAAACTATTTGTTCTGTGTTTCTCTCAGTAGTCGAGGAAATAGCTCCTAAGTGAAATATGATTTCTACTTTCGAGATATGATCGGATAGCCATTGCAGAAGATTATCTGGTGATATCACCTCTTTTCTTTTTCTTTTTTTTATATTTTGCCACTTGTCAGAACTATCAATGTAATCGCAGACAATGATATCTTCGTTAGTTTCCTCTTCAAGGGCGGCAACAAGATTAGATCCTATAAATCCAGCGCCTCCAGTTACTACAATCATCGAAATCCTATTTTTGATTTATTCGTTTTATAATCTTATCAATATGTATATAAAAAACTATATGCTGAAAACTTGCGGGTCTCATCTTTGCTATCATATGGTTAATCAACTAAGGAGTTATAATATGCAAATACGGAATAGATTATTAGACGATATAGCAAAAATGGCCAATAGTGCAGCTGGCTTAGCAAGTGGAATGAGAGAAGAAATAGAAGCTTTAGTTAATTCAAGAGTTGAAAAAATTCTGGATCGTTTGAATCTCGTTAGCCGTGAAGAGTTTGACGTAGTAAAAGCCATGCTTTCTAAATCACGCACAGAACAGGAAAAAATCGAAGAACGTCTTCGCAAATTAGAATCCAAAAAAAAATGATTGTAGCAATAGGCGATAAGCCCTGTTGATTAGAATAGTGATCTTATCATTCCTCCGTCAGCCCTGAGGGAGGAGCCATTAATTGCTGAAGAAATAGGAGAAGAGAGGAATGTGACAACTTTGGCAATTTCTTCAGGTTCTGCCCATCTTTGTATAAGAGAAGTATTACCTTCCCCTTCTTCAAAATATGACCTACTCATAGCCTCTGGAGTTTTTCCTTCTATGCGAGCCAAATCTTCGATGAATTCACTGACACCCTCTGTCCAGGTTGGAGCAACTTGCACGGAATTAATTGTTATTTCTGTTCCACGAGTTAATTCTGATAAACTTCGTGCTATTGAAACTAGAGCAGTTTTTGTCATTGCATAATGTGCCATAGAAGGATTTGGTTTGGAGCTTTGATCAGAGCCTATAAAAATTATTCTTCCCCACCCCTGCTTTAGCATTGATGGTAAAAATGCTCTAGAGAGTCTCACTGCACTCATTACATTTAACTCAAATATATGACACCAATCACTATCTTCAATATCGAAAAAGTCTTTTACAGTAAAACTACCTACATTGTTGATAAGAACATCTATCTGGCCTTCAGATTGTGCAAAAGAAATAAGGTCATTAACGCCTGTATGGTTTGACAAATCAGCGCCAATTCCAGTTATTTTAGGTGAATCTGTTTTGTTTGTAATTTTCATTTCATCTATGGTTTTTTTAACTTTGCTTTGAGATCGACTGTTGATTATAACATCCGCTCCTTCAGCTAATAGAGAATTAGCAATTGCACGTCCTATTCCTAAAGTAGAGCCTGTTACTAACGCGCGTTTATTTTTTAGTTTTAGGTTCATACATAACTCCAAAATATTTTTGCTAATTACTCATGTACAAAATATGCCGTTAAATCACGTAATCTTTATCGCTTGGCTAACATATCAAGTAAACGTGAACATGTTGTAATTGAGATTACAATTTTTCTCAGAAAAATAAAGCCACTTTCCCACAATCTTAAAGGTTGCGGCGCAATATGACTTCATGACACCTTACACTGGGTGGTAGGTTTTGCTTGGCTGGTAACAATATATAGTAATACTAGACCTACTTATTCGAGTATATTTTTTTATTAATCTATTTGGGTTGTTCAGCTTGGAGGTTAATAGATGGCAGTCGTAAGTAGCGGACATATCACTCAGAAGGCACATCCTTTAGACCTTGTTGAGGAAGCTATAGCAACGAGGGAATGGGCATTGGATAGGCCTAAGCGTGATGAACTGCTAGTAGAGGTCACCGGTAGATGGTGTCATTATCAAGTATTCTTTCATTGGTCCAATGATATAGGGGCCTTACAAATTTCTTGTGTTCTTGATTTACGCTCTCCTGAACAAAGTAAATCATTAATTTATGAATTATTAGCCTTAGTTAACGATAGACTGGGAATCGGGCATTTTCATATCGATTCTATAGAGGGTCTTCCAGCTTATAGGCATACTTTACTGCTGAGAGGTGGTACTTTATCTGCAGAACAAGTTGAAGACCTTCTTGATATAGCGTTACATGAGACTGATCGATTCTATCCTGCATTCCAGTATGTCATCTGGGGAGGGCAGACTCCTATAAATGCTATTGCAACGGTAGCTTTTGAAACAGTTGGAGAAGCCTGATATTAAACCCATTATAATCATAGAGTAATAAAATGACATATCGCGAAAGTATTTTGCTTATTGGTTTTGGCAGGATGGGTAGTGCTCTCTTGCACGGATGGATAAAAGAAGGCATGACGCCAGACTCTATTTCGGTAATAGATCCATTTTTAGAATCTGAAATGCCTGAAGGTGTAAATCATAGAAAAGATATCTGTGAGCTTACCCTTACTAGTAATCCAACAGTTGTAGTATTTGCTGTAAAACCTCAGTCCCTTGATGAAGTAGTACCCCTGTACAAGCAATATGACGAGACTAATACCGCATTTTTGTCAATTGCAGCTGGTAAGCCAATTAGTTATTTTGAGAAAATATTAAAACAAGGCGCTATAATAAGAGGGATGCCAAATACGCCGGCTTCTATTGGTCAGGGAATAACAGTTCTTTGTTCCAATAACCGGATTTCTTCTGATCAAAAAATCCTATGCACCAAATTGATGAAATCCGTTGGAGAAGTTGAATGGATTGATAATGAAAAGTTAATGGACGCCGTTACTGGTTTATCAGGAAGTGGTCCAGCATACGTCTTTCATATGGTTGAGGCTATGGCAGAAGCTGGAGTAGAGGCAGGACTATCAGCGGAGCTAGCAATGAGTCTGGCCCGTTCCACTGTTGCAGGTAGTGGTGCTTTGTTAAAAGAAAATAATGTTCCAGTTAGCATATTAAGAGAAAATGTTACTAGTCCAGGCGGAACTACAGCTGCTGCACTTGAAGTGTTAATGGGAACTAGGGGGCTAACTCAACTTATGTGTGAAACAGTTATTCGAGCGACTGAGCGCTCAAAGAAATTAGCATAATAATTTGTGAATTAATTAGGTTATTAGATGACGGTTTCTTTTGAAGATTTTCTGAAAATTGATATCAGAGTAGGTACTATTGTAGAGGTTAAAAAATTTCCTGAAGCTAACAAACCCGCATTAAAAATCTGGGTTGATTTTGGTGAGGATCTAGGAATTCTAAAAACTTCAGCGCAGGTGACTAAATATTATTCGAGTGAAAATCTTTTAGGTCGTCAGATCGCTGCAGTAATAAACTTTCCCTCTAAGCAAATTGGAAAATTTATGTCTGAGATATTGATTTTGGGTTTCCCCGATCTAGAAGGAGAGGTGGTTCTTTTAAGTCCAGATCATAACGTTCCAAACGGAGGGCGTTTATTTTAAAAGATAAAACATCTAATTCAAATAGTTAGATAGGAACGGTGACTTTTGCTCGTAAACCCCCTAGTGGAGATTCAGAGAGTATTATGTCTCCGCCATGTGTTCTTACTATATCACGAGCAATAGAAAGCCCTAGTCCTGTGCCTCCAGTATCAACATTACGTGATTGATCAAGACGAAAAAATGGTTTGAAAACCTCTTCACGCATTTCTACTGGAATTCCTGGTCCATCGTCATCAAAAATAAGTTCAATAACACTTCCATTTAACTTCAAGACAATCTCTATTTGCTCTCCATAATTTGCTGCGTTATCAATTAGATTTGTAATGGCTCGTTTAAAAGCGTTTCTGGCTATTAAAAGCTCAACGGAATCGTTTATTTGCAAAGAAATTTGGATACTGTTTCTTCGTGCCTCATGGATGATCTCTTGTAAAAGTGCTTTCGCTTCTATCGGATTAACTTCTTCACTACCCTCACCTCTCGCAAAATTCAAATAACCCTCAATCATAGTCTCCATGGCTTCTACATCCGAAGTCAGTTCATCAATTTCATTACTTTTGTCGAGCATAGCTAATTGAAGTTTCATTCTTGTCAAGGGAGTTCGAAGATCATGACTAACTCCAGCTAACATTTCGGTGCGTTGTTGCATTTGACGCTGAATCCGATCACGCATGGACATGAAGGCTGATGCCGCCTGACGTACTTCAGTAGCACCGGAAGGGCTGAAATTAGGAGTGTCGCGACCTCTCCCAAAATTCTCTGCTGCTGATGCCAGGCGGCGTAAAGGACTAACCTGGTTTCGCATGAATATAGTTGCCACTCCAAAAAGAATTAGCGATGTTCCTATCATCCACATAATAAATATTTTTGTTGTAGAACTTATAAGCCTCTCGTCATTAGCAGAGACATGAAGAACTCCTTTAGATGCCTGTACAGATATTATTACCCTTTGGCGTTCGCTCGAGGTGTTAATGATATAAGGCCTTTTAACTATTTGTTCCAGAGATCTGCCAAGGGTTCTTTCAAGATTTCCAATAGGATTTTTTGTTATATTAGGGAGAATACTATCACTCTCAAATTTAACTATTAAATCGAGATTTTGATTTGCCATATCAATTATGGAATCCTGATGTAGACTAGGCTTGGTGTTTCTCAGAATTTCGAGCAGCATAGCTACATCGCCGGCCAATGCGTTAGCTCTGTGCCTGCTGACGTTTGCCCAGTGACGATCGTAAAATACAATTCCGCTGACCACCTGCAAAACAACCAAAGGGACTATGATTATCAGCAGGGATCGACCTAATAAACCGCTCGGAAGAGCTCGCTTGATAGCAAGCCTAATCGATCTAGTTGGTTTTAGAATTGTTTCTAGTCGGGCCACAAAACATAACCCCTTCCGCGAATCGTTTGTAAGTATCTTGGGACTTTAGGGTCCGGCTCTATTTTTCTTCGTAATCGGGTTACTTGTACATCTACAGCCCTTATGCTTCCACCAAGTCTACTTTGTTGTTGCAGAGCTTCTCTACTAATTGGATTTCCTGGATTTGTTAGTAGGACTTGAAGAAGACGAGCCTCGGCGTTGGTCAATCTTACAGGGCCATTTGGCCCCATAAGTTGTTGGCGAACTGAATCATATACATGCTCGCCTAACACAATTTCTTCTTTCTCAGGACGGGGCGAAACTCTGCGCAATATTGAACGAATACGAGCCAATAATTCTCTGGGCTCGAACGGTTTAGAAAGGTAGTCGTCAGCACCTATTTCTAGGCCGTTAATTTTATCTTCAGACTCACCCATTGCCGTAAGCAAAAGTATTGGCATATCACTAATTTCTCTCAATCTACTAGTGAGTTGTAGGCCAGATTCGCCTGGCATCATTACATCTAAAACAACCAAGTCAAATTCGAAAAATTCTAAAACTTGACGTGCTTGAGTGGCATCAGAAGATGTGGTTACTCGAAAGCCGTTTTCTCTGAGAAATTTTCTTAGTAAACCGCGTAATCTTGTGTCGTCGTCAACTACTAAGATATGAGGTGTATCATCCATCTAATTATGACAATGCCTAACTCTAATTATTATGAAGAGAGGTTAATATTGCAGCAATATGACGAAATTCGCTAGAGCTTTAATTTCTTCTATGGCTTAATCCAGTTCGAGGTCTAACTCTTGCACGATCATGAGGGTTTATAATTCCTCTTAAAACTCTTCGGAAACCTTCTATCGCTTCTGTGTCAGTTTCATTGTACGCTCTATTAAATCTAGCCATTTGTGTAGAGGTAAGCTCCTTTTCTAGTTGCTGACCTTTTTCAGTTAATGTCATAAGTTTTCTGCGTCGATCTGAGGGATCAGCGCGTTGGTTAATGAAATTCTCTTTTACTAAAATTGTTAATACTCGTGCGAGACTCTGTTTAGTGATTTGTAATATAAGGAGTAGTTCTGTGACCGTTATATTAGGATTCCTTCCTACAAAATAAATAACCCTATGATGGGCTCGTCCAAAACCCCATTTTGCAAGTATTTTGTCTGGCTCAGAAGTAAAATCTCTATAGGCATAAAAAAGCAATTCGATTCCTTGTCGAAGTTCTTCCTCATCTAATGAATAATTGTTAAGATTTGTTTTAAGGTCAGCCATGTTGACTTAATAAACCTAGAATGTTACCTCGTGCAAGTGAAAAAGATAATAATATGTCTGATATTAACTTCTTATTGAATGAATATGTTAAAAGGTTAAGCTATGCATGAAGTGCCTTACGATGATAGGGATGGCGTAATCTGGTTTAACGGAAAAACCGTGCCCTGGCGTGAAGCAAAACTTCATGTTTTGAATCATGCCCTACATTATGGCTCTGGTGTTTTTGAAGGCATGAGAGCTTATAATGGAAATATATTTGAGTTAACTGCCCATAATGAGCGGCTGCTAAAATCTGCGGAGATGCTAGGCTTTGAGGTTCCTTATACAACAGAGGAATTAGATCAGGCTTGTCGAGAAACGTTTGAAACGACAGGGGCTACAGAAGCCTATATAAGACCTATCGCTTGGAGAGGTCCTGAGCAAATGGGAGTGTCTGCACAGGCATGTGTGATTAACGTTGCTATAGCAGCTTGGCAGTGGCCAGCTTATTTTACTCCTGAAGCACGTATGAAAGGAATTGCACTTGACTGGGCTCCATATCGACGTCCAGACCCAGCTACAGCCCCTGTTCATGCAAAAGCCGCTGGTCTCTATATGATTTGTACTTTGTCAAAACACTCTGCAGAATCTAATGGTTATTCGGATGCTTTAATGCTTGATTGGCGAGGACAGCTTGCGGAAACAACTGGAGCAAATATTTTTTTGGTTATAGATGGAAAGATTAATACACCTACTCCAGATTGTTTTCTTGATGGGATTACCAGACGTTCAGTTATAAAACTAGCTAAGAATAGGGGTTATGATATTGTTGAAAGAGCTATCATGCCAGAAGAGCTTAGTGATGCTACAGAAATGTTTGTCACTGGAACTGCTGCTGAGGTGACACCAATATCGGATATAGCAGGTGAATTTACTTTTGATGTTGGTAATATTACAAAAACATTAATGACCGATTATGATGATCTCGTGAATGGACGTGATATTTCTGCCGCAGCAGAATAACTAATTTTTGATTTTTCTTTTCATTTTAAGTCACAGTATGCTTAATAAATTAAATAAACGGGAGTCAAGAGGGCCTTATTTCCAGCGCTCCGCTGCCTTATCATCACTTTCTCTTTTATCTACCCAATCATTACCTGAATGAGTTTCTTCTAATTTCCAAAATGGGGCTTCAGTTTTCAGCCAATCCATAAGAAAATTACAGGCGTCAAATGCGTCTTGGCGATGTGAAGAAGCACATGCAACAAAAACAATTTTTTCTCCTAGTTCTAATTGACCATATCTATGAATTATAAGACTCGACTTTATATTCCATCGTGATTTTGCTTCTGTTTCAATTTCAAGAAGTTTTTTTTCTGTCATAGCTGGATAATGTTCTAAAGTCATGGATTTTAGTACCGAAGTAGGAACTTCGCTGTTATCTTGATCTCTTACAAGGCCCACGAAGGTTGAAATTGCTCCAATAGCACTATCACCGTTAGTTAGGGACTCTATTTCTTCGCTGATATTAAAATCTTCTTTTTGTACTTTAATCATATTTTTGATTCTAACTTACTAACCGCCTGTTACAGGTGGAAAAAAAGCCACCTCATCTTCGTCATCTAGACTATGATCGAAGCTAACATACTCTAAGTTAACTGCTGCACGGATTATCTCAGGCTTGGCAAATGCGTCTGCATAGCCGGAACCTCTTGTAATAAGCCAATTAATCAAATCTTCAACTGTTTCTATTTCATTTGGCAATACAAACTCTTCCGTATCCGTTCCTATCCTTTGTCTAAGCCAAGCGAAGTAAAGTATTTTCATAAGCCTACTTCCGAGAAAGGTAGATAATCTACCAAGGTTCTCTCCTCAAAATGTGTTACGTCTTCTGATAACTCAACAAACCCTTCAGACTCTACAAGAGAAGTCAAGATTCCTGCCCCTTCACGGGGAAACTTATTAGCTACTAAATTACCATCACCATCATTAGAAAGGCTAACCCTTAAATACTCTCTTCTTCCAGGCTTTTTATGATGTTCAAATCCTATTAAAACTTTAAAAGTTCTGGGCTCAACTAATCTGGCACCTGATAATCTTAATAACGCTGGCCTTGCTACACGTAAAAAAGTAACCATCATTGCCGCCGGGTTACCGGGAAGTCCAATAAAAGTCGTATTTTTAACTTGTCCGAGAGCCACAGGTCTTCCAGGTTTTATGGCTACTTTCCAAAAGTAAATTTCTCCTAAAGTTGAAATTACTTCATAAATATGATCCTCTTCGCCAACAGACATTCCTGCCGTTGTCATTATTACGTCGTGACTTTTTGATGCTTTTTCAATTATTTTTCTGATTAATATTTTGTTATCAGGCGCAATTCCGAGGTCGGTAACATTACAACCTAGGGACTTTAAAAGAGCAAACAAACTATATCGGTTAGAATCAAAGATGCCTCCGTAAGGTAATTCGCTTCCAGGATCATAGACTTCATCGCCGGTCGAAAGAATTGCGACTTTTAATTTTTTGTAAACACCTATTGAGGTTAAGCCAGTTGAGGCAGCTAGTCCTATCTCTTGTGCTCTCAGCAGGGCTCCCATCTCCAATATATTATTCCCTTTAGTTACATCCTCACCACGTAACCTGCGATTTGCCCCTTTTTTTATTCCAGGGGGGACAATCACTATTTCCATTTTACTTATAAACTCTGTTTTACAATCTTCCTGCATGAATATAGTGTCTGGCCCACCGTTTTTACCTTTTGGCATTGGCGCCCCAGTGAAAATCTTTATTGCTTGACCGCGCTCCAAAAGTTCAAGATATGGATGCCCGGCCGCAGATTTTCCAACTATTTTCAGTTGAGTTTCAGATGTAGATGAAAGGTCGTCGAAATACACAGCGAAACCATCAACTGCGGAATTATTATGAGGAGGAACATCTACTTGAGAAATAATATTTTCTGCAAGAATACGGCCAGACGCATCCCTTAAATTAGTTATCTCTTTGTCGACAACGGTATTTAGTCGATTAAATAAAATTTTATTTACAGAATATGTGGTGATTAATTCGCCATCATTAATAAAACAGTTGTCTTTAAGTTGGGCCATATTCCTAACTCAAATCTTTGGCTAATTGGTTTTTATGACTAGATAACCCGCAGAATGAAAGTATAAAATTTGTGATAGACATTACATCATTTAAATCAAGAATTTTCGTGTCTAATTTAGTGGCATCTAATATTTTTTTATCAGTTGCAATTGCTATCACTGAATTTTGTTCAAGAGCAATTAATGGATGTCCAAGGTCGGGACGATGAACCTCAATTTTTTTATGATCAAAATTTTTGTATCCCTCCACTAAAACAATATCGACTGGTGACATGCGGGTTAATAAATGTTCAAGATCTGGTTCAGTCTCAGTTCTCAACTCATGCATAAGTGCCCATCGATTTGATGAAGCCACCAGAACCTCGGAGGCACCTGCTTTCCTATGAAGAAACGAATCCTTACCCTTTTGATCAACATCAAAGTTGTGGTGGGCATGTTTAATTGTAGAAACTGTGTAGCCAAGACTGGTTATACAGACGACGAGTTCTACTAAAAGTGTTGTCTTTCCACTGCCGCTCCAGCCAGTTAGGCCTATAACATTCATTTAGTTATTTCCTGAACTTATTTTTGAAGCTAATTTGTTTAGTAGCATAGAGACAATAGCTATATCCAGTTGAAATAGTTATCACCACCGACAACCAAAGGCCTATAAGAGAAAAAAGCAGAAATGTATCGCTGAAAAGTGGACTTATAATAAGGGCTGCTGAGGTCACTAGCTGTATTGCTGTTTTTAGTTTAGCCAATTTAGTTGGAATCATATTTATACTAAATTTAGCAAGGTATTCACGTAGTGCTGAAACTAGAACCTCTCTGCAAACGATTAAGATGAAAGCTATAACGTGTAAATCAGTGATAGTTCCATTCTCAACTAAGGCGAAATAAACGCCAACTATCAAAAGCTTGTCCGCAATAGGATCAATTAAACGACCAAAGTCGCTTTCTTGGTCTAGCTTGCGAGCTAACCATCCATCTAAAAAATCTGTGATGGCAGATACTAAAAATAAACCAAATGCCCACCAAAGAAGGATGTTTTTCTCTTCATTAATTAACAGCATTACTATAACGGGAACTAGCAGAACGCGAAGTAGGGTCAATATATTTGGTATTGTCATCAATTTATTTAACTATTTGCATTAAAATAATAATAAATATTTTTAGCCATAGACTTGCTGATACCGCTAACTCCCTCTAAATCTGCTAATCCAGCTCGTGTGACAGCCCGTGCTGAACCAAAATGTAATAATAGGGCTTTTTTTCGTTTTGCTCCGATTCCTACGACATCATCAAGTGGATTTTTATAAATCGACTTAGATCTTTTTGCTCTATGTGTGCTTATAGCGAATCTATGAGCTTCATCTCTAAGCCGTTGAAAATAATATAATAGCCCGTCATTTTGAGGCAACTGAAATGGCTCTTTTTCGGGAAGGAAAAACTGCTCCTTCCCCGAATTTCTCTCGGGTCCTTTGGCTATACCTACAACTTTTATGTCTTTAATTCCTAAACTTTTTAAAACATTATTCGCTGTATTTAGTTGGGTTCGGCCGCCGTCGATTAATATCAAGCTAGGCCAATCCGTATAACTGTTTTTACCCTTTTCTTTTAAGGCCCTTGAAAAACGCCTAGTAAGCATCTCGTTCATCATGCCCAAATCGTCTCCAGCAGTGTATCCGTCAATTTTATTATTTCTGTCATCTTTCATGTTAAATTTTCGATAAGCACCTTTAACAAAGCCGTTAGGACCTGCTACAATCATGGCGCCAACAGCATATTGTCCGCTCACATGTGAGTTGTCGTATACCTCAATTCTTTTAATTGGTGTCTCTAACTTGAATAAATGAGCAGCTTTTTTGAGGAGCTCTTCATTAGTGATTTTTTCTGCTAATCGCCTTTCCAGAGCATCTCGAGCATTATCTATAGCATGTTGCAAGACTTTTTTTCGAGTGCCCCGCTTGGGAATAACTATCTGGACTTTATAATTTTCCTTTACCGAAAGTGCTGCCGACAAAACAGCGCTTTCCGGTAGCTGTTGACTTACGAGAATGAGACGAGGCGGGGTTTTATCTGCGTAAAATTGACCAATAAAAGCAGTGAGAACTTCAGAAGTAGCTAATGATTTATCGTGGCGAGGAAAGTAGGCTCGATTACCATAGTTGCGTCCCATCCTAAAAAAAAATACCTGAATACAGGTTTGACCATTTATTTGGTGAGCAGCTATAACGTCCGCCTCCGGGAGGTTAAGGTTTTCAACGTTTATGTCCTGGTGAGCTTGTATTTGTGTTAGGGCTCGTATTCTATCTCTCGCTTGTCCAGCTGCTTCATATTCAAGATTCTGACTGGCTTTATGCATCTCATTTGCTATTTTCTCTTGTACAGATCTGGATTTTCCACCAAGAAATTCCCGAGCCTGTTGGGTTAGTTTCTTATAATCTTCTAAAGAAATTAAACCAACACAGGGAGCGCTACATCTTTTGAGCTGATATTTAAGGCATGGTCTGGTGCGACCTGTAAATACAGAATCTGAACAACTACGTAGCAGAAATGCACGCTCTAAAGCATTAAGAGTACTATTTACGGCTCCTGGCGATGCAAAAGGACCAAAATATTCGCCGCGGTTGGAGCGTGTCCCTCGATATTTAGTAATACCCATCCACTCTTCAGGATTTTCTCCTTTCTTAGCTGGGTTCTTCGGAGATTGAGCATTCTTTGAGGGGTTCGTTTTTTTTGAATCCCCGGTTAATAAAAGTTTTCTATTAAGATGATTTGTAAGCAGTATGTACGGAAAGCTCTTATCGTCTCTAAGCAGGACATTGAAGTAGGGTGCAAAGCGTTTTATCAGGTTGGACTCAAGTAAAAGTGCTTCTGCTTCAGTATGGGTGGTTACGATTTCGAGTGAATCGGTTTGGGCTACCATTCTTTGAAGGCGCAAAGGAAGTCGATCCAGCTGAGTATAGCTATTAACCCTTCTTTTCAAGTTTCTTGCTTTACCAACGTAAAGGACATCGCCAGAGCTATTACACATTCGATACACGCCTGCACTTGTTGGCAATGTTTGTATAGCTTTTTTAATGACTTCTATTCCTGAATTAGGCTGATTCACGACATTATTATCCGTACCTGTTCAGTAATTCTCTATTTTTAATTAAATAAATATATTCTTAAAACTCGAAAATTGTAATGAAAAGTAAATTATATAGAGAAAAATTAAAAAACTACCTTCAAATCGACTAATCTTTTTTTCCGTTATCATCAAAGGTAGCAGTAATACAGTTATAGTTATCAGTACCCATAGATCAAAGTTAATCAATTCTGTAGGCATTTTTAAAGGAGTAATTATACTAACTGCTCCGATAATTCCTAAAATATTAAATAAATTACTTCCCAATATATTTCCTAGCGCTATATGGCTCTGTCTTCTTAGGCTAGCTACAAAAACTATGGCTAATTCAGGGAGGCTAGTGCCAATGGCTATTAGCGTTAGGCCTATCATTGATTGTGAAACCTGCAAAACTTCTGCAACTCCTATTCCGCCGCTAATAGTAAGTTTGGCACCTATTATGATACCTACGATTCCAACAAATATGTAAAGTGAAGCTACCCATTTTTTTTCTGGTACTCTCTCAACATCATCAGATGTAACTTTCGTATTAATTTTACTTTTGCTGTGAGCTTTTTCGGCTCGGTAAGTTATAGTTAAATATGCAGCTAATACTAGGAGAAATAGAATCCCTTCTAATTGATTAAATATTCCGAACCTTCCTACGGTAAAAAATAGTCCAGTAGCTGCAATAACCATTATAGTTTCGCGGGTAATTATCTGATGGCTTACATTGATAGGGCAAATTACTGCAGCTATTCCGAGAATCAAAAGCACATTAACAATATTACTTCCTATAATATTACCGAGTGCCATATCTTTTGCCCCGGAGAGTGATGCCTCCAGAGTTGTAACGAGTTCAGGTGCCGAAGTTCCTATAGCAACGATCGTTAGTCCAATTATAAGAGGAGATATATTACTGGCACGAGCGATTGCCACTGAGCCTCTCACCAAATAGTCAGCGGCAAATAGTAATAGAGCAAGCCCAAAAGTTGCTTCGATAAAGACCAGGTGGTTGATAAATGTCTCCTAGTGTCAGTATTCAAAAGTGATTTCTAAATCACTTTACCAGAAACTTCTAGGAACTATTTAATCGCTTAATATAGAGATATTTTCAAGAAATTTATTTTAGACTAATTATTACAGCTTTGAGTTGGAAAATTGTAGTTTATAAAAATAGTCAATTAGAGTTAATTTTATTTGATTATTAAAAACAATTTAGTTCTACATGGTATAAGTATTAATGGACATTCAGAACTGGTATTTAATAAAAGTACATATCAATCGAAAGGGTTAAATATGGCTAAGGCAACATTTGGTGCTGGATGTTTTTGGCACCCTCAACATGTTTTTGATCAATTAACTGGGGTCTCTATGACCTTAGTCGGTTACATGGGGGGTACAAAATCTGATCCTAGTTATGAAGAGGTCTGTTCGGGATCTACTGGACATGTTGAGGTGGTTCAGCTTGAATACGATCCTAATAAAATCAGCTATGAAAGCTTACTTGATGTGCTTTGGAAAATACATGATCCTACACAACTTAATCGACAAGGGCCTGATTTCGGAACTCAATACCGTTCGGTAATATTTTTTCATGATAGCGAGCAGGAACAGATTGCAAGGTCGTCTATCAAAAGATTGGTGGATGCAGAAAAATTCAACAATGACATAGTCACTGCTATAGAACCGGCAGCTACATTTTGGGAAGGTGAAGATTATCACCAAAAATATTTTGCGCGTATGAACCGTTCTTGATTAGAAATAACGATTTAAATTTCCGAAAAAAACTTATTTTAAATTTTAAGTCGGCAACTTAGAAGTTCCCATCAAGTATTTATCAACTGAACGAGCACACTGACGACCTTCCCGAATCGCCCAAACCACCAATGATTGACCACGACGCATATCTCCAGCAGAAAAAATCCCATCAATTGATGTTTGATAATCTGAGGTGTTAGCTAAAATATTTCCTCTTTGGTCAATTCCAATTTCTACTTGCTCTAAAATGCCGTCTGTAATTGGTCCGGTGAATCCCATGGCAAGGAGAACAAGATCTGCCTTAAGATGAAAAGTGCTCTTACTTATCTCATTCATATTAAATTGCCCTGTTGACTTATCTTTTGTCCATTCCACCCTTACACATTCTAGAGATTCAACTTTCCCGTTTGATCCCACAGCTTGCTTTGTAAGGACAGACCAATCTCGTTCACAGCCTTCTTCTTGAGATGAAGAAGTTCGAAGTTTTAATGGCCAGTTGGGCCAGGTAAGAGACTTTTCTTCTTGTAATGGAGGTTTTGGCATTATCTCTAATTGTGTAATTGATGTGGCCCCATGGCGTATCGATGTGCCAATACAGTCTGAGCCTGTATCTCCTCCACCTATCACAATTACATGTTTATCTTTTGCTGATATTGTGCCTAGGGGGGCAGCAATTTCTTCTTTATCTCCTGCTCCTCGTTTATTTTGTTGTACCAAAAAATCCATAGCAAAGTGTATGCCATTTAAATTTCTTCCTGGCACATCAAGGTCTCTAGGCATTTCTGCACCGCCGGTTAACACTAACGCATCAAAGTCGTTACGCAGTTCGGAGATTTCAAGATCTTTCCCAACATGGATATTTGTCTTAAAAACGACGCCTTCAGAAGCCATTTGTTCTACTCTTCGGTCAATAAGCCATTTTTCCATTTTAAAATCTGGTATTCCATAACGCATCAAACCACCGATCCGATCATTTTTCTCAAAAAGCACAACACTATGACCTGCTCGTGCAAGCTGCTGGGAGCACGCCATCCCAGCTGGACCAGAACCAATAATCGCAATTTTTTTGCCAGTAAGTGATTTAGCGGGCTGTGGTTCAATCCATCCTTCTTGCCATCCTCTATCTACTATTGCACATTCGATGGTTTTGATTGTAACTGGCGCATTGTCAATGTTTAATGTGCAAGCCTCCTCACAAGGAGCTGGACATATACGGCCCGTGAATTCTGGAAAATTATTAGTTGAATGTAGAGTGTTTAATGCAGTTTTCCACTGGCTTTTATAGACTAGGTCATTCCAATCAGGAATTAAGTTATTAACGGGACACCCAGTATGACAAAATGGAATGCCACAATCCATGCATCTGGCAGCTTGCTGTCCAAGTTGTGGTTCAGGGAGAGGCTCCACAAACTCTTTCCATGTTTTGGATCGAGTTTCGGTAGGCTCGTAGCCTCGATCTTGACGTTCATACTCCAAAAAGCCGGTATTTTTACCCATATATAACTTTCCTTGCGCTTTGGTTTATCATTGAGCTGCTACTACTTTAGAAGATTCATCTGCTTGTAACTCTAGGAGAGCTCGTCGGTAATCTTTAGGAACAACTTTAATAAACTTTCTTAAACTCGAATCCCAATTTTCGAGTAGATAGTTGGCCTTTTTGCTGCCAGTCAATAAACGGTGTCGCTCAACCAAAATTCTTAATCTTTCTTCGTCATATGATAGCATGTAGCCCATTCCGCTATTTTCTGAACTTATCGAGAGTTGTTGAGGGGCTTCAAGGTTTTTATTTTCTTCTATATTTGATGGTGTAATTGTCTCTAAGTCGACCATTGACATATTGCAATTGGTAGCAAAATTATTTTCTGGATCATAAATATAGGCTATTCCACCAGACATTCCTGCGGCAAAGTTTCGACCAGTTTCTCCGAGTACTACAACAACTCCTCCAGTCATATATTCGCAACCATGGTCACCAACGCCTTCAACTACTGTGATTGCTCCAGAATTTCTAACGGCAAAACGTTCGCCTGCAACTCCTTCAAAATGTGCTTCTCCAGCGATAGCTCCATAAAGAACGGTATTACCAATAATTATGTTTTCACCGGCTTCTCGATTACCATCATTAGGCTGACGTACTATTAATTTTCCGCCTGATAAGCCCTTTCCAACGTAATCATTCGCGTCTCCAATCAAATCAAGGGTAATTCCTCGAGCCAGAAACGCACCAAAGCTTCCACCGGCATTACCGTTAAATGTTATTGTTATAGTATTTTCAGCTAGTCCAGCGTGCCCATATCTCTTAGCAACCTCTCCGGATAAAGTAGCTCCGACTGTGCGATTAGTATTTTTAATTTTCTTCTTAAGACTTATCACGGTGCCTTTTTCAATTGCTTCTTTAGCTTCAGATATCAATTCATTATCAAGGGCAGCTTCAAGGTTATGATCTTGAGATTCACAGTTAAAAGTTGCTACATCTGGTCTTTTTTCCGGAACGTATAATAGCC
The DNA here is from genome assembly GCA_022449545.1 of Alphaproteobacteria bacterium. GTDB lineage: Bacteria > Pseudomonadota > Alphaproteobacteria > UBA6615 > UBA6615 > UBA6615. The sequence goes on along the minus strand of JAKUPN010000003.1, from coordinate 33,617 downwards.
TACTAAGGTCGACGCCCTCTGCTTTCCAGTGATCAATGCTACTTCGCATATCAAGCTTTTCGGCTTTTCCGATCATTTCATCAAAAGTACGGAAACCAAGTTTTGACATAAGCTCTCTCACTTCTTCGGCTACGTAGAAGAAGTAGTTTATGACGTGTTCAGGTGTACCAGTGAATCGTTTTCTTAAAATAGGGTCTTGGGTGGCAACACCAACCGGACAGGTGTTGAGATGGCATTTGCGCATCATTATGCATCCTGAGGCTATAAGTGGTGCAGTAGAAAAACCAAACTCATCCGCACCCAGCAGCGCTCCTACAACTACATCCCTACCTGTCCGAAGCCCTCCATCTACTTGCACAGCAATTCGACCTCTAAGGCCATTTAGAACAAGCGTTTGTTGAGTTTCAGAAAGTCCTATTTCCCAAGGTGATCCTGCATGTGTTAGAGACGTTAAGGGACTCGCACCCGTTCCTCCCTCAAATCCTGAAATCGTTACGTGATCTGCTCTGGCCTTACTAACGCCTGCCGCTACTGTACCCACTCCAACCTCTGATACTAGTTTCACAGAAATTCTAGCTTTGGGATTAACGTTTTTAAGATCATGGATAAGTTGAGCTAAATCTTCTATTGAATAGATATCATGATGTGGAGGGGGAGATATTAGGCCTACGCCAGGAGTAGAGTGTCTAACTGATGCAATATTTTTATTAACTTTATGTCCTGGTAGCTGTCCTCCTTCACCAGGTTTTGCTCCTTGAGCCATTTTAATTTGTATATCGTCAGCATTAACTAAATAGTCGGTTGTAACTCCGAAACGCCCTGATGCAACCTGTTTGATAGCTGAGCGCATTGAATCACCATTCGGTAGGGTAGAGAATCTATCTACTTCTTCACCTCCTTCACCAGTATTAGATTTTCCTCCAATTCTATTCATAGCAATCGCAAGAGTGGTATGGGCCTCTCTACTTATAGAGCCAAAGCTCATAGCTCCAGTGGCAAATCTTTTCACTATTTGCCCTGCATCTTCAACTTCTTCCAATGGTAGAGGATTATCAGAAAAACGGAAGTCCATTAGTCCTCGTATAGTCAATAGCCTTTTACTCTGATCATTTACGCTATTAGCAAACTCAATATATTTTTCTGGCAAGTTTCCCCTAACAGCATGTTGCAAATCGGCTACTGATTCCGGTGTCCAAGCGTGATCTTCTCCTCTAAGACGGTAGGCTAAATCTCCCCCAGCATCCAACATTCCATCATAGATTGGATTTCCGCCCCAGGCGTTGTTGTGTCTTTCGATTGCGTCGATAGCTATTTCATTTATGCCTGCTCCCTCTATCGTAGTAGGGGTACCGGTGAAATAGTCTTCTATAAAGTCAGTTGAGAGGCCAACAGCGTCAAAGATTTGCGCCCCACAATAAGATTGATATGTTGAAATACCCATCTTAGACATTACCTTGAGGATGCCTTTGTTAACGGCTTTGATATAATTTTTCTGAATTTCTTCATGGCTTTTCTGAAGATTTTCCCGCGACCTTATTTCTTCTAACGTATCAAACGCCAACCAAGGATTTATTGCTTCTGCTCCGTATCCCGCAAGCACGCAGAAATGATGGACTTCTCGCGCCTCTCCAGTTTCTACAACCAGCCCTGTAGAAGTACGTAGACCTTTCCGTATAAGATGGTGATGTATTGCGGCGGTAGCCAATAAGGCAGGAATTGCAATTCTTTCTGAGCTAACTGATCTATCTGATAAAACTAAAATATTGTGCCCTGAAATTACTGCGTCAACTGCTTCTCGTTGGATTCTATCAACTGCTGTTAATAGGCCGCTTTCTCCCTCTGAAACGGGCCAGGTCATGTCAATTGTTAATGTACGAAACGCGTCTCCAACCAATGCTGATATTGATCTAACTTTGGCTAGATCTGGATTAGTCAAAATGGGTTGACTTACTTCCAGTCTATAGTGTGTTCCTGCATGGTGGCCTAATAGGTTAGGCCGGGGGCCAATCATTGAAACTAAAGACATGACTAGCTCTTCTCTGATTGGGTCAATTGGCGGGTTAGTAACCTGAGCAAAGTTCTGTTTGAAGTAGTTGTATAATAACTTTGGCTTGTTTGATAAAACCGCAATTGGTGTATCAACTCCCATAGATCCAACAGGGTCTTCACCAAAACGTGCCATTGGCTCGAGAAACATCTGCAGGTCTTCTTGTGAGTAACCAAAAGATTGCTGAGATTTTAGCCTTTCGTTGGGCTTTGAATTCGTTCTTATGGCAGTATTGCTTGTTTTCTCTTCTATATTATTAAGGTCTTCAAGTTTGAATTGGGTGTTATTCAGCCAGTCCTGATAGGGATGTTCTGCGGCAAGTTTTTGTTTAATCTCACTATCATCTATAATTCTCCCCTCGGAAAAATCGATTAGGAGCATCTTGCCTGGTTGAAGGCGCCACTTTTTAACGATCTTTTCCTCATCAACTGGCAGTACACCTACTTCTGATGCCATGATCACATTATCGTCATCTGTAACCACGTATCTGGCTGGTCGTAAACCGTTCCTATCTAGTGTAGCTCCAATTTGCAGACCATCTGTAAAAGCTATTGCTGCGGGACCATCCCAAGGTTCCATTAGCGCAGCATAATATTCATAAAAAGCTTTTTGATCAGGATCCATAGAAGGATTACCCGTCCAAGCCTCTGGTATTAACATCATCATAGCATGTGATAGCGAGTAACCTCCAGCAACCAAAACTTCTAATGCGTTATCAATACAGGCTGTATCAGATTGACCATGAGGAATAAGTGGCCACATTTTATCTAGGTCTGGACCAAGATAATCACTCGAAAGTGAATGACGTCTGGCAGACATCCAATTCACATTACCCCGTACTGTATTTATCTCGCCGTTATGAGCAATCATTCTATATGGGTGAGCTAAAGGCCATGAAGGGAAAGTGTTGGTTGAAAACCTTTGGTGAACAAGCGCTAAAGCAGATTCAGTTAATGGATTTGATAAATCACGATAAAAAGTTCCCACCTGTCGAGCGAGCAAAAGACCTTTGTAAACTATTGTTCTTGAAGAAAATGAGGGAATGTATAAATCTGAAAGTAAGCCTTGTTCAGAGCGTGCACTGTTAAGGGTTTGCTTTCTAATGGTTAGTAATTTCCGTTCAAAGGTGTTTTGATCAGATATAGAGGGATCCCTTAAGATAATTGCTTGGTAGATTCCTGGCATGGTTTCTAAAACTCTTTTTCCGATTCCAGAAAGATCTGTTGGAACTGGACGCCAGGCTAATAAGGTTTGACCTTCTGCTTTTACAAATCTTTCTAAGTGCTCCATTGCAGCTTGTTTCTCAGGTTCACCTTGCGGTAAAAAACACATAGCAACAGCGTAATGCCCAATCTCGGGAAGCTGGTATCCATTAGTCTTTGTCCAGTCACGAAGTAGTGAATCAGGAATTTGAATCAAACAGCCGGCCCCATCACCCATTAGTGGGTCATCCCCAACAGCACCCCTGTGGTCTAAGTTAACAAGTATTTTTAGGCCATTCAGGATAATCTCATGCGATTTGGATCCCTTGATATTAGCTATAAAACCAACCCCACAAGAGTCATGTTCGTTAGCTTTATCATATAGGCCTTGAGAGGGCTGTTTTTCGTCGAAAGACATCATGTATAAAACTTCTCCCAACCATTTCCGACCGAGAGCAAATAATCTACCCCGGCAGATATTACAAATTTTTAAAGGCAAATCGTATGATAACGAATCTCCCAATTCGCTTTCAAAAAACGAAGTTCTTTGATTCTAGCCGTAAAGATGCCTAATTTCCAGTAGGTTGCGTCAATTAGCACATGCTATAGCCAATTAACATCAACTCATAGCAGATTATTGTATAAACCCAATATAGAAGCTGATTTCGACTTATTTTAATCACTTGATTCGATAAATTAAGACATTATTAACTTTTTACTTGATAATGATAATGATAATGATTCGCATTATCAATAAGTAAAGAATAAATTATTATTAAAAAAATGGATGCAGGCATGCAAACTACGACAGGGAATACTTTTGATCATAATTGTTTGACATTCGACGAATACGATGATTTTCATTTAGTTATAGGTGATCAAACAGCTCCAGAGATATTTTGGTCTTGGTCTGTACAACATTGGGCTAGAAGTACCTATCATAAAATTGATCCACAACCACTTATATCGCAGGCTTTTTATGACTTGGGCATCGTTTGTGAAGAACACAGTGATATCGATGTTGCTTTCGCATTCTGCTTAGATCTTATAGTGAGTTTTTCAACAAGTGGTCTAAGTATCGGCTGTCACGGCTGCAAGAAATACGGATTATTGGAATTAATTACATTAGGCTGTATTACTTTTCATCAAGAAGATCACGAAGTGATAGTGAAACAAATTCTATATAATTATATGTCTGACGTTCCGGCTGAGGCTTCGAGTCGATTATTAGGAAAAATTGCACGAGCATTTGCGAATAAAGGAATTATTTTTCCTATTCGATCTCATTATTTTGATCTCGTTGCTCGAAAATCTAGTGGCAGTGATCGGGTTTCGCAGTTTCACAAAACTATTAACTAGTGATAGAAATAAAATGATTAAAAGTAAATTACCTCAGGTCATATTTAAAACTCGTGTTAAAGAAGATCTAAATACAACTTCAGAAGCTGTCTGGAAAGATTTAGACACGGAACATTATTTTTCTAACACGAAAGCAATTTTGTTTTCCTTGCCAGGTGCATTTACGCCGATATGCTCGACTCTTCAGTTGCCTAGCTTTGAACAACAGTATTCAAATTTTCAATCTTTTGGAATTAATAGGATCTATTGTGTTTCTGTAAATGATTCATTTGTGATGAATTCGTGGTTCGAAAGTTTAAAAATAAAAAATATTTCCGCTATTCCTGATGGGTCTGGTGAATTCACAAGAAAAATGGGAATGTTAGTTAAGAAAGATAATCTAGGTTTTGGCATGAGATCATGGAGATACGCGGCTATAGTTGATAACTGCGTAGTACAAAAGTTATTTGTTGAGCCTGGGTTTTCAGATAATGCCGCTGATGATCCATATGAAGTCAGCTCCCCCCAAAGCATTCTGGATTATCTGGAAAAGTCTAAATTATGAATTTTGATTATTAAAAACAAACTATCTATGATCCAATTTTCTTTGCTTCTAAAGGTGGCTATCCTGATCTACTTTATAACCAAATTCATTCATCCATAATAGACTTGACCAAGTGTCCAAGGAAGGATCAAGTTCCATCCCAATAGCCCCTTTGTATCCTTTCTGTATGGCTCTTCTAACCAACCAAATTAGGTCCAGTTCCCCAACGCCTGGTTCATTTCGATCAGGTGGATTACCTATTTGGAAATAGCCAATTAATGGCCAAAACTCATCCATGATATCCGTTAAAGTCCCGGTTTCTTCATAACGCATGTGAAAAGTATCATAAACCAATCCGACATTCGTTTTTCCCAACGAGTTAACTATTTCCCTTGCTTCAGCCATCTTTTGCATTGGCCAGTTCTCTATTCTATGTGCACATACAGGTTCTAGTAAGAATTTACAGCGATGATTACCGGCATTAGTAGATATGTAGTCTATATTTTCAATATAAACGTCCAAACACTTCTGTTTTTCTTCACCTTGAGGAATAGGACCAGCACCAACGTTAATAGAGTAAAAGTCACAATGATGAATATATTCTAAAGCTAAATCAGCGGATCTTTTAAATTCTTCTTGCTTTCCTGGTTGTGCTCCTAATCCTCTGATAGTAACGAACGATCCATCTTTTTTTTCTGGGGGAACGACACAGTAGGTAAATTCAATGCCATATTCATCAAGTAAACATTTTAGTTCTTGCTTAGATATCTCATATGGGAAATGCCATTCAACAGCGTCTATACCAATTTTGGCAGCAGCAGCGAATCTCTCACGTATCGATAGCTCGAGAAAGAGATGGTAGAAGTTGGGCGCGAAACGTATGTTTGACATATCATTCATTACTTAGAATTCATTTCATCCATTAGCTGAAGTTCTTGATCTTCAAGCCTACGAATTTCGTCTCTAATTCGAGCTGCTTCTTCAAACTCAAGATCAGCTGCAGCTTCTCGCATTCGATTATCAAGATTAAATATATGAGTCTTTAGATTATCTCCCACGAGATGTAGAGTTTTAGATTCTCCTGTGCTTATAGTAACTCGATCACGCTCAAAAACACTATTCAAAATATCGGCCATGTTACTACGGATGGATTCTGGGGTGATATTTTTTAGACTGTTATACTCTTTTTGTTTTTCACGCCGTCGATTGGTTTCATCCATTGCATATTTTAGACTGCCGGTAATTTTGTCAGCATAGAGAATTACACGACCATCAATATTTCTTGCTGCTCGGCCTATTGTTTGAATCAAGGAAGTTTTCGACCTTAAGAATCCTTCCTTGTCTGCGTCGAGAATAGCAACAAGTGCACATTCAGGAATATCCAGTCCCTCTCGAAGTAAGTTAATACCAACTAAAACATCAAAAACTCCTAGCCTTAGATCCCTTAGTATTTCAATTCGTTCCAATGTTTCGATATCAGAGTGCATGTAGCGCACTCGGATTCCTTGTTCATGCATATATTCTGTCAAGTCTTCCGACATTCTCTTAGTTAACGTTGTCACTAGGACGCGCATTCCTTTTGCAGATACTGCACGACATTCATCTATTAGATCATCCACCTGTGTTTCTGCAGGTTTAATAATGCAAACAGGATCAATCAAGCCAGTTGGTCTGACGATTTGTTCGGTAAACACTCCACCACTTTGTTCTAATTCCCAGTCACTAGGAGTTGCGGAAAGATAGATTGTGTCGGGGCGCATTTCAAACCATTCTTCAAATTTAAGTGGGCGATTATCTATACACGAAGGAAGACGAAATCCAAACTCAGATAAAGTCGTCTTTCTAGAAAGGTCACCTCTAAACATTCCTCCAATCTGTGGAACTGTTATATGGGACTCATCCACAAATAAAATTGCATCATTAGGTAAATACTCAAATAAAGTCGGAGGAGGTTCACCTGGTTTGCGACCAGTCAAATGTCGAGAATAATTTTCAATGCCAGCACAAAATCCTGTTACTTTAATCATTTCTAAATCAAAATTAGTACGTTGTTCTAGTCTTTGTGCTTCCACCAATTTATTTTTGTGATTTAATTCTCTAAGACGAGATATCAATTCTTGTTTGATGGTTTTTGCTGCCTGATTCAATGTTGGTTTAGGGGTAATATAATGAGAATTTGCAAATACTTTTATCTCGTCTAAACTTTCGATTTTCTCTCCAGTGAGCGGATCAAATTCAGAGATCGCTTCAACTTCATCACCAAATAAAGATAGACGCCACGCCCTATCTTCTAGATGCGCAGGAAATATCTCTATTGTATCGCCTCTTGAGCGAAGAGTGCCTCGGTAAAAATCTGTATCATTCCTTTTGTACTGCAGTTCTATCAAATCGCGCAGTACGATACTCCTGTCAATTTTATCTCCAACAGCATATGATTTTGTCATTTTTAAATAGGATTCAGCATCCCCTATGCCGTAAATGCATGAGACTGAAGCTACTATGATAACATCACGTCTCTCAAAAAGTGATCTTGTTGCTGCATGTCTCAATCGATCAATTTGCTCGTTGATTGATGCTTCTTTCTCGATATAAGTATCTGACCTTGGCACATAAGCTTCAGGCTGATAATAGTCGTAGTAAGAAACAAAGTATTCTATAGCGTTAGTAGGGAAAAACCGCTTCATTTCATTATACAATTGTGCTGCTAATGTTTTATTTGGCGCTAAAATTAAAGCTGGTCTCTGAGTTTTTGCTATAGTATGTGCCATAGTAAAAGTTTTACCAGAGCCTGTTACTCCCAAAAGCACTTGATCACGTTCTCCTTGCTCTAAGCCACTAACCAAACCTTGTATTGCTTGAGGTTGGTCTCCAGCAGGAAAATAATCAGATACTAAGTCGAAAATAGCCGGATCGTCTCCAGCTGGGTGGTCCTCAATAAACTTCCGTTCTAGATGCGGTAGATTTTTAGAAGCAGTTTGATTTTTCATTTTGGCAAAATCGACTATGTCATTTATATATTTTATCTAAGTGTTTTAGATATTAGAGATATTAGTTTATATAATTTTTTATTCGAAATTTATATCAGATCTAAGGTATATTCACATAATTTTTCAATATTTGTATGAAAGAAAAAAATGTATTTTTTTCAAGTCTTGTATGGAACTACTGTGAAGTTTATTTTTGTTAATATATTAATCTTTTTAGATGGAATTTAAATATGGGTTTTCTTGCAGACCGTCTGGCAAATATTAAGCCTTCGCCAACCATTTCTATAAACACCCTTTCACAAGAACTAAAAGCTGAGGGACGAGATATTATTGGACTTGCTGCGGGTGAACCAGATTTTGATACCCCCCCAAATATCAAAGATGCCGGCAATCGTGCTATGGCTGAAGGAAAAACTAAGTATGCTCCTCCAGCAGGTATCCCCTTACTAAGGGAAGTAATCTGTGAAAAGTTAAAAATAGACAATCAGTTACATTACACGCCAGCTCAAATTAGCGTTGGATGTGGAGGCAAGCAAAATATTTATAACGCTCTCTCAGCGACCGTAAATCCCGGAGATGAAGTTATTGTGCCGGCTCCATATTGGGTGTCGTATACTGATATAACGCTATTATCAGAAGGTGTTCCAGTAGTTGTAAAGTGCAGTGTTGAAAACGACTTTAAAATTACACCCGAACAACTTGAAGAAGCTATCACACCTAAAACTAAATGGTTTATGATGAATTCGCCCTGTAATCCTAGCGGATCAGCCTACTCAGTAGCAGAACTGAAAAATTTAGGGGAAGTGCTAAAACGGAACCCGCATGTCTGGATTATGCCAGATGATATGTACGAAAAAATAGTTTACGACGGTTTTAAATTTTCTACTATAGCCCAGGTTGTGCCGGAACTGATTGACCGTACACTAACTCTCAATGGCATGTCGAAAGCATATTGTATGACCGGATGGCGAGTTGGCTATGCGGCTGGTCCATTGGAATTAATCGGCGCTATGAATATGATTCAATCTCAGTCAACGACCTCGACATCTACTATTTCCCAATGGGCTGCAGTGGAAGCTCTAACTGGACCACAGGATTTTATTATGAAGCATAACAAAATTTTTAAAGAACGCCGAGATCTTGTTGTATCCATGCTAAATGAGGCTGAGGGTATAGAATGTACAAAGCCCGTTGGAGCATTTTATGTATACCCATCCTTAAAAGGGCTTATAGGAAAAAAGACAAACTCCGGTAAAACCCTCACTAATGATGAAGATGTGGTCAAATTCTTTTTAGAAACTGAGGGAATAGCGGCTGTCCATGGTGAGGCTTTTGGATTGTCGCCTTATTTTCGAATATCCTACGCAACCTCAACTTCGTTATTAGAAGAGGCTTGCTCACGTATAAAAAGAGCCTGTGAATCATTAGAATAATTATTAAAATTTAGGCTTTTTTTTAAATTTTGATTCTAATTTAAAATCTTTATATAGAAATATTAATTGTTTTAAATTTAATCGGTCTTACCCCTAGACTCACCCACCAAATAAATGGAACGATAAAAATAAAGAAAAAGCACTTATACGGTGCAGTAATGTAAATAATGTCTTGTGGGGGGATGATATGGTTGACACTATTGGCTCAGGACCACGTTGCGTTGCTCTTGTTGGTCCCTATTTAAGCGGAAAAACGAGTTTATTAGAGGCTATGTTGGCAGCAACTGGTTCGGTTAGTCGCAAGGGATCAGTGCGAGAGGGAAACACCATTGGAGATGCCTCAGTAGTTGCTAGAAAACGACAAATGAGTATTGAGCTTAATGTGGCTCATTGTCAGTTTATGGATGAAGATTGGACCATACTTGATTGTCCGGGATCGATAGAATTCTGGCAAGAAGGTCGAAATGCCCTAATGGCAGCAGATATTGCAGTTGTAGTTGTTGAATCTGACTCTAGCAAAGCAGGTGTGGTATCTCCGATTTTAAAATTTCTCGCCGATAGATCTATTCCCCACGTTATCTTTATAAATAAAATTGATAATCCAGTTTCGTCTCAAGAAGAAACTATTTCTGCATTACAGAAAGTTTCAGATATTCCTCTGGTTTTGAGACATGTGCCAATACTTGAAGGGGAAAAAACAGCCGGTTATATAGATTTAATCAGTCAGCGAGCATACAAGTATAAAGAAGGAGAACCATCAACGGTTGTTGAAGTTCCCGAAGAACTTGTAGATGGTCATTCGATTGCCAGGCAAGAGTTATTGGAATCTCTTGCAGATTTCAATGATGACTTGTTAGAGAAGCTTCTTGAAGATGTAGTTCCTGACAAAAAAGATGTTTACAGAGAGCTAATAGACAACCTGGCTTCTGATAATATTGTTCCAGTAATGATTGGAGCTGGGGAAACTCAGAGCGGTGTATTCAGACTCTGGAAGTCTTTACGTCACGATGCTCCCAGTGCCCAGAAAACTGCCGAACGAAGGGGTTTTTCAATAAATAATGAGCCAATTGTTGAAGTTTTTAAAACAAGCCAGGCTAAAACGGGGAAGTTAAGCCATGCAAGGGTTTGGTCTGGAGAAATAAATGATGGAATCTCTATAGGGGGAGATCGGGTTGGTGGATTATTTCGTATGTTTGGATCAGAATCTTCCAAAATTAATGGAGCAGTATCTGGAGATGTGGTCGCCCTAGGGCGGTTAAAGGAAGCTAAAACAGGAGATGTCTTGACTCTTTCGGGGCGTGCTGAAAACTCAAACTCATGGAACGGGCTTCTTTCACCTGTCTATTCAGTCGCTATAGAAGTCGAAAAACATGATGATGAAGTAAAGTTATCTTCTTCTTTAGCTAAGCTTGTTGAGGAAGATCCATCTTGTTCCATTGAACATAATGCTGACACTCATGAGTTAGTGCTTCATGGTCAAGGAGAAATACACTTATCTGTTTCTAAGGATCAATTGTCAGAAAAATATAATATTTCAGTAATAACTCGCCGACCTAGTGTGCCTTATAAAGAAACAATTCGTAAGCAAGTCGAGCAGCATGCTCGACACAAAAAACAGAGTGGTGGCCATGGGCAGTTTGGAGATGTACATATAGAAATTAGTCCCAGACCACGAGGCGAAGGATTTGAGTTTAGTAACCGTGTTGTGGGAGGAACCGTGCCTCGCCAATATATTCCTTCAGTAGAGACAGGTGTGCGCAGATACTTAGATCGTGGTCCACTAGGTTTTCCAATAGTTGATATAGCAGTATGTCTTTTTGATGGACAGCACCACGCGGTAGATTCTTCCGATATGGCCTTTCAAACGGCTGCCCAAGCAGCAATGCGCGAAGGCATGCCAAAATGTAGCCCAATTCTTCTTGAACCAATTTGTAAAGTTGAGATCGATAGTCCTTCAGACCATACGAGCAAGGTCAATCAGATTGTCAGTGGGAGGAGAGGTCAGCTTCTAGGATTCGATACTAAAGAGGGCTGGAAAGGTTGGGATACAGTCTATGCTAATCTGCCACAGGCCGAAATCGCTGACCTGATAATTGAACTTCGTTCATTAACTCAAGGTACGGGTAGTTTTCGCTATGAATTTGATCATTTGCAGGAACTGTCTGGCCGTGAAGCTGATATAGTAATTACCCAGAGACAAGAAAGCCTCGTGTAACTAATTTTGGCTTACTGCTGAATTTTTAAAATGGATGCTCATTATCCCTGATAGAATCTTCATCTTAGCGCAATACAATAAAGTCGACCGGAGTAATGCGATTAGCTTAAGCCCTTGAAGGTGTGTATATCATAAATGAAGACAGAATTTTTTAATGTAAGCACTAAGATAATTTAAAATGCGAGTTGTTACATGAAAGTTTACGACAATATTATTGAAGCAGTTGGAAAAACTCCTCTAGTTCGTCTGAATAAAGTGGTTCCGCCAGGAGCGGCTCAAGTACTTGCAAAATGTGAATATATGAATCCGACAGGCTCGATAAAAGACAGGATGGCCACATATATAATTGAACAGGCTGAAAAAGAAGGTTTATTAAGGCCTGGAGGCACAATAGTTGAGAACACATCAGGCAATACGGGCCAAAGTTTAGCAATGGTTGCCGCTGTGAAGGGATATAAATGTATCTTCACACTTCCAGATAAAATGAGTCAGGAAAAGATAGATATGATGAAGGCTTATGGTGCGGAGGTTGTTATTACTCCAACCGACGTGCCAGGAGATTCTCCGGATCATTATGTTAATACAGCCAAAAGGATAGCAGCTGAAACTCCAGGCTCCTTTTACGTAGATCAATATCATAATGAGTGGAATATAGAGGCTCATCGTTTATCTACGGGAAGGGAGATTTTTGAACAGACTAATGGAGGAAAAATAGACGTTTTTATGGGGGGTACTGGGACAGGAGGAACAGTATCCGGGGTTGGTCGCTGGTTTAAAGAGTATGCTCCCAATGTAAAGATTATTGGTGTAGATCCTCTGGGTTCAGTTCATTACCATTTGTTCCACACAGGCTGCTTACCAACTGCTTATGTTTATAAAGTAGAAGGTATCGGAGAGGACATCGAGTGTGAGGCAATGGATTTTTCTGTGGTTGATGAAATGAGACAAGTTAATGATAAGCAATCCTTTGATATGGCCAGAAGGTTATTACGTGAGGAAGGATTGTTTTGTGGTGGATCTTCTGGATCTATAGTTCATGCTGCAATAGAAGTGGCATTGGAGTTAGGCTCAAATAAAACAATTGTTGTTACCCTTTGTGATTCTGGTAATAGGTACATTTCCAAGTTTCTATCAGATGAATGGATGAGAGAGCAGGGATTACTTGAAACAGAACTAGAATTAGGCTTAGTGGAAGATTTGTTAACTGAAAATAATAAATCTCCTCTGACAGCATCTGCTGATACTAAAATCTCTGAGATAATAAGAATTATGAGGGCCAATAGTGTATCTCAAATCCCAGTGATCGACAGTGGTAAGATCAATGGAATGATACATGAATCTGATATACTTAGGGGCCTTCGCGAAGGTGCTGTTGAGCTAGAAACTAGTACGGGTGAATTAGCTGCTCCGATAGGTGGTTTAATCTATCCTAAAGCTAGAATTGAAGAGCTGTATTTTTTGTTTCAATCTGATCATGTTGCAGTGGTAATAGACGGCGGCAAAGTAATAGGTATAATTTCACAAATTGATTTGATAGAGCATCTCGCAAAAAAAACAGATAAAAGATTTATTTAGTTTCTATAAGGAATAATATTTATACATTTTTTAAAAAAGTAACAGGCTTGAATGTATCACATGTAAAAACGCAATTTAAATATTCATATGAGAAGTAGGGCTATGACTAACATTGATCCACAAATCAAAACAGAACTTGAGGCAGCCGCATTTAGGACGCTAATACAGCATTTACGAGATAATCCTCAAGTGCAGAACATTGACCTAATGAATTTAGCTGATTTTTGCAGAAACTGCCTTTCGAAATGGTATAAATCAGCAGCAGATGAGCAAGGACTGGACTTGGATTATGATTCTGCTCGTGAAATAATTTATGGGATGCCGTATCAGGAATGGAAAAATAAGCATCAGACTGAAATGACCTCGGAGCAGAAATCAGCCATGGAATCAAAGAAAAACAAATAGGTTTCTCGTTTATGTTTATATCTTTGAAGTGTCTTTTCATAAATTAAATTCATATTTTATAAAACAGCTATTTCTGAGGAGGATGTTTTATGGTCCAAACTGCGGGTGTAGAAGTAGACCGCTTGAGAAGCTTTGTTGAAAGAATTGAACAGTTGGAAGAAGAACGTGCTGTCTTAAATGCCGATATTCGATCAATAATGTCAGAAGCAAGGTCGGCCGGTTTCGATACTAAAACTATCCGTCGTGTTGTTCGTTTGAGAAGGTTAGACCCCAGTGATAGAATGCAGGAAGAACAACTTCTAGAAGTTTATACGAGGGCATTAGACTTATAAGTATCATATCGGATATTGATTATTATCTTATTCTGCAGCTTGTGCAGATGAGGGGTCTGAATTTCTGAATGCGCGGATCATAGCTTCTTCCTCTATAATAGCTTTTTTATAGTTGTCATGTTTAACGTGACCGTATCCACGAATATGTTCAGGTATTTTGGCAATAGCCACGGCTAGTTCATGATTTTCATGGGTCAATTGACTCAATATTTCCTTTATATTTGATTCATATTTTTTCACTAATTTACGTTCCAGTTTTCTCTCTGAAGTATATCCGAACGGATCAAATTTAGTGCCTCGTAAAAATTTTAGTCGGGATAAAATATAGAACATGAATAATGTTCCAGAACCAAATTCTTTTTTAATTTGATGACCAGTATTAGGATCCCTCTCTGAGAAAAGGGGTGGAGCTAAGTGAAACTGTAACTTGTAATTACCTTCGAACTGATCCTTAATATTTTTTCTAAATTCTCCATTTGTATAAAGTCTTGCGACTTCGTATTCATCTTTATATGCAAGTATTTTAAAAAAGTATTTTGCCACAGCTTTTGTAAGATCATCACGACCTTTGGTTTTCTGACCTTCTATATTTTGAACCTTTCTTACTAATTCTAGATATCGATCTGCGTAATCTTCATTTTGGTAAGCGGTAAGAAATTTTATTCTACGGGAAATAATTTCTTCTAAATTTTCTGATATATCAGGCTTTTTAAGCCTTAAAGGAGTACTAGGCTCAGCAGCTCTTTGCACTAAATCGGGATCAATTACCATTTTTCTACCCCAGAAAAATGCTTTTTTATTTAATTCTACAGAGACGGCATTAAGTTCTATTGCTTCTTCTAAAGCTTTCGAAGATATGGGAATTAGTCCTTTTTGATAGGCTATACCAAGCATAAACAAGTTCGTAGCTATTGAGTCACCAAGAAGTGCTGTCGCTAGTCGGGATGCTTCATAGTGGTTGGATCCTTTATCGCCCACGGCTACATCAATTATCTTAACCATCTCGGTGCCCATTAGATCCATATCCGGGTTTCTAGTAAAATCTCCGGTAATTGTCTCATGGCTATTTATAACTACCTGCGTTATCCCAGGTTCCATTTTGGATAAGACTTCAGGGCTCGCTGATACCATTAAATCACACCCTATTACTGCATTGGCAGCCCCTGCAGCAATGCGTACGGCATGCAGATCCTCAGGGGCATCAGCTATTCTTATATGGCTGACTACGGCCCCTCCCTTCTGAGCAAGACCTGCCATATCTAGTACCGAAGCACCTTTACCTTCAATATGAGCTGCTGTTCCGAGTAAAGCTCCGATCGTCACTACGCCGGTGCCACCAATTCCAGTAACTATTATACTGTATGGATTCTCTGTAGAGGGAGTAACGGGATCTGGGAGATTTACAGAACCATCGTTATGCCTCAATTCTTTGGTCTCTATAAGCTTCGGTTTTTTTAATTGTCCCCCATGGACAGTTACAAAACTTGGACAAAACCCATTTACGCACGAATAGTCTTTATTACAGCTAGATTGATCAATGGCACGTTTCCGGCCAAACTCAGTATCCACAGGAACTACTGACAAGCAATTAGACTTAACAGAACAATCTCCACATCCCTCGCAAACTGCTTCATTTATAAAAACTCTTTTTGGTGGATCGGGAAACAAATTTCTCTTACGACGGCGACGTTTCTCGGCAGCACATGTTTGATCATAGATTAGAACTGTTGTTCCAGCTTGTTCTCGTAAATCACGTTGAACTGCGTCAAGTTCATCACGATGATGGAAGCTCGTTCCCGTCGGAAATTTGGAATCATCAGGATATTTGGAAGGCTCGTCTGAAACTACAACAACTTTTTTAGCTCCTTCAGCCGCTACCTGGCGTGCTATAGATTTAACTGACTGAGGTCCATCTACTTGTTGTCCTCCTGTCATTGCTACAGCATCATTATAAAGAATTTTATAAGTAACATTTACACCTGAAGCTACGGCTTGTCTTATTGCTAAATATCCAGAGTGATAATAGGTTCCATCCCCAAGGTTTACAAAAACATGTTCATCACTTGTAAATGGTGCCTGTCCGACCCAGCTAGCACCTTCTCCGCCCATATGAGTAAAGGTAGCGGTGTTTCTATCCATCCATAATGACATAAAGTGGCATCCAATGCCTGCAAGGGCTCGGCTGCCTTCAGGAATATGGGTTGAGGTATTGTGGGGGCATCCAGAACAAAAATATGGAACTCTTTTAACAGTGTCTGGTTGCTGAGAAAGTGAAGACTCTTTTCTAGTCAAAAAAGCCAAACGTTCTTCTATAGAAGGTGAGCTATGAAACCGTTTCAAACGGGCAGCTATCACCTGAGCAATTTTGGTAGGGCTTAACTCTCCAGAAGAAGGCAATATCCATTCACCTTTTTCATCATGTTTTCCATAGATTCTTGGCCGTAGTTCCGTTTTCCAATTATATAGTTGTTCCTTAATTTGAGCTTCAATTAGTGCTCTTTTTTCTTCAACAACGAGTATCTCTTCGAAGCCTTCAGCAAATTCCCTCAACCCGCTAGGTTCTATTGGCCATGACATTCCAACTTTATAGAGACTCACACCTATCTCTTTAGCGGTGTCTTCATTAATACCTAGGTCGTCTAAAGCCTGGCGTACATCTAGATAAGATTTACCTGTTGTGACTATTCCGAGCCTTTTTTTAGGACTTCTATAAATAATTTTATCAATTTGGTTTGCTTTGGCGAAAGCTATTGCTGCCTGCAACTTGTATCTATGATGTCTATCTTCTTGAATCAGAAATTCGTCTGGCCATCGAATATTTAGACCGCCTTCGGGCATTAAAAAGTCATTAGGTGCTGTAATACTTATTCTATGAGGATCTATGTATACGGAGGCAGAACTGTCGACAGTCTCTGCAACAGTCTTGAAGGCCACCCAGCAGCCAGAATATCTACTCATAGCCCAGCCAAACAAGCCCAGATCTAGAAAATCTTGAACTCCAGCTGGATTTAGAACTGGTATCATAGCGTCTGCGAAAGCATATTCAGATTGATGTGCAGTAGTTGATGATTTGCATGTATGGTCGTCACCTGCGAGAAGTAGAACACCTCCATTGGGTGAAGATCCTGCGAGATTTCCGTGTTTAAATACGTCACCCGATCGATCAACACCCGGCCCTTTTCCATACCACATACCGAAAGTACCATCGTACTTAGCATTAGGAAAAAGATTCGTTTGTTGACTTCCCCATATAGCAGTTGCAGCTAGATCTTCGTTAACCCCTGGTTGGAAAACTATATGATGTTTTTTTAGAAACTCTTGAGCTCTTTGCATCTGCTGATCAATAGCGCCCAAGGGCGACCCTCTGTAGCCACTCACAAAGCATGCTGTGTTTAGCCCGGCCTTTTGATCCCTTATACGTTGCATCATAGGTAGACGTACCAATGCTTGAGTTCCTGTTAGGTAAACTCGGCCCGACTGAAGCTCATATTTATCGTCGAGACTGATAGCTGAAATAGCCATTATTTTCTCCATGACGTATCAGATCTAGAAGCCAAATAATCAATACAATAGTAATAGGGCAACCATATCTTTATAAGTATATTAACTCTCACTATAAAAGTTTCACCGCAAAAGATTAATCATTATACCAAACAAATTGAAGACTATACATCATAATTCAAACGATTAAATCGATTTTGATGTTATAAAAGAATTTAACTTATATTTTATTTCCAATAGTTTAGTAACAATAATTTTTTTAAATATAATGTTTAATTAGGGGTACGAACAACTTGGCCATCCTAATAACTGGTGTAGCAGGATTTATTGGCATGAATGTCGCTCAGTCTTTGTTAGAGCGTGGAGAAAATGTCATAGGTGTCGATAACTTAAATGATTACTATGATGTAAACCTTAAGAAAGCGAGGTTGTCATTATTAGCTAAGTATACAAATTTTCGATTTGAGCTTTTAGATATTTCAGAGCCTAAAAGCCTGAACAGATTTGCTGGAGAAATTGATAAAATAATTCATCTAGCTGCACAAGCAGGGGTCCGCTATAGCTTTAAAAACCCAGATTCCTATATCAAATCTAATTTAGCTGGCCATATAAATATTCTAGAATATGCTCGCTATATATCTAATGAGCTAATTAATATTGTCTATGCCAGCTCTTCATCAGTATACGGGGCGAGTAAAAACCTTCCCTATTCAGTAGCAGATCCTGTTGATAATCCTGTGTCTCTATATGCAGCAACTAAAAGGGCAGGGGAGTTAATGAGTGAAGTGTATAGTCACAACTATAGCCTATCTCAGACTGGTTTGCGTCTTTTTACGGTATATGGGCCATGGGGTAGACCTGATATGTCGGCCTTTATATTTACCTCTAAAATATTTTCCGGTGAACCAATTCAAGTTTTTGGTGACGGTCAAATGCTTAGAGATTTTACTTTTATAGATGATATTGTATCCGGAATAATATCAGCTTCGGATCGCTCTCAAGAACTAAAGAGTTCCAATCATGAAATTTATAATTTAGGTAATAATAAACCTGAACCGCTTATGCGTTATATAGGACTATTTGAGAGTGCATTAAATAAAAAAGCAATAATTGAATTTGAGCCCATGCAGGCGGGTGACATGAAAGAAACTTACGCCGATATCGATAGTAGTAAAAATGATCTGGGTTTTAAACCAATAACCTCTATCGATGAGGGTATACCTAGATTTGTTAATTGGTTTTTACAATATCATAATTTGAAATGAAAATATGTAATACCCCACTAGCCTTGTTTTATAGATGTTCTGTACAAGGCTTCCAGTTTATCTCCATACAATTCTTTAATTTTGTGTCGTTTTGGTTTCAAGGTAGGAGTCATTAGTCCATTTTCAGTAGAAAATTCATCAATAGACATTATAAAATTTCTTATTTGCTCTATTGGTGATAACTGTTCATTAACTTTATTAATTACAGATTTGATGTGACTTTTAAATGGGTCAGACTCAATTAGGAGGATATTGCCCTCCTTGTGGCCATGTTTTTTGGCCCATTCTTCAATAAACATTTGATCAGGAATTAGAAGAGCTACCAAGTGAGGGCGCTTATCCCCATAGACTAGAGATTGAGAAATTTCTGGAGCGAAGTTTAAAATGCCCTCAACACGTTGAGGTGAGATATTATCCCCTCCAGAATTGACGATAATATCTTTTTTTCTATCGGTTATTTTGATGTAGTTATCATCATCTATTTCAGCAATATCTCCGGTATATATCCAACCTTCCTTCAAAATTTCATTCGTTAAATCCGGTGAACCCCAATATCCCTGCATGATCAGTTCGCCACGAACTACTAATTCGCCATCTTTTTCTAATTTGACCTCTACACCAGGAACGGCTGGACCGACTGTATCTAGCTTTATACGATTAAAAGGATTGCAACTCACAATTGGGGCAGTTTCAGTAAGGCCATAACCTTGAGAAATTCTCACTCCAAGTGAAGTAAAAAATAGACCTATATCATAATTTAGCGGTGCACCGCCTGATATGAAAGATTTAAGTCTTCCTCCAAACCGTTTTGCAACTTTAGCTCGAACAAGTCTATCAAGAGCTTTGTTTTGAATCTTTTCCCAGAGACTTAATTTATCAAGTCCTTGCTCGTATTTTTTAGAGCCAAGCTCTATGGTTTTATTAAATAAAACGGCAGAAATTCCGCCTTTCCTGGTTACTCCAGTCGTTATTCTTTGGTGCATCATTTCATAAAGCCTTGGCACAGCCGCCATCATAGTAGGCTTAACTTCTGCCATATTATTTGCTAGTCGATCTATTCCTTCTGCATAATATATTTCCGCACCAATGGAGATGGCAAAATGAAGTCCCGCAGTATGCTCATAAGAGTGACTAAGCGGCAGAAAAGATAGAAATACTTCATTATTTATTGATAGTAACCCGTCTTCATTAAATAAATAATGAGCCCCCGTGCAATTACATAAAATTGCCCCATGACTAAGCATAACTCCTTTGGGGTTACCTCCAGTGCCAGATGTGTAAATCAGGCAAGCAGTGTCTTCGCGAGATCTGATTGTTAGACCTATATTTTCATCTTCTGAGTTTTGAACAAATTCATCTATAAGGTCATACCAGTTAATTATTTTTAGTTCTTCCAGATCAGTTTGAACTTTTTCCAACGTTATTACAGTTTTTACTTCTTTTATTGAAGTTGCAGCTTGCAAAACACGTTCTGCTAATTGTTGGTTAGACACTATTACTATAGTTGCTCCACTGTCAGAAAAAATATGGGCGTGATCTTGAGTCGTATTAGTTATATATGCGGGCACTGTTAATGCACCTGCCGCCATTATTGCTAAATCCGATATACCCCATTCAGGGCAATTTTCAGAAACCAGAACAACCCTGTCTCCGGTTGAAACACCTAAAGACTTCAAACCTCTTGCCAGAGCTCTTACTTGACAATCTGCTTGCTTCCAAGTCGTAGGAATCCAAGTTTCCTTATCCTTCTTCCAAAAAAGAGGTTTTTCTCCCAACTCTGTTGCTTTTGAAAAAAACATTTCATGCAGAGTTTGCCAATTTTTATAATTTTCAGCGTAATCCATCTTTCCCTCCGAGCTATGACTCTGTAAATATTATTTAGTCAATATAATTTACTTATTGCGTCACAGATAAATGAACTTATCTGTAATAAATATTTAATCAACCGTTTGAGGACAATTTGAAAAAGTTACTTTCTTCAACATCTAAAAGAATTTCAAATCATAAATTGGGTAACCTACCCATATGGGACCTTAGTGACCTTTACGATGGAAAACACTCTGATCTTCTAATTATGGAAAGAAAAGAGATTTGTTTAAGAGCAAAAAAATTTGAGAAAGATTATAAAGGAAACTTATTAGAATTAAGTGGAGACAAATTAGTTGTTGCAATTAAGGAATACGAAGAAATAGAAGAAGTTCTTGCAAAAATGATGAGTTTTGCATCATTGCTCTACGCAGCGGACATGACTGATACAGAATCAGGTCAATTCTATCAGAGTACGCAAGAGAAAATCACTGAAATAACAACATATCTTTTATTCTTCACTCTGGAGTTAAATCAACTCGATAATTCTCATTTATCAAAAATTATTACCGAAGCAGAATTCTTTAAATATGAATCATGGATCCGTGATATTCGAGCTTATAAACCTCATCAGCTAAGCGATGAGACAGAACGCTTAATATTAGAAAAACAAGTAGTTGGAAGAGCTTCTTGGATTCGTCTATTTGATGAGACCTTGGCAAAGATGAGATTTAAAGTTGATCGCGATGGACAAGAGAAAGAGCTAACAAGTACAGAAATTTTTGATCTACTGTCGGACAAAGAAGGACCTGTTCGAAAAGGTGCAGCAAAGTCTATCGGAAAAGTGTTAAGTGAGAATGCTAGCGTATTTACGCTTATCACAAATACCCTTGCAAAGGATAAAGAAATCGAAGATAGATGGCGACAATTCGATAAACCGGTATCAAGTAGGAACTTATCGAATTTTGTAGAGGATGATGTTGTTGATGCATTAATTCATTCGGTAAAAGAGATGTATCCGAAATTATCTCATCGATATTATAAAATTAAAGCTGGGTGGTTTGGGTCCGATATCCTTGAATATTGGGATCGTAACGCTCCATTGCCTAATGAGGATAATAGGTTAATTTCATGGGATGAAGCAGTTAAAATAGTACTCAGTGCATACGAAGATTTTTCTATAGAAATGGCTGATATAGGCCGTCAGTTTTTTGATAATAATTGGATTGACGCCCAGGTAAGGAAAGGAAAGTCTCCGGGGGCATTTGCTCATCCCACTGTTCCAAGTGTTCACCCATACTTACTATTAAATTATCAAGGAAAGATAAGGGATGTTATGACATTAGCCCATGAACTTGGCCATGGGGTTCATCAATGCTTAGCTTCTGATCAGGGACATTTGATGTCCGACACACCTTTGACCTTGGCAGAAACTGCATCAGTTTTCGCGGAAATGCTAACATTTAGAAAATTACTTAATGATTCCAACACTCAGAATCAGAAAATGACAATGATAGCTGGTAAGATCGAAGACATGTTAAATACGGTTGTAAGACAGGTCGCTTTCTTTGAGTTTGAACGTAATGTGCACGAGAAGCGGCTAGTAAATGAGCTTCTTACAGAAGAGATTTGCGATATATGGATGCAGGTACAAAGAGAAAGTTTAGGGCCGTCAGTAAAATTGTATGATGAATATGCTTTTTATTGGTCCTACATCCCTCATTTTGTCCATTCTCCTTTTTACGTATACGCCTATGCGTTTGGCGACTGTTTGGTTAACTCACTTTTTGCTGTATACCAGGAGAATGAATATGATTTTGATAAAAAATATTTGGATATGCTAAGGGCTGGTGGAACACTACGTCACAAAGAATTGCTTTCGCCCTTTGGCCTAGATGCCAGTGATCCCTCATTTTGGCATAGGGGCCTTTCTCTTATATCGGATCTCTTGGATGAGTTAAGTGAAATGGAAACAAAAGGGTCTAGTGATTTTTTCAAGAATTAAATATTCAATCATCCTGATTTATGATAGTTGTTCATTGGATAAGTTTCGATTTGATCTAGAGTATGATTTTTTTGTTAGAAATTTTTTGTAAAAACGTTTGTTAATAAGGTAATTTCGAATTTAGCTAGAAAAATATTAAAAAATCCCCTAAAAAACATCATTTCTATAATAATTTTTCCCTAGAGCACTTGTGCTTATTTGTTTCTGTGGGTATATCCCGCGCACGCTGGTTAGCTATATTTTTTAAAAACACAAAGTTGAGTTGAAGGTGTTTTAGTGATGAAGATTGCCATTCCTTTGGAGCGAAGAGCTCATGAAAGGCGAGTTGCAGCCACACCCGACACAGTTAAACGATTTGTCTCTATGGGAATCGAGGTCAGTGTTGAGTCAGGTGCAGGTGAAAAGGCTGCGATACTTGATAATGATTATATAGTAGCTGGAGCAACAATACATAAAACTAGGATAGAGACTTTTGAAGGGGCTGATATAATTCTCAAGGTTCAACGGCCTAGAACCACTTCTGATGGTGGGGCAGATGGCCTTGGAGATTACCCTGATGGATGTGTTTTAGTTGCTTTGCATAATCCTTTCGGAGATCCGATTGGGGTAGAGCATTACGCAGCAAAAAATATTGTTTCATTTGCTATGGAGTTTCTTCCGCGTATTAGTAGAGCTCAATCTATGGATGCCTTAAGTTCTCAGGCTAATCTTGCAGGCTACAAAGCAGTTGTCGATGCTGCTGCAGAGTACGGAAGAGGTATACCGATGATGATGACGGCTGCTGGACGGATCAACCCTGCGAAGGTTTTTGTTATGGGTGCTGGAGTAGCTGGATTGCAAGCAATTGCTACAGCAAGGCGAATTGGGGCAGTTGTTTCCGCAACAGATGTTCGGGCTGTTGCCAAAGAGGAGGTAGAAAGTCTGGGCGCTACTTTTGTAATGGTAGAAAGTGAGAATGACGATACAGGCCAGACAGAGGGCGGATATGCGAAGGAAATGTCTGAAGATTACAAACGAAGACAAGCAGAGCTGTTAGCAACTCATATATCTGGCCAAGATATAGTGATTACCACTGCACTAATACCAGGTAGGACAGCACCAGTATTGATTAGCGATGAGATGATTGCATCTATGAGAACTGGATCGGTGATTTTAGATTTGGCTGTGGAACAAGGGGGAAACGTAACTCAAAGTGTTGGTGGGGAAATTATAACCACGGATAATGGAGTAGTCATCATGGGGCATTTTAATCTACCCTCACGTTTGGCCTCTGACGCGTCTGCTCTATATGCCAGAAATTTATATAATTTTGTTGAGCTGATGATAGATAAAGAAAGGCAACAATTAGAAATTGATTGGGATGATGAAGTAATCACCAATTCTTGTTTAACTCGTGATGGCAAAGTTATTCATCCCGCACTGCTTAAAGAAAAAAAGAACTCGATTTAGATGATCCGGGTTCAGTTAAACCATAGCAGGGAGGAGTTTAAAAAATGAACGTAACCAGCATCGCTGATAAAGCGATGAAAATTGCTGAAGAACTGCAAAATTTATACATACCCGTGGCTGATGTAGCTCAGAACACAAGCAATATAGTAATGAGTTCTTCTTCTGGGGCTGGTGACAATTTTGTTTTTCTTTTTACAATATTTGTTTTAGCAGTGTTCATCGGTTATTACGTTGTTTGGAGTGTAACCCCTGCTTTACATTCGCCACTAATGGCAATTACTAATGCTATTTCATCAGTTATAATAGTAGGCGCGCTTATAGCCGCTGGGCCTGAGGGTTGGAACTTAGCCAAGATATTTGGATTTATTGCTGTAATACTAGCCTCTGTAAATATTTTTGGGGGCTTTATTGTTACTCAGCGTATGCTTCAGATGTTTAGACAAAAACGCTGAAGGGGAGAATGCTTTAAATGTCTGCTTCTTTAACGGCCTCCTTGTACCTACTGTCTAGTGTCTGCTTCATTATGGCTTTGCGGGGACTTAGTTCTCCAAAAAGTGCCAGAATTGGGAATATTTATGGTATTTCTGGCATGGTCATTGCTGTTTTTACTACCCTCGCTCTTCCCGGAGTAATTTCATTTGGTATGATTGTTTTGGGGGTTTTAATTGGGGGAGCCATAGGGACGGCAATAGCGCTAAGAATTGAAATGACGGCGCTGCCTCAGTTAGTTGCTGCTTTCCACTCCCTTGTTGGCCTTTCTGCAGTATTTGTTGCTGGAGCTGCTTTTTATGCCCCTGAAGCCTACGGTATAGGACATGCTGGAGATATCAAGACTGCTAGTCTTGTGGAGATGTCGATCGGCACTGCAATAGGAGCCATTACATTTACCGGTTCAATAATAGCTTTTGGAAAACTACAGGGGATTGTATCTGGCAGACCTCTTGTCTTTGCAGGCCAACACTTAGTTAATTTATGTTTAGGAATTCTTCTTGCGGCTGTAATTGTTTGGCTTGCATTAGATGAGTCTCAGATGGCTTTCTGGTTAATAGTAGTAATCTCATTATTGCTTGGCATCCTTATAATTGTGCCTATCGGCGGCGCAGACATGCCGGTAGTTGTATCGATGTTAAATTCTTACTCGGGATGGGCCGCCGCTGGAATAGGTTTTACACTAAGTAATCCATTACTGATAATTGTTGGAGCTTTGGTTGGATCATCAGGTGCAATACTAAGTTACATAATGTGTAAAGGTATGAACCGCTCGTTTATAAGCGTAATTCTGGGAGGATTCGGGGGAGAAGTTTCAGGATCAAGTGGAGATAAAGAGGATCGAATAGTTAAGCAGGGTGCCGCAGCAGATGCGGCTTTCATCATGGAACAAGCTTCGACAGTTATCATAGTGCCTGGCTATGGCATGGCAGTCGCTCAGGCTCAGCACTCTTTGGCTGAAATGGCTAACCTTTTGACCGAAAAAGGGGTCAAGGTGCGTTATGCAATTCATCCAGTTGCTGGTCGTATGCCCGGTCATATGAACGTACTTTTGGCAGAAGCAAACGTTCCATACGAAAACGTATTAGAATTAGATGAGATTAATCACGACTTTGCTTCTACAGAAGTTGTCTTTGTGATAGGTGCGAATGACACGGTTAATCCTGCGGCTAAGACCGATAAATCGAGTGCTATATATGGAATGCCAGTTTTAAATGTTGAGGAAGCTCAAACCACTTTGGTTGTAAAGCGCTCTATGGCATCAGGTTATGCTGGTGTTGATAATCCTTTATTTTTCTCAGATAAAACCATGATGCTGTTTGGCGATGCTAAGAAAATGTGTGAAGATATAGTAAAATCACTTCAGGGCAGTCAGCACTAATTTAGTCATTTGTACAAAAATATTCACGACAAACTTCCCCAGGAACTGTCGAGTGTCTAGGGCATTGCATTGGAATTGAATTTGAAGAATCCCTTACAAAACTAATAGAGCTTAGTAACCTTCTCTTTCTTTTCTTTTTCTTGCCAGCTTTCTGGCTCTTCTGACTGCTTCAGCTTTTTCGCGCGCTCTTTTTTCAGATGGTTTTTCGTAGCTTCGGCGAAGTTTCATTTCCCGAAATACACCTTCACGTTGCATTTTTTTCTTAAGCGCTTTCAGAGCTTGGTCAACGTTGTTATCTCTTACAACAACTTGAACTATATTACTCACCTCCTCCTGTGTTTTTCTTCAGAGTTTTCACTTCCTACTGCGTGCTAAATTATTACTTTAAACTGTTATGGCGGCGGTTTCTAACACAAGGTTATTGGTTTTACTAGACATATTCGAAAATTGGCAGAAATATTACGAATCCAAGTGTTTCAACATTTGTCAAAAGACTATGTAATAGGTATTCTACCCTCTACTCTTTTCTTTCTGCATCTTCTGTAAAATCTTAGTTCCCCTATCTACTCTAACACCAGTAGAAGCGGATGTAAGGGTCGTGTACCTAGTCATCTTTCTTTGAAGGTAATCTTATTAAGATGTTAATTAATATTCTTTAATCAGGTTTATGCTATCTGGGGCCCATTCTGATGGCGCCATCAAGCCTAATAGACTCTCCATTTAACATTGGGTTTTCGATTATGCTTTTAACGAGTCGGCCGTATTCATCCGGATTACCTGCTCTTTTAGGAAACTGAGCTGCATCAAGTAAGCGCTTATAGGCGTTTAATGGCATGCTATCAAAAAGAGGAGTATCAAAAGGGCCTGGGGAAATTGTCATTACCCTTATACCTTCACGCGCAAACTCACGAGCGAGAGCTATTCCCATGCCTACAACACCAGCTTTTGAGGCCGCGTAAGCAGTTTGACCTATTTGTCCTTCATAGGCTGATGTCGAGCCAGTATTGATTATTACACCGCGTTCCCCTTCTATGTTTGGTTCTTCTTCTATCATATTTGCAGCTGTAAGCCTGATCATATTGAAGGTTCCTGTTAAATTAACACTAACAGTTTTTTCAAACCAATCTAGATCGACAGGCCCGGTACGACCTACTACCGCGGCTCCAGGACCTATGCCTGCGCAATTTACTAAGATTTTAGCAGTTCCATGGGCTTCTTTAGCTAAGCTGATTGCTTTTGAAGCGCTCTCAGGATCACTGACATCACACTCTATGGCTAGACCGTTGATTTTTTTTGCGGTTTCTTTTGCTCCCTCTATATGTACGTCAAGCAGCGCTATTTTGGAAGTTTTCTTGCTTAGAATATTAGCTGTAGCAGCTCCCAAACCAGATCCTCCACCTGTTATAATTACCGAAGTGTTACTTATTTCCATGATTTATTTGCTTTCTATGAGTGAGGTTTATCGTTCTTCATTAGTTAACTTTAATCCACGTTCATCCATCACTGACCGCAAAGCCTTTAGGCCTGAATTAACCGCAGGAGCTCCACAATAAGTAAACATTTGAAATATTACCTCTGCTATTTCATCTGGTTTACAGCCAACATTAATAGCACCGTATATATGTACACGAAGCTCTTCTCTTTTCTCCATAGCGGTCAAAGCAGAAATGGCAACAAGTTGTCTGGTTTTATGAGAAATTTTTTCTCTGGAGTACATAGTGCCAGAGACAAAATGGGTTAGATCGAGTGCCAGTTCGGGATCAAAAGATTCCCATAGATCAAAAACTTTTTCACCTTGGAGACCATCGAAGTAGAGCTTCTGGATTCTAGCTCTATCCTTTTTTTGATCTTCTAAAGATTTTGCCATATGTGAATTATCCTTATTTTATTTGATAGTAGGGTTGTCTGATTAAAAAAAAAATTGATTAAAATTAGAAAGAAAGTACAAATTTTTGTTTTACTGACAATTGAAACAACCCAATACATAAATTTAGTTAATTACGGATTGTTGTTTTCAATAAAATTTTTTGTGTTTTCTCTGTTTACCGTTTAATGTTTTACATCAATCCTTGCATATAAGTTTTTTTTGAACAATGCGG
The DNA here is from genome assembly GCA_022449545.1 of Alphaproteobacteria bacterium. Classification (GTDB taxonomy): domain Bacteria; phylum Pseudomonadota; class Alphaproteobacteria; order UBA6615; family UBA6615; genus UBA6615. Next base: position 5,544 of record JAKUPN010000003.1, on the reverse strand, counting down.
GTTGATTATAAGGATGTCGCTTTTTGATAAGAATATGACTTTTAGTTATTTTAAAAACACGAAGTGCAAAGGGACCTCTGTATGATGAATAAGAATGTTGAATTTGGATTCGGAATTGCACCTGTAGGTGATAGAAACCTTACTGACCAAGAGCTTTACTCAGAGGTTCTTTCAGATTGTAAAGTTGGACACCAATTGGGATATGACAGTGCTTGGATGTTAGAACATCATTTTTCAGACTACTATCCTACACCTAGCCCTCTATTATTTATGTCTAATTTGGCTCCTCAGTTTCCTGGACTGAGCTTTGGAACTTCTGTTTTAGTTGCTCCTTGGTATCAACCAATGCGTCTGGCTGGTGAAATTGCAATGTTGAGTAATTTATGTTCGGGTAATCTTTTCTTGGGTCTAGGAAGGGGGACCGCAAAGTTAGAATATGATGCTTTTGGTATAAACATGGAAGAAGCTAGAGATCGTTTCACTGATTGTTGCGAAATCCTTAAATTGGCTCTCTCAGGTCAGACATTCTCATATCAAGGCAAATATCATTCAACAAATCGTGAAGTTCGTATCAGACCTGAACCTAATAGCGAAAGGATACATCTGTATGGGGCAATAGGAAGTCCTCAAAGTGCAAGTATAATGGCAGGCATGGGTCTACCCCCTCTTAATGTTTGTCAATTTCCATTTCATATTTTGGAAAAATCTATGAATCTTTGGGATGACCAGGCTAACAAAAGTGGTTATCCATCTGATAATAGACGTCCTGTATTAGTTCATACTCTTATGGCAGACAGTGATGATGAAGCTCTGGATTTAGCTCGGAAACATTTATCTGAGTATTTTAGCTTGCAGACCAAACACTACGAAGCTGACGCTGATTTTTGGTCTGACATTAAAGGTTATGAGCAGTTTAGCCGTTTTTTCAAAAATCTTAACTTGTTGTCAGATCCAGACAATATCGATGGTTTTGCTGGGCATAACTTTGTTGGCTCGGCTAAAAAAGTATGTGAACAGGTTGAAAAACTGAGAGAAATTGGTCTCAATTATATGATAGTACACCCAGCTACAGTAGGGGTTCCCCGTAAATTACGTCAGGATGTTTTAAGGCGATTTGCGGAGACGGTGGCACCTGAATTTGTCCCTGGCTTTTCTAAAGCAGCCTAGTTAAAAGAGTCTTATCTTTTCTAACTACCTGATCAAAAGTAACAAAGGCGAATAATGGCAATAATACTTTATGATCTAGTTGGAATTGATGATAGGAGGTTCAGCTCAAATTGTTGGAGAACGCGTCTAGCAATAGCCCATAAAGGCCTAGATTGCGAGACGGTGCCAACCCGTTTTACTGAGATTAAGAAAATTGGAGATGGTTCTTTTAAAACCATTCCTGTTATTAATGATAATGGAGATTATATCGTTGATAGCTGGTCGATAGCAGAGCATCTTGATGATAAATATCCAGAGCGACCTCCGATTTTAGGGGGAAGTGATGGCATTCAACATGCAAGGTTTATTCAGGAGTGGGCAGTTGCTAGAATTAGTCAATTTTTATTTACTATGATTGTCGAAGATATACATGCTCACTTAACTCCGGAGGATCAAGAATGGTTTTATGATTCAAGATCCAAGCGTTTAGGAAGAGATATAACAGGCGTTCAGTTGGGGCGTGAAAGTCGACTGATCGAGCTACGACAGCGGCTGGAACCGATGCGTTCTGTTGTGAGAGATACTCCTTACCTGGGAGGTGAATTACCAACTTATGCTGATTATGTCGCATTCAGTCCATTTATTTGGGCGCGTACTGTTAGCTCATTGGCTCTGTTGGAAAAAGATGATCCAATCTATTCTTGGTTACAACGTATCTTAGATCTTTATGATGGACTAGCGAGGAAAAATCCTGGCTACGATTGGTAGAAACATCCTTAGTTTTAATAATGGTAACAAACAATGTCTTACACAAAATTCAAACTTGGAACTTTCGCAAATAATAATCAAACTTTTGTTGGTATGGTTATTGATCAAAAAATTTTTAATATTGATGAAGTCGTAAATATATTTTCAGGTCCTAAGCCAACCACTACTGTTGGAATACAGGAAATGCTTTTAGATTGGGACGTCAATTTTAATTCTTTGTGCGAAATTGCCGAAACCATTAATAATGAGGCGGAAAAATATAGAGAATGGCGAGCAGAAAAAGATATTGCCGAAATAAGCCCGCTACCTCCGATTCTAAGTCCTAATAAAATGATTTATGCAGCAGCAAATTATGGTGGTCACATCCGAGAGATGCTTAATGCTGGTACGGCTAAGAATGAGCAGGAACGTGAGAATATGTTAGATCGCGATAAAGCAAGAGTTAGACCCTACTCTTTCCTGAAGGCGCCCAGTTCTCTTGTGGGAGCGTATAGCAATATTATTTTGCCTCCCGAGGCACTCAAAGTCGACTGGGAAGTGGAGCTCGCACTGGCTATTGGTAGAACTGCTAAAAGGGTAAAGGCTGAAAGTGCGCTTGATTATGTCGCTGGTTATATGACTTCAAATGATGTTACGGCTCGCGATTCTCAAAGCCGACCTGATTGGCCAACACTTCGAACAGACTGGTTTACAGGTAAAAGCCACGATAGTTTTGCACCCATGGGGCCATTTTTCGTGCCGGCTGCTTTCATTGATGATTACAGGCTGATTAACTTAACTTTAAAGGTAAATGGCGAAATCAAACAGAATGACCCTGCGGGGGAAATGGTTTTTTCAATTGAAGAACAGATTGAACATGCTTCTGCCCAGCTAGCTCTTCATCCTGGCGATATAATTTCATCAGGAACACCAGAGGGGGTAGGACACGGAAGCGGAACTTACTTAAAAGATGGAGATATTGTGGAAGCGGAAGCTTCCGGATTAGGGTCACAAAGATGTTTAGTCGTAGAAGAGGCCATTTGATTTAAATCGTTTTCTTTTTTAATATCGTTTTTTGAAATTTGGTTGCAATAAGGAGCATTAGAATTGGTACATTTAGCAACTGTAGATGATTTTCCATCACTTGATGAAATTAAGTCAGTAAAAAACCAAGTGAGTGCTGAGGAATGGAACACCCGCGTTAACCTAGCTGCCTGTTATCGCTTGGTAGATCTATATGGAATGTCAGATATGACCCGGACGCATATTTCCGCAAAATTACAGGGGGAAGAGACATTTCTCTTAAATCCATTTGGATTGATGTTTAATGAAATTACTGCTTCGAGCTTAATTAAAGTTGATATAGACGGTAACATACTAAGCGAGAGCGCATATAAAATAAATCCGGCTGGGTATACGATACATAGTGCAGTGCACTCGGCAAGAGAGGATGTTAATTGTGTTTTACACACTCACTCTGAAGCCGGAATGGCTATATCGGCACTGGAGTGTGGTTTTTTGTCTATAAGTCAGCATGCGATGCGACTCCACAACAGGGTGGCCTACCATGATTATGAGGGTCTGGCTTTCGAATTAGATGAGCGTGAACGCCTGGCTAATGATTTAGGTAATCATCACAATATGGTTTTACGAAATCATGGCCTATTGACGGCTGGTAGAACTATAGATGAGGCATTCTCATTAATGTTTTATATGGAAAAATGTGCACGAAGTCAGCTGAAAGCAATGGCTACAGGTGCTAAATTAATAATTCCCTCGGATGAAACATGTGAATATGCTGCTAAACAATTCGATGATAATGTTAACGTTTCTATTCGGGATTGGCCTGGCCACCTGCGTCGTTTGGATACGATAGATGGAAGCTTTCGTAGGTAAGTATTATTAATTTAATTTTAACAAAAGTGAGTTTTTCACAGTTAACTTACGTATTAGTTTGCGGGTTTTTGAAGGGTATAAATAAAGTCGTTATAAAATTATTACAATTTCTTAAGTGTTAGTGGAGTTAAAAAATAAATGGCACAGACACGTAAGATAGTGACTTCTGATAAAGTATCCGCGACTTTAGATCGGGAATTTGATACATTTCCAAAGTTATTAGAACGAAATGTTATCAAGAGACCAAAGCGTACAGCAATGCGCGAAAAAGATTTTGGTATTTGGCAATCTTGGAACTGGGAAGAAGTATCTCTTCAAGTAAAGTTAATAGCATGCGGCTTGGCTTCACTGGGATTAAGCCGAGGGGATCCAGTTGCAATTATTGGAGATAATAGACCAAGGCTATACTGGACCATCGCTGCAGTGCAGGCACTGGGGGGGATACCTATTCCTATGTACCAGGACGCTGTGGCAGATGAAATAAAATTTCTTCTCGGTCATGCTTTAGTTCGATTTGCTGTAGTTGAAGACCAAGAGCAAATTGATAAATTATTGAGCGTTTTTGATGATTGTCCAAATTTAGAGTTTATTGTTTACGACCAACCGAGAGGAATGCGCAATTATATAGAGCCATACCTTTACCACATAGAAGACGTAATAAATAAGGGTAAAGAATTTAATAAAAGTAAGTCCTCATTTTTTAGTGATGAAGTCTCTAAGGGAAAGGGCACCGATACTGCAATTATTTTATACACATCAGGTACAACCGGTGAGCCAAAGGGTGTTGTTCTAACACATGAGGCTATCTACTTGACATCAGTCAACGCAGCTGATCAGGAAGCTATAAATGAAAATGATGAATGCCTCGCATATTTACCAATGGCTTGGGCGGGCGATCACGTTTTATCTTATGCCCAGTCTTATGCTGTAGGCTTTTGCGTTTCATGTCCAGAATCATCTGAGACTCTTCTTAACGATCTCCGAGAGTTGGGCCCCACTTATTTCTTTGCCCCTCCTCGAATTTATGAAAATGTATTGACGTCAGTTATGATACGTATTGCTGATTCCAGTAAAGTAAAGCGCAAGATGTTCGATTTTTTTATGAATGTAGCACGACGAAATGGTTCTGACATCTTAGACAAGAAACAGGTCAGTGTAATAAATCGGTTACTATACTTTTTGGGAGAGATAATAGTTTACGGACCCCTTAAAAATACTTTGGGACTAAGTCGAATACGTAATGCTTATACGGCTGGAGAAGCTATAGGACCAGATATATTTCGCTTTTATCGTTCCCTAGGAATTAACTTGAAACAGTTGTATGGTTCTACAGAAGCAAGTGTATTTATTACAGCGCAACCTAACGGTGAGGTAAAGCCTGATACTGTGGGCGTTCCCACACCTGGAGTAGAGATTACTGTGTCTGATAAAGGAGAGGTTATGTTTCGTAGCCCAGGTGTTTTCAAGGAATATTTTAAAAATCCTGAGGCAACCTTAGAAACTAAAACTCCTGATGGCTGGGTTCGTACTGGTGATGCTGGTTTAGTTGGTGATGATGGACATCTTCGGATTATTGATCGGGCAAAAGATGTTGGTCGGCTTTCTGACGCAACGTTGTTTGCCCCGAAATTCATTGAAAATAAACTTAAATTTTTCTCACACATTAAAGAAGCTGTCGCGTTTGGTGACAAAAGAGAATTCTGTGCTGTGATAGTAAACATTGATTTGGAAGCGGTCGGAAACTGGGCCGAACGA
>JAKUPN010000029.1 GCA_022449545.1 Alphaproteobacteria bacterium | reverse complement strand
CATAATAAATCGGCAAAACAACTTTCCAGTGTTCTATTGGAGTGTGCTAATAATGCGAACGCTTTAGATGAAGTGCGGGATTCAATTTCATTGTTTGATGATCTTGTCAGATCGAATATTGATCTCAAAAGTTTTGTTCAGTCAAAGCGACTATCTCAAGAACAGAAACTGACAATATTAGTTAAGGTCTTAGGCTCATCCGTACATAGCCTAGTATTAGGTATCGCATCATATCTAAGTGGAATGCAGACAAATAAAACTATCAGCCGGATAAAAAAATATTATTTTGAGCAATATAAGAAGGTTAAAAACAAAGTATCTGTTCATGCTATTTTAAGTAGTGAGATGGATAAAGAAGATGCTTCAATGATGAAAGATAAATTAGACCAAGTATTAAATAAAGATACAGACCTTTCTATTGAGATTGATAGATCACTTATTGGTGGTGTAAAACTAAGGATCGAGAATACTTATTTAGATGCGTCAATAAAAAGTCAAATCAATAACATTAAGTTAGATTTAATGAAAACATGAGTTAGGATATTATGGAAATAAAAACTGATCAAATAACAGCACTGCTGAAAGAACAATTAGAAAAATATGATAGCGCCATTGACATTTCCGAGGTTGGTGAAATAATCGAAGTAGGTGATGGCGTCGCAAGAGCATCAGGCCTTGAAAATGTAATGAGTTCTGAGCTAGTTGAGTTGCCGAATGATGTATTTGGAATGGCACTAAATCTAGAAGAGGATAATATCGGCCTGGTTTTATTTGGCGAGACTAGACTAATTAAAGAAGGAGATATTGCCAAGAGAACTGGTCGCGTGGTTGAGGTTCCTGTAGGAAAAGAAATGCTTGGTAGGGTGGTTAACCCCTTAGGTCAACCATTAGATGGTAAGGGCCCGATTAACAGTTCTAGTACACTTCCAATTGAACGAAAAGCGCTAGGCGTAATGGCACGTAGTCCTGTGAAGAAGCCTCTACAGACTGGAATTAAAGCAATTGATAGTATGGTTCCAATTGGTAGAGGGCAACGAGAGCTAATTATTGGCGATCGTCAAACTGGAAAAACTGCTGTGGCGATTGATGCTATCATAAACCAAAAATATACTCATGAAACAGATGCTCCTGTCTATTGTGTTTATGTTGCCATAGGACAAAAAGCATCTACTGTTGCTAGTTTGGTTTCAGAGTTAGAATCGCAGGGCGCAATGGAATATACAATTGTTGTCGCTGCCAACGCATCTGATCCTGCACCAATACAGTATATTGCACCATATGCCGGTTGTGCTATGGGAGAATTTTTCAGGGATAATGGACAACATTCTTTGATTGTATATGATGATCTATCCAAACAAGCCGTGGCCTATCGTCAGATGTCACTTGTGCTTCGAAGACCACCTGGGCGTGAGGCTTTTCCTGGTGACGTATTTTATTTACACAGCCGCTTACTTGAAAGAGCTTCTAAATTATCTGAGGATCATGGTGGTGGGTCATTGACTGCTTTACCAGTAATTGAAACACAAGAGGGTGATGTCTCAGCGTATATACCTACTAATGTGATTTCAATTACAGATGGCCAGATTTATCTTGAAACAAATCTATTTAATTCAGGTATTAAACCAGCGATTGATGTCGGACTCTCTGTCTCTCGTGTGGGTGGTAATGCACAGCTCAAGGCAATGAAAAAAGTTGCTGGTACACTAAGGCTGGACTTAGCTCAATACCGAGAGCTAGAGGCTTTTGCCAAGTTTGGATCAGATCTTGATAAGTCTACACTTGACCAATTGACCCGTGGAGAGAGGATGGTTGAAATATTAAAGCAAAATCAATATGTTCCAATGGCTGTAGAAAAACAAGTAGCAATAATTTTTGCTGCCTCTAAAGGCTATCTAGATGATATAGATGTAGAAAAAGTCGCTGATTTTGAGGCTGGTCTTTTTGAATACCTTGATGCGAATGCTTCGGACCAGCTAAAAGCCATAAAAGATGAAGGTACCATCAGCGATGAAAACAGTGATGCACTCGATAAAGCAATCTCTGATTTCAAAAATAGTTTTGCGGTTTAGTCTGTGGCAAATCTTAAAGATATAAGAGATCGAATTAAATCTGTAAAGAGCATTCAAAAGGTAACCAGTGCAATGAAAATGGTTGCTGCAGCAAAGATTCGTCGAGCGCAGGAAAGAATGGAGCAGGGAAGGCCTTACGCATTTGCTCTTGAAGAAGTGATTCATCATTTATTGCCTGATATTGACAGGGATATGTTAGATCTATTAGAGGTACGTGATATAAAGCGTAAAGCATATGTGGTTGTCAGTGCAGACAGAGGACTCGCTGGTGCGTTTAATACGAATATAACAAAAATTGCACAGCAAGAGATTGATCAATTCGGAAAAGAAAATGTTGATTTATTTTGTATAGGAAAAAAGTCTAGAGATTATTTTAAGCGAAGAGATTACAATATCATTGAGAGTCATATAGATTTCTGGAATGAGCTAGACTATGATAATGCAATGATGATTGGCAGAAGTATTATTGATCATTTTATTAGCGGCAAGGTAGATGAGATACATGTGGTGTATAATTATTTTATTAACCTTGCTCATCAAGAAATAAAATCTGAGGTTTTACTGCCTCTTATGTATAATGAAAAAGAGATAAAGGTCAAAGACAGGCTTTATGAACCATCTAAAGAAAAGCTGGTTAGCTCTCTGGTTCCTAGACACCTAAATATTCAAATCTGGAAATATCTTCTTGAGTCTTATGCGAGTGAACAGGCTGCTAGGATGATGGCAATGGAGAACGCTACAACAAATGCTAAGGATATGATAAAAAGTTTAACTCTAGAATTTAACAAAGCGCGTCAGGCAGCGATTACAACTGAGATGCTAGAAATCGTTAGTGGTGCTGAGGCTTTAAAAGAATAAACATAAATAAGGAATAATTTTATGTCAGAAAAAGGAAAAATTTCGCAGGTAATGGGCGCAGTTGTTGATGTTGTGTTTGAACAAGGCCAATTACCTGATATTTATAATGCCTTAACTGTTGAACGAGGTGACAATAACACTTTGGTTTTAGAGGTTGCGCAGCACTTGGGTGATTCTTCCGTTCGTACTGTAGCTATGGATTCTACAGATGGGTTAGTCAGAGGAACTGAGGTTAAAGATAGTGGTTCTCCTATTTCAGTACCTGTAGGTCCTGAAACCTTAGGTAGGCTTTTTGATGTTTTGGGGAATACAATTGATAATAAAGGTGACGTTAAAACGGATAAAGTGAATCCAATCCATCGAACCGCACCTAAGCATGAGGATCTTACCACGTCTACCGAGATTCTTGTTACAGGAATAAAAGTTGTAGATCTTATGGAGCCATATACAAAAGTTGGAAACACTGGATTGTTTGGGGGTGCAGGAGTAGGAAACAGTGTTTTGATTCAAGAGCTGATTAGAAATATTGCTACAGAGCATGGTGGATATTCTGTTTTTGCTGGTGTTGGGGAGCGAACTAGAGAAGGAAATGACTTATACAATGAAATGACGGAGTCTGGTGTTATCAAAAAAACCACGATGGTTTTTGGGCAAATGAATGAACCGCCAGGAGCTAGACTTCGAGTTGCGCTTAGCGGTCTTGCAATGGCAGAAT
>JAKUPN010000028.1 GCA_022449545.1 Alphaproteobacteria bacterium | reverse complement strand
TGGCTATTACACTGAGATACCTACTGTTATCTTCAATGTTCAGAGAACAGGTCCTTCGACAGGAATGCCCACTCGAACCCAACAAGGAGACATATCTTTGTGTGCTTATGCTTCTCATGGTGATACTAGACATGTGTGTCTTTATCCAGCAAATCCCGAGGAAGCTTTTTATCTTTCAGTTGAAGCATTTGATCTTGCTGAAAAACTCCAAACCCCAGTTTTTGTATTAAGCGATCTTGATATAGGTATGAATGATTGGATGATTAAGGATCTTGAATGGGACGATAAATTTAAACCGGACCGAGGCAAAGTGCTTTCATCTGAAGAGTTAGAAGAGATGGAAAATTATTATCGCTATCTGGATGTCGACGGAGATGGGGTTCCTTATCGAACCATACCTGGCACCAACCCTAAAGGTTCATATTTTACAAGAGGCTCTGGGCACAATAGGTTCGGTGGCTACACCGAGGATGCCTCAGAATATCAGGATGTTGTCGACCGTTTATTGGTTAAGTGGGAAACAGCAAAAACCCTCGTACCTAAGCCTGCAGTTTCATTTTCTAAGAACAACGATATTGGCATTATTAGTATTGGTAGCTGTGATGATGCAATTCGTGAAGCTAGAGATATTATGAAAAAGCAAGGTCAAAAAATGAACTATCTCAGAGTTAAAGCTTTTCCATTTACCAAAGAGGTTCAAAAGTTTTTGGACGCTCATAAGACAATATTTGTTATCGAACAGAATCGCGATGGACAGTTGGAAAAATTATTAATCTCGGAGACTAAAGTCGATGCCAAAAAAATTAAATCTATCAGGCTCTATAATGGGATTCCAATCTTTCCAAAAGATGTCGTGGAAAAAATTCAGTCAGATCTCAAAGCAGGAAAAGCAGCATGAGTTATATAAAGAAGCCAAAAATAATAAGAGATAATGATCCTAGAAATAAGCTGGGGATGACTTTTGATGATTATGAGGGCGTGATGTCGACTCTCTGTGCCGGTTGTGGACATGATTCTATTACTGGCGCGATTATTCAAACCGTTTTTGATTTAAATATTGAGCCACACAGAATGATAAAACTAAGTGGTATTGGCTGCTCATCAAAAACACCTGCTTATTTTGCCAGTCAGTCCCACGGCTTCAATTCAGTTCATGGACGCATGCCATCAGTAGCCACTGGGGCCAATGCAGCTAATAGTGAACTGCTTTGTATAGGTGTTTCGGGGGATGGAGATACACTTTCTATTGGAATGGGGCAGTTCTCTCATGCCGTTAGAAGAAATCTTAATATGCTTTATATTATTGAAAACAATGGAGTCTATGGATTAACCAAAGGTCAGTTTTCTGCCTCCGCAGATATTGGCTCAACAGCCAAAAAAGGGGCCGCCAATCTACAGACACCAATTGACCCTTGTTCGGTAGCAATTACTTTAGGAGCAACCTTCGTTGCTAGGAGCTTTTCAGGGGATAAGGACCAACTGATTCCATTACTTAAGGCGGGATTAATGCATCGAGGATTTGCAATGATTGATGTCATTTCACCTTGCGTAACATTCAATGACCATGAGGGCTCAACAAAAAGTTACATGAGCACCAGAGAGACAAAACGAGAGGCGGTCTATACAGACTATATAGCTCCATTCTCAGAAATCGAAGTTCAATATGAAGAAGGCTCAAGTTTAGAGGTAGATCTCCATGAGGGTGGCAAGGTTCTTTTACGAAAGACAGATGATAGCTTTAGCCCTCTTGATAGAAGTCAGTCAATTAATGGAATTAAAGAAGCCTCTGACAAAGGAGAAATATTAACAGGACTTTTGTATATTAATGAGTCTCAGCCTGATTTCACAGAAGTTGAAAATACAATTGATGGGGCTTTAAACTCAGTCAGTTACGATGATTTATGTCCTGGTTCTAAGGCACTAAATAAGTTACTCGATAATTACAAATAGACAGTGACTTGATGCTCAGTAGCTTTATTAATCAAAACACGTCCCGACTGCTATTATTTTTCATCTGTTTTTTTGTCACTTTTCCCATTTATGGCCAACGTACCTTACCCGAAGAGATTGAATTATTAGCCAATAAGCACAATATTCCAATTGATAGCCTTAGCATCATTCTGCAACCGCTGAATTCAGACACTAGACTGATAAACCTCAACGCAGAGGTACACCGAACTCCGGCATCAGTTGCAAAACTATTTACGGCATTTGTGGCAATGGATCATTTAGGTCCCGATTATCATTGGACCACAGAAGTATTTAGCACAGACAGCATCAAGGATGGAGTGGTTGATTCATTGATTTTTAAAGGTGGTGGTGATCCCTATATAACTATTGAACGTTTAGAGAGCATGGTTTTAGCCTTGAGAAACCTTGGAATAAAAACCATTAATGATGGTCTGATTGTTGAGCAGAGTTTTTTTAAGCAACACCAAACGTCCACGGCAGATTTTGATAATGATCCACTGCGTCCATACAATATTATGCACACTTCATTACTGATTAATTCAAATACGATCGATTTTAAAATCAAGAAATATTCAAACAACACCATCAAGATTGTCCCAGATTTTCTACCTGAAGGAGTATTCTTTAGAAACGAATTAGAATTAGGATCAGGTTCATGCAGTCAGTTTAGAGACAACGTTCAATTTACCCAAATTATTGAGGAGCAATATCCGCCTCGTATTGTTCTTCTGGCAGATGGTCACTACCCAAGAAATTGTTTTGAGTTTGAACATGATCTTTCTTTAACTGATGCGAATCATTACTTTTTTGGCGCCTTTAAAAATCTCTGGTTGAAATCGGGTGGTTCATTCAATGGTTACATCACAGAAGCAAAAGTTCCTTTCTTAAAAAAGCCCATTATGACTTTTGATTCACCGAGTCTTGATGAAATTATTATTGAAGGTGTTAAGGAGAGCGATAACTTGATTGCTAGAAATTTATTTTTAAGTTTGAATCAATCGAGTGACAAGAGCTATAGAGCTTCTAGAAGAATTATGAGAAAAGTTCTAAACAGTAATGATGTATCAATGACTTACAATACTTTTTTTGAAAATGGTTCCGGACTTTCTAGAAAAACTAAGATGAAACCCGAGACAATTATGAGTTTACTCAAGGCCATAAAACAACACCCGTCATCAGACATTATTATACGCTCACTCCCAATCTCTGGCGTTGATGGAACAATAGAGAATCAATATAAAACCGATTTATTAAAAAAGCGGTTAAAGCTCAAAACTGGGACATTAGACGGCGTAAGTGGTTTGGCAGGTTTTGTTACAGGCCTATCTGGAACAGAGTATGCTTTTGTCTTTCTTCATAATGATATACCAGACCATCCATATAAGATTTCATCCTTTCGAGAGGGTCTCCTAAATTGGGTGGTCAGTGATATTTAGTTTCTGGTTGTTTTTGTACTAATTCGAAGACGCCAAATTATAAGCCCTGTCATTAAAGTAGCATCTATCACAGCTTCATAACCAATCACTTTTTCTTGCCAGAAGAAATGCCAGACACCTAGCACAGCTGCTGTATAGACTAGACCACTCATTGTTGATCTATTTTTATTAAACCAATCTTGGAACGAATTAAATGAAGCTATGCCTACTGTGAATAAACACAGAAATCCTGCCCATCCCACAATCAGATAAGGGGTTTCAATGATATCGATAACAATTACTCCAAGGTCACCTGCTTGGTCAATCATGGCATAACAAAGGAAGTGGTTTAAGACATAGAAAAAAGCAACAAGACCAATTGGTTTTGGTAATGTTTTAAAGATTTCAAATTTAGAATAGTGATAAATAGGGGTTATTAATAAAGTGATAATTAGGAACCTGATACTCCATATGCCCGTGTTATGTATTATAGCTTCCACAGGATTTGCACCCAGGCCACCAAAAAAACCGAAGGCTCTAAAATTTAGCAAGATATAAGGTAAGAAGCTTACTAATAGAATGAGTCGAGTGAACATCTTCATCCTTTGATAGTGATTTACTTAGAAATTACGTCTAAGAT
>JAKUPN010000027.1 GCA_022449545.1 Alphaproteobacteria bacterium | reverse complement strand
AAAACAATACAAAAGATGGAATATCCGAGAGTGAACCTAGCAGCAAATTTAAACCCATCTTCTAAGCGATCAAATCGTTTGGCTCCAAAGTTTTGTCCAACATAAGGAGACATCGCTCCACCCAAAGACATAATAATTACCACAATTAAGGCTTCCAACCTTCCTGCTAATCCGTAGGCTGCTACAGCCTCTTGCCCATAACTGCTTATCAGTGCTGTTACTAGAGCCATTGATACAGGGGCTATTAGATTGCTTGCTATTGCTGGTAAGCCGACATGGAGAATCTTTTTCCACGATTCTATAACAGAGTTAAGACTATGATTAGCAAATTGAATCAAGTTGTCTCTGTATACAAGAATCAAAACTGATGCAATTAAAAAGAGGACATTTGAGAGAACACTTGCTAGGGCTGCTCCTTTTACCCCTAGTGCCGGAAGACCAAACCAGCCAAATATCAATATAGGATCTAAGACAGCGTTAGTGATTGCCATTGTGGCCATTAGAATTGATGGTGTTTTAGCATCTCCAGATGCTCTCATTACAGAATTACCTATCATGGGAACGGCCATAACTATACCCCCCCAATAATAGACCTCCATATACTCCCTAACATAAGGCATGGTTTCTGCGTTGGCTCCTAGAAAACCAAAAACCACATCTATGGTTGATAGCCCAATGGCTATAACAAAAAGACCCACAACAATAGACAGAATCATTGCATGGGTTGCTATCTCCCTAACAACCCCTTGATTTCCAGCACCTATTGCTCTTGAAGCTAACGATGCTGTTCCTACTCCTAAGCCCATAACAATCCCGCCTAATATAAACCAAACAGGGAAGGCGTAACTAACCGCTGCTAGCTGAGCGTATCCTAACTGACCAATAAAGTAGGCATCGACCAGCCCATTTCCAATAATTACGATTAGACCAATGACCATTGGCACCATCATTGAAAATATTGCTTTGGGTGGCGATCCTTTTGTTAGTTTTGGAGTGTTGTCTTTCATAGAAATGATTCAGTATTGCTGAATCATACATTGGAAGGTAATAATTACAACGGTTCTTCTATTCCTGCTAATGAAACATATTTGATCTCTAGGTAATCATCTATTCCATACTTTGAACCCTCTCTACCCATACCAGACTCTTTAATGCCTCCAAAAGGCGCCATTTCAGTAGAAATGATTCCAGTGTTCAGGCCAACTATTCCGTATTCAAGTTGTTCAGATACTCTCCAGCTTTTTGCTAAATCGCTGGTATAGAAATAGGAGGCAAGCCCGAAAGGTGTGTTATTTGCTCTCTCTATTACTTCCTCTTCTGATGAAAAAGAAAATAAAGGAGCCACTGGCCCAAAGGTCTCTTCATAAGACACCAGCATTTCATCATTAGCACCCTTAATAACTGTGGGCTCATAAAATAAACCCCCAAGCTTATGTGGTTGACCACCAAGTGTAATTTGTCCACCATGATTCTTTGCATCTGCAACATGTTCTTCAACTTTTGCCAAGGCCGCCTCATCAATAAGGGGACCTTGATCTGTGGACGGGTCAAAGCCTTGTCCTGTTTTTAGTTTCCCAGCTTCTTTAGTAAACCCTTCAGAAAATTCTTCGTAAATATCTTCATGAACATATATTCGATTAGCACAAACACAAGTCTGTCCGGCGTTTCGGTATTTTGCTGCAATTGCTCCTTCAACAGCAGCTTCTATGTCTGCGTCTTCAAAAACTATAAATGGAGCATGCCCCCCAAGCTCCATAGAAACTCTTTTCACTGTTTTTGCACACTCTTTTAGTAGCATTTTTCCTACCTCTGTAGATCCAGTGAAGGTTAACTTTCGAACCACCTCACTATCAGTTAACGCTTTGCCTATGGTTTGCGCGTTACCGGTTAGCACATTCAACAAACCCTTTGGTACACCAGCTTCTTCTGCTAAATAAGCAAACGCTAATGCTGAAAAAGGTGTTTGTTTTGCTGGTTTACAGACCAGAGAACAACCTGTTGCAAGAGCAGGACCGACTTTTCTTGCTAGCATTGCAGAGGGAAAATTCCAAGGGGTTATGGAAGCCACAACGCCGACAGGTTGTTTGATAACTAGAGTTCTCCTATCGTGCATATGTCCAGGTATCAGGTCCCCATAGACTCGTTTTGCTTCTTCAGCAAACCATTCAATAAATGAAGCTGAGTATGCAATTTCTCCAATTGCTTCTGCTAGGGGCTTGCCTTGCTCATAAGTGAGTATTTTCGCTAAATCGTCTTGATTAGAGCAAAGCAGGTCATAAAAATTCCTTAGAATAGAAGCCTTCTCTTTTGCAGGATATTTTTGCCACTTTTTTTGTGCAGCAGCAGCAGCATTTATTGCAACATTGGTCTCATCTGCACCACAATTCGGTACATGGCCTATGATTTCCTGGTTGACTGGATTAATAACCTCCAATGTCGACTTGTCATCAGCGTCAACCCATCGACCGTCGATGTATGCTTTTTCTATAAATAAGCTCTCGTTTTTTATCTCAAGTTTCATAACGATTGCCTGAATGAAATCATCAGGACTAAAAATTAACCTCCGCTTCTGAATCTCTCCATTACTTCAGGATCCATACCGACAGATTTGGCTAATTCAGTGAAGAGTTCAGCGGTAACCACTTCCGCCTTTTTTTCTTGGGTAAATTCTTCTGTGTTTTCTATCACCATTTTTCTTAGTGGTGGCGGTACGTTCATTAACATTTTCATTGCCTCTTTATCCCAATCCATCGCCGTCACTGCATCCGCACCTTGCATAGCATTTTTGGGTTGACCAAGAGTATGTTGAGTAAGGTTTTCACCAACAGTTCCATGATAATAGACTTGTCTTGCCTCATCTCCCATTCCAATAGGAAGATCCATAGCACGGATTCTGTCTTCTCTTCCCATGTCGACCAATTTTTCGTCAACGACTATTGCCTCTATGGTGCCGATTACAATACCGGTGCTTTTTTCTAATTTAATTATCTCATCCACAGTGCACTCAGCTATTTGCGGACATTCTTTTAAACTTGGGGGCTTTACTTTTTTTGAGGGAATTGAGGTGAATGATGTGAACTCTAACTCATTAACACCCTCCGGGTAGAACTTAGCAGTCTCCATCATATCATCTAGGTGTGATGCACTAGGGCAGTTCACAACAAACTCACCGGTTTCACAGATGTTTACAAAAGTGTGCGAGTCTTGTCTGAAACCCACAATCATTCTAGGGTTCTTAGTCATAACATCGTATTGCATTATATGAGAATAAGGACCGGCGTTTACCGTGCCTTCTTTATCTAAGGTGGTAATGATTGTTATAAGTTTAGGCCACAGCCAAATATCCGAATACCAAAAAGGTTTAATTTTAATTTCTTTTTTCATATTTTAATTAGTTATTTTTAATAAACTCTCCAGCATTAAGTTTTTTAATATAATCTTTGTACTCCTTCATTGCCTGATGACCGAATAACCAAATAATTGGAAGGTTAGCAATGATACAAAAACCGGTTCCTAAATTAGCAAACATATTAAGTTCTGCATCAGTCCTAATAAATCCAGATGTCGCCAAAACAGCAAGCACACAAAACGCTATCTTATAGAGGATGATACCTCTATTTCCAAAAAGAAATACAACACCTTTCTCACCATAATAACTCCAAGAGATCATCGTTGAAATAGCAAACAGCCAAGAAGCGAGCGTTACTAACCATTTTCCCAATCCAGGTATAACCTTATCAAAAGCTGCAGCAGTTAGCGTTGCTCCTACATAATCTATATAAACTGATTTGTCATTTAATTCAGGTTTTTCTGAGGAGGATATTTCATCCCATTTAACTACGTTATTCTCCCCAACCGTGCCATAAACCTTTTGAAAATTATTGCCTGACTCAAGATTAATAACCCCCTGATAGATCGCGAACACTCTTTGCCTCTGATCCACAGATGAGTCAATATTGGTTGATAACTGCCATGTCGTTTCGTTTGTTTGTATGAAGTTGTAATCAGTAATAAAAGTCTCTGCAGGACGGTTCCAGATCCCAGTAACCAAAATCACTAGAGCACTCATTGTGCATACCACAATAGTATCAATAAAAGGCTCCAGACCAGCCACAATACCTTCTCTGATGGGTTCATCTGTTTTTGCTGCAGAGTGAGCAATAGCCGAAGAGCCTTGCCCAGCTT
>JAKUPN010000026.1 GCA_022449545.1 Alphaproteobacteria bacterium | reverse complement strand
GCTGCTGGTTTCTTAGCTGCTGGTTTCTTAGCTGCTGGTTTCTTAGCTGCTGGTTTCTTAGCTGCTGGTTTCTTAGCTGCTGGTTTCTTAGCCGCTGTTTTCTTCTCAGCGGACTTTACTTCTTCTGATTTAGCTGTTCTAGCGGACGCTGGTTTGCCCTTACTAGGCTTAGGTTTGGCTGCCCCCTTCTTATCTTGTTCCTCATCTGACACTTCTTTGCTGACGAGTTTCGGTGTTGCCTTAGATTTCCCGGCAACATCCGTTATCTTAAGAAGAGTAAAGTCCTGACGATGTCCAATAGTACGCCTGTAACCTTTACGACGTTTTTTCTTAAATACAATAACCTTATCACCACGGGTTTGCTCGAGCACCTCGGCGCTTACCACCGCGCCTTCAAGTATTGGTGTTCCAACCTTGCTCGATTTATCATCGTTAAACATCAGTACCGGGGATAATGAAATCGTACTCCCAGCATCTGCCGTAAGTTTTTCGACTTCTATAATATCACCGTTTTTTACACGGTATTGCTTTCCACCCGTTTTAATAACTGCATACATGCCGCTCAACCCAAAATAAAAATCATACCGAAGTAAAATAAAAGATCAGTATAATAAAATTCATAAAGAAATAAATGCAGAAAAACCATTAGTAATGGTTGAATTCATGAAAACCGGACTATACGCCGCCAAACGTCCCTGTCAACCATTGTTAACACACTTCGTACCAATGTTTTCTTCAGAAAGCAAAGGTTAATATGTGGCGGAGAGGGTGGGATTCGAACCCACGGTACGCTTACACGTACACCGGTTTTCGAGACCGGCACATTCAACCACTCTGCCACCTCTCCAGATAACGTTAAAGATATTGGTATTCTTGAAGAAGAAAACTTTCAAGATACAGATGTTATTTTTTTTTATGTTTAACTTGTAAAAAATATTTATCAGATTAAAAGCTACCTTTATTTTAGTTAATTGTTCTCATACTATGAGACCATCAGAGGCGTTTAGGTATGGATAATGACTTTATCTAAAGAAAAGCTAGCGGCGCTCTATTCTTTATACAAAGAGCGCCGTTTTGAAGAAGTAATTCAAAGGTGTAATACCCTATTAAAAGAATTTTCTTCAGATATTTCTCTTATTAAAATTTTAGCTGCTTCAAATATTGGCTTGGGTCGTTTTGATATAGCTATTGAAAACTATAAAAAAATTATCAATCTCAATCCTATGGATGCAGAAAGTTATAATAGTATAGGTGTAGCTTATAAGGAAAAAGGTGACATTACTCTGGCCATAAAGAATTACCAACAAGCTGTAAATCTTAATCCAAACTACCCAG
Source organism: Alphaproteobacteria bacterium (assembly GCA_022449545.1). Taxonomy (GTDB): domain Bacteria; phylum Pseudomonadota; class Alphaproteobacteria; order UBA6615; family UBA6615; genus UBA6615. Next base: position 3,058 of record JAKUPN010000026.1, on the reverse strand, counting down.
CGGGATATATTAACCTTGGAACAGCATTACATGAAAAGGGAAACACCAAAGAGGCTATAGAGATTTATAAACGAGTTCTAGAACTAACACCCGATAATCCGAGGGTATATAACAGTTTAGGTGCTGCTTATCTAAAAGAAGGTGATACAGCAGCTGCAATAGATAACTACCGGCGAGCAATTGAGCTGAGTCCAGACTTCTTAGTGGCGCACAATAATCTGGGGATAGTATTATTCCAAGAAGGTCGGCTTGAAGAGGCTATTGAAGTTTATAATCATGTACTCCAGCTCAATCCGGACGATGCGCATGCACATGCAAATCTAGGCGCGGCTCTAGCTGAAAAAAACCATTTAACTCAAGCAATCGAATGTTACCAACGTGCAATTAAGCTTAATTCCAACTTCGCTCTATGGATTTTTGATCTGGGTGTCCTATACGCAGAAGTCAAGGACACTGAAACTGCCCTTAAATATCTATATAAATCTTTAGAGATGGATCCTGATCTTCCATCAACTAACCATTCTATTGGTTTAATTTATTATGAACTTCAAAAATATGATGATGCTATTGCCGCCTTTGATAGAGCTGGCAGTGAAAGAGCATTCTCTCAATTATTGCTATGCCTACACGCCCAAGGAAAACACGATAAATTTAAACAAAGGGTAGAGGGCAATCTAGATAAATATAAGAAAAATATTGAAGTAGCCGCCGTATGCTCATTTACTTATGATCAAATAAATGAAGTAAATATTCATCCCTTTTGTGAAAACCCTCTAGACTTCATCTATTCTAATAGTTTGAGTGATTACAAAAAAAACACCCAAAAATTTATTGATGATTTACTCGAGGAGTTAAAAAAAGAGCCTGAAGTTTGGGCTCTCAGAAAAAAATCAGCTCAAAAGGGTTTTCACACTACAGGAAATTTATTCAGTAATTCATGTGGTGAAATTTTAGGTTTAGAAAAAATTATTAAAAAAGAAATAGAGCTCTACTACAACAAATTTAAATCTAATAGCTGTGTGTTTATGGACGTCTGGCCTGAAAATCTTTCATTATACGGATGGTCGACTAGACTAGTAAAGGATGGATATAACACGCCCCATATACATCCTAGTGGATGGTTGAGTGGGGTAATCTATTTACAATTAGTTGAATCAGAAAATAGAGATGAGGGTGCAATTGAGTTTTCATTATTAGGTCCTGACTACGTTGTGATTAATGAAAATATTCCCAAAGTCCGTTATTATCCTAAGCCCGGAGACATAGTCTTATTTCCTTCATCACTTTATCACTACACTATCCCCATAAGAAACGAAGGAGAACGAATAATTGTCTCTTTCGATTTATTGCCGGCTTAAAGAACGAACAAATTCATTAGGACCATAAAGTTATGCATTCTCCTCAAGTTTCGGTAAAATGCATCCAGCCAGTTATTATATACTTTACACCAGAATTTACGACCTTGCCAGAATGGGCGTGCGTCCAGTCAGCCGGCCAAATTAAAGTTTTACCCTTTTCTGGTTTTACATCTAAATCATAATGATGAAAGGAAGTTGAGCCACCATCCTCAACATCATTCAGATAAGTCATCCATGCCAGAGTGCGATGAAGTGTATTCATTGATGTTCTTTCCGTGTGGACTTCTTGAAAATGTTCTCCCTTATAATAGCGCTGTATATTAAAGGCTCCTATATCCACGCTGGGTAAAATATCTTTCAGAAAAGGCCATATAGCGAGATAATCAACGTAACAATCATATAGATTTTCAATATATTTATTAATCGAATTATATGTTTCTAGTTTCGTGTCAGAAGGATAAATTGTAATATCAGTTGTTTTCTTAACATTATCGTTCCGAGTACCATTAGCCAATGTACCAACCGACTGTTTTTCTTGATTAGATTCAAAGAAATCAATTATCTCATCACATAAAGACGTTGGCTCTATGAACCATGAACCTATAAAATTTGGGTAATCACCCTTTTTTTCTAGACTGATTCTGTTCAAAACTAAACACCGCCTTTAAAACTTATGCCATTATCGACTTCAAATCTAATTTTACCCTCTGCTCTTTCCAACATTGGGAGGCCGTCTTTGTAATTAGCACATCGCAGTAGCACTCTAGCCTTACCTGAAATAGCTGCCCTGTGATCAGGATCAAGTTCAATAGCCCTACTAAAACTTTTATCTGCCTCCTCATACCGACCAAGAGTTGAGAGCGCAACTCCTAAATTAGTGTGCGCTTCGGTATAGTTTGGATTCAGGTCAGTTGCCTTATTATAATGAACGATTGCACCATCGCTATCCCCCAATGCATTAGTAGCATTACCCAGATTATAATATGCTGTATCTAAATCAGGCTTATAGTGAATAGCTTTTTTATAACTAGCAATGGCCTCTTCATGCCTACGAAGTATGTTTAAAGTCATCCCAAGGTTATTATGCGCCAAAGCAAAGCCGGGATTAAGCTCAAGTGCTTTGTTACACGCCGTGATAGATTCTTGATATTTACCTAGCTTATGCAAAGCTATGGCCATATTGGAATAGGCTTGCTCAAAATCAGGCTTAAGAGCAATCGCCCTTTGGTAACCCTCAACAGCTGATTCATAGTTTCCTAGTTCAGAATTAATCAAAGCATAAATATTCGGCACATTTGGGTCGTCAAAAGATATTTGATCCAACTCTGTTACTAAGTCCAAGGCCTCCTCAAACTTACCCTGGCTGTATAAGGTAAGTATTTCCTTCTTCTTCTCTGGTGGAAGGGTATCACCGGATGTTTTTGAACCTTGAGACGATTCTATGCGAGCAACCAACTTATCAACCTGATCACCCTTTAAACCCTTTTCCTGACCCTGGTGTAACAGGTTCCGGGCTACCTCTATCTGATCCGCTGTTATCAAAGCATCAATTGCACTCAGCCAGTACTGCATCTGTTTCGGGCTTGCCTGTAGTGCGGTCTTTAAATAGGGTAACGCATCCTTGGCATCTTGAGTGTGAACGAGTAATACCCCTAGATTATGATTCGCATCCGGGGGGGCAGCGTCTATTTCTAGTATAG
>JAKUPN010000025.1 GCA_022449545.1 Alphaproteobacteria bacterium | reverse complement strand
GTCTTGCCATGATCAACATGGCCAATCGTGCCAATATTGCAATGCGGCTTGGTACGCTCAAATTTTTCCTTCGACATGCTCTTTACTCCAATTTAGCAAATTTAAATACTTATTTATCGTATGTTTTGCCGTATTCATTAGGCCATTTTTGCAACCACTTCCTCCGCAACTGCCTGAGGCACTTGATCATAATGGTCAAAAGTCATTGTATAAGTAGCCCGTCCTTGGCTCATAGATCGAAGTGTGTTCACGTACCCAAACATATTAGCTAGTGGAACCATTGCTTCAATAACCCTGGCATTACCGCGATTACCCATCGCTCCGACCTGGCCACGGCGACTATTTAAATCGCCAATAATATCCCCCATATATTCTTCTGCTGTAACCACTTCCACACTCATAATTGGTTCAAGCAGCCTAGGTGTTGACTTTTCGAGAGCCTCACGTAGAGCTGCCCTAGCAGCAATTTCAAACGCCATTACTGATGAGTCCACCTCGTGGCTAGCTCCATCAACTAACGTAGCCTGAAAATCAATTACTGGAAATCCAGCCACAGCACCAGATTCAAGTCCTTGTTCTAAACCCTTTTGTACGCCAGGAACAAATTCTCGCGGTATTGAAGTACCACGCAAAGAACTTTCAAAAACAAACCCGTCACCGGCCTCAAGCGGCTCAAACTCAATTTTTAAGCGAGCATATTGACCAGATCCACCAGTTTGCTTTTTATGCGTATAGTCAACCTCACAAGGCTTGGTAATCGTTTCTCTATAGGCTACTTGAGGCGCACCAATATTCGCCTCAACTTTAGACTCTCTTTTCATGCGATCAATAATGATATCTAAATGCAGTTCTCCCATCCCCTTTATAATAGTCTGACCACTTTCATGATCTGTAGACACACGAAAGGAAGGATCTTCCGCAGCCAAGCTGGCCAAAGCAACTCCCATCTTCTCCTGATCAGCTTTAGTCTTTGGTTCAACTGCAATTTCGATAACTGGATCCGGAAACTCCATACGTTCTAACACAACAGGGTTGTTTGCATCACAGAGCGTGTCTCCCGTGGTCGTTCCCTTTAATCCTGCAAGCGCTAAAATATCACCTGCGCGTGCAATTTTAACATCCTCACGCTCATTTGCATGCATCTCTAACATTCGACCAACCCGTTCTTTCTTTTCCTTCACGGAATTGATAAGAGTCTGACCAGTTTCTAAAACTCCAGAATAAATGCGAACAAATGTCAAAGTTCCAACAAAAGGATCAGTCATTATTTTAAAAGCGAGTGCGGAGAAGGGTTCTTCATCTGAACTTTTTCTCTCTATTTGTTCCTCAGTATCAACTTTAATCCCCTTAATTGCCGGAACATCTTGGGGAGATGGCAAAAAGTTTATTACTGCATCTAATAGAGGCTGTACTCCCTTATTCTTAAATGCGGAACCACACAAAACTGGGACAAAGGAACCGTTTAAAGTTCCTCTTCGAATACATTCATTAAGCGTATCAGAACTTGGTTCCTCACCTTCTAAATAAGCTTCCATGGCTTCATCATCGTGCATAATCGCTAGTTCAATAAGTTTTTCTCGCCATTCACTGGCTGAACCAACAAGATCATCAGGAATATCTACATCCTCATACTCGGCACCTAGCGTTTCGTCCTTCCAAACAACACCTTTCATCCTGACTAAATCAACTATACCTCTATGTTCTGCCTCTTTTCCTATGGGCAACTGAATCACCAAGGGAATTGCGCCTAATCGCTCTTCAATCATAGAAACACAATTGAAGAAGTCCGCCCCAATTCTATCCATTTTATTAACAAAGCAAATACGAGGTACTTGATATTTGTCAGCCTGTCTCCAAACAGTCTCAGACTGTGGTTCAACACCAGCGACACTGTCGAAAACTGCTACAGCGCCATCTAGAACTCTCAAGGATCTTTCGACTTCGATTGTAAAATCGACATGTCCTGGAGTATCGATAATATTAATACGATGATCTTTCCAGCTAGCTGTTGTAGCTGCTGATGTTATAGTAATACCGCGCTCCTGTTCCTGATCCATCCAGTCCATAGTGGCTGCACCATCATGAACTTCCCCTATTTTATAGGAGCGTCCTGTATAATATAAAATGCGCTCAGTAGTAGTGGTTTTACCAGCATCTATATGAGCCATAATACCGATGTTACGATACTCAGATAGAGGTGTTTTGCGAGAGGAGGCCATTTCGAAATACTCTTTGTTATATTTGTGTCAGTGTCGGCATCACCATCGATAATGAGAGAAGGCTTTGTTAGCCTCTGCCATTCGATGGGTATCCTCCCGTTTTTTTATTGCATTGCCGCGGTTCTCTGCCGCGTCTAATAATTCACGTGAAAGACGTTGCACCATTGTATTTTCTGATCGTCCTCTTGCAGCGGAAATGATCCAGCGAAATGCAAGGGCTTGCGCTCTCACAGACCTCACTTCAACAGGAACTTGGTAAGTGGCACCTCCCACACGCCTAGAACGGACTTCAATCTGAGGCTTCACATTCTCGATGGCATCGTGAAAAACCTTTACTGCATCTCCACCATTTTTAGAAGAAATTTCATCAAAAGCCCCATAGACTATTCTTTCAGCAACCGACTTCTTACCGTCACGCATAACATTATTCATAAATTTACTAACCACCAGGTCTCCATACTTGGGATCTGGAAGCACGTCACGTTTTTCTGCTCTACGTCGTCGAGACATAATTCCAATCCTTATTTGGGCCTTTTAGCGCCATATTTTGAGCGCCTTTGACGTCTGTCGGTTACACCCTGTGTATCTAATGTCCCACGAATCACATGGTACCTAACCCCCGGTAAATCCTTTACTCGACCACCTCGGATCATTACAACCGAATGCTCTTGAAGGTTGTGCCCTTCTCCTGGAATATAACTTGTTACCTCAAAACCATTAGTTAGACGTACTCGAGCGACTTTTCTTAAAGCTGAGTTAGGCTTTTTGGGAGTGGTGGTATATACCCTAGTACAGACCCCGCGTTTTTGTGGACAAGATTCCAGTGCGGGCACTTTTGTGCGTTTAATGGGCGCCTTTCTAGGCTTTCGTATCAATTGGTTTATAGTGGGCATCAACCTACCTTTTATATCCTATTTTCAGAGCCACGAAGGCCAAAATATTTAAACTTCCTCAGAAAGCACAACAAACAGAGCAAGACAACAGTCCTACTCCGATGGGCTCTTTTCGCCAGCCCTTAAAGCGTCTTATATACATATCCCTTTTGCTGGGGTCGTGTTTAGGCTAACCAATTACCTACGACCGCCCCCCTTATGTAGCGGCGCGGATACTACTTCTGCGCCATTTATACGTCAACCAATATTTCAAGTAATTAAAACGAGTTAATAATCCAAAACTTATAAAAAAGACATAAATACGAAAAATAAAAGTATAATTCAGTTGTTACAGTAAAAAAAGTAAATAAAAGCTATTCTGCTGCACTAGCTTCCTCTACAGGGGCTTGCTCAGAATTCTCCTGCTCTGCTATTCTTTGAGCCGCCTCATTAGCTAACTCAGCGTCTCTATCTGCCGCAGATATTCTAACATTATTCATCACATGACCTGTTCCAGCCGGTATAAGACGACCCACAATCACATTTTCCTTTAATCCAACCAATTGATCAACTTTTCCATATACGGCTGCCTCCGTTAAGACACGGGTTGTCTCTTGGAAAGAAGCAGCTGAAATGAAAGAGCTCGTTTGTAAACTAGCCTTGGTTATCCCTTGTAAGACAGGAATTGCAACAGCTGGTTGTAGCTTTTCTTTTTTAGCTTTCGCGTTCACCTCATCAAACTCAACTTGATCAACAATTTCTCCAACTAAATAAGTAGTCTCCCCGCCATTAGAAATTTCGACTTTCTGGAGCATTTGTCTGACTATTACCTCAATATGTTTATCATTAATGGTAACCCCTTGCAGACGATATACATCTTGAACTTCTTTTACTAAATACCTTGCTAATTCTTCAACCCCTAGAACGCGAAGAATATCATGCGGAACAGGGTTTCCGTCTAACAACAAGTCGCCTTTTTGAACAAAATCACCCTCCTGAACTGAAATATGCTTACCTTTAGGAATTAAGTACTCCACTGGCTCAGCACCATTTGCGGCATCTTCTTCTGTGGGAGAAATAACTATCCTTCGTTTGGTCTTGTAATCTCGACCAAATTCAACCTGTCCATCAGTATCAGCTATGATTGCATGATCCTTTGGTCGACGGGCTTCGAATAGTTCAGCCACACGTGGAAGGCCTCCTGTGATATCTCTCGTTTTGCTACTTTCGCGAGGTATACGAGCCACTATATCTCCAGCCTGAACCAACTGGCCCTGCTCAACGTTTAATATCGCGTCAACTGACATAAAATACCTGGCATCCATGCCATTATCTAGAGTGACAACTTCTCCCTGCTTTGAACTCTTTTTCGGACGAAGAGTAATCCTGGGTCTAAGATCAGATCCACGAGGCTGTTGTTTCCAATCAATAACCACCTTAGAAGCTATTCCTGTTGCTTCATCCAAAAACTCTCGCACTGAGACACCTTCAACCAAATCAACGTAATCAACGTAACCTTGCTTTTCAGTTATTATTGGCAAAGTGTATGGATCCCAGGTAGCAAGAGTCTGACCTTTCTCCACCACTGCTCCATCATCAGAAAGTAGCCTGGCCCCATAAGGCAATTTATGATGTGCCCTAGCCCTGCCCGCATCATCAATAAGAACCACTTCAGTATTACGACTCATAATGATTAATATACCCTCAGAGTTTTCAACTACATTTCTGTTTTCAACTCTAACAGTTGCATCAAAGGCAGCCTCTATACTCGACTGTTCTGAAGCACCTTGGGCTGCTCCTCCTATGTGAAACGTCCGCATCGTAAGCTGGGTACCCGGCTCACCTATTGATTGCGCAGCAATTACACCAACTGCCTCCCCAATATTAACAACTGTACCACGAGCCAAATCACGTCCATAGCATGCGCCACAAACTCCGCCTTCACTTTTACAAGTGAGCACAGAGCGCATTTTAATAGTTTCAATACCTGCTGCCTCAATGGAGTCCGCTAGAGCTTCATCAACAAGCTGTCCTCCCTTGACAACTACATCCTCATTTAGGGGATCAATAACATCTTCAGCCATCGTCCGACCAAGAACTCGTTCAGACAGAGGAACAACTATATTACCTCCTTCTATTACAGCTGTAATAGTGAGGCCATCTGAAGTACCACAATCTTGCTCAACAATGATGCAGTCCTGAGCAACATCTACCAGCCTCCTTGTCAAGTAACCCGAATTTGCGGTCTTTAAAGCAGTATCAGCCAATCCCTTTCGAGCACCATGAGTTGAATTAAAATATTCTAAAACTGATAAGCCCTCTTTAAAATTAGCTATAATAGGAGTCTCAATTATTTCACCAGATGGCTTAGCCATAAGTCCGCGCATTCCAGCCAGTTGACGAATTTGTGCAGCTGAACCACGCGCTCCAGAATGTGCCATCATATAAACAGAGTTAATTTGTCCTTCCTTATCTGTTCTCTGCATTTCAGACATCATGGCATCAGCGACTTCATCAGTACAGCGCGTCCAAGCGTCTATAACTTTATTATATTTTTCACCTTTGGTAATCAGGCCGTCCTGATACTGCTGCTCAAACTCTTTAACTCGCCCGGTCGTATCTTCAACAAAACGACTCTTTAAATCAGGTATAATTAAATCATCTTTTCCAAAAGAAATTCCTGCATTACAGGCACACCTATAGCCCAACGACATCATATGATCAGCAAAAATCACCGTTTCCTTTTGACCACAATGACGGTAAACAAGATCGATAACCTCGCTCACTTCTCGCTTAGTTAAAAGACGATTGACAACATCAAAGGGAACCTGTGGGTGTTGGGGAAGAATTCTACCTAAAAGCAGTCTACCAGGTGTAGAATTAATTCTCTTGATTACCTTTTCACCATCGGATTCTGTAATTTCCATTCTAGCATTTATACTAGTATGAAGTGTAATAGCCCCAGCATCGAGAGCCTTTTCAATTTCATCTATAGATCCGTAGCTTGGAATCTTATAGGCCTTCACTTCTCCATTTTTCAATGACTTCGTTAATGCAGAAACATTAGAAGTTTCAATATTAGCATCACTAGTACTAGCTTCTGAAAAATAAACATTTTCCGATTTTAGGGCAGCTTGAACTGCTTTTTGAGTCTCCAAATTTATTTCTTGATGCTTATTTTCAGTAGATTCGTAAGTAAGATAATAGAGACCCAAAACTATATCCTGAGAAGGAACGATAATAGGTTTACCATTTGCCGGACTGAGGATGTTGTTTGTAGACATCATCAAGACACGCGCCTCTAATTGAGCTTCCAAAGATAGGGGTACGTGAACCGCCATCTGGTCTCCATCAAAATCAGCGTTAAACGCGGCACAGACAAGTGGATGCAACTGTATTGCTTTGCCCTCAATCAAGACTGGCTCAAAAGCTTGTATTCCCAGTCGATGAAGAGTTGGCGCTCTGTTTAGAAGTACTGGATGTTCTCGAATAACTTCTTCAAGAATGTCCCAAACTTCAGGCCTGGCTTTTTCAACCATTCGTTTTGCAGCCTTTATAGTAGTGGCGTAGCCATAAAGTTCCAGTTTGTGATAAATGAATGGCTTAAATAGCTCTAAAGCCATTTTTTTAGGTAAACCGCACTGATGAAGCATTAGCTCTGGCCCAACAACAATAACAGACCTACCTGAATAATCTACGCGTTTGCCAAGTAGGTTTTG
>JAKUPN010000024.1 GCA_022449545.1 Alphaproteobacteria bacterium | reverse complement strand
AGACGCCAACGATTCCAATAAGAAATGCTTGAAGTGGGTGATAGAGGTCGTTACCAGCTGAAGCGGCAATGATTCCACCCAGTCCTCCGGAAAATGTCCAGAAAGAATCTCCCTTCGACATATAGTAACCAGCCATTAATCCACCAGCAAGGGACATTAGGAAGTTGAATGTAATTGTGCTGAGCGTAGTTGGTGTTCCGTAAATTGTAGTTGCTGTCCAGACACCATCGAACTCTATGATTGGAACGTTACAAGCTGCATAAAAGCCCCAGAATCCTGTATAAATTATAAATAGGCCTATTACAGCAAACCACGGATTATTCGGCGGTATGTCCCTGGGAGTTCCGTCTGGAGCAAATTTGCCTATGCGTGGTCCTAACACTGCCAGAATACCAAGTGCAGCACCTCCACAGATACCATGAATAACACCAGAAGCATATGCATCGTGATAGCCCCAATCAGTAACCATCCATCCACCTGCGCTCCAACCCCACGCCGCATCAATCATCCAAGTTACGGAACCAACTAAAACGGCCAGAATGAGGAAAGCGCCTGTACGAATACGTTCAATCACTGCACCGGAAACAATGGAAGCAGCAGTCCATGAAAACAACAGGAAAGCGGCCCAGAATACACCCATTATGTGATCACCAAAGTTCGAACCCATAGTTGCATCCCATGGCAACCCAGTGGATCCTCCAGCGAAGTCACCGAAAGGTCCTTGCGCCGCAAAGTAAATCCAAAAACCGAATAAAAACATGGTAACCGTTACCATTGGGATCAGCATTGCGTTCTTCATCAAGGTATGTATATGGTTTTTAGCCCTGGATACAGAGACTTCATACAAACAGAAGCCAACGTGAATCAGGAACATCAAAGGAACAGTTATCCAGTAATAGAACTCAACGAAAATCTCATTGAGTGCGGAAACTTCCATAGTCATATCATAACCCATATAGTCTCCTATATATTTGGTTAAAATATTAGCAAAAGTTGTTACCACGACCATCTCAGGTGTTCTAACTTTCGCTATTTCTTGTACCTCACTGAATTATGAGATACAAGGAATACTATCTAATAATATTAAATACATCAAGAAAAAAACTTGATTTGCTTTATTTGCTTTGATACAGTGCCAGAATTGATCTGCGAGAGGTGGTCTTTTGCAGGTTGTTAAAAAAAAGAGAAAGGAAGAGAAATCAATCTCCATTTAGGATTTTTATGACTTCTAAGCCTTTCAAATCAATAAAATATAATTAGGAGGAAATATGATTTCTCTTAGGAAAATTGTTGGTACCATGTTAGTGGGTACTATGCTCGCATTTGGAGCTAACTCAATAAATGCCGCAGATAGTAAAAAACCAATAATAATTCCAATACACAATTGGTCAAGCCAAGTGGTTATGTCCTACGTTATTGGTGGTATTTTTAAGTCTATGGGTAACAACGTATCTTACGTTCCTGCTGACTCGAACGGTGTATATGAATCGATTCGTCTTGGAGACGTTACTATATCTCACGAAGTTTGGGAAGGAGCCTTTGGCCACGCTTTCTATACAGCCATGGAGAAGGGCGGTCTAATAGAGGCTGGTACCCATTCTGCCTTGACTATTGAAGATATGGGCGTTCCTAAATGGGTAATAGATCAAAATATATGTCCTGGACTTCCAGATTGGAATGCTCTTAAAGGTTGTGGATCAAAGTTTGCCACTGCCGATTCTGGTGGTAAAGGTGTTTGGTTAGACGGCCCTTGGCACGTTGACCCGGATACCGGAAAGAATCTATTTGAAGACCGTATTCCAGCTCTTGGTTTAGATAATGAATACACTTATAAACAAACTGGTAGTGCAGACGCTCTTTGGGCCGCTATTGATTCTGCAAAAGCTGCTGGAGAAGGTATAATTATATTTAACTGGACACCTAACTTTACGGATAGTGATGGTTTTGTATTCATAGAGTTTCCTCCATACTTCTTTGGTTGCCGTGAAACAGAAGGCGGTGACGGGGCTTGTGGTTCTCCTAGAGGTTGGTTGAAGAAAGCGGCGAACTATAAGTTCCCTAAGACTCATCCGATGGCGTATAAGGCATTCACTAAGATGGACTTCAATACTTCACAAATCGGTCAGATGGCTGCTCTAGTTGATATTGATAAGATGTCTCATGAAGATGCTGCAGCTAAGTGGATTGCAGAGAACGAGGATGTTTGGAAGGCTTTCTTAAAGTAATCCTTTAATCTGGAGCGCTCTTTATTCGAATAGAATGAGGGGTGTTTGTTAAGTACTAAGTACCCTTACCCTTAAATTAATTATAATAAGGGGGTAGGGGTTTTTTGTATATACTGAGTGTTTTATTTGTTTCAAAGAATTTAGGAAAATATTATGTCTGATCAGCAACCTGTAATTAAATGCGATTCCGTTTATAAAATATTTGGCAAAAATGCCGAAAAAATGCTTCAAGATGCCAATGGCAAAGTTGTTGCTGCAGAATTTCAAAAAGCTGGTTGTGTAGTCGGAGTTAATAATGCCTCTTTCGAGGTTAATAAGGGTGAGATGCTTGTGGTTATGGGTCTTTCAGGCTCGGGCAAGTCGACCTTGCTTCGTTGTATTTCAAGACTAACCGATGCCACTGCAGGGAATATTTATATTGAGGGTGAAGATTTAATCTCAATGAGTGATAAGGAGTTGATAGAACTTCGTCGCAACAAGATGGGCATGGTGTTTCAGAGTTTTGCATTATTACCCCATAAAACCGTATTAGAAAATATTGCCTTTCCATTGCAAGTGAAAGGCAATAGCACAAAAGACAGCATTAAAAGAGCCAAAGACATGGTTGACCTTGTTGGCTTAACTGGTCGTGAGAATTATTTCCCAAGACAACTCTCTGGTGGTCAGCAGCAACGAGTTGGAATCGCACGCTCTCTAGCTGTTGAACCCGATATTTGGTTCTTGGATGAGCCTTTTTCGGCGCTAGATCCGTTAATTCGTAAAGAGATGCAAGATGAGTTTCTAAGGCTTCAGGGTGTCCTAAATAAGACCATTCTTTTCGTTACTCATGACTTTGATGAAGCACTAAGGCTTGCCGATCGAATTGCAATCATGAAAGATGGCATTATCGAGCAATTGGATACACCTGCAAATATCGTTCTTAATCCAGAAACAGAATACGTTCGCAAGTTTACAGAGGATGTTCCAAGGGAGAAGGTTCTTAAAATTAAATCAGTGATGGAGCCTGTTGGCGATGAAACAGACTTTAGTGATTTAAGGGTCTCCGAAGATGCCCTTATTGAAACTGTTGCCGAAGCTGTGCTCGGCGACCCTAAATCAGTTCCCGTACTCAATGCAAATGATGATATTGTTGGTGTTGTACATTCATCTAAAGTAATTCATGTGTTATTTGGTGAAAATTCAACACTAGAAAGCAACGCTTAAGGCTAGCACCATGAACTTTATCAATTATTTATCTGAACGCCCTAAACTGACGCAATTGGGCATTGTCCTCATTGTGTTTTTTATTCTCATGTCAATGACAGGGCTCTACCATGATTTGATAGTAGAGCGTCATCTATTTGCCAAGTCTGTTGTTAAGGGAGAAATACAATCTTCGGTTGGTTTTGCTGAATCCATGTCAATGATTCTGAATTGGCAACTTCCTCCTCAACTCGTTAGAATTCCTGAGCTGACTTTTTATCACCCTGTCATTAACACTTCCGCCACCTATGTTCTAATAGCTTTATTGGTAACTGCTGGGCTCTTATACAAAAGCTTTGCAGAGAGTGTCAATAAATCACAGTGGTTACGTGTCAATTGGTTTCAAATTATTAGCAAGGGCTTTGTTGGCATTATTGTGGGTCTTCTGTTTATACCTACTTTGTATAACTGGTTTTTTGGTGAGGTGACAAGAAGTACGTTTTGGGAAATACCATTTATGTTGCAAGATTTTTCTCAGTACCTCATATTTGAATTTTGGCAGACACCAGTTTACGACCCAGAAATTGAAGACTATGAAGACTATGGTCGAGTTCGATTATTTACCCGAGCTATTGGCGTCACTTTATTGTTTTTAATTAATTTAGTTCGGGAATTATTGATTGGTGGTTTTGAGACAGTCGTTTCACTTGCCAATGTTTTTAGTGATCAATCCGGCTGGGATTGGTTGAATGAAAATAAGGATAAGTGGTACTCCAGTGTCCCTGCTATTCCTTGGACAGTATTAACTGCCGGTGCTTTTATTTTGGGTTATAAACTTCAAGGTGTGGGTCTTTCTATATTGGCTGGTTTTAGTTGTATTTACTTGGCTGTATTCGGCCAATGGGAACCCGCAATGCAGACACTCTCTTTTGTGTTGGTTGCTGCGCCGGTCTCTTGTTTATCAGGTGTTATCTGGGGTGTGCTTGCCTACAAGAGTAGAACGGTTGAGAGAGTAATAACGCCATTGCTCCTCATTGCACAAACGTTTCCACATTTCGCGTATTTGGTACCAGTAATTGTGTTCTTTGGTATTGGTGACCATGCGGGTGCGGTTGCAACAATAATTTTTGCAACACCTCCGATGATTCGACTCACCTTGCTAGGTCTCAAAAGAGTCTCTCCAGAGGTTTCAGATGCAGGCAGGATGAGTGGTTGCCGTAATTATCAACTGATGTTTAAAGTTTTGATACCTACTGCAAGGCGCGACATTTTAATTGGCGTCAACCAGGTAATTATGCAGTGCTTGGCTATGGCAGTGATTGCTTCTTTTATTGGAGCTATGGGCCTGGGTTTTAACTTATTACTCGCTCTAAACCAACTAAGGGTAGGTCAAGCGCTAGAATTAGGAATATGTATCGTCCTGATTGCTGTAGTGTTAGATAAATTATCTTTAGCTTGGGCCGATAAGCAAACCGACTACTTTGCCGACCTTTCTTTTGTTGAGAGAAATAAAACAGCTCTTTTGTTTGTTGCAGTTTTCTTTGCCGCTATTTTGTTTGCTTGGTTTGGTAACTGGGTGTTTGCTGATACTGCAAAAGGTATTAATTATTTTTATTTGATTCCTCACAACAAAGGTATTACCACTGAGCCATTTTGGCAGGCAGGCGTTGACTACATGGTTTCAAATTGGAGAGCGGGTATTAAAATATTTAACACGTGGTTACTGGTGGAAGTGTTGATGCCAATGAAAGCGTCTTTTCTGGCCATGCCAGCAATAGCAACTTTTGTTCTAACAATGGGTATTGGTTACATTATCGGTGGCATTCGTTCTGCGATTGTCGTTGGTTTGTTTATGTTGTTTATTGCTCTAACACCCTGGTGGGAAAGAGCCTTGATAACTATGTATATGCTGACGTTTGCAGTCATTGTTTCTGTTGTTATTGGTACGATTGTTGGTGCAATCTGTGTGCAAAATAAGAGGGCAACCAAATTCATTCTTTTGGTTTGTGACACTTTTCAAACTTTTCCGTCGTTCATTTATCTTATTCCGGTGATTATGCTCTTTGGTGTGACTGACACTTCAGTGTTAATTGCGGTCATTGTCTACGCTGTTATTCCGCCTACTCGCTACACCGTAGAAGGCCTGAGAAATGTACCAGAATCTTTGCTTGATGCGGGGGATATGTCGGGCGTAACAAAACTTCAGCGTATGTTTAAAATCGAGTTCCCATTAGCTTTCCCACATATTATGCTGGGCGTCAATCAGTGCGTTGTTTTTGCATTGTTTATGGTTATTATAGGTGCGTTTATTGGTACTGAAGATTTAGGCCAAGAAATAATGCAACAACTTTTTTCTGGAGGCAATATTGGAAGTGGTCTAATGCTTGGTTTATGCGTGGCGTTTATCGGTCTTGCAATGGATCATTTAATCCAGACCTGGGCTGAAAAAAGAAAAACTCTTTTAGGCTTAAGTTAAAACTATCTAAATCATCCTTTCCCTCTTTATAAAGCCAACCATTAAATTCATAACTCACTGTAATTAAAAAAATAAGTACCACTCCTTTTTAATCCGCATACTTTCTGTCTTCTTTTACCAGTATGCAGTTGAAAACAGTCTTTTATTTGGAGGTAAGGGTAAATTCCCTGGTTACCCCAAGTTCAAAAAATTTCAGGAATGAACGTGAGACTATTTATCCCTGAGAGTTTCGCCGTGAAAGCACAGGAATAAACCAGAGGACACATGCAACGGTCCAGATAATACTTCCAGAAACAGCGAGGTAATCTTCACTCCTCAGCCCTGCAACTATGAATATCAGCCCGGAGATGAAAAAGCCTATTAGGCCAATTAATTCAAAGTAAAAAGTCTTCATATTTATCTTTTTTTAAAGTTAATTTTATATTTTTTTGAAAACAGTTGATTTATAAAGACTGTTTTTCAGGTAATGAATTAATTGAGAAAATAGCCAGTCCAGACCAGATTAAGGAAAAAGTAATTATATGTGCCTGAGTGAAAGGCTCATTGTAAAGAAAAATTCCTAAAATCAGGTTCAGTGATGGTGAGAGATACTGGAAAAATCCCATCGTTGTATAACGCAGCCGTTTTGCAGCGTTTACGAACCACAGCAGCGGAAGTGAGGTGACTACTCCTGCTCCAATCAGCAATAAATCTGTTTCCCACTGTTTACCAAAATTACCAGAACCATCAATCATCCAGATAGAGATCATAATTATCGCCAGTGGCGCAAGCAACACAGATTCAATCAAAAGGCCAACCAGTGGTTTCACAGGAATTACTTTACGTACCAGTCCATAAAGAGCAAATGTAAAAGAAAGAGAAAGAGCGATCCATGGCAGCGATCCAAAGTCCCAGAGAAAATTCAAAACGCCAAGTGCTGCTAAACCTAAAGCCATACATTGCAGGAAGTTCAATCTTTCTCTTAAAAAGATAAATCCCATCAATACATTTAATAAGGGGTTAATATAGTACCCTAGGCTGGCTTCAATTACTTGATCAGTATTTACTGCATAAATGTAAACAAACCAGTTACATCCGAGCAGG
>JAKUPN010000023.1 GCA_022449545.1 Alphaproteobacteria bacterium | reverse complement strand
GACTAACGTCTGCAATGTTTGATCCAGGTTGGTCATTTTATTTTAAGATGACTGATTTTCTCGTTTCAGTGTGAGCCTCAACCAGTTTATGTTTTGCAATTGAAGCGTTAGAAACTCGAGTGCCAATACCATTTAATAACCAACCACCACCTTCTTTAGCAGTTGCCTTAAAGGCCATATCAGACTTTTTCTCCTTGTGCCGATGATAGCTATTACCAATTGCAGAATGATTAGCCATTCTGCTAGGAGCAACAGCTAAATGAAAATCATTATTCTCAATAAATTTTGGTAAAATTAGGTTTCTTTGTTCAGTGGTCATAGCACGATCAAATAAAGGACCAGCAAGTTCTGAAGTTTCAGCTAAAACAGCAGCAATGTCTGCGTCACCAGAAGCCAGTTCCTCAGCAACAATGCATCGAGTTAAGCTATCTGAATTTGCCCCTCCAGACTCTTCTGACAAGGACAAAGTTCTCAAACCTAGTTCAGCAGCTTTCTCAATCTCCGCAGTTGGTAGAGGCGGGTCAAAAGGCTCTAACCTCTTGGGCAGCAATGCTACCGGTGTAATTTCATTAGCCACAAAGTCTCTTACTGTATCACGGATTGCGAGCTGTTCCTCGCTAATTTGCAAATCGTACATTTTTTCTAGCTATTCTCTTATTTAATTGTTTTTCTATCAATTGTTTAATAGTAACCTATCAAACATGTATCTCAAATGATGAAGACTTCTCAATGGATGCAGGTAATCGAACTTTTAGCGCGAAGTCTAGACCTGTAAACAAATAATATTCTCGAATTTAATAAACATTTTAAATGTTATCTTTTATCTGATATTAATTCATAAACAACTACTTCTATATGAACTTCAAGATATTTCTGTACGTCTTGTTGGTGTATGCCCTCGGCTCATTAAAACCACCCCAATAATTACTAGACCAATCGAGAGCCAGTGGTAGATTTCCATTTCTTCATCAAGTAAAATAATTGCTAATCCGGCAGTGAATATAGCGCGACAATAATGCCCAATACTGGATTTTGCAGGGCCTAAAGCCAATACTGACATATTACTCAGTCCGACTGCAATCACAGCAATAACTATACCAACCCAAGCTATTACCAAAATTGAAAGAGCGTTAGTTGGAACTGGCATATAGGTGATCGATTCGTACAAATAAAATGGGGCCAATACAATTATGCCAATAATCTGGATCACTACGAGAATTAACATCGGCCCAATACTCGATGGTATTTTACGCAATAGGATAGTGTAAAACGAAAACGAAGTTGTGGCCACAAGTAACATTAAGTCACCCTTATTAAACGTTAGAGAGCTTAAAGCTAATAAGTCACCCTTACTTAAAATAATTAATACACCAAAAGCTGCAATTAACACTCCAATAATTTGTTTTCGATTAACAGTGTGGTTAAGAATTAACCAAGCAAGAAAAACCGTTGTTGCAGGCTGGGAAGTCGCAATAATTCCTCCATTTAGTGCGGTACTAAAGTTATAACCCAAATAAACCATAGCATTGCCCATTGGCATAAAAAGAATTGCCATTAAAAAAAATAATTTCCATTCTTTTAAAATTACAAAACGTTGCTCTAAAATATCCTTCCACGCGAATGGTAATAACACCAGGGCTCCGACAGTGACCCTCCAAAATGCAAGACCAATAGGTGGTATTTCTCCCCCTACATAACGACCTAGGACATGATTTGTAGAAACGACAAAGGCCCCCGCAACAAGGAACACCCAGGGCCAAAGCCCTCTATTAAATCTCTTTTCAATAGCGCTAACCAAAAATATATCCTGGACATTTTTTATCTTAAAAACCAGACAAAAGTTTAAAGCTAGTCCTGCACTTGGAGTATGATTGTCTTAACTAAATAGGTTATAACAATATAATAAAAGAAATAGAAACATAAGCTTGTCGTAATTTAATACATTGCCTAATCTTAACGTCACATTACCTCATAAATATAAAATGAATTGGAGGTCTTTATGTCAGGTCAAATTCGACGTGTAGTTACAGGCCATAATCACAAAGGTGAGGCTACAGTAGCAATGGATGGCCCAGCGCCTTTTGTTCATGTTAACCCTCTCAATCCGGATGATACTTCTACCGATATTTGGAGAACCTCCTCTACACCAACCAAAATACTTGCTGAGTTTGGAGAAACAACACTGGGCCCGAGAAGACAAATGCCAGAATCCAAGGGCACTGTTATAAGAATTAATAGATTCGCTCCTGAAACTGATCAGATCCGCAATATGAGCGCGGAAGAATCCAGGTTAGCTTTTAGAGCCCTAGGTAATGAACCTGCCTCCACATTTGGAAGAGGAGGACATCACCCGCTTATGCACCGAACTGAAACGATTGATTATGCCATTATTTTGTCTGGAGAAATTACAATGGTATTGGACGATCAAGAAGTTCATTTAAAATCGGGTGATACTGTCGTTCAATGCGGAACTAATCATGCCTGGAGCAATAGATCAGACCAAGTGTGCGAGGTCCTTTTTGTACTAATAGATGGCAAATTTGATTCCGATCTAGAAAATAAGTTTCCCAAATCTTAATTATCGACACTGATACTAAATTCAACTCAAGGATGACACTTTATTATTTATTTGTGAAAATATACTCATTGGTAAATTTATTGTTATTGATAAAAAGTAGTTATTTATAAAACCCGAGGACTATTAACGAACTACAACAGCTAATGAAATTATTATCATAAATATAACCCATGCCAGCATCGTCAATCTCAAGCGCCAGTCTCCTTCGTGCGCCACGCCAATGAATGCGGAAACGTTAACAATAATCAGAAGTGGCCAAGTAGATGTGCGTAGAGCATCGATATCAGGTGCTGTCCAAGCTTGATATAAGGTTGGTAAAAATGTCACAGGCCCAACCAAGACAAGTGCCAGAAATAACTTTCCAAATCGAGTTTGTACTAATGGATCAGTTTTTTTTGCCGTCCAATCACTAAATAAATTAACTGAAATCGGTATAAATCGTAGCATGAGATGTCTCCAAAACTTGGACTATTAAATAAAAAAAGCTTAAAAAATAAGCTTTAAACTGGCCAAGACCATAACACATAAGGTCAATAAATGGTCGGGGAGAGAGGATTCGAACCTCCGACCCCTACGTCCCGAACGTAGTGCTCTACCAGGCTGAGCTACTCCCCGACTGGCGGCGTCTCTATACACACCCGAAGTGATTATAGCAACGATACAGAAAAGATCATTTTTTAATAAAATGAATTCATTCAACTTTTAATTATCGATTAGGGAGAGAAAAAAACAAAGATGCTGCCGAATGCAAAGGAGCGGACATGCCTTGAACTTTCATTTTTTCTTCTTTTAGCCAAGTTAGTGCGGGATGAAGTTTACGAAAAGAATCTAAGTTACTAAACATTGCTTCAATAATCATTTCAACTTTAATACCTGATACGTCTTTTCGAGTAACCAAAACCGGTCCAATTCCAAAACTCGGAACCTCACTGTTGATTCCTTTATACACATCTGACGGTATTATCGCTTCTTGATAGAAGGTTTTATTGTGCAGTAATTTTTTAATGTCTGGGCCGCTTATAGGCAAAAATGATATTCCACATTTGTTTGTCAAATTTATTAAAGTAGATGATGGGCTTCCTGTTGCATAAATAGCGGCATCTATTTGATTATTACAGAGCGCGGATGATTGCTCTTCTATAGCCATTTCATGAATTTCATTAAAGCTAGTAAACGACCACTCCAGACTGTTCATAAGCGCTTCCATCATTCCCCTAGCAGCACTATTAGGCGGACCAATGCTTATTTTCAAACCTCCTAAGTCATCTAAGCTTTTAACACCTCCTCCTTTTCTGACTGCTATGATAAGTGGCTCTGTGTAAAAAGAAACTACTGACCTTAAACCTTGAAAAGGTGTTGGGTTTTTAAAAAAATTTGCTCCTTTAAAGGCCCAATATTGCCAGTCCGATTGAACTATAGCAAAGTCCACCCTTCTTTCCCTCAGTAATTCAATGCTTTCTAATGATCCAGTCCCTGGAACTACAGCGCATATCTGTTGAGGTTTTTGTCGGAGGCCATTTAATAAATGGCATACCGCTCCTGAAGTAAGGAAGTAAGCTCCCGAAATATTACCGGATGAAATAATAAGTGGTGCACCTTCATTTGCTTGACCAATTTTTATTGGGCTCAGCATGCCTGCAACAAGAAAAAGGACGAACACAATAGAAGTTAAATTAGACCGTATGTTATAAAAAATGAAATATATACTTCTTTCTTTCATTATATTCGTCTTTCAACTTTAAGCGTCACTAAATATGAATTTTCTATCAGTTAGCGCTTTAATCGATATATCTTTAAGATGCAATAAGAGCAAAGCTATAAAATGGAAAAATATATTAAACATGGAAATACTTGAACATATCAGAACTATTAGGGATCACCCCGAACCAGGGGTCCTTTTCTATGACATTTCAACTTTATTGGGCAATCCAAAGGCCTGGAAATATACAATTCGTTCCCTGGCTAAAAGAATCAAACAATATGATATAAACAAAATCATCGGTATCGAAAGTAGAGGGTTTTTAGTTGCAGCCCCATTGGCCATTGAGCTTGAACATGCTCTTGTAATGGTTCGTAAAAAGGGTAAGTTACCTGGCTCCACAGTCTCTCAGAATTACGGTCTTGAATATGGTTTTGATACGTTAGAGATACAAACTGACGCAGTGTCAGAAGGCGATAATGTAATAGTTATCGACGATGTTTTAGCTACAGGCGGCACAGCAATAGCCACTACAAAACTATTACGCAGAATGGGAGCAAACGTCATTAGTGCAGCCTTCATAATCGAACTGAGCAAACTTGGAGGTCGAGATAGATTAGGTTTACCCTTAATTTCATTGGTAAATGCAGAGACAGATCTTTAAACAAGAATATTTCCATCTAGTTCATCTTCTATGAAACTTTGGACAACCTCTTCAATAGACTCATCAGGTTCAAAACCTAATTCTCTGCCAATTATGCCATTAGCAAACCAAGGCCAACTATCTACCATTCGCTGAATTTCACTATCGGGTTTCCATATAATACGATCAGCGATCTTTGAACCAGCAATGTCTTTTAGAGCAAAAACCATCTCACCAATCGAAGGCGAAATGCCGTTCATCATGACCCCTCTTCTAAACCCTAAGTGATCAGATTCTGCGTTATGGACATCTATAAAAGCTTGAACTGCACGTCTAGGAGATAAAATCAACATTCGTGTTTCAGGGCTAACAGGACAAATAGCCTTAGATCCTTGTAAGGGTTCCCGAAGTATAGAGCTGGCAAAACCTGATGCAGCCCTATTTGGCTTTCCTGGTCTGACAACTATTGTGGGCAACCTCAAACTTCGTCCATCAAGAAAACCCTTTCTTGTGTAGTCGTTTAACATGATCTCACCAATTGCTTTCTGGGCACCATAAGAGCTTTGAGGTAATAGTGGAGTATCGTCTACTATATCACGAAAACCCCCGTAAACAGCCAATGAACTAGTGAATATGACACGAGGGGTCGCATTAACTTTTTTACATGACTCGAAAAGGTTTCTCGTTCCATCCAGATTTACGTTGTAACCCAAATTAAAATCTTCTTCAGCTCCGCCACTTACCACTGCAGCAAAATGAAAAATTGAATCTACATTATCATCAATTATTTTATCTAGAACTTTAGGATCACATATGTCTGCTTTAATTATCTCAACCCTTGGGTCAGCAGGTGTCGGTTCTACCGGTTCATATGCGTCCACAAGAATTAGCCGATCTATTCGCTCTTTATCTCCAGAATGCCCAATCAACTCGCTGTTAGCCAAAAGTCTTAATGCCAGGCGCCGACCTAACATTCCAGTGCCTCCAGTAATAACAACTTTCATTATTTTTCCTCAAAAAATTAAGATAATGCTGGTTCAATTCGATCTAGAGCAAGTGATAAAAGATCTGGTTCTGAGGCAAAACAAAGACGAAGCCAGCCCTCTCCTGCCTCACCAAATGCCCGACCAGGAGCTAGTCCAACCCCTGTTGTTTCAATTAATTCTTTAGAATATTCAAGACTATCGATCATTCCGTCGACATTAAAGAAAGCGTAAAAGGCCGCTTCAGGACATGATAATCGAACCCTTGGCATAGCTTTGAGTCTTTGAAAAACTAAATCACGTTTCTGTCTGTAGCCTTCAACCATTTGAGCTACAAACTTTTCTCCTTCCTCTATAGCTGTAAGACCTGCATGCTGAACAAAAGTAGTGGGAGAAGCTATATTGAACTCATTAAGAACGGAAAAAGTATCTCCAAGCACAGAAGGATGAGTTAACCAACCTAATCGCCAACCGGTCATTGACCAAGTCTTAGAAAAGCTATTGATAACAATTAATGGATCATCTGCAAGTGAAATATCAAGAAATGAAGGAGCTCTTGGCTGCTCATAAGCCAGCCTGATATAGACTTCATCAGCAACCACATACATCCCTCTTTTTTTGCACTCGTCTAACAAGACTCGTTGTTCAGAAGATTTCATTACCCAACCAGTAGGATTTCCCGGAGAATTTACGAAAACTGCCCTTGTTCTGTCATCGCAAAGATCAAATAAGGCATCAATATCTAGTTGCCAAAGACCATTCTCATCTGGCCTTAAAGCCACCTGACGAGCCTCTCCACCCATTACCTGGACGGTCTGGCAACAGTTTGGCCATACCGGACCAACAACGACCATATTATCGCCCTTGTCTATCAATGCTTGGGAAACAAGCATTATTGCATTCATTCCTGATGCCGTTACCGTTAAGCGATCAATACCAATTGTCCGGGAATGCAAATCACTTACATAGACAGATAAGGCTTCGCGTAGAGAGGGAACACCTCTGTTCTGAGCATAAAATACTTGGTCTCCCTCCAATGCATCAATGGCAGCTTGTTTAATAAAATCAGGAGTAGCTTCATTTGGTTCGCCAAACCATAATGGGATTACGTCATCCCTGCCAATATTTAGCTCAGCAACTTCTCTAATCAAGGAGCCCTCGAGGCTTTTAATTGCACGCCTGATTTGTATATCTCCTAAAATATTATTATCCTCCGTATATCTTCCCTAAACTAATGACTATTTTAACCATGGAATTATCTACAGGAAAATGATCATATTATTATAAGTAATAAAAGAAAGAGTTTAATTAACCTCGTTGGAAGCAAAATGACACAATTTTTACCTCGCGACTTAAAAGAAGGCCTTAATGGCCACTTAAACTTTCTTCTCACTGGATGGGAAGAAGGTTACGCCGAAATTAGAGTAAATTTAACAGATATGCATAGAAACAGGCAGGGTGGAGTTCATGGTGGTACCATGACTGCTCTGATCGATGCTGCAACAGGTTTTTGTGGAGTTTACGAACCCGACCCTGATAAACGCAGAGGAAACGTAACTGTTTCCCTAACAACAAACTTTGTTGGTCGACCCAAAGGAGAAACATTAATCTGCGAAGCAAAAATTGTTAAGGCGGGTAGAAAAATTTATTTTTCTAGCGCAGAAGTAAAGGACGAACTCAATAATTTGATAGCAACGGCTAACGCTGTATACGCTTATACGGATATTAATGCTCAACGTAGATAGACAAAAATTAAATTTTTATTAATCATGAGCGCTTAAATTGCGTATAGTTTTTATATGATAAATTGATAGGACAAAGAGGGCTAAAATGACAGACCAAGAGACCAAAGATCACTTAATTAGTCGCTTGCCGCGATTAATAGGTTCTGGCGTTGATTATAATGATGCGATTAGTGTAATCAATAATATGAGCGAAGTATCAGATTGGTCTAAAGGTTGGGAAGAAACTGGTCGTCGGCACGAAAATCGTGCAGAAATAGCATTTAAAGCGGGAAATTTAGAAACAGCTGGAGAGGCATTTTTTCGCGCTGCTATATCATTTCATACTGGTCAGGCTGGCAATGTTGAAAACCCATCTGAGAAATTACGTGTCCAAACACTCCAGCGCGAAGCGTATCTCAAGGCTATGCAGTATTTACAGCCACCCAGTGAGCGCATCTCAATAACTTTTGAAGGTATTGAGTTTCCAGGTAATCTTAGATTCCCCTTAAATTTTAATGGCCACTCCCTACCCTGTGTACTTTTAAATGCTGGAGCTGACTCCACTAAAGAAGAGTTTTTTACATTAGAGAATGAGTTTCTGCGAAGGGGATTAGCGACCTGCGCGTATGACGGACCCGGACAGGGAATGACTTGGCAAAAAATGAAACTACGACCTGATTTTGAATCTCCAGTAGGGGCAGTTCTTGATTACCTAGAATCTAGACCCGAACTTAATAAAGATAAATTCGGCATATGGGGACGCAGCATGGGTGGATATGCAGCCCCCAGAGTAGCAGCTCATGACGAACGTATAAAGGCTTGTATAGCTCTCGGAGGTTATTTTGATATGTTCACGTTCTGGGATGATTCCTCAGACACGCTCCTTGATATACTGGAATTTTCCTTTGGAGCTAAAAGTCGTTCGCAAGCAAGAGAAATATCACGTGATTTTACTTTAACCGGTTCTGCCGAAAAAATATCTTGTCCGGTCTTAGTTGTTCATAGTGACAAAGATGAAATTTGTCCCTTAAGTGAGGCTGAGAGAACTGCAGCAACAATCGGTAAGAATGCTGAGCTAATAGTTTATAAGGGAGGTAATCACTGTTGTGATAATATGCCTGCTTTGGTCAGGCCCATGATGGCTGATTGGATGGCTAATAAACTATTAAATTAGTTTACCTATATATTTTATGGACAAGTGATCTGAGCTATCCAGCTTTTTCCTGTTCCCTTTTCACCCCAAACTGTGACGGTTATTTTCTTCTCCAGATTCAATTGATCCTTATAAGCACACCCCACCTCATACGCTATTTTCGGCCCTCTTTCTTTATTTATTCGTTCTGCTAATAATATTGATAATCGATCTGACCCTTTAATGGATATTTCATATAGATCACCCCGAGCAATTGCCCAGTCAATAAATTTATTTTCGGCTCTTCCAAAGGCAGGAAGAAGAAAATCTTTAGGTAACCATACATATGCCCTGTGGACCCAAACCTCCTGCAATAAACTTCCTTTATTTGGTTTTCTAATTGATTGGTTATTATCCAGTCTGTTTATTTTAATCCATCTACCATTACGGTCTACTGCTGTAATTTTCTGACCCTTAAGCAATTTTCCAACTATTTGATACCCTTCTCCGGGGCCACTGCGCACATTGAGTCTTTTGGCCAAGACACGGCCCTCCCATTGCCTGGCAAAACTCTTTTGAGATGATAAATCAATACTTGCGATCAATAAAAATAAAACGAAAATATAAAACGTCATATTTTTTAAAAAAAATACCATGGAATTTTCCATAATTAGTTTAAATGAATCCAAACTAGTTCTAATATCACGCAAAAACGACTCTACTTATTTGCTTATAGTATTATTTATCTTCACCTCCTGAAAGAGGAATCGGGCTATGTCCAGACCAAAAGATCTTACTCATACCAACGAGGCTTCGCGTTTAGCAGCTATTCGAGCAGCTGAAATCTTAATTGATATTGAGGCTGTGAATTTTAGACCCAATAATCCGTATACTTTCACGTCTGGTCGAAAAAGCCCAAGCTATATTGACTGCAGACGAATAATCTCTTTCCCTGAAGAGCGAAAAGAACTCACAAACTTAGCTGTAGAGTTGCTTAAACGTGAATCACAATTAGATAAAATTGATGTCGTGGCTGGAGGAGAAACTGCAGGTATCCCTTTTTCTGCATGGATTGCAGATGAATTGAAAAAACCTATGATTTACGTTCGGAAGCAACCTAAAGGATTTGCCCGGATGGCACAGATCGAAGGAGATTTGCCGGAACGAACCCGTGTTCTTTTAGTAGAGGATCTAACAACTGATGGGGGCACCAAAGTAAAATTCATTGAAGCGCTGCGTCATGCTGGAGCTCTAGTTTCTGATACTTATGTGGTGTTTCACTACGGGATATTCCCTCAAAGCACCGAAACTATGAATAATCTTGGGGTAAAACTTCATGCCCTAGCAACTTGGTGGGATGTACTAGATGTAGCACGAGATAGACAGTTATATACCCCAAAGGAACTCGATATAGTAGAATCATACTTAAAAGACCCTGAGGGATGGAGTTCTCAACAAGAGAAAAATAATGAATCCTCAAAATAAAACTTAATAGCAAGGTTTCTTAATTTTGAATACGAGAATTTTTAACGACAAACATTCTCTACTGGCTTAATATCAACAGATGACTAATAATAAATATCTATTAAAAGCTAACACTTTCGGAGAAGAAGATGCTTTATAAATGTGCTCCTCAGGCCCCAGCTACTGATCATGGCCACACGCAAACCATAAAAAACGGAAACAAACATTTAACAGTAGACATACATTGTCATGTTCATGTTCCTGAGTGTGACACTATGGTTGAAGGTAAATGGAAAATAGAACAAATGCCCGTTATACACTTTGCAAATGATCTAACTCGTGAACTGAATATTGAACAGAACGATATTCTGATGCCTAAGCTGACAGATCCTGAACTACGTATCAAAGACATGGATTCGTGTGGTGTAGACATACAGGCAATATCTCCCTCTCCATTCCACTACTCATATTGGGCAGATCCAGAACTTGGTAGAGATGTGTCCGTCGTTGCCAATAATACAGTAGGTGAACTAGGAGAAAAATATCCTGATCGATTTTCTCCAATGTGCACCGTCCCATTACAGCATCCAGAAATGGCAATTGCTGAACTCGAACGCTGTCACAAAGAATACAACATGCGGGGTGTGGAAATAGGTACTAATGTTGAAGGAGAAGAATTAACAAGAGCTGGCTTAGAAAAGTTTTTCGCAAAGGTAGAAGAGCTCGACATGATGATATTTATGCATCCTATAGGAACCACAGAAGGATCCCGAATGAAGGATCATTATTTCACAAACTTAATAGGCCATCCATTGGAATCTTCGTTAGCTATTGGGCATTTGATTTTTGATGGTTATCTAGAGCGTTTCCCTGGTTTAAAAATCTGTATCGCACACGGGGGAGGCTATTTACCAGGCTATTGGGGTAGGTTTGATCATCCTTATCCCACGAGAGATGACGTGCATGGACAATTACCAAATCCACCGTCGTATTATTTAAAAAAGCTTTATTTTGATACAGTTGTATTTACAGAACTACAGTTAAGGCATCTTATAGAGGCTTGGGGAGCTGATCACATTATGATGGGCACTGATTATCCATATGATATGGCTGAACCCGATCCAGTTGGACACATAAACTCAGTTGAAAACCTATCTGATGAAGACAAGGCTCTAGTTTGGGGAGAAAATGCGGCCCGCTTGCTAAACCTGACTAAAAACTAAGTAGTTCTTTGGTTCGTAATGACAGTTTAAATCAAATTGACTATTTATTTATGCCATAGGATCGAGCCCAGTTGAGTCCTGAAAGAGTTGATGTTTCAGGGCAGTATTCTGCCCCTACCCATCCAGAATACCCAGAAGCATCTATCAGCTGAAGTAAATACGGGTAATTTATTTCCCCTTTGTTGGGCTCAGTTCGTCCTGGGACTCCAGCTAGTTGAATATGGCCTATTTTGTTTAGGTGAGTGTTAAAGTTTATGGCCAGATTGCCTTCCATAATTTGACAGTGATAAAAATCCATTTGAACTAATACATTATCTAATCCGACATCATTTACTATGGAATGTGCCTGGTCTTGATGAGTTAAAAAATAGCCAGGAAAATCAAATATGTTAAGTGGTTCAATTAGTACTGTAGAATTGGCAGAATCCGCTAATTCAGCCATAAGTCTCAAATTGCTTGTGAAAATTTCTCTACATTTCTCCATATTAGCATTTTTTTCAGGAACACCAGCAAGTGCATGAACTCTGGTACACCCAATCTCTTGCGCATAATCTAAAGATTTTTTTATATCTTCATAAAAGTCATTCTCCTTTCCTTCTATTGCCCCCAAGCCAGTATGCCCGCCTGCAATTTCACCGTAAGGAGTATTAATAAGGACGCACTCTACATCAAATTCGTCTAACCTAGACTTAAGTTCTTTTGTAGAATGTTCATAGGGTGTCAAAATCTCCACACCGGAAAAACCCACTTCAGCTGCCGCGCCTATTCTGTCAATCAAGGGTAATTCAGTGAAAAGATATGATATGTTGGCCGCTAAACGAATCATATTAATATAGCTTTCTAGTTTTCACATTACGAATATACAAATAATATTTTTTTCTTTTCGATTAATAGCAATTTTAAATATCTTTTATACACTCTTAGTTCTATCTTAATTTACACGAAAAATAATTAATTCAGTTTATTTATATAATATTATAACTTTATTTGTTTGTGTCTCAGCCCCCTATACAATTAGTTAGACCAATTGAGGTCGTTAAGGAGAGTTTGAAATGTCAAAAGTTCTTTTAGTTACAGGTGGTAGCCGAGGGTTGGGTGCAGCAACCTGCATAAATGCTGCCAAACAAGGATATAAAAACATTTGTGTAAACTACCTGAACAATCGGCCCCGTGCTGATCAAGTGGTTGAACAATGTCAAAAAGCTGGAGCAAACGCAATTGCTGTGAAAGCAGATGTTAGTAACGAATCTGAGGTAGTCGAACTCTATAAGACGATAGATAGAGAACTGGGAGATGTTACCCATTTGGTTAATAGTGCAGGTATTATAGGGCCCTATGGCCGCGTCGATGAAGTAAAAGCTGCGGATCTTTTAAAACTTTGGGAATTGAATATAACGGGCATGTTTATAACATGCAGAGAAGCAATAAAAAGAATGTCAACAATCCATGGCGGTAAAGGAGGAGCTATCGTCAACGTATCTTCTGCCTCCTCACGATTGGGCGGGGCAGGCGTAAATGTTTCATACGCAGCTTCCAAAGGGGCAGTAGATTCACTTAATTGGGGTCTAGCGCAAGAGGTCGCTGCGGAAGGAATAAGAGTTAATTCTGTAAGCCCTGGGGTAATAGATACAGAAATTCAGCCAAAGGGCAGAGTTGACAAGATTGGGCCAACTCTTCCTATGAAAAGAGCTGGTGAGGCTGATGAAGTTGGTGAGGCCATTTTATTTTTACTCTCCGAGGGTGCCTCTTATGTCTCTGGTACCTGCATTAGCGTCTCGGGCGCACGTTAGCAGTGAAAAGTCCTCAAAATAAAAAATGGGGATTAATTACATCTCTATAGCAACTTTTCCAAAATGTTTGCCTGCTCGCATATATTCAAAAGCCGATACAATTTCTTCTAAAGAAAATGTTTTTTCATCTAGAGCAGGCCTCAAATTATGCTGTTTGATAGCTGATAGCATAGACTCAAATTGTTCTCGATTTCCGCAAGTTACTCCTTCCATTCGAATTTTACGAGTAACAACAAGAGGTAATCGAAAATCATGGTTTGAGCCAGATAGAACACCAATTAAGCACGCAACCCCCCCAGGCCTAAGAGCTTTAATCGATTGATCCAGAGTACCGGCACCTCCAACCTCTACAACCACATCAACGCCTCTACCATCACTTATTTTTCTAGCATTTCTGGCCCATTCAGGGGTTTCGGTGTAATTAATAGTGTGATCAACACCCAAAGCTTTTAAACGTTGAAGCTTTTCATTAGAGGAAGATGTACCGATTACAACAGCCCCAGCCAATATAGCAAATTGAGCAGCAAAGACAGATACACCCCCCGTTCCCTGGGTTAGAACAATATCCCCAGGATTTGTTTTAGCTTGATCAATGACAGCACTCCATGCAGTAAGGCCAGCACAGGGAAGAGAAGCCGCTTCTACATCGGTCAGATGATCAGGGGTATGACATAAACCATACTCAGGAAAGGTTCTGTACTCTGATGCAACGCCGTCTATAACCCCCCCGAGACCAGATTTCATGTTTTCATGATCGGGTTCACCTGCCAACCATTCCTGAAAAAAATTACCAACCACGCGATCACCCGTTTTAAAACGTTTCACACCTTTACCAATGGATATGACTTCTCCGGCTCCATCAGACAATGGAATAAAGTCTGTTGTCCTTTGTTTCGAACCATAGCCGCCTTCTACTGTAAGCAAATCACGATAATTTAATGTGGCAGCACGCATACGCACCAAAACTTCACCAGGCCCGGCTTCTGGATCAGGCCTGTCCACTATAGACAGGTTTTTAATACCTGGTTGATTAACGATAGCTACACGCATAAATTTTCCTTTGAATGAGTTACGACTTTTCTACCAAATCTATTTGGATTCATTTGAGTTCCATTTAAACGGAAGTAAAAACTTTATTATACGGAATTACTCGATAGGTCTCTGATCGTCAATAACCTTGCCATCATTCGGCAAAACATCTGGATTCAATAGCTCTACTTTTGACTTCAGCTTAGTGACAGATGCTATAGTTGCAATAATCGATTTGGCAATAGAGTTATCTCTAGACTCAGTCTCACATCTGAAAACCATCTCATCTTTTTGATTTTTACGATTTACCAAAAGACGACCACGTATTATTTCAGGATGTCTTTTACAAATAATATCTATTTGCTCTGGGCTAACAAACATTCCTTTTATTTTTATTTTTTGATCAGCACGCCCTAACCACCCTTTTATGCGTTTATTTGTTCTACCGCATGGGCTCTTCCCAGGTAATATCGCCGAGAGGTCTCCCGTGGAAAGCCTGATTAGAGGATAATCCCTATTGAATGTTGATACTAAAAGCTCTCCAACTTCACCATCAGGAACAGGGTCTCCAGTCCCTGGACGAACAATCTCAACAAAGATACCTTCAGCAATAATCATTCCTTCACATAAACTACCTTCAGAATGCGTTTCGTATGCAATTAGTCCTGCCTCGGCTGTGGCATAGCACTGAGAAACCTTTATTCCTCTTTCACTAATCTCTTTTCTTAGGGAAGACGGAAGAGCAGAGCCTGAGACTAATGCTTTAGTAATCGAAGAAGCATCAGAATCCATTTCATCTGCCTTATCTAATAGAATTTTAAGATAGTCAGGTGTTCCTGTATATCCAGTTGGTCTGAGATCCTTTATTACCTGGACTTGCTGCTCGGTATTATCTGGGCCCGCGGGAATAACAGAACACCCTAGAAACTGGGCTCCCGAGGAGAGCATCTGTCCTGCGGGGGTAAGGTGATATGAAAAACTATTGTGTAAAATATCTCCCGAACGAAAACCAGCAGCAAAAAGCGCTCTGGCAACCCTCCAGTAATCATCACCTTTTCCCTGCGGCTCATATATAGGCCCAGGTGAACTATATAAATTTGGATACTCGGATATTTTGTTCGTTAATAAGCCCCCGAATGGTGGCCTCTTCCTCTGTATATCTACTAAATCAGCTTTTTTTAAAACTGGCAATCGAGCAAAACTCTCCCTATCAACAATTTCTTTTGAGTTAATGTTACCTAAAATGGCAGAATAATATTCTGAGTATTTTATTGCGTGGTCAATTTGTGCAGCCAAATCAAAAAATAATGTAACCTCACGTATTTCAGGGTCTATTGCTTCGCTGTCATCAAAATGGACCATATTTCTAATTGTTTCCTATGATTAAGAAACATCAATATAACAAAGTATTAAGCAAGCCATCGCTTCTTCCTACGATAGTGTTTGACCTCACGATAGCTTCGACGGCCAGATGTTGATAAGCCTAAGTAAAACTCTTTAACGTCTTCATTATTTCGTAGGGATTTTGCGTCACCATCAAGGACGACCCTGCCATTTTCAAGGATGTAACCGTAATCTGCATATCTAAGTGCTATATTAGTATTCTGCTCAGCTAAAAGAAATGTAACCTGTTCAAGTTTATTTAGCTTATCGACTATTTCGAAAATTTCTTCAACTAATTGCGGGGCTAAACCCATCGAGGGTTCATCTAACAAAATAACACGTGGCCTCGCCATAAGGGCTCTTCCCAAAGCACACATCTGTTGTTCACCGCCCGATGTATACCCTGCCTGAGCACTAGAACGGTCCTTCAAGCGGGGAAAATAATCATAAACTTTTTCAAGATCAGAACGGATCTCAGACGCACCGTCGGTCCGAACATACGAACCAACCAATAGATTTTCTTCGATCGTTAAATGCTCAAAACAGTGCCGACCTTCCATAACCTGAACAACGCCCCGTTTCACAAGATCATTAGGCGAGAGACTTTGAACACGTTCACCATCAAGCTCTATAGTTCCTTTTGTGACATCGCCTCTTTCTGCTTTAAGCAGGTTCGAAATTGCCTTTAAGGTTGTAGTTTTTCCAGCCCCATTCGCACCCAATAATGTCACTATCCGCCCTTTGGGCACTTCTAACGAAACGC
This sequence comes from Alphaproteobacteria bacterium, assembly GCA_022449545.1. Lineage (GTDB taxonomy): Bacteria > Pseudomonadota > Alphaproteobacteria > UBA6615 > UBA6615 > UBA6615. The sequence goes on along the minus strand of JAKUPN010000023.1, from coordinate 4,874 downwards.
CCTTTAAAACTAAAATAACATGATCGTATATAACTTCTACGTTATTAAGACTTAAAACCGGGGGCTGGTTTACATCAGCCCCCGGAGGTAAGTTTTCTCTATAAACGTCATTCACCACTAAACCGTTTTTTATCAACAACTACGTGGTGTTATTTTATTTTCTGCAGCATAAGCAGCCGCAGCTTTTTCGACCATAGGTCTCACTACTTCTCTTATAGGTGAAATCCAGTCACTTACGATGTTCCACTTACTACCATCCCATTGTTGGATAATGATTGGCCCGCCAGTTTCATGATCTTTACAACTAACTTTAACGGGTTTAGTGAAACCTTCCATGCCAATTTCTTTCAAACGAGCCTCCGTAAGATTCAAATTTTCAAGTCCCCATCTTACTTCGGATCCTTTTAGTGCGCGTTTACCAAACTTGCCTTGAGCTGTACGAATAGCCTCAACAGCAAACATAGCATTCACAACGGCCCGATTATACAGAACCTCTCCGAAGCTATTAGATTTGGCCTTGGATTGATCACCTCCATATACATGTTTCATTATATCCTTATGTACGGGATAGTCGCTTCGTGGCGAATGGAATGTGGCAGATTTATATCCTTTTGCACCGGCAGCAGCAGGTACAACATCAGCATCGGAGCCCGACCACCAATTGCCAACAAAATGATCCATCGGATATTTAATAGAAGCAGCTTCCTTAACTGCTACTTGGTTCATCACGCCCCATCCCGACATAAATACCCAATCAGGTTTAGCGCGTCTAATCTGCAACCACGTAGCTTTTTGTTCCTGCCCAGGATGATCTACAGCCAAGAGAATCAGCTCATAACCGTACTTACTAGCCAGGGCTTTTAAGGTTGGATTAGCTTCCTTACCATATGCGGAGTTATGATATACGTGAGCAATCTTTTTTCCTTTTAGTTTTGATTCACCGCCTTCTTGTTGAGCAACATAACGGATAAATGCAGAAGCTTGACTCCAGTAGGTTGTAGGAAAGTTGAAAACCCACTTAAAAACGCGGCCATCTGCAGCTGCAGTCCGCCCGTATCCCATAGACAAAATCGGAACTTCATCAACAGAAGCTTTAGGAATTAACTGATAAGTAATACCAGTTGAAAATGGATTAACCAAAGAAGCTCCTGTAGAACCTTTGTTCTTAAGCTTCTCATAACACTCAACTCCTAATTTAGTGTTATACTCAGTCTCACACTCTTCAAATGTAACTTTGACTCCGTTTATACCGCCATCGCGATTATTAATCATAGTATAATAATCACGGAATCCATTAGCTACAGGAATACCACTCGGCGCATAAGGCCCAGTGCGATAAACCAACATAGGAATAAATTGTTCATCCGCGGCCACCTGTACAGTGGTCGATGAAATTCCGGTCATCGCGACAACAGCTCCGACCAGAGCTAACAAAATATTGCGTAACATATTCTATTACCTCCCTTTTATTGAGTTCATTTATTAAACACTATTTTTTTAAACAAGTAATCTATTAACATTATATAAATACTATACGTGTCTGCATCTTAAGGTCTAATAAGGGAAAGGCCACAATCTAAGTTTCTCTTTTGCTATCTGCCAGAGCCTTGCCAGACCATGTGGTTCAACGATAAGAAAGAAAACAATTAAAAAACCAAAAAGCATAATTTCAATGTGTTTTTGTAAATCTATAGGCATTGACAGTCCAAACAGCTGAGGAGCATTAGTCAACAAAATTGGCACACAAACAATAAATGTAGCCCCGAGGAATGAACCTAGGATACTCCCAAGACCACCTATGATGATCATAAACAACACATAAAATGATTCATTTATAGAAAAGGCCTCGGTCTCAGCACTCCCGAGCCATAGGAACACCATTAGGGCGCCTGCCAAGCCACAATAAAAAGAGCTTATTGAAAAAGCTATTAGTTTCGTCTGAAATGGACGGATTCCTATTATTTCGGCAGCAATATCCATGTCACGAACCGCCATCCAAGAACGCCCTAACCGACCACGGACTAAATTTTTAGCAATTAGAGCAAAGACGCACACTATAGCTAAAACAACAATATAACGGGTTTCAGCCGTCGCCGTTGGCCCGGTGACTGTAATACCGAAAAGTTCTCTAGGAGGAGCCGTAATTGTACCAGATGAGTTATAATTATAAAACCAAGCAACTTTATTAAACATCCAAACAAGAAAAAATTGAGAGGCTAAAGTGGCAACAGCTAAATAAAACCCCTTTATTCGTAGGCTTGGAATACCAAAGAGAAGACCAACACATGCAGATATGAGGCCAGCTAAAATAAATACTATAATAATATTAATTTCTGGAAATGCAGTAGTTAGTTTGTAGGTCATATATGCGCCTACCGCCATGAAACCTCCTGTTCCTAGAGATAGCTGACCTGCATACCCAACTAAAAGATTAAGTCCTATAGAAGCCAAAGAAAAGATTAAAAGTGGGATCATTACCGCTTGAAGTAAATATTCACTTGCTGTCAATGGAATGACTAAAAAGGCAATTATAATTAAGAACAAAATAAACCAACGATCCTGAGATAGCGGGAATATTGCCTGATCAGCCTTATAACTTGATTTAAATTGACCTGTCTCTCGATAAAACATATGTCCTTGTTAAACCCGCTCTATTATACGTTCACCAAACAGGCCTTGCGGTCTAAACAACAAAAAAGCAAGAGCTAGCACATAGGCAAACCAGTTTTCAATTGCACCACCCACTAGTGGCCCCCAGTATATTTCGGCTATTTTTTCACCAACCCCAATAATTAAACCACCGACTATCGCGCCAGGAACAGAAGTAAAACCACCAAGTATGAGTACTGGAAGTGCTTTTAAGGCAATAAGCGACAAAGAAAACTGAACCCCGCTCTTGGCCCCCCACATAATACCAGCCACCAATCCAACAAATCCAGCAACTGACCATACGATTATCCATATATTTTTTAGGGGAATACCAACAGCCATGGCTGCTTGATGATCATCGGCAACAGCTCTTAAAGCTCTTCCAATCCGAGTATAATGAAAAAATACCGCTAAAACCGCCACCAGAATTGCTCCTGATCCTGCAGCAAATAAATCAAATTCATTAAGAAGAAGCCCTCCTACCTCAAAAGATTCGCTTGGTATACCGAGGTCCAGGGGCTTGACATTACTCCCCCAAATCGTCTCTCCAAAACCCTGAATCAAGAAGGTTAGGCCTATTGTAGCCATAAATAATATTATGTCCTCTTGATTAATAAGGTAACGCAACATGAATCGTTCAACTACAAAAGCTAAAGCTATCAGAACAATTATAGTTGAAATTAAAGCGGCCCATATTGGAAAGCCGTGTTCCATTAATCCTACTAGTGTAAGAGCAGCAAAAAGAACCATTGCTCCCTGAGCAAAATTAAATACACCCGATGCTTTAAAAATGAGCACAAATCCTAGGGCAACTAAAGAGTACATAACTCCAGTTAAAAGCCCACTGATAATAACTTCACTAAAAAATATTGGATAGGAAACCATTTCAACAAATGGAGCCAAGAAAACTAAATTTAAGAAATTTATTATTTCCATATCCAAAATACTTTACTTCTCACTAACACCTAAATATGCATCAACAACGCCCTGGTCGGCGCGAACAAAGTCGGGCGTACCATCTGCAATCTTCTTACCATAATTCAAAACAACAACCCGGTCTGAAAGGTCCATCACCACTCCCATATCGTGTTCAATAAGAGCTATGGTAGTACCAAACTCCTCGTTGACATCAATAATAAACCTACACATGTCTTCTTTTTCTTCTACATTCATGCCCGCCATTGGTTCATCCAGAAGCAGTAAATCAGGCTGCGCAGCGAGGGCTCTTCCTAATTCAACTCTCTTTTGAAGCCCATATGGCAATCGTCCAACTGGCGTCTTTCGAATAGGTTCTATTTCAAGAAAATCGATTACATGTTCAGCAATCTCTCTATGATGAATTTCTTCATTGCGCGCTGGACCCCAGTGGAGCATCTGCCAAAAAATACCTTTTTTCATTTTTAGGTTACGCCCAGTCATAATATTATCTAGTGTAGTCATACCTCGAAATAGAGCTATATTTTGAAAAGTCCTCGCTATTCCTTGAGACGCAGCCACCTGTGGGCTCATTTTTTTTCTTTCATTTCCCTTATATGTGATGGACCCTTTCTGAGGGTGATAAAAACCATTTATCACATTTAGCATCGAAGATTTTCCGGCCCCGTTCGGTCCGATAATAGCTCTAATTTCACCCTTTCTGATGTCGAAGCTTACTTCATCTAGAGCATGCACACCGCCAAATGAGAGAGAGATGTTATGGACCTCTAATAAAGTTTCAAATGTAGTATTCTTCTCCAAATCTGAGCTTCCATTTTTATTAGTTTCTTCATTAGATGGAGCAGCTGTTTCATTCATAATATTATTCTGCTGCAAGTTTATTAGAATTGTTAATTGTACGAATAATCAAATCAGCAGAAACCATCCCTTTTCGGCCATCCTCAAAAGTTAGCTCCGTTGTAATTTTGCAATGATCATCCTCTGCATATAAAGCATCTACCAAGAGATTATATTTTTCAGCTATAAAGCCTCGTTTAATTTTTCGTGTTCTCGTCAATTCACCATCGTCAGCATGCAGTTCTTTATGCAAAATAAGAAAGCGTTTGATTTGGGCTCCTGCAAGATCAGCCTCTTTGGAAAGTTCATCATTTACCTGTTCAATTTCCTCTTGAATTAAATCATAGATTCTAGGCAGGGATGCTAGCTCTTGATAACTTGAATAGGATATACCAATTCGTTGGGCCCAGTTTCCGACCGGGTCCAAAGCAATGTTTAATATCACAGAACAC
>JAKUPN010000022.1 GCA_022449545.1 Alphaproteobacteria bacterium | reverse complement strand
TGCAAATTTTACTTTGGACCAATATGGCATACGTGATTGCCAATACTCGTCGCTATCTAATTTACGAGCCAGGGTCTCTTCATAAAAGTCGACACGATTACGACCAAGCTCTTCTTCTGTTAATGTAATAGGACCTGATACCCAATCTCCATTCATGCGACTTTTGAATCCATTTATACCTTTTCCGTGCTGAACAGAATATATTTGATGAGGGGGCCAATCATGAGAAAACCCATTGCAAAAAATTCCCCCTTGATATGCCATATCCCTATAAAAATCAGCTGCTCCTTCCCAAGGGCAAATTGCAGCTAAATGTTTCGGTTGAAGAGCAGCGGTTTGCCATTGGTTTTCAGCGTAATAAGAAATTCCATTAAGTCCGACTTTTCCATTTGACCAATCTTGAACACCAGCCCAATCAATAGCTATTGCTAAATCTTCGGCCTCCCGGAGTGACCAAATATCAATTACACCTGGCGATCTTCCAGCTCCTCTAGAGTCTACCCTAATTACAACATAATTATCTGGAACCCACTTTTCGGGATCAACTACTTCCCAATTCTGGTATTTATTAGTTGTTCCAGCAGGAACGTCGGGATGATTTTCCATCATGTTTGTATATTGTTCTTCATACAGATCTTCAAAATGAAGATATTTCCCATAGGGGCCCATAGTCATGATTACTGGGTACTTCCCATCTTCTATTGGCCGAAAGACATCGCAACGTAGAACTATTTCGTCATCCATTGGAATTGGAACATCCCAGTCAATACGCATTCCATCTCGAATGTTAGTTTTTGATTGTTGGTCCATGTACTTTTTTGATTTAGCCACAATGTTTCTCCTCAAATAATATCAAACAAAATAGGATCGACTTATACATATTTTATATTTTTATTAGATAGTGTTCAATTAAATCGCCAGAATTAAAATAAAAAAGACTACATGATTAGAATGTTAAATTTAAGTGCCTATTGGCTCTTTTGTTTTTGTAATTAGTTTTGTAAAAAGCTGTTTATATATACGAATTCTTAACACAATAGCTATTTTTGAAATCTTATAGGCTAAATGAGATTATTATGACAAAATCTACAAATATCGCCCTTTTTCACGTTCACAAAGACGCTATGGCTTCTGCTGTATCATCATTTAAAAATGAATGGCCAGAAGCTGAAATCACTAACCTACTTGAAGATGGTTTATTTAATTGGGTCCGTGACACTGGTCACGTTGTTCCTGCTATGCATCAAGCATTTCTGTATTTGACTGAGCACTTAGTGGAACGAGGAGCTGAGGGTGTATTATATTCATGTTCAGCTTTTGGTGAGTGCATAGACTCGTGTATAGAAAGGTTTGATATTCCACTTTTAAAACCGAATGATGCTATGATTGAGGAGGCAATTGAAATTGGTTCAGATATAGCTGTTCTTGCCACTGTTGGTGCAACTATACCAACTATATCGGAAGAAATAAAATATATCGCCCATGGTAAAGATAAAATAGTTCAAATTTCCCCACATGTTATTGAAGGAGCATTTGATGCTTTAGCATCAGGAAACACTGAACTTCATGATGAATTAGTTTCAAAACAAGCAGCAGAAATTAATAATTGTGATGTTATAATTCTATCGCAGTTTACATTGTCCCGTGCAACAAATGTAGTTTCAAATGTTGTAGACGTTCCTGTTCTTAATTCACCCAGTTCTGCCATAAAAAAACTAAGAAAAATGATAGACTAATCAAACACTTTTCTGTCGTATCAACGAAATAGACTAATGTGTCATAAAGATAGGCACTTGAGATTCGTTTAGAATATGGTTCGTTGCCCCACCAAATATCATCTGTCGAAGACGACTTTGTGTATACCCACCTTTAATTAAAAGATCAGCGTTGGTTTCTTTGGCTTTATCAAGAAAGATTTTACCAGCAGCTGCGGGAGAATGCTTTTCACTAATATTAATTACTTCTACATGTAACCCATGTCTTTCTAAATTCTGTGCTATTTGGGTTCCGCTAGGACCTGGTACTGTAGCACCCTCAACACTAACGATTGTAATTCTCTGGGCTCCAGCCATCATAGGTGCAGCCAATGCAATCGCCCGCGCTGTCTCAGAGCTACCATTCCATGCCACCAAGATATTCTTGGCTATAGTTTTCGTAGCTGTGGGAGGGGCTATAAGCACAGGACGACCAGTATCAAATAATACAGTTTCGAGAGTGTTCATGGCTGGTGCAAGAATTCCTGGGGTCGGTCTGCCTACAACTATTAAATCAAAAAATCTTCCATATTGACCATATAAGCCTAATCCTGTTGTTTCACTTTCAACCCAAGTAGCAGAAGGACCCGCAATCGGTGAAGATTCATCTTCACTTAATCCGTTTTTCCTAACGAATTTATCAAAATAAGTCTTTAATCGATCAATTCTTGTATCTTGTTCTCTCTCAAACTGCTCTTCTGTACTTGCTAATGCAGCTACTCCACCTTCAAAGCCAACGGCTATCGCTCCAGCTAGAGATGATCTTATGCAAAGACCCTCAATGTGACTATTAAACATTTGAGCTACTTTTAGAGCGGTGGATAAAACTGAATCTAGACTTTCGCTCTCTTCAAGAGGTACTAAGATAGATTTAAATGTCATGCTGAACCTATCACCTAATGATTAATGTTAATACTATAATGTCTCAATATTATGACTCTACGCAAGTGGTGTTATTGTTTGAATATAATCATTTTTATTAGTGTTGCCTCATACTTCCCCTTCGGGTAAACAATTAGTCTTCTGATTTTGCGGCAGTGGCGGAATTGGTAGACGCGCAACGTTGAGGGCGTTGTGGGGGAAACCCCGTGGAGGTTCAAGTCCTCTCTGCCGCACCATTAGAAATATGATGAACCTACAACTTGAAATATGTGCCTGTTAAATTATCTCAATTAGATAATAGTTTAATTATTGCGGCTGTGGCGGAATTGGTAGACGCGTTAGCTTCAGGTGCTAGTGAGCGAAAGCTCGTGGAGGTTCGAGTCCTCTCAGCCGCACCAGACTTTAAGAAGTAGTACAAAAGAATTTTATCTTCATATAAGAAACATATATAATTTCTTTAGTATTAAATCTTTAACTTTTTCTAATAGACTGAGATCTATTATGGCTATTCAACCTAAAAAAAGACAAATAGGAGCATTGGCAAAAATGCGAGGGTATTTTTTTGCTGGGCTTCTCGTTGTTGCTCCCGTGGGAATAACTTTCTGGTTAAGTTGGTTGGTTCTTAGTTTTATTGATTCAAGAGTTACTCCACTGATTCCTGCTACTTATAACCCTAATACATATGTTCCATTTGCAATACCGGGATTGGGCGTAGTTGTTTTAGTAGTTTTCCTAATCATAATAGGTGCACTAACCAGAGTTCTTTTGGGTAGATGGATTGTTCGCGGAGGAGAGCATCTTCTGGGCCGTATGCCCGTTGTTCGAAGTATTTACGCCGCAACTAAACAGATAGTTGAAACAGTTCTTGCAAATCAGTCCGATGCATTTAGACAAGTTGTATTATTTGAATATCCAAGACGAGGAAGTTGGGCTATTGGTTTTGTTACAGGACAAACAAAGGGTGAGGTTCAAAACATCACTGAGGATGAGGTTGTAAATGTTTTTTTACCGACTACTCCGAATCCTACTTCTGGGTATCTTTTATTTTTACCAAGAAAGGAATTAGTTGAGTTATCAATGACGGTAGAAGAGGGGATTAAAATGATTATATCAGGAGGGATAGTCACCCCACCAGATAATAGATCTCACGATGAAAAAACAAAAATAAAAATTAATAGATCGAAAGGTGATTTACCAACCATTGATAATTCATCAAGTGTTGAGGAGAAGATATAGGTAACTTAGTGATTTGAAGTTTACGTTATCACCCTGCTTGAATTAAACGAATGGAATCATCGCTTTGAAATAAATACAACAATGTTTTAAGAGCATTGCCACGAGACGATGTTAAAGTAGGATCTCTGCTAATCAAAAGCTTTGCTTCATCTCTAGCTAGAGGTAGCAGGTGTTTATGGTCCTCTATACTGGCCACCCGAAATTCTGGAAACCCAGATTGTTGTGTGCCCAATAAGTCTCCACTACCACGAAGTTTTAGATCTTCTTCAGCAATGAGAAACCCATCGTTGGTGTTTCTTAATATTGTGAGTCGAGACTTTGCAGTCTCTCCTAGGTTATTAGAGTACAAAAGCAAACAGGTTGATTTTTGGCCATCACGTCCGATGCGTCCCCTAAGTTGATGTAATTGGGAAAGACCGAAGCGTTCTGCATGTTCAATTACCATAATGCTGGCTTCAGGGATATCAACGCCTACTTCTATTACGGTGGTAGACACAAGAAGGTCCAATGAATCGGTATTATTTTTATCAACACCCATCTTGCTAGTTGCAAACTTGGACATTGTATGAAGTTTTTTCTCTTGAGACATTTGTCCGTGTATTAGGCCTACGTTATCTCCAAAAATAGATTGTAGTTCTTTATGTCGATCAGTTGCAGCAGAGATATCGAGCTTTTTAGATTCTTCAATTAGAGGACAGACCCAAAATATTTTAGCCCCTTTTGATAGCTTTCTTCCAATGGCTTTATAGACATCTTCTATTCGATTCAAAGATATTAATCGTGTGTCAACGGGATTGTGCCCCTTTGGTTTTTCAGTGAGTGTTGATTCTTCTAGTTCACCATAAAAAGCTAGCATCAATGTTCTTGGTATAGGAGTAGCTGTCATGAGTAATACATCTACAGCTTTTCCTTTGTTTGCTAGTAAAAGTCTTTGATGGACTCCAAATCGTTGTTGCTCATCAACAACTGCAATGCCCAAGTCATAAAATATTAGCTCCTGCTGAAAAAGTGCGTGAGTGCCAATTATAAGAGAGGTGGATCCATTAGCAATATTTTCAAGAATCTTTTTCCGTGATTTACCCTTGTCCTTGCCCGTCAGCACTACACAAGTGATATCTAATTCTCTTAAAAGGGGCTCAATTGTTGAAAAGTGCTGGTGAGCAAGAACCTCTGTTGGGGCCATAAGGGCAGCTTGTTTACCAAACTCTATTGCGTTCAATATAGACATAAGCGCAACAATAGTTTTTCCACTGCCTACGTCTCCTTGTAATAATCGTAGCATTCTATATTTAGAAGCCATATCATTATTAATTTCTTCTATTGCCTTTTTTTGACTGTTTGTTAGTTCGAACGATAATAGATCAGTTAGTTTGTTGCGTAAGTCACCTTTTGAATTTATCGATAATCCTTTTCTCTTACTATTCCTTCCACGAACTAATTGAATAGATAGTTGTCGTGCCAGCAGTTCATCATAAGCCAATCTTTCTCTAGCTTTACTTAAAGGGTTCAACTCTTGCTCGTTAATCGGGGAATGTACATTCTGAATAGCATTAATCCAGCTCGGCCAGCTTTTCTTATTCACCATGGCTGAGTCCAGCCATTCAGGCATACTGGGTGCTTGCTTTAGTGAATCATGAATTATTCGACCTAATACATTTTGGGAAATTCCCTCTGTTAAGGGATATACAGGGTGAATTCTTTTTACATGATCTAGGTTTGAGGTGGTCGTAATAATATCCGGATGTGTCATTTGTAATTGGTTGTCAAAGACTTCAACATTACCACTTACTACTCTTTTCTCACCAACCGGAAGAATCTTCTGTATATAGTCTTTTCTTGATTGAAAAAATACTAAGGACACATCTCCCGTTTTATCAGAACATAATACTTTATAGGGGATACGTTTTTTATTGATGGGAGAAGGTCGATGGGAATTAACGTTCACAGTTAAAGTGACTACTTTACCAGTCTCAACGTCTTTTATGTCTGGAGAATAAGATCTATCTAATATACCAGATGGAAAATGCCAAATTAAATCAATTATACATGGGCCGGTAAGCCGCTCAATTTTCTCTCCTATACGAGGGCCGACCCCTTTTATTGAAGAAACTGGAGTAAATAAATTATAGAGAATTTCTGGTCTATTTTGAGATGGCAATATTTTTATCCAATTTGATTACACAAAATACTGACATTGATGAAGAACAAGCTTATATCCTTTCAAATAATGAGGCGATAACTATGATAGCTTATTTTATACTTCGAAGCTCTTATTATATAAGGACATAATACATTGGAAAATCATGATATACGACTTAAACGTTTGCTTTATCGTAGTGTCTATACAGGCACGAAAGAAACTGATGTATTTCTCGGTAAATTTGCTCAGTACCACTTATCAGATCTGTCCAATAAGTTATTAGATCAATACGAATCATTAGTAGAAAACAGTGACCCTGACCTCTTTATGTGGATAAGCGGACAGAAAGAAGTGCCGAAAAGATGGAATAATGAAATAATGAAGCTATTAAAAAACTTTAATACGGGGTGTTAACTAGTTGTTATTCAATACAAATATATATAAGAATGCGGATGTATGTTATCATGATGTTGTACCAGGCAGTGATATATTACTACTCTCTGACTTATTACAGAATTCAGAAAATAGTTTTAAAAATACCTGTCTTTACATCACTAGTGATGATGCCTCTATGTCATTTGCGGCTGATTCCATTAGATTCTTTTGTCCTAAAATTAATGTATTTCACCTGCCAGCCTGGGACTGTCTTCCATTCGATAGGGTTCCTCCGAGAAGAGAAATAATGGCCACTCGAATGGCCTCACTACAGAGAATGAGTGAAAAGGAAACGAATAAAAACGTATCATTGCTGATTACTACTGTAAGTGCAGTTCTACAGAGAGTCCCTTCAAAAGAAATAATAAAAAATAATTATTATAAACTATCTGTTGGCGATCAAATCAATCTAGATAACTTAATAACTTTTTTCTTGTCCAACGGCTATGTACGAACAGGAACTGTGCGCGAACCCGGAGAGTTTGCGATAAGGGGAGGGATTATTGATGTATTTCCAGCGGGCGGAGGTAATCCGGTAAGATTAGATCTTTTCGGTGACACCATTGAAAGCATCAATAATTTTGATTCACTAACGCAAAGGACCATAGATATATGCAGCAGCTTTCTACTGAGCCCATCTAATGAGATTGTAACAAACGAAGACTCTTATGAAAGGTTTAGAACTAAGTACAGAAAATTATTCGGTCGACCTGGTAATGATGACACATTATATCAAAACGTGATTGATGGTATTAGATTTCCAGGGATGGAGCACTGGCTGCCTCTTTTCTATAACTCTCTGAATACTATTTTTGATTATACACAAGGAACAATCTTTTTAGGTCTTGGAGTAGAGGAGGCTGTTGACGCTAGATTAGAGTTAATTTCTGATTATCACAATGCACGCCTAGATAGTCGAAATAAATCATTCGATGAGCCAGCTTATAACCCCCTACCCATCAATTACTTATACTTAAGTCAATCAGAGTGGAAAAATTCCCTAAATTCCAGGGTGGTTAAAAAGTTTCATTCGTATCAGAAACAATCCTCTAGTTATGAAATTGTATCTGTAAATGCCCATCCAACAATCGACTTTTCAGAAGCACGAAGACGTAGTGATGTAAATTTATTTGATGCCCTAAGAAACAGAATTACAAAACATAGATCTAGTCACCGTTGTGTTTGCATAGCTGCTTATAGTGAAGGATCTCGTGATCGTATTATTAAGTTAATGGAAGACCATGGAATTACGTCAAGAGCCTGTGACAACTGGATGGAGGTGTTAACTTTTCAGACGACTAATACGATAGGTGTGTTTGTATTGAATCTCGAAAGTGGATTTAGTATTGGGGATATAGATCTTTATACCGAGCAGGACATTCTCGGAGAACGACTAGTCCGAAAAGCGAGACGATCCAGGAGAGCTGAAGGTTTTATTTCAGAAGTCGAGAGTCTTTCAATTGATGAATTCATTGTACATATAGACCATGGAATTGGCAGATTTAGCGGCTTAGAGGCTGTAGATATAAGTGGAGCTCCGCATGATTGCCTTCGTTTGATTTATGCTAATAATGATAAACTTTATCTTCCTGTTGAAAATCTCGAACTAATTTCAAGATTTGGATCTGAAGAATCGAATGTAGCCCTCGACAAATTGGGGGGACTTGGATGGCAGACACGTAAAGCTAACATTAAAGGAAAGATTAAAGAGATAGCAGCAGAGCTAATTCAAATAGCTGCAGAAAGAGAATTAAAAAAGGGATTAGTTCTATCTAAACCACAAACTTACGAAGAATTTTGTGCGTCGTTCCCGTTTAATGAGACAGAGGATCAATCGAGAGCAATAGATGAGACTATATCTTCGTTAAGCGTCGGTAGACCAATGGACAGGTTGATATGTGGGGACGTTGGTTTTGGGAAAACTGAAGTGGCGTTGCGAGCTGCATTTGTAACAAGCATGAACGATTATCAAGTTGCTGTAATAGTTCCTACTACACTTTTAGCAAAACAGCACTTTGATACATTTAAAGAACGATTCTCTGACTTGCCAATAGAAATAAAGCAAATTTCTAGATTAATTAGTCCAAGTGACAATCGATCTGTTCGTTCAGGAATAGCGTCAGGTAAGATCAATATTGTAATTGGTACGCACGCTCTTTTGAAAAAGGATATCCAATTTTCAAATCTTGGCTTAGTAATCATAGATGAAGAACAACATTTCGGTGTATCGCAAAAGGAACAATTAAAAAAACTACGTAGTGATGTTCATGTATTAACCTTAACAGCGACTCCTATTCCTAGGACACTTCAATTAGCTTTGACTGGTGTTCGGGAGTTAAGTCTAATTGCCACTCCACCTGTTGACAGATTAGCGGTGAGAACCTTCGTTTTGCCTTATGACTCCGTATCCATTCGGGAGGCAATAATGAGAGAGCATTTCCGTGGGGGCCAAATATTCTATGTCTGTCCAAGAATCAAAGATATAGGAGAATTATTTAAACGTCTGAAAACGTTAGTTCCAGAAATTAGTATAGCGGTTGCGCATGGACAGATGTCATCAAATCAGCTCGACGATGTCATGTCGGCATTTTACGAACGGAAATTTGAACTACTTATTTGCACTAATATCATCGAATCTGGTTTAGATATTCCTTCCGCTAATACAATAATAGTACATCGAGCTGATAGATTTGGATTATCTCAGTTGTACCAACTGCGCGGTAGAGTAGGGAGAAGTAAGGTAAGAGCCTACGCCTACTTAACGTTACCAACTGATAAAGTTCTATCTACCGCCGCACAAAAGAGATTAGCAGTTATGAGAACTCTTGATACATTGGGTGCGGGCTTTAGTTTAGCAAGCCATGATCTTGATATTAGGGGAGCGGGAAATCTTCTTGGAGAAGAACAATCTGGACATATACGCGAAGTAGGGGTTGAGCTGTATCAGAAGATGTTAGAAGAGGCCGTTGAGGATACAAAGAAAAGCAAAAATAAAAACACTGTTATAAGTTGGACACCTATAATTACTCTAGGAACACCAATATTAATTCCTGAGTCTTACATTGCTGATTTGAGTCTTAGGCTTAGTCTATACAGGAGAATTGCAAATTTAGTTGAAGAAGAGGAGATTGAGGGATTTGCTGCTGAGTGTATTGATCGCTTTGGCAATCTTCCTCAAGAAGTGCAAAACTTACTAGAGGTTGTAAATTTTAAAAAACTATGTGTTGAAGCCGGTATTGAAAAGTTAGAAGCTGGCCCCAAAGGAGCGGTAGTAAAGTTTTATAAAAACACTTTTTCCAATCCAAGTGCATTGATCGAGTATATTAGAAACAATAGTGAGTGTATGAGTGTTAAAGCAGATCAGAAACTAGTTTATAGATCGGATTGGTCAGACGTAAATTTAAGATTAAGGGGTGTTAGAGACTTGGTTAATACATTGGTAAAACTTACAAAGCTATAAAATCAGACAAACTTAATTGAGAGTTTGTAGCAGATAATGTCATTAGAAAATTTCTGGGGAAATTAATATGGTAATAGAGTATCGAGCATACAAAATGAAATTAGGAGATTTACATCGATTTTATCAAGCCCAAATTAATAGAGGTTTTGATGGTGTTATGGCCCCGATAATGCGTGATGCTCTTCTTGGTTATTTTTCGTCTGTTAGTGGAGAAAGTGAGAATCTAATACATTTATATAAACTAAAAGATTTAGAGCATTGGAGAAAGTTATATAATAACATCTATGAAGAGCCTGAATTACAGGATTACTTTAAATCGGTAAGAAAATTAATAAGCTCTCAAGAAAATAAATTTTTAATTCCAGCTCCCATAAAGTCTATATCACCACTTTTTAAAGATGATACAATAAGAAATCGTGAGAATCCTCCTCTGTGTGATGTTCAAGAATATCCAAATATGGTAATAGAACAACAGACTATTTCTTTAATTCCAGGCGGGCTTACCAGATACTGGGAGGCATATGAATTATGTGCGTTAAATGCAATATCACCTATCGAAACAAACTGGATTGGTTGCTTTTATACTCTGATTGGTCAGCTACATAAGGTTTATAATTTTTGGTTTTTTAATGATCAATATGATAGGGATCGAAGACAACACGCAGTAACGATGAATCCAAAATGGAATGAGTTTATTGATTTGATCAAGCCGATTGTAACGAGTCAGAAAAGTCATTTTTTTACTCCAGTCCCAATTAAAGATATGTGCCCCCTTTTTAATAACAATTCTGATGCTTGATAGTTTATGATATTTATGTGAAACACTTAGTTTCACTATTAAACTTCTTTTTGTTTAATGTTATATTAGGAGGATAATTATGTCCGAGGGACTTCCCACACGTAAAAAAATATTAGAGTTAAGTGGCGATATGTTAAAATGGCAGGTTTATGCCATTCATACATATCCTACTGACGGCTTAGAGGCGGTCATGGCAAACACAGGCCCCCACCTTGAATACCAGCATAAGATGGAAAAAGAAGGGGTCTACATCGCCGCTGGACCTCATTGGGCCGACGACGAAGAGACCTGGGAAGGTGAAGGACTTATCATAATTCGTGCTAAAGACTTGTCTGATGCAAGAAGAATTGCTGAAGAAGATCCAATGCATTCCAGTGGCGCGAGATCTTTTAAAGTGAGGCCGTGGCTAATTAATGAAGGATCTATAACAGTCAAAGTTAACTTTGCTTCTAACTCAAGAGAAGTATCATAGATAATATTAATTACCGTTAAGAACGGTCTCCTATTGTATATATCAATGTTTATGTATCTAATTTGATAAAATCAGATACATTTAAGACTTTTACCGGAGGTGAAATGTTAAACGCTCAATCAAGGACGGATAACAACAATGTAGAAACCTCGAGATACATTTCTACAGCTGTATTGTTTATATTTATCGGCTTATCTATGGTCTGGTTGGCTGGTTTTTCGAATGCAGAAATCCTGCATGCTGCCGCTCATGATGCAAGGCATAGTATGGTCTTTCCTTGCCACTAGTGGAAATTGACTGATGTTGCTCAGAATGGTCAAAGCTGGTCTTCTGACTGGTTTTCTGACTGCAATATTTTATACCTTTATTTATTCAGTGATGATATTACCAATAATTCAAGAGGCTGAGTTTATTGAAAAAGGTCATATAAATTCACAACTCGTCCCGAGTACGAGTGATCAGTTAGGCAATCAAAGAAAACAATCGGAATTAACTCATAAGAAGAATGAAGAACGCCCATCTGCACAAACCCAATTAAACACAAATTATCAAAACACATTACTAAGTAAGCGCTTTTTTTTCACATTTTTAGCCAATTTAGTGTTAGCAGTTGGATTTTCTTTTCTTATATTAGCAGCTTTTCTTCTGTCGGGCGTCAATGTCGGTGTTGGTAATGGAATATTATGGGGGTTAGCTGGTTACCTTGTTTTTACAATTGCACCGTCACTTGGTATTTCACCAGAATTACCAGGAACATTCTTTGGTGATCTTGGGTATAAACAGTTCAGTTGGATAAGTATATCAATTTTAACTGCATTAGGTTTGTGGTTTCTTGTGTTTAGAAAATCATACATATTGAAGATGATAGGAATATTAATAATCCTTATTCCTCAAATAGTGCTTCCAGATGCAACAAATCATTCTACTTCAGCCAGTATTCCAGAATCTTTATATGGTGAATTTTTAATTAACACATTAGTTTCACTGTTTCTATTTTGGGTTTTTCTTGGTGCAAGCTCTGGAGCTATCCTTCGTAAGCTAAGTAACGCCTAGATGTAGCCGTAATTTAATATATTAATTTTTGTATTAATTTACTGAAGAAAATTATAACTGATAAACTTTAATAACTAAGAGGTGTCTAATTATGAAGATAATACGATTAGTATCATTCCTGTCTGTTATTTGTATTTTAGCTTATTCATCATCCATTAGTTTTTCATCAGCCTCCAGTAAGTCAGAAACTAGACATCATAAGTTTCACCATATGAAAATGAAAGCAAAGATGAATAAACGCTTTTTTAATATGATGAAAAAATTTGATCTAAATGGTGACAAACGAATAACCTCCTATGAAATAACAGCTGTTCAAAATAAGACAATGAATGACCATGACACTAATAAAAGCGGTAGTTTATCACTAGATGAGTTTCAAATCTTATGGAGTGAAATTACAAGAAGACGTATGGTTCGTGCTTTTCAAAGAACAGACACCAATGGAGATGCGCAAATTTCTATGGAAGAGCTAAATGAGCGAATGGATAGAATCGTTTCTAGAATGGACAGGAATAATGATGGAATTCTTTCAAAAGACGATAAACGTAAAAGAAAACGTCGTTAGTTAGACTAAGAAGTAAAGGTTTACTTGTTAGTAATCTGATAACTTTGTTTGATTTCTTCTCTAATATTGATTTTAATCATATTATTTAATGTTTAAAAAAAATTACTTAAAAAAGAATTTATGGCGGAGAGGGTGGGATTCGAACCCACGGTACGCTTACACGCACGCTGGTTTTCAAGACCAGTACATTCAACCACTCTGTCACCTCTCCACGCTTGTGTGACTATTAGCCCGTGACTAGTTATTTCATCTCAAGAATTTGACTACTTTTCACTCAGAATCAAGGTATATATTACCCCAAACTGGAAGAAGCAAGCGTTCCCATCTCTGAATATTTTTCATGATTTATAAAGTAAGTTCCATCCTTATCTAAGAAGATTAATTTTTACCCTTCTGGTCCAGTTTGGTCTGGATGAGAGCCGTCTGTGATTCCAATCCGTTCAGGCAAAGCGAATCCACCTTTCATCTGATTTACATAAGGGCCCCCATCTCCATGTTCCGGCACCAATATCTCTTTTTTATGTCCAGTGCCAAATTTTCCAGCAAGTGCATCATTTAACCAGTCAGCCAAAAATCCAAAAAAATCAATGCCTCCAAAATTGGGCGTATTTCTAGGATTATGAAAATCATTTTCTATAACCCACAGCTCTTTAGGGCCGGAAACCTTTTCGTAAATTGGCAATACTGTATCTAGTGGTGCTAATGGATCATATTCGCCAGTGACCTGAAGTGCGGGACATGTCACTTGATCGGCTACATCATCTAATATCATTTGTTCTGCAAAGGTATCAAATTCATCCTCGTCATGAATGCCTGCCATATACATAAACACTTGTTTAAATCTAGGAGAAGCCTGTTCAAAAATTGCCTTTTTGGGTCCATAACAAGCAGCAGCCGTCGCAACTGCTTTAACTCTTTTATCTAGTGCAGCCAACCTCATGCCCCAGTACGAACCCATGGAGAAGCCAGAAACAGTAATTGAATCACTATCTACTTCTGGTCTACTTGATAGAAAATCTATAGCTGCTGAACCAGCTCTTTCATAGTTATCGAGCGTAACTCTTATTTTTCTTATGTTACTTGTACCTTGTCCAGGTCCATCCAGATGCAAGCAATTAAGTCCTCTTGTGACAAAAGGATGATGTAATGCATCTATGAATGCTTCTTTTGTCATATCCATGCCTGGGCAAAATATTACTGTTGGAGCTTTTGGTCGACCCGGCAACATGTGAAGAACACCTTGGATATAATTGCCCTCGAATGGTATCTCAACTCTTTCGATAGGATGGTCCGCGTACTCCATTACTTTATCAAAGCATTTAAGCAACATACCATGGAGGTAAATTTTTTCTGAATTATCATCCTCAAATATTGTATGTTGAGCCTCTCGATAATGCTCACTTGCTGCCCAATATAGCTCTGCAGCTGTTTTGTAATGCCCTTTGCTTTCTGCACCTTCCGCAATTGAAATTATGTGTCGTCCGTGTTTGTCAGCTATTCTATGAATTTGCGCATAAGACTTAACCTCTTTTGGTACAACTCTGTTATCATAAGCAAAGTTCTGTACTCTCCCGGTAGTTTTTATGATCCAGTCTAGCATCCATTGTTGATTGTCTCGTCTTCGTTCGGTTAGCTTGGACATTTTATGTTTTCCCTAGAAATAATATAGATGATGAAATTCATAATAGTTATTCTTGCATGACGGTTACCATTGAATGCCTTTATCTAGAACAAAATACTTGGCCTGCAATGATTTATAAGATTATAAATAAAGAAGTTATCTATGTCTGTTATGAAATCAAATTACACTAATTAATATAAAAATCGATTATCCGTCATATTAATTCCACATATAATTGTATGAATACTTCATAGTAAAATATATGATAATGATCTAACAAAACAAATTATTAATTCTGATATATAGTTAGGTGAAGAATGGTAAAAGTAATTGTGCAAATGTATCCAGTGCTACCCGCATCTAGCGAAGAGGAGCGTATTAACTTACGCCCAATAGGTCGAAATAGCGAACTCTACCAAAAGACACTAAGAGGTTGGTGCGACATTATTGAAGAAGCTGATCGAATTGGTATTTGGGGTGCTACAGCGATTGAGCACCATTTTCATTCAGAAGGGTATGAAATGAGTCCTAACCCAGGAGTAATTAATGCTTTTTGGGGCGCTAAGACATCTAATATAAATATAGGCCAACTGGGGTATGTAATGTCAGCCGCAAATCCAATACGTGTCGCGGAAGAAACAGCAATATTAGATCATTTAATGGAGGGAAGAACATTTGTTGGATTCTCTAGAGGCTTTCAATCACGATGGACTGATCTCTTGGGGCAACATTTAGGTACTAAAGCAACACGATCTGATGACAGTAGTGATGACGAACTTAATAGAGAAATATTTGAAGAAGCAGTGAATATAGTTCTTAAAGCCTGGACGGAAGAAAGCATCGAGCATAACTCTGAAAGATGGCAAATACCGTTTCCCTACAAAGATGGTCACAGAGGTTGGGAGATGGCACCATGGACAAAAAAACTTGGAGCACATGGTGAAGTTGGATCAGAAGGAGAGTTAAGACGCATTAGTGTTGTGCCTTCACCTTATACAAAACCTCATCCACCTGTTTTTGTTGCTTCAAATGCCAGCCAGAGAACTGTTGAATATGCGGGGTCTAACGGTTTTATTCCGGCATATTTCTCTAAAAGTGATACAGTTGCTAATTTCGGTCCGTCTTATATACAAAAAGCTAGAGAGGCCGGATACAATTTTGCACCAGGACAAAATCAAGCAATTGTTAGGATGCCGCGTATCGCAGACTCGTGTGCCGAGGCAAGAGAGCATATTGCTTCTTATGATGGGATGATATTCAAACATTTCTATCAGAGTTTTCTTCCAATAGCGATGCGAGAGAAAACTAACATCAATGAAAACACAACGTATAATGATTTAGTTGACCCTATGATTAATACAGGGCTGTTCATGGCTGGCAACACTAGCGAGATACGTGACCAGTTCGTGGCTCAATGGAAACACTTACCAGCAGAGTATGTCATATTGATTTACCATTATGCCCAACAACCAAAAGAGAGTGTTATTAAAAATTTAAAGTTATTTATGGAAGAGGTTAAACCGGCGTTAGATGAACTCACTGACTATCCGGAATATCGAAACGTTGCTGAATAAGTAAATGATTTTCATATAACTAAACGATACACACTCCGAAATATGAAAAGTGATGAAAATAATGATCAACTTCTCGTAGAGGCTAAATTATTAGTTCCTTACTTAGCTGACTTGTATTTTAAAACTGAGAAGTCCAGAAAAATGCTTTCTGAAGTAGAAAAATCTTTCAGAGATAAAGGCTTTTTTAAACTTATGCAGCCTAAACATTATGGGGGTTTTGAGAAAAACCATTTGATGTTAATTGAGATGGCTGCACTTTTAGCACAGGGCTGCCCATCCAGCGCTTGGGTGTTCTCTAATTTAGCTATTCATTCATCTATGTTGGGTTATTTTGATAAACAAGCACAGGATGATGTTTGGGGGATTAATCCGAACAACTTAATTTGTATGTCTGTTGTTTATAGTGCAGGGAAAGCTAAAATAGTTGATGGAGGTTACGTTTTATTTGGTGAGTGGCCGTTTTGTAGTGGTATTGATAATAGTCAATGGAACATAGTTGCAGCAGAAGTTATTAATACGGACCATAATAACGCTAATGGGAGAAGGCTATTCCTATTACCCCAAAATGACTACAAAATTATAGATAATTGGGATTCTTTTGGTCTTTCAGGTACAGGAAGTCATAACGTTAAAGTAGATAATGTTTTTGTGCCAAAACATAGAAGCCTAGCAGAAATAGACACTCGAAACGGGGCAGCCCCTGGGACCTCACTAAACACAAGCCCTCTTTTTCGATTGCCTATGCAGGCAATTTCATCAACAGCGATGGCCGGCGTTAGTTTGGGAACAGCAATTGGTGCCTTAAATTATTTCATTGAAGTCACCAAAAAAAGAGTATCTACATATTCTGGAGAAAGCGTGACAGATTTACAGAACTTACAAATTCACATTTCTAATTCTAGTGCTAAAATCGATACAGCTGGATTAGTTCTAAGAACCAATACTAACGAGGCTTTGACAATTGCTGAATCTGGTTACTTGCCGAGTGAGAGTTTAAAAGTAAAGTGGAGGCGAGATTGCGCTTTTGCAGTTAGGCTTTGTAATGACGCAATTACCACTTTATTCGAAGCGTCAGGAGGATCAGCACTTTTTAATAAAAATCTGATGTCCAGATACTTCCGTGATATTAAAGCTATTTCATCCCATATAGCTTATAACACTGACGTGTCCGGAATAACCTATGGTAGGTATCGCTTAGGTCTAGATAAAAATGGAATGGATTACTGATGTTATTCTAGTACTAAAGTTGTTCCACCATCAACAACCAATTCTAGCCCAGTAATATAACTAGAATCATCAGAAGCTAAAAAAACTGCTGCCTTAGCAATATCCCATGCATCACCCCACCTCCGAAGAGGTATCTTATCTTCTCTCCACTTTAAATATTTTTCTATCGTCATGGTTTCATCACTATTATTTTTAAGCATTTCTATAACAGCATGATCAACCATAGGTGTTCTATTAAATCCAGGTAAAATCGCATTAACTCTTATATTCCATGGCCCATATTGTGCTGCTGAAACTTTGGTGAATTGATTGATTGCAGCTTTTGAAGTGGGGTATGAGACGTAATCAATGCCTAAATAACGGAGAGCTGATATTGAGGACAGATTAATTATTGATCCACCTTTCTGTTTTTTCATCTGAGGGATACAAAACTTACTTGTAAGAAAAACACTTTTAAGATTAACAGCCATAGCTCGATCCCAATCGTCTTCACTTTGTTCTGCTGCTCCTCCAGGTTTCACTATTCCTACATTATTGTGCAAGATATCAATTCTACCAAACTCATCAAGACATCGATTAATAATCTCTTGTACATGATCCGACTTACTCACATCGCCTGAAATAACAGAAGCCACACCCCCTTCATCGGTAATTATATTGGCAGTTTCCTGCGCAGCTTCTTCGTTAATATCAGTACACAAAACTTTTGCACCTTCGCGAGCAAAAATAACTGCTGTAGCTTTTCCGTTACCCCAGCCGGGTCCGATAGATCCTGCACCAGTCACTATTGCAATTTTATTTTTAAGTTTATCTGTCATCGATACTACATCTATTCATCTAGTGGATCCCAATGAGGTTCAAAGTCAGGTCTAGAACCCCTTTGATTATTTGGCATTTCATTAATTTGTTTTAGATCATCATTATCAAGAGAGAAATCAAATACGTCAAAATTTTCTTCAAGTCCTTCTCTTCTTGTTGATTTGGGAACAAGCATTCTTAGTTCTTTTTCCAACTGCCATCTAATTGCTACTTGAACTGATGATTTTTTATGCTTTTTTCCAATATGCTGGAGTACTTCATTATTTACAGCACGACCACGTCCAATAGGGGAGTGTGCCGTAACTAGAATCCCATTTTTTTTACAATAATTTTCTAGTGGTATTTGTCTTAATAATGGATGAGATTCAAACTGATTTGTAAAAATATCAATATTGTGTACTTCCTTTGCTTCTTTCAATAGCGGAATTGTAAAATTCCCGACCCCTATATTTCGTGTCAGCCCTTTAGACTGAATTTCTTTTAGTGCGTCCAAAGTCTCGTTCATTGGTGTTTCTTTGTGATGCCAGTGATAAAGAAGAAGATCAACATAGTCAGTTCTTAGTTTAACCAAACTAGATTCAATCTCTTTTTTGACGTTCTCACGACTAGCATCTAAAAAGCCACATTTAGTTGTCAAAAAGATCTCATTTCTGGGAATTTTAGAATTCTCCAGCGCTTCTCCTATAGGTTCTTCGTTATGATAACTTTCTGCAGTATCTATATGACGATACCCAATATCTAAGGCCATACGAACAACATCGTAACACTGCCTGCCTTGCATAGGATAAGTACCCAACCCTAAACAGGGAACTCTAATCCCTTTATGTTCTATATATTTCATAAAAATCCTCTATGGCTTACTCGCCATGAAGACAAGATTTAGGTAACATTACGTGACACCCTTTGTTGATGTTTACTAACTGAGAGATTCTGACATCACCAGCTAAACTAATAAGACTATAAGCATCTTCTTTAGAAAGATTTGTTTTTTCAATTATCAAAGAAATCATTTCACGTAACGCTTGCTTTGCTGCATCGTCTAAGTCTGCATCGATACCAATAGAAATATAGTGAGTTTTTGTTTCTGCTCGCGGCATATTTAGATTCATATTCTTCCTTACATGAAACTCAAAGGTGCCTGTGAGTGCAGTTTCTGCTGCTGAAAGACAGCTCTCTCCATCACCTTGTAAAGCGTGTCCATCTCCAACCGAAAACATTCCTCCATCGTTGTAAATAGGAAAATATACTTTAGTGCCAACTGTTAGCTCTTTTATATCAAGGTTTCCTCCGTGAGGTTGTGGAACAACTGAGGTGATTGTTCCCCATTCTTTAGGAGGGGAAACACCAAGAACTCCAAAGAAGGGATTAATTGGTAATTCAATTCCCCATGGTGGCGTAGCCTTATTGCTGTCTTTGTCTAGATCTATTTGAATTAATCTGCCCTCAGGAAAATCCTCAGGTAGAGAGCCCCTTAGTGGCGCAATCATATTCCAAGCCCAGTCTTGTCGTAATTCTATATCGATTATTCTTACCTCTAATGCGTCGCCAGGTGCAGCTCCCTCAACAAATATAGGCCCAGTTAAGATATGCCCCGGCAATATCGGTTTACGATCATTAGACAAAAATAATTCGTGATCTGGGAGTAATTCATTCATTTTTTCAGGAGGTATTTGATTATGACCTCCAGAAATAGTTTCAATAACCACTTGGTCACCAGATTTAATTTTCAATACCGGATCGAATTCAGCAGAAAATGCTCCCCAATGCAGATTATTTGGCTTTGAATCTAAGAGATGTGTGGTACCCATTATTCCCTCAAAATTTTCTATCTTACTCTGTGTTATAAGTAATGTTTATTGATCGAAATTATTTTAGGCAGCACTTAGTCCACCATCTAGTATAATTTCTGCTCCAGTCATAAACTTTGATTCATCACTTGCCAAATAGACAATAGCCCAAGCAACATCTTCTGTATCTCCAACTGTTTTTAGGGGAACTTGCTGTGCTAGTTTAACGAGCCCGGTTTCTCTAGTATCATGAACCAAAATATCATCTAACATCGATGTGTTGATAAAAGCAGGATGTATAGAGTTACAACGGATATTATAAGATTTTCGTGCGCAGTGAAGAGCAATCGATTTAGTTAGATGTCGAACGCCTGCTTTGGCTGAATTATAAGCAGCTAAATTATGTCCTGCAATAATTCCTGATATAGAAGAAATATTCACGATCGAACCATTTCCATATTTTGACATAATCGGTAAAGCAAATTTACACCCCAGGAAAACACTGTCTAAATCCACAGAATGTATCTTTTTCCAATCTTCGAATGTTGTCTCTTCTATGTTTCCTAGAGCTGCTATTCCCGCACAGTTCACTAATACATTTAATTTACCTAAATGGGTTTCAGAGAATTCCAACACATCTTTCCAAGACTCATCATCTGTAACATCATGTTTAATAGCGATGACAGAGTTACCTATGTCCTCAGCAGTCTGGGTAACAGCATCAATATTTATATCTGATACAACAACTTTGGCTCCTTCATCTGAAAGAACTTTTGCTGTTGTTCTTCCTATTCCGGATCCCCCACCAGTAATTAGTACATGTTTATTAGTAAGACGCCCCATAGGATCCTCCAAATACTGAATAATACTTTTAAATAATAATAAATAATTACAGTATGTTAAAATCATTTACTAAAGTATTGATTTAAATGAAATTAATCAAATTTGATAAAAGTCCTTTCCAGTTTTATGAAAAAACTTTTCATTTTCTTCATCTGAACGACCTGACATAATGTTTTTTTGCGTTGATACATAGTCATTTACTGTTGTCCACATCCTTTCAACAGGGAAATTACTGCCGAAAAAACAGCGGTCAGCACCAAACATATCCAAGGCTGTATCTGTCGCTTGTTTCATTATTGGCTCAGATAACTGTCGAGTAAATGTATTGAGTCCTGAAACTTTGATAAAAATGTTTTCAAAAGGTTTTAATTTTTTTAGCTCCTCGCTCCACTCATTTACAATAGACGTTTCAGTGCTCGTTAGCATTCCAGCATGAACAAGACAAAACCTTACGCCTGAGTGAGTTTTAGCCAAGTCAGCTAATAGCCCAAATTGATTTGTAAATCCCTGCCAGTCAAACGTTAAACCTTTTTCTCCAACTACTGATAGTCCACGACGAAATGCATTAGAAAGACAAAAATCAGGGTTTTCTACGAAACGCCAATTTGTATTACTTGGATGCCAGTATACCTGTTGTCGTATTCCTCTTGTGTTTGCGTATTGTATATGACTTTCTATAACATTCTCTAAATTAGGATCTGTCAAATCTGCATGAGCAACTATCCCATTTGGAAAACCGAATTTATCAGCAAAACCTTGTAATCCCCTAGTTTCATCAGATGTACGAGATATATCGAAATTGGCCTGAACATGAACGGACTGAGATAAATTATGCCCATCATATTCATCGATTAAGTTCTCTATACTGTACTCGTTTTTCATAGGTGACCAATCATCACCGAATATCATCGGATTCATTGGTCCATTCATCCATGGATAATTATTTTTAACATCCCAAATCGTGTGATGATGTGCATCTAAAATTGGTCCTTCATATAAGGGCATAGTCTGTCTCTTTCAAAATTGTCTTACTCTCCTAATGCTTTATTTACTCGCGGCATAACTTCGTGGGCCATTAATTCCATAGAACGACGCCCAAGTTGAACATCTGCCCAGTCATGCCCTGTATACATTAGTGTTCCAAAGGGACCAGCTAGCTCTCTAAACTCTAAGATCTGATCCACAACATGATCTACTGTGCCTGCATACACATTCGTGTCAAGGGAGTGCTGAACCGTAACTTCTTTATCTGGTTGGTCAGGATATGATTTGAAGACGTCAAAGGGTTTAATTGAAACTTTATTTTGTTTCAAATTCCATATTGATGAGCCAGCATTCGCCACCTTACGAAGTATATTTT
>JAKUPN010000021.1 GCA_022449545.1 Alphaproteobacteria bacterium | reverse complement strand
TAGTGATTCAGGTCTTATTCTTGGATTGGGGCACGAACGCCGTTTTGAGCCTGCCATGGAAGAGTTAGCCCGTATGGTAAAAGGTGGAGAGTTGGGCACAATTTTACATGTTGAAGGGCACTATTCTCATGATAAATTTGCCCCACTTGCCTCAAATAACTGGCGTGGTTCGAAGATCGATGCACCAGCTGCAGGATGGACAGGTATGGGAGTTCACTTAACAGACATGCTAATCAGCATGCTGGGGCCAATCAAAGAAATCCGTGCAATTTGTGAAAAGCGTGTACTAGATTTGCCTAGTGGAGATGTTGTTAGCACGCAGTTTTCATTTGGTGACGGCACGACAGGAACCATTAATGTAGTATCAGCAACACCTTTTTATGGACGTTTTGCCGTCTATGGAGAACAAGGATGGGTAGATATACAGGAAATGGCTCATCCAGAGGATGTTGGACCCACACATATGACGATTTGCGACAAATCTGGTAAGCGTGATCTTAAAGTTTTTGAATTTACTGATACGGTCACAAAAAATTTTGATCATTGGGCTGATGCTGTTCAGGGAAAAGTAAACTACCGATTTAGTGATACAGAAAGGATTTCTAATGTTGCTGTTCTTGAAGCGTTAGCCAAATCAACTTTAACGGGTAATGCTGAGTTGGTAGATAATTAGTAGCCAATTGATATATTTAAATTTATAAAGATCTATTATTTTCCGATGAATTCAGTCATAATTTTTGCTGTTTTCTGATTTATGTTTAAATTATTCTAGAGTATATATTAAAGTATTAGATAATAAGAATGCGGGAGAAATTTTATGCGATATGGTAGCGCGAATTTCGGGATAACAGGAGTTGACTGGCAGCAACGTATCAATTTTGAGCGGATGAGAACTTATCGTCTTGAACGTGCGCGTGATATGATGAAAAAAGCAGGTCTAGGGGCTATGCTTTGCCTATATGATGAAAATGTGCGTTATATCACTGGTACGCTAACTCCTGGCTGGAACCGTCTAACACCAGGTTTAAGGTATGCTCTTTTATGTGGCGACGGGCAACCAGTTCTATTCGAACAAGGGGATATTGGTGCTCAGGTAGAACGCCATGCTCCATGGATTCCACCCGAGAATATTAGGTATTCATATGCTTGGATTAAAGGAGCAGCTGGACCTGCCTCTACTCAACAGGTAACAAAATTCACCAATGCAATTCTGGAAGAGATGAAACGACATGGCGTCGCTGGAGAAAAACTCGGTGTAGATTTTATAGATCTAAATATGATCAACCACTTTAATGAAGTAGGTATCGAATGGGTTGATGGTATGTCCCCGATGATGGATGCTCGTGCGGTAAAGAATGTAGATGAACAAGAATGTTCTCGTATCGTTGGGGCGATTGGTGATGCGGCGCATTGGGAATGCATGAAATTTCTTAAACCAGGGATAACTGAAAACCAGGTTACTGCTCACATTATGAAATTTTTATATGATATTCCCGGTATGGAAGATGTCGAGGATGTAATTGTTTCGTCCGGACCTAATACTTGGCCAAACTGGAGGAATTTCGGTGACAGAATAATACAACCAGGTGATATCGTCTTTATGGATTTAGCTGCCTTAACATGGAATGGTTATAAGTCATGCTATTATAGAACTTATTGCGTTGGACGAGAGCCGACCCAAGAGATGAAAGACGTGTATTCAGAGGCACTGGGTTGGTTATACGACTCTATTGAAGCGGTTAAAGCAGGAACAACCACAAGAGAGATAGCTTTGAAATGGCCATCTGCTAAGGAGACCTGGGGATATGAGGAAGAAGACCAGGCTGCAGCTAACTTGTGGGGTCACGGCCTTGGTTTGGCTCAGTATGATCCTCCAGTGATTTCTCGTATTTGGTCTCTTGATCATCCAATCGAAATCAAACCTGGAATGGTTTTTGCTTTAGAAACACAGCATGGTATTCCATTTAAATTTGGTGTTCGAATCGAGGAAATGCTGATTGTTCATGATGACGACACCGAAATTATTACTAACTTCCCAGTCAATCAGATTACTGTTGTAGATCCAATGTCTCATTAGATCTACTTAAATTTGTTTAAAAAGAAAATAAAACGGCCGGGCGAGGATCGTCCGGCCGTTCGATATTAGATAGTTGTATGAAGTGATGACCAAATTTGTTGTAAATCTATCGGATTTCGAGGCCGCGGATCCAAGTCGTTTTGGCCCAAAGGCAGCTAATCAGGCTGCTCTTGAGCATGCTGGTTTACCAACGCCTGGAGGTTTTTGTTTGGGTGCTGATGCTTATAACCATCAGATAAAATTTTTGAATCTTGATGACGCAGCTAGAAAAGCAGTAAGTCTGCCATTTATGGAATCAAGAAGTCACGTTGCAGACGTTCGTATTGGACTATTTTCTATGCCAATAGCTCCTGAAATAAAGTCAGAATTAGTAGCAGCATACCATCAACTAGTTTCTGCACCTGCTTGCCGAATAGCTGTTAGATCATCTTCTTTGATGGAGGATACGGAGGGTTCATCGTTTGCAGGACAATTTCAGACATTTCTTGGTATAGATAACGAAGATGATTTTCTTACCGCGTTGAGGGCTTGTTGGGGAGCTCTTTGGTCTCCTAGGGCTATGAGATATATGGATGATAAAAATATTAGGGCTGTCGATACAGCTATGGCAGTTTTGGTTCAGCCATTGGTAGAAGCGAATGCTTCAGGTGGGGGACTTAGTCAAAAAGCAGATGGAGGTATGTCAATTAGTGCTACTTGGGGATTGGGAGAAGCCTTAGCGCAAGGCGAAGTGGTGCCCGATCGCTATGATCTTTCTTCTGACGGAGAAATTCTTGAAATTGTTGGAGGTCAGGAGTTTGAACATAGTGTCTACTGTAACGTTCACGGCATGCCAAATAATCAAGTAAACCCTGTGTCTCATAACCATCAAATTGAGCATGAAAACAAAGAATATAAGGATCGCTGTCTCACCAAGCATCAAATTATTGAAATCGCTGGTTATATGAAAACCGCTGAGAAGATAATGGGACAGGCAGTAGAAGTAGAATGGGCTGCAAACGATGAAGGCATTAAAATGTTGCAGGCGAGACCTTTACATGTTCGAGAAATTAACATCCCGGATGAAATGTGGAAAGGTAAACCCTCGATGAGGGGGCATCCAGGTGGAATAGGCTGGGCATCAGGTAGGGCCTGTATAATAAGTTGTGAATGTGAAATTTCACGCATTAACCCTGGAGACGTTTTGGTTACCAAGGTTGCTGGCCCTGCTTTAGCAAGTGTTTTACCCAGAGTTTCAGGAATAATAGCTGAATTAGGTGGCAGCACTTCTCATCTAGCCTCATTGGGTCGTGAAAGAGGGATTCCAATGGTCTTAGGTGTTCAAAATGCAACACAACAGATTATAGATGGGTCTATGGTGTCTGTGGATGGTGTCTCAGGGGAAGTACGATGGGTTCCCCCCACATCCACATAAATTAATTTTTTGAGCTTAATTATCGCTCGGGGTATTGGAGTGTGTCAGAAAAAAAAGCAGTTGTCTTAGCTACACTGGATAGTAAACCTGATGAAGCTAAATATGTATGTTCTGTATTAGAACGAGCTGGTGTGATTCCCTATCTATGTGATCTATCATTGCGACCTCATGATATAGAAGGTGCTGTTAGCAATGGTAATGATTTTGCTCAAGCTGCTGGTTCATCATGGAAAGAATTAGCGGAAATGGATCGAAACCAAGCCTCAGAATTTATGGTTAAAGGCGCTTCTATCATACTTAAGAAATGGCTTGAAAAGAATAAATTCTCAGGAATTATGGGTCTGGGTGGAGCAAATGGTACGTCTATGAGTTGTGCAATAATGCGCTCTCTTCCGACGTTAATGCCTAAAGTTATGGTTAGTGCTGTTGCAGCAACAGGGGCAGTACAATGGTATGTAGCCGAGAGTAATATTGCAATGTTTCCCTCTATTGGTGATTTTACACTAAATCGCATTACTCGGGGAGTTTTGAATAACGCTGGAAGGGCCTTAGCCGGAATGGTGATGGTTCATGAGACAACTGACAAAGCACCCGATGATGCATCACCACTAATTGGGATTTCTTCTTTTGGGGGAACTGCAGGTTGCGTTAATCGATTGACAGAAACCCTTATGAACCTAGGTTATGAAGTTATTCATTTTCATGCTTCAGGACCAGGCGGTAAAGCATTGGAGTCGTTGGCACGACAGAAAGATTTATCAGCGGTCTTAGATATAACAACACATGAGATTACAGATTACCTCGTTGAAGGAGTTTATAGCGCTGGAGAAAGTCGTTTTACTGCAGCTATTGAGGTTGGTTTGCCTCAAATAGTTGTACCTGGGGCAATTGACCACTCTAATTTCTGGGTTAACCAGGTGCCTGATAAATATTCTGATAGGGAGTTTTTCCAATATAATGCTCAAAATATTTTAATGCGGACTAACTCCGAAGAATTCGAGGCAATTGGTAATTTGATGGCCGATCGTTTGAATCAATCAAAGGCTGAATTCGTAATACTTATACCTACTCTTGGTTTTAGTGAGCACACAACACGTAAAACTTATGATCTTGAAGGAAATGAATGCGGTTTCTGGTTTAAACCAGAAGTTGATAAGGTGTTTGCCACTGCTCTCAAAAAGAGATTAAAGAAAGGTAGAATAGTGGAGCTTGATCTGCACATTAATGATTCTGAATTCGCTGATAATTGTTTAAGTTTTCTTTTGGAATTGTTGAAAAAGTAAGTTTTGGGAATATAGAGAGGTCTATTGTGGCACTTAAAATACCGGTCGAACATTATAAAACAGATGTACTTGTTATAGGAGGAGGCGCCGCAGGAGCGATGGCGTGTTTTGAATGCGTTAACGCTGAAGTCAACGTAATATTAGCCGGCAAGAGCAGGCCCCCAAGCGGTACAACCTCTGTTGCACGAGGAGGGTTTGCTGCAGCAATGGCGGAAGATGATAGCCCAGAGTTACATTTATCTGAAATATTAGAACATGGAGGTGAGCTAATAAATCCGGATCTGGCCAGAGTCTGGTGTGAGGGAATAATTGAGGTGGTAAAAGACCTTCGTGAGTGGGGGGCTGAATTTGTTGCGAATGAAGATGGTAATCTCGATTTAAAAATGTTTCCCAACCATACTAAGCCCAGAGCAGTTCACCATTTTGATACTACGGGCAATATGGTTACAAAAACTCTCGCTAAAAAGATGAGACCCGATCAAAGAATTGTTCAGCACGCAAATACTGCAATTGTTGATCTAATAAAAGATGGCAAAAACGTCATTGGAGCTTGGGGAGTTAATTACAGCAAAGGAACTCTAGTAGCATATTTAGCAAAAGAAATTATTTTGTGCACTGGGGGTGGTAGTGGATTATTTTATGTAAATGATAATCCGCCACAAGTTACAGGAGATGGTTACGTTATGGGCTTTCGAGCAGGAGTGGCTTTACTTGGCTCTGAAATGATCGATTTTCAAGCTATGTGCTGCTCTCCTGAAGAGCTATTTGGTTTTGCTCCTCATCCCACGGGTTTCATTAATGCAGGAGCTGTTTTTAGAAATAGCGATGGAGAGCTATTTTTAAAACGCTATTTTCCAAAAACAGCCGAGAAAAGCACACGAAGTGAAGTTATATTGGCTATGGCCAAAGAAATTCATGCTGGCCGAGCAGGTTTAACAGGGGGTATATTTATGGACGCAACTAATGTTCCCCTTGAGGTTATACAAAAACAAATACCTCATGTTTATAAAACCTGTTTGCATAGAGGTATTGATATTACCACTACCCCTTTGGAAGTAGCGCCGGGTAGTCATACCTGGTTAGGTGGACTTGAGATAGATGTAGATGGAAAAACGCCATTAAATGGATTATGGGCTGCTGGTGAGACGGGTGGCGGAATTCATGGTGGAAACCGGATTGGTGGTTCTGCTTTATCTTCTGCTCTAGTATTTGGAAGGCGTGCGGGAAGACAAGCGGCAAAATCGGCAAAAACTAAGAATTTTAACGAAGAAAGCCTAGATGTTCCTAAAGAGGCAAATAACTTTCTTTCAGACCTAATCGAGAGAGACGAAGGTCCTCTTCAATCAGATGTTCGATTGAAGTGTCGTATGTTAGCCCATCAAAACCTTGGTTCTATCCGTAGTGCAGAGGGTTGTAAGCAAGCACTAATTGAGTATAAAAAAATTGAAAAAGAAGACATACCAAGTATGCGGCTATCACCTGAAGCAAGATCTTCTGATAGAATTAGAGGGCAAGAGTTAGAAAGTGCCTTGTCGGTATCTAATTTAGCTTTACTAGGTCGATTACTAGCCAGTTCTTCACTTGCTAGAGAGGAAAGTCGAGGTGCTCACTACAGGACAGACTTTCCCGAAACAGACAACCAGAACTGGAGTGCTGTAACCCGTTTAGAACAGGATTCAGAAGGGAATATTCTCGTTAAGAAGGATGCCTTAAAACAGTCAATGTAATTTTTAAGTATGGTCCATAATGATTTTCATGCGTTGCGGAGCATCAGTCCCAACCATCTCCATAGCCTTTCCTAGTTGCTCAAGGGGGAGAACGTCACTAATTAAGGGTTTTAGATTAACTGCGCCACTACCGACTAGCTCTAAGCAGCTAACAAAGTCTTTGTCTGTTGCTGCTCGAGCGTTGATAAATTGAATTTCCTTAAAATACATATCATAGAAGGGAAGAGAACCTTCTGTATTAGTGTGAATGCCATATCCGAGAACTCGACCACCTAGGCGGACCAAGTCCATTGCTTGGGCTAGAACCGAGAGCTTGCCTGCAGATTCAACTACTAAGTCAGCTCCTAACCCATCAGTGGCATCAAGAACTAGATTTTTTGTATTTTCATCCGGGGCTAGTGTAATATCTGCGCCCAAGTTTTCAGCCACTTCTCTTTTCCACGCACTGCGGGTTATTCCAATTATCGTTTTTGCTCCAGCCGCTTTGGCAAGCTGAATATGAAGGAGACCCCCAACACCTAATCCAAGGACTATAACGGTTTCTTCAGAAGAGATGGTTGCTAATTGTTGTGCATGCATCACAGTTGTCAAAACCTGCACCAAGGGAGCTTCTTGATCACTTATTGACTTCGGTATTTCAAAAATATTCTGTGGCGGCGCGGAAGCAAATTCGGCAAAACCCCCATCTTGGTCTCTCCCAATGAGTCCTCCATTTGGACATAATTGGGACTGCCCTATTTCACAGTGGAAACACTCCCCACAATAGAGAACGGGATCTACGATAACTCGAGTTCCTGATTGAGGGCTAGAAGAGTTAGCAGGTTCAATTACTTCACCAATCATCTCATGTCCCATGATAAGCGGGTATTCAGCTGGGATTCCGCCAGTAAAAATTTTTAGATCCGTACCACAAACACCTGAATGAGTAACTCGAACTATACTATTGCCCTGATCCGAATTGGGTTTAGAAACAGTTTCTAGACCAACTGAGTTAGGATTATCTAATACCATTGCTTTCATTTTCTAACTCCATTTAATAAAGCTAAAACATACTTAGCGCATATAAATCTAATCTATTTCTCTAGAGCTTCTGGATTTACCGGAAACTTTGGATTTTCTCCTCTAAGAACTGATGCAACGTCACTGGCAACAGTGGTTTGTAGGTCTAGTAAGGCATCCTCTGAATAGAATCCTGTATGAGGTGTCAAAATAACATCATCTCGGCCGAATAAAGGAGAGTTGGATTCGGGCGGTTCTTGGGGTAAAACGTCGAGTGCCGCTCCTCCAATTTGGCCTTCTTCAAGCGCAATTACGAGCGCATCGATATCAACCAGTGGCCCTCGAGAAGTATTTACGAGCAGAGCATCATTTTTCATTTTATCAAATGCTTCAGTGCTAAACATATTTTTAGTTTCATCAGTAAGTGGGGCATGCACTGAAATATAATCAGACTGATATAGGAGTTCTTCAAAGCTCACTTTTTGGGTGTTCATCTTTGAAAAAACTTCGTCTGAAGCGTAGGGATCAGAAGAGATAGTTTTTATTCCAAATGCTTGAGCTTTGCCAACGACAGCCTGAGCTATATTCCCCAGACCAACCAGTCCCAATGTGCGACCTTTGAGTCTCCTGATTGGCACAACCGCAGGCATTTCCCACCGACCTTTTTGTACCAAATTATTCGAATAAGGGATTTTACGAGCTAAAGACAACAAGGTGGTAATCGCGTGGTCAGATACTTCGTCTAAACAGTAAAGGGGGGCATAAGTAACAACTATTCCAGCCGCAGTAGCAGCCTCGATATCAATATTATCCGTTCCTACTCCAAAACGACCAATCACTTTACAATTATTTAAACCATCAATTACGTCTGATGTTATTTTAGCGTATGTAACAAAAAGTGCTTCAGCTGAAGCACCTACCTTAAGAACGTCTTTTGCTTCTGGAGTTTCAGCTCTTATAAGTTCTACGTTTAAGTCTTCTAAGACCTTTTCAGCAGGTTTCCAGTCTGGAAACACCGTGTCTGAGATGGCTACCGATATTTTGCTCATCAATTCCCCATGTTATTTGTTATGGAAACAAAATAATAAATTAGCTAACTTTATAAGGATATAAATCAAAATTAAATTAGTTACTATACTTTGAAAAAAATTATGTATTCTTAAAGGCCCAAATACCATTATTGTCAATGTTACGAGTTAGCCTTCCTTTTGAAACCATGTGATTTAGATGAGCCAACGTTTCTGTTAATGCTAGGCTTAATTGAAGACTATCGAGATCAGGAGAAAATGCCTTTGTTGTAATAGAATATGCTGACGAACTTCTGATACATAGACCCGCCATTTCATCAAGCCTTTTTTTATGGTGCTCAATGAGTTCGACGAGCCTGTCATGTAGACCAAAGAAAGGTTCATTATGTGAAGGAAGAACGAGCGCTGTAGACGGAAGCCTGGACCGGAATGAACTTGTTGTTTTTAAAAATCCTCCAAGAGGATCATCTCCGCTGTCACCAGGAAAAAGTGATACATTTGGTGATATTCTAGGTAAAACCTGATCTCCAGCAATTAAAACGTCTAGTTCTTCGGAGTAAAGAGAAACATGCTCAGGAGCATGGCCAGTACCAATTAATACCCTCCATGTATATTTACCAATGTTGAAAACCATATCATCCACAAGTCTGGTATGAAGATCAGGCGTTGGACTCATTCGTTTGTTGTACTCGGACCAAAGAGAATGTGTCTCATTTATCATTTTTTCTGGACATCCAGCCATTTTAAAGAATTTCAATACTTCTTTTGACCAGGCTTTTGTTGGTCCTCCTGTCAACAGTCGTGTTCTTTCCCATTCTGTTTGACTCATCCATAAAAGAGAAGAGAACTTATCTGTTAGCCAACCGGCAAGACCAGCATGGTCAGAATGAAAGTGTGTAACAATAATTCGGTTTATTTTTTGCCCATTAAGATGCTTTTCAATGATTCGTGACCAAGCATTCCGTGCTTCGTCCATAGCCATGCCAGTATCAATAAGTGTCCAGCCATCAGTATCCTCTATCAGCCATAAATTTATATGATTTAGTCTGAAAGGTAACGGCATTCTAATCCAGAAAACTCCGGGAGCTACTTTTTGTACCTCTCCGGGTCCGGGGATGTCAGAAAATGGATATTTTATCATTATTTATTCTAATGTTTTAGACTAAGAAAGGGTCGCCAAAGCGACCCCACCAAATAACAAAATTCAACATATGATTATGATTTATACCTGACTACTTTACTTCTGTGTTCTCCAAGTTTTTCTACCCCACAAGTAATAATGTCACCTGGCTTAAGAAATATTTGCGGTTTCATTCCAAGACCTACTCCCGAAGGTGTCCCAGTGAAAATAACATCTCCTGGGTAAAGAGTTATCATCTTACTCATATTACTAATAATTGCTGCGCAATTGAATATCATGTCTGAGGTGTTACTGTCTTGATAGCGATTGCCATTTACTTCTAACCAAAGATTCAATTTTTGTGGATTTCCGACCTCGTCAGAAGTGACCAACCAAGGCCCTATCGGGGCAAATGTATCTGGGCTCTTCCCCATAATCCATTGGAGGCCTCCATGTTCAAGTAAAAAGGCTCTTTCGGAAACCTCATTTCCTGTTGCGTAACCAGCTACGTAATTTAATGCATCACGTTTGCTAACGTGTTGGGCTTTTCGTCCCATAACCAGACATAGCTCAACTTCCCAATCCGATTTTTTAGACCCTTTAGGTAAGATAATCTGGTCTCGATGACCAGTTAAAGGACAAGTTTTAGTGAAAACAAATGGCTCAGGAGGTACTTTTACTCCTGCTTCTTTAGCATGAAGCGCGTAGTTGAGAGCTATAGCGAAAGTTCTACGAGGCACGATTGGTGGACCTAAACGTGGTCGACCTCCGACCAGAGGTAATTTGTTTTCGTTCACTTTAGATATTTTAGATATACTTCTCGGGGAGAGAGCATCGCCATCAAAGTCTTGAACTATTTTGGATAAATCTCGAATTTTTCCTTTGGAATCCAACATTCCAGGCTTTTCTTGCCCTGAGGGGCCGTATCGTAATAATTTCATTATTTATCGCTTTCCTGAATCAAATGTAGAACACTATATATGAGTTTCAAATAAACTATTTTAGCATGTTCTAGCTCTAACGAGCTAGTATTGGAAGCATATAGAATTTAAAAGTAATTCTGAGAGAATATTAGAAAAATTATACCTTTTTTGTAAAAGAATCTAATTTCAGTTCGAGGCTCTTACCAAGCCATATAGCCAAGTCCGTATGATCTTTGAGATTATCACCACTTTGGGGATGTATCAAAATATTCAAATTGTTTCTGTTGGCTGATAGCCACAGGATGATATCAGAAAATATAGAAGCATCAAAAGTAACTTGATACATACTATTAGGGTGAGGGCCAATAGGTTTGTTGTGCCATTTTCCTATTTTTACATCAAATTCTTGATTAATTCTTCGACGTAAGTTCGCTGCGACCTTTTTAGCCTGCTTTTCGAAATAAATATGTGCATGATAACTTGTAGTGTTTGGTGTTGATTTATTCATCTCTTCTGCGTCTTGTTAATGTTATGTTGAATAATCTGTATAAGTGGAAGGAATTTGCGGTTCTTACTGTTGACGTTTACAGCTTCGAATTGTTTTATTTTATAATACTAAAAACACGGAATTTGATCTGATCATTTGAACCACCCTAAAATGTTTTTGTTTTTGATAATTTCATGAAAAAGACATTAACCGGAGAGTAAATGTGTCTTCTACTTGGCCCTTAACTAAAGCACAAGCAACAAATGAGTGCGATCGAGACACTCTCGATAGCTATTATAGTTATGTTCGGAATGAGACAGAACGGCTATCAAGCCCACTTTCTGCCGAGGATCAAGTGATACAGTCTATGCCGGACGCAAGTCCGACTAAATGGCATCGAGCGCATGTTACATGGTTTTTTGAAACAATGATTTTATCGCCCAACGATTCAAGTTATTCTCGGTTTAATGAAAAGTATGCCTATCTGTATAACTCCTACTATGAGAGTCTTGGAGACAGACAGCCTAGGGCAGAGCGAGGACTTTTGACCCGTCCCTCTATATCCGATATTTCCGACTATAGAGAGTATGTCGATGTCGCTATGTCAAAATTTATTAGAAACTCTAATGAAGAAGTTTGGCAGGCCTCTCAGCCTTTAATCGAGCTGGGAATTAACCATGAGCAGCAACACCAAGAACTAATTCTCATGGATATATTGCATGCTTTTTCACGCAACGAACTATATCCGGCCTATCAGAAGTATATTCCAACAGCATCAAAAAACGCCTTACCGGTGACTTGGGAAAACTATGAAGCAGGTGCTTATGAAATAGGCCATACCGGAAAAGACTTTTCATTCGATAATGAAGGCCCCCAACATCAAATTATGATCCCCTCATTCTCTTTAGCTTCAAGACCAGTCATTAATTCAGAGTGGAAACAATTTATAGATGAAGGGGGTTATGAACGCCCTGAG
This sequence comes from Alphaproteobacteria bacterium, assembly GCA_022449545.1. Lineage (GTDB taxonomy): Bacteria > Pseudomonadota > Alphaproteobacteria > UBA6615 > UBA6615 > UBA6615. The sequence continues at coordinate 11,805 of JAKUPN010000021.1, read as the reverse complement.
TTATGGCTATCGGACGGCTGGTCAACTATCAAAGATAAGCATTGGAGCTGCCCTCTATATTGGAAAAAGATTGAGAATAACTGGATGACGATATCTCTTTCTGGCCTACACCCATTAGATATGAACTCTCCTGTATGTAATATTAGCTACTATGAAGCCGATGCTTATGCTAGATGGGCGAACAAAAGGCTTCCTACTGAATTTGAGTGGGAGATAGCTGCAAAAAACTCTTCCATTAGTGGTAATTTTTTATGCAGTGGATTTCTTAGACCTGTCCCTTGTGAAGAGGGTCAGATTAAACCGCTCCAAAAACTCTTCGGTGATGTTTGGGAATGGACCCAAAGTTCCTACTCTGCTTATCCTGGGTTTAAGCCAGATGCAGGCGCTGTGGGAGAATACAATGGTAAATTTATGCTTAATCAAATGGTTTTACGTGGTGGGGCCTGTATAACACCGATAGAGCATATGCGCGGGACCTACAGAAATTTCTTTTATCCTCATATGCGTTGGCAGTTTGCTGGTGTACGTTTGGCAGATGATGTATGATTAATAAATCAAAGGTAGATTTGGGTCCCTTGTATGATTATTACGAATTCGATCATACAGAAGATAACTTTTTGCCTGCTGTAATTGAAGGATTGTCATTACCTCAAAAGCAGTTGTCGAGTAAGTATTTCTATGATCAAACAGGTTCAAGTTTATTTGAACAAATTACCGAGTTGCCAGAATATTATCCCACTAGAACAGAAATAGGTTTATTAAAGACTCATGCAAAAGAGTTTTCAGAATTAATTGGACCTGGTGCGAGCTTAGTTGAGTTTGGCAGTGGTTCGAGTAAAAAAGTCAGAATAATATTGGATGCTTTGCAGAAACCGTCTGCATATCTGCCTATTGATATATCAAAAGATTATTTAATTGAATCAGCTAAAGATCTTGCTAGATCATATCCTGATTTAATTGTGGTTCCCATATCTGCAGACTATACCCGGCCACTTGTACTGCCAGTAATACCTAACGAGTTAGTAAGAGTTGGTTTTTTCCCGGGCTCCACAATAGGGAACTTCACCCCTGAAGAGGCAATTAAGTTTTTGCGAGCTGTTTCTATCGATTTAGGCACCGGAAATGGTTTGTTAATTGGTGTTGATTTGAAAAAAGACACTGATATATTGTTTGCAGCTTATGATGATGAGGCGGGTGTTACGGCAGAGTTTAATCTAAATATTTTAAGACACATTAATCGTGAGCTGGGGGCTGATCTGGATCTTGAAGGCTTTAAACATGAAGTTCGATGGGAGGCTGATAAGGGACGTATAGAAATGCATTTGGTCAGTAAGTACGATCAAAAGGCGAGCATAAATGGTCACATATTTCGGTTTGCAGCAGGTGAATCAATTCATACTGAGGATTCACATAAATATACGATTGACGCATTTCATTCTTTAGCAGAAGAAGCTGGATGGCGCTCACATTGTCATTGGACGGATTCGAATGATTTATTTTCAATCCATTATTTGCAGGTTAGATAACCTATCGAAGTTTGGTATTATTACTATATAGACTGGATTTAGTTTTTTAATTCTATACGATCTTTAAATTCATCTAAACTTTCAGGATTAACTATAGATTCGATATTACTAATCTCCTCTCCATTTACTATTTTTCGAACAGCGATTTCGGCGATTTTTCCAGTTCTAGTTTTAGGAATTTCATTTACCTGTAAAATCTTGCGAGGTACGTGTCGAGGAGATGCGCCATGCTTGATTTCTGAAGAAATCTTTTGGATTAACGATTCCGAGAGGTATTCGGTTTTTTTGAGTAAAACGAATAGAATAACTCTTACATCGTTTTGCCAGTTTTGGCCAACTACAACACTTTCTTCTACTTCTTTTAATTTATCTACCTGACGATAAATTTCAGCTGTTCCGATTCTGACACCTCCCGGGTTTAGTGTTGCATCTGAGCGGCCGTAGACTATATATCCTCCGCTGAGGGATTTCAATTCTGCAAAGTCTCCTTGAGTATACATGCCAGGATTTTTACTAAAGTAGGTGTTTCTGAATCGTGATCCGTCATTATCACCAAGCAACCCTATAGGTAATGATGGAAAAGTGGACAAACAGACCAACTCTCCTTTCTGGTCTTCTATTATATTTCCCTCTTCATTCACGACAGCCATATCCATCCCTAGTGCCGGCCCTTGTAATTCTCCTTGATAAACAGCTCCCCAAGGGTTGCTGCCAAGAAGACAACCCATTATTTCAGTTCCTCCTGAGGCTGAAATAAGCTGGACGTCATCAGTTATACTTTTATAGACATAGCTGAAACCTTCTGGGGACAGGACTGATCCGCCAGCGATTATTACTCGAACCTGACTTAGATCCATATCTTTTGATGGAATAAAATGACTTTTCTTACACGCCTCAATATAGGAGGACCCTAAACCGAGAATCGTTACTTTCTCTTCTGCTGCAAGTTGCCACAATTTTTCTTTGTGAGGAAAAAATGGTGAGCCGTCATAACAGATTATTTTTGCACCTGTTCCTAGGAAATTTACTAGGAAGTTCCACATCATCCATCCCAAAGTAGTAGGGAAAAAAGCCGTATCAGTCGGTTTTAAGTCAAAGAGTAATGAATGTTCACTAACACTCTTAAGCATACTGCCTCCTGCAGTATGGATAATACATTTTGGTTTTCCTGTAGTTCCAGAAGTATAAAGGACAAATAAGGGATGATCAAAAGGGAGACGTTTGTAAGTAACAGTTTGTGGCTTGTAAGGTTCGAGAAATTGTTCCCATGACACAGAATTTTTTAATGGACCTCCTTCTTCGAAACCGTTTTGACTAACTGTTATAATTTTTCTCAGTGATTTTAAAGGAGAAACAATTTCAGAAATTTTATCCCTAATATCATAGAGTTTTCCCCCAAAAGAATAACCATTAACTGCAAACAAAATTTCTGGATCAGCCTGCGTTAGTCTGTCTAGCATGCCTGATGGACCGAAGTCAGGGGATACAGATGTCCATACTCCCCCTAAAGATGTTACTGCTAGCATTGCTTGTATTGACTGTGGAGTATTTGACATTATTGCCGCAACTCTAGTTCCTGGGCGAAGGTCTAAATCAATCAAAGATTGTTGGATCCTAGAAGTTTCTTTTTTTAAATCAGCGAATGTTAAGTCAAGCCTCTCACCGTTTTCATTTAATGAGCTAAGAGCGACCTGTTCATCAGGCCAATTAAGAATATTCTCTGCATAATTAAAGTTTACGTCGGGAAACCATTTAGCTTTAAAAAAATCAGATTCGTCTAAAAGACTTGGTTCAAGAGACCCTTCGTAAATAAAATCAAGAAACTTCCAACACTCGCGCCAAAATAATCCCTTTTCTTTCACCGACCAACGCCATAGATTTTGGTAGTCATGTCCAAAATCGATGTTCAAATTATTTCTAACTTGTGTTGCAAAAGCGCTGAGATTTCGGCTTTTAACCTCTTCTTCACTTGGTCGCCATAGTATTGGTGATTCTTCACTCATCTAAGACTGACTTATCTTTTGAATTTAGTCGTCACGACCTACTATACACACGGCGGCTACGTTTTCGTGAGGAAACCCACCCAAATTGTGCGTTAAACATAGATCCACTTTATCCCTTTGTCGCTCTGCTGCTTTGCCCAAAAGCTGTAAATACATTTCGTAGATCATGCGAATTCCGGAGGCACCTATTGGATGTCCAAAACATTTGAGGCCTCCATCAATCTGACAAGGTATTGACCCGTCTGAGTCATAGAAGCCGTCCATGATATCATTAGGAGCATTTCCCTCAGTGGAAATATGTAGATCTTCCATAGTTACTAACTCTGTCACGGAAAAGCAGTCATGAACCTCGATAAGGCTTAGGTCCTCACGAGGGTTTTTAACTCCGGCTTCCTCATAGGCTCGCTGACTTGCTACCCTGGTTGTGAGAAAGTGACTGCCGTCCCATTGGTTAAAGGAGGCTTCGGTTCCATTAGATGCAGCGATTTGTAGTGCTTTAATCGTGATTAAAGGATTCTTACCTAAGGATTTTGCAATTTCAGGAGTGGTAAGAATAGCACAAGCTGCTCCATCTGAGACTCCGCAGCAATCGTAAAGGCCCAGTGGCTCAGCTATAATTGGGGCATTTAGTGCATCATCTTCAGTTATTGGTCGTCTCAAATGTGCTTTATCATTTAGAGCGCCATTGGCATGACTTTTAACTGAAACGTGGGCTATAGCTTTTTTAAAATCGTCCTTTCCAATTCTAAACTTGGCACGATAGGCGGTAGCTAATTGTGCAAAACCACCGGGGGCAGTTATATTTGCCCACCACTGACTGTTAAGTGGTCCGGGATTCATATTGGGAAGACCACCAAAACCAGTGTCTTTCAATTTTTCGACTCCAATAGCCAGCGCTATGTCGCAGGCACCAGATGCGACGGCGTAGGCTGCTCCTCGGAAAGCCTCTGATCCACTGGCACAGTAATTCTCTACTCTGGTTACAGGTATGTTTGGCAGGCGCAGTGCTTGAGAATAAGGTATAGCGGATTTTCCTACACCCATTTCATCAAACGTAGTCGAACCCCAAGCTGCTTGAATTTCTGACACATCAATATTGGCGTCTTTGATACATTCCTCAAATGCCTCAACCATAAGGTCTTCTGCATCTGAGTTGTAGCGCTCTCCGAATTTAGCACATCCCATTCCGAGAATTGCGACCTTATCTTTAATCCCGTTTGCCATTAATTTTCTCCGTCAGCTAATGCTTTATTCAAATATAAAAGAAGATTACTGTCCAAGTCATTATTTATAAGGTGAAGCCTTCCAAAAATACCGCACAAATCCCCTCTGTTCGTCAATATCCTTTATACGAAATACCATTCTTATAGGCATATTAGTTTCCATCTCATCCGTATTTACATCTGTAAAATCAACCATCAATCGTCCACCTCCTTCAAACTCTACCATGCCATAATGGGCAGGTGGATCTATTGAATATGCTAGTTGGTCAGCAGTCCATGACATAACATTAGCTTTTTTATCAGCAAAACACTCATCAGTTTGACTATTATGTGCACCGCAATTTGGATTAACACAAATACGTGTCTTAGGAATCTGTGAGGTGCCACATTTTGTGCAGCGCCCGCCAATAAAGCCTAATAGCATATCTTTATTTCTATAAAGCGTACTTAATGCAGTTTGTTTGTCTTGTTCAGCTCTCATGCCCCTTTCTGATTCCAGTAGGCCATTAAAAGTTAAAAACTTTAAATAATTATTCTCTTGCCTTCCACTCGTTAATGAATCTGAAAAACTTTGTCGAGCCTGAAAATCAGATATAGCTTCGGTTGTTTGAAATAAAATAGAGTCAGCTCCTTGACCAAACCCGCAGACTAAAATCTTCTTTCCTGGCTTTGCATTTTCAAGTTCTGAGGCAAGCATAATTAAAGGATGTGCCGTGCCGGTATCTCCACAATTATTCGACAAATTATCTGAAATTATTTCGGGAGAGATATCTGTCGCATTTGCTATTCTTTGTGGTACTCCTCTGCTGCTTAGAGGAACTATTAGATGGTCAATCTGATTTCCTTTAATGTTACAATTTTCTAGCAACCTATTGATGGATTCAGGTATTAGCTTCAAATAACCCTCTTCTTTAATCCACCTTTCTTCCCAATAATAATTAAACTTACTTCCTTCAGCACGGTAATGGTCTACAAAATCATCTGTTATAGAATAATGCCCTATCAATTCCGCTAAGATTACATTTTTAGAGCTATTTCCTAACGTTAGTGCTGCAGCACCATCACCAAAACTAAGTTCTTGTAAGCTACCAGCCCGAGCAAGTCGTTTCTCGGCAGCAATACAAAGGTGCAAGTCTTCGCTATTTTTCATTGCCGAGTCTACCGCACTAATTAAGCTACTTGTTCCGGCTTTAAGAGATCCTGTTAAATCGGCGGAATGGGTGTCATTAGGCAAGTTTAATGCAGTTGAAACAACACCAGAATTCAGCCTGTCAACAAATGGGAAAGTTGTGGACGCAAAAGAAACTTTCTTTACATTATCTCTATCAATATTGTGTAGACAGTTGCGTGCAGCCTCTACTGCCATTGTTATGGAATCTTCGTCCCAATTAGCCATGGACCGCTCACCATTAGATAGCTGTGCTATACTAGGGTTTGCCCATACATTAGCATTCACTATGGCACTCCTCGACAAACGAAGCTGAGGTATATAAGCACCAAATCCAGTTATCCCTAACATTTTGTACATCCCCAAAATGTAATAAATTTTTGTTTTTTAAACCAGTAAATAAATCTAATTTTTTAAACTCTATAAACAAACTAGTCTATTTAATTCTTACTACCGATTGCATCTTTGATTGATGAAAAACCATTTGCTTCGAGCAGCTTGGCCAAATCATTCTTTATCTGAAATATAAGTTTAGGACCCTTGTAAACTAAGGCAGTATAAACTTGAACTAGGCTAGCACCAGCGCAGATTTTTTCATAAGCGTCAGCGCCAGAAGAAACTCCTCCCACCCCTACCAGAGGAATATTGCCTCCTGTTATCTTGAATACATATCGTAACATTTCGGTTGACATGAGGAACAGGGGTTTACCCGACAGCCCTCCAACCTCATTTTGATTGGGGCTTGTAAGATCTTTGGGCCGTTTTATTGTCGTGTTTGAAATTGTAATTCCATCTATCCCCGCATTTACGATTACCTCAACAAGTATATCTAGTTCTCTATATTCAATATCTGGAGATAATTTTACTAATAAAGCAGGTGGGCTTTTTAGGTCCTTTCGATCTCTTATTTCAATTAGTTTATCAAGTAAATCTTGAAGAGGTTTAGGAGACAAAAAAACCAAGCCATTCTTAGAGTTGGGACAAGATATGTCGACAGTTAAGAAATCGACTTGAGAAGCAAACTTATCTACTAATTTTTCAAAGTCATTGCTTGGGTCTGTGCTATCGGAGTTAGCCGCTAAGTTGACGCCTATTGGAGAAGAGTTAGTGTAAATAAGATTATGTTGACGAATGTTTGAAAGTAGTTGATCAGCCCCAAGGTTATTGAAGCCTAAACGATTTATTGCTGCTTCATCTTTTTCAAGTCTAAATAATCGAGGCTTAGGGTTGCCTTTTTGGGGTCTTGGTGTAACGCCTCCAACTTCTATAAACCCTACTCCTAATTTTAAAACGCCTGAGATTGCTGTTCCATTTTTGTCGAATCCAGCAGATATTGCTAACGGATTCAGAAACGTTCGTTGCCAAAGTGTCTGATTTAGGCCTTTTGGTTTGTTTGCATTACCCCGCGGGCCTAACCCATTTGCTAACGCCTTTAGCGCAAACCTATGACCGGTCTCAGCAGGAAAAAGTGTTAAAGCTCTGGAGCTAATATTATAAAAATCAAACAAAGCTATATCACGCTAAACTAGTGTTAATATACTTGGAAGCCCAAATCTTTTAATATTTGGCATAAAGTTATATCTCCTATGAATTAAGTGTTATTTTTTACGGAACTGTATAACCCCCATCAATTAAAAGATCGCTACCTGTTACGAAAGAGGCATCATCACTTGCTAAAAAGGCTGCTCCTGCTGCTATTTCATCAGGTTTACCAAGCCTATCAAATAAGGTGTTTGAAGTTTTCTGAGCTTCCTCTTGAGAAGAAAAGTTTGTTAGATAGCGATTGGTCTCTACTGGTCCGGGTGATAAACTATTTACACGAATTTTTTGTGGTGCATGATCAAGTGCCATGGCTTTGGCAAGATTTATTAGTGCTGCTTTTTGAGCACAATACCACGGTCTCCCGGGCCTTGCTGTTCGTCCAAGTTGAGAAGCAATATGTATTATGCTACCACCTCCACGAATTTCCATTTCAGGAATTGAATGTTTGGACATTAAGAAAGCGCTATTTAGGTTTACGTCCATTGTACGCCTCCAATCATCTAAGGATATTGAGGTTAGAGGTCCCAGAGCTATATCATAAACGGCATTATTTACCAGTATATCTAATCCTCCGTACTCATCTATAGCAATTTTAACCGCATCTACCGCTGTCTTTTCTTCCGATATGTCTGCTAATAGCTTATTTGCCTTACCCCCGTAACGAATAATTTCAGCTATAGTTGAATCTAGTGTAGAAGGGTTAATGTCCACGCATATTATAGCTGCCCCTTCCTGGGCAAACCTTTGGCAAATTGCGCTGCCTATGCCTCCTCCTGCTCCACTTACAATGGCAATTTTGTCTTTCAATCTGTCCATTTATTATTCCTCTGTATTTAAAAACAAAGCGCAAAACTAATTTCTTAGGTATATTTAAAACTGTTAGTTACTGTTAAGGTGTTTTTATGTAAACGTGTTTTGAAGAAAGTTGTATCTGAGCATTTTGTTAATTCTACGAGATATAGTTATAAAGCCATGGTTCAGCCTAAGACTAGTTCAAATAAAACTAAGAATGAAGCTATCGCATTTAATGAGGAAGAGCGAACTCGTTTTCATAACCTATTAAAGTTGGCAGCTGAAAGTACTTTTGAAGGAGAAAGGGCTGCTGCTCTTGCTGCGGCCGAGCGTTTGGCTAAAAAAAATGGGATGACACTTGACGAGGCAGCTACTGGCAATCCATTGCCAGAATCGAATAAAGATAATTTGGATGCTAATAAAGATTTTGTTAGAGAAAAACGTAAAGCCCAGGACTTAGCGAGACATGTTCATATGATGGATAACTGGGTTCAAAGTGATAAGGCTCGCAGAGATGCCGCCTTAGCGGAGGCATATGAGCGAGGACTAGATAATCATGGAAAAAAACGAAATAACAATCAAACCGCTAGACGGAAAGCATCAAAACGAAACCCCAAAAGTCATGCTACAGTCTTGCTTAAAGAAACAAGTATGCCAATTGAGGAGATTGCTTCATTAACGGGCCTAGATATCTATGAAGTTGTTGGGCTTAAATTAAAAATGCGAAAGTCTAATGAATAATGACAGTAATGTGTTTTAGAGCTTTAATTTGCTATTTATTTTGTGGTTTATAGAAAGGGCAGTTTCTTGAATTATGATTCCTATAAGACAATCTTAGCTGAACGAAAAAATCGGATATTAACATTAACTCTTAACCGTTCTGAACAATTAAACGCTATTGATGAGGAATTACATGAAGAGCTTTCGCGAATTTTTTACGATGTCTCGTCTGATAAGGATACAGATGTTGTAATTTTAACTGGAGCAGGGAAGGCTTTTTGTGCTGGTGGTGACCTAGAGTGGATCAATAGGATGCACGGGGATCCAAAGGCTTTTGCGAGGACTGTTTGGGAAGGTAAACGAATAGTTAATGGTTTACTCGATTTGGAACAGCCCATAATTGCTCGCCTACCAGGTCATGCTATTGGTTTGGGTTGTACTTTGGCTCTTTTCTGTGATCTCATATACGCAAGTGAGATCGCAAAATTGGGCGATCCGCATGTTTCGGTAGGTCTAGTTGCTGGGGATGGGGGGGCAGTTATATGGCCGCAATTAATAGGATATCCTAAAGCCAAAGAATATTTAATGACAGGTGACCTGCTTTCTGCTCCTCAAGCACAAGAACTTGGGCTGATCAACTATTCTGTTTCAACTGAACAACTGGATGTTTGCGTGGAGGCTATGGCTCAGAGACTCGCGAATGGTGCCACTAATGCTATAAAATGGACTAAGGTTTCAATTAACCAAGGGCTCAAACAGGTGGCTAATGCTGTTTTGGACACTGCCTTTAATTTTGAGGCAATGTCTCAGATGACTCAAGATCACAAAATAGCGACAGAGGCCTTTTTAAATAAAGAAAAGCCTAAATTTATTGGAAGATAATTTCTGGGATTATCAATGCGTGAAGATATAAGTGGATGGCAAGTCAGACTTACTGAGTCTTTGATTGAAAAAAACTCTAGATCTGGGATTTGGCGAAATAAGACAATTTCTGACCTTCTAGAAGTCCAAGTAGCTCAGCAGCCAGATAAAATACTAGTCATTGATGGGCATCAGAAAGTTACTGCGTCACAATTATATGATATGGGAAGAGCCCTAGCTTTTTCACTCAAGTCTATGGGGCTACGTGAAGGAGATGTGATTAGTTTTCAGTTGCCTAATTGGTATGAAGCACTTGTAATTGATATGGCCGCATCATTGTTGGGTTTGGTATGTAACCCGATTATTCCTATCTATAGAGAGGCAGAAGTTACTTACATTTTAAAAGATGCAGGTACCCGGGTTTTTTTCATTCCAACTGAATTTCGTGGTTTTGACTATGTCTCTATGATTGAAGGCTATAGAGATGAGCTCTCAAGCCTTGATTATATTGTAACAGTTAGAGGCACCTCCAAGGGATATGTTGATTGGAAAGATCTAACCAATATAGGAGATAGTAACTCACTTGATAAGTCTATTGTTGATCCTAATTCTGTAAAGTTGATTATGTACACATCTGGAACTACCGGCCAACCAAAGGGCGTGCTGCATAGTCACAATACCATAGATACCGAAAATCAAGCATTTAGCAAATTTTTGAATTTAGGTGCCGAAGATGTAATTCTTATGCCTTCTCCTTTAACTCATATCACTGGTTATTTGTATGGAATTCAATTGCCAATAGTCCTTGGCGTTCCAGTAGTTTTGATGGAAACATGGAATGCTAAAACAGCTGCAGAGTTGATTGAGTTACATGGGGTAACCTTTACTATTGCGGCTACAGTATTTTTACAAGAACTAACAACTTTTGCGATGTCTAATGGATTGGATTTACCTACACTTAGATATTTTCCATGTGGAGGAGCCCCAGTACCACCGGAAGTGATTTATAGTGCTCATGATGTCTTTTCTCAATGTGTATGTGCCAGATGTTATGGTTCTACCGAAGCTCCTACAGTCACTTTAGGGGTAAATAGCAGAGAAAAGGAAGATATTGGAGCATCAACAGAGGGCTTTATAGTTGGCCACGAGATTTTGATAGTTGATGAAAGTGGTGATGAAGTGGCTGATGGGGTTGAAGGAGAAATAATTACTCGTGGACCGGAAATGTGCCTTGGCTATGCTGATCCGGAGCATAACTCGGCCTTTGATAAGGATGGTTTTTTTCATACCGGTGATTTGGCTGTTAAAACGCCTGAGAATTACCTTGTAATTACAGGTAGGCTCAAAGATTTAATAATTCGAGGCGGCGAAAATTTGAGTCCTAGAGAGGTCGAAGATGCCCTTCACGAAATTCCCCAGGTCTATGAGGCCGCGGTGGTTAGTATGCCCCATCCCCGTTTAGGTGAGACAGGTTGCGCATTTGTAGTATTACAACCAGAATCTTCTATGACCTTCGAAGAAATGATTTCCGCTTTGCAAAGCTCGGGAATGGCCAAACAAAAATATCCTGAAAGACTTGAGATAGTTGATAGCTTTCCACGAACTCCTGCCGGGAAAATACGAAAGAATATACTAAGGGAACAAATAACTGAAACACTTGACCTAGAAGCTGCTGATTAGGCGTAACGCTAAAATAGAAAAATCAAGCTTAGCTATAATTTTTATATTGTAAGCCATGATGGTTTTTTAAATATTCTACTATTTCTGTTATCAGTTGACATCTTATGAATGAGCCGACAACCTTCGTCTTGAAAAGTTAAATAATTTAGCGTCTAAGCAAGGTGAAAGATATAGGGAGGAAGCAATGGAGCGAAAAGTAGAATTTAATAGCTGTGGGGATAAAGTTAGTGGGGTTTTGATAACTCCGGATGATGCGACGGGTCCCTTTCCTTTAGTCATTTTGGCAGGCG
>JAKUPN010000020.1 GCA_022449545.1 Alphaproteobacteria bacterium | reverse complement strand
TGCTTCTTTCCCTGTTCAAGCACTTCCTTCGCATTATCAAACTGCTTTTCTTTAATCAGAGCATCAATGTAACTTAGCCAAAACTGTTCTATCTTTGGATTGGCTTCGAGAGCGGTTTTAAAGAATGGTAATGCCGCCTCGGCTTTATTAACAGAGACTGCTAGCACCCCTAAGTTATGGTTAGCATCTGGATGCGTTGGCTGGGACTGTAAGATAGCACGATACAGCCGTTCGGCTTCTTGAATCTTACCTTCTTTATGTGCTGCTATCCCCTGCCGAAGCGCTTGTTCAATCGTTAATTCCATTCAAAGCTCTTCTAAAGAATCATTCAATTTGATTTTATGGGTCTTTCGTTACCACTTTTCACGAGGTAATTGATCCTGGAGCGTAGGTTGCCTTATACATATCTTGGCAATGTTTCTCTACGGTCGTTTCAGTGTATTTGGGTGTTTGTCCTTTATCTAGGCAACTTGATATGCATTTGACAGGAAAATCTGGGTTTCCCATATAAAAGAAAGGGACCGAATAACGTTCCCGGCCAGACATATTAACGACACGGTGCCGAGTTGAGCGGTATTGATCATTAGTCCACCGAGCCATCATGTCGCCAAGATTTACTAAATACGTGTTCGGTTGAGGTTCTGCGTGAACCCAACCCTCTCCCTCAATCCATAATTGAAGGCCGCCACAGTCGTCTTGCATCAGTAAGGTGATTGTACCAAAGTCAGTGTGCGCGCCGCAGCCCTTTTCTCCAGGAAGCGGATTTGCAAGCTGAGGAGGATAGTGAAGTAGTCGAAGCGTCGCGAGCTCTTCAACACAAAAACTCTCAAAATATGACTCTTTCAAATTCAACGAAAGGGCTATGCCCGACATCATCGCTCGTGCCAATTCCAGCATGATCGAATAATATTCCGACATCACTGGTTGAAATTGTGGGAGTTCACCAGGCCATTGGTTTGGCCCGTGGTTGAATTTCTTATTTCTTACCCGTTTATCATCTTCAGCAATTTCCTGGCCAATATAAAAACCTTCCTTCAAATCGGGGGGTTGGCCTGGCTCCAAGGTTTGCCCTCTTAATGGTTCGTAACCGCGGTTACACAAGGAATTCACTAAATTAATTTTTTCTTTTTCATCTATAGGAAGTGCAAAAAATTCTTGAGTATAATTAAATACGGAATTTTGTAACTTAGAAGAAACACCGTGCCCTGTTATATAAAAAAAACCTGTATCTAAACATGCATCACGCATGGCATTCCCGATAGCTTGTCGATCAACCCTCCCAGAGCTCAGAAGCCCTGATACATCAATCATAGGCAATGATTTTATCTGAACGGATTTTGCTTCTAAATTTGGATCGGACATTTGGCGAAACTACCGCAATTGTTTTTTGTTACCAACCGACTTCAATTATCACTGAGGTTGAAACATTTTGTCAAATAGGGAGCAGAATATAAGACTTGTTGCATTTATAAATTTTTTTAATGTTATAATTTTTCAACAGTGATAAAATTGGAGATGATAATCGCACTAACTGACCAGAGGACTCAAATCTCATGACGCAATCGATGGGTTACCGCGAGGGCATGTGGGCTGTCAGCCCCTACAATTTCGATCCTGCCATACGCGGGAAAATGAATTTGCCGAGCCAAATACAATTGATGGACATGACCCTGCGCGAAGGCCGTCAGGTAGATGGGGTTTCGATTGGTCTCGATGAAGTGGTCGAGTTCGCGCGTCGTATCGATGCTGTCGGCATTCCGATTATCGAAATGCACCATGACGACCCTGAGGAAATCCGACGTGTCAAAAAGCTGGGGATGGATCTCAAGGTTCAGGCTCTCGTGCACCCCACCGCTGCGCTCAATCCCGAGCTTTGCAAACAGGAAATCGATCTCTGTCTGGATGTCGGCTCGGACATCATCTGTCTAGCCTTTGCAGTCTCCGACTATAATTTCCGTCTCGTTGAATCCATGGGTGGACTGAAGATCAGCCGTGAAGAAGCCATCGACAAAGCCTGCGAAGCGGTCGCCTATGGAAAATCGAAGGGCGCGACAATCAGCGTCCTCACCATGGACTTCACACGCCTCGATCTCGATTGGCTGCTCGAAATCATCGATCGTCTTGTGAAGGCCGGCGCCGATATTGTCCGGATCGACGATATATGTGCGCCCTGTATTCCTGCTGTTTATGAGCATCACGCCAAAGCTGTGAAAGCGCGGATTGGCGATCTCCCGCTGGCCATTCATAGCCACGATGACTTCGACCTGGCCACGGCTGCACAACTATCTGCACTGCAGGGAGGCGCTGAAATTTTGGAAGGTTGCATCAACGGATTAGGCGAACGCGCCGGCGTCCCGAATATCGCCGTGCTCGCTGCGATTTGCGAGATATTCTACGGATACGATATGGGCATCCGACTCGACGGATTTCAGGAACTCTCCGAATTCGTGGCACAGGTCTGGAACCAGCCCATCCCTGACCACCTGCCAGGAAACGGCCGCACCGCTTTTTCTCACGCCGCGGAGGTCCATTACGTCCTGCCAGACGATGACCAGTGGTCCTTCAATGCCTGGGCACCTTCGGTACTGGGAAATACCGAAAAGGTAGCGTTGTGTCACTACTCAGGGCCAATGGCGATCAAGCGCCGTGCCAGTGCTATGTCCCTCGGAGAACTAGATACAGCCACGGCCAACCTAGTCCTTGAACACGTACGCAAGGAGCTCAAGCTGCGAAAAGGGCCCCTGACAGATAAACTTTTCACTGAACTGGTTGAGGTCGCGGCACAGGCATCTGCGTCCGGCGACACTGATACCAAACGCCTTGAAGCCTGGAACCGACTGCTCAACGACGAAAGTTAACTGGCATATTTTGGTGAAGTTGGGGAGTCTAACTTTAGTGGTGTGGAGTTTCACTCAACACTCTTTGTATTTCTTGCTAACACTTCCTGTTGCAAGATTTAATTTAGCGTTTGATTGGTTCCAATTACCGAAATTGAACCGTCGGTCGATCTTCGGAGAAAAACAATTTCCCCTGATGCGGGAGAGTATCCCGTCAAGGCAGTGATATTAACTTGATGACTGACCAGAACAGTAGGGGTATCCAACGGCGCATTCTGTATCCATCGCATCATTTGCTCGGTTTGGGATTGTTCTTTTTCTAAATGTTGGAAAAACGAGTTGAGGGAAGGTAACTCGGAAACCTCTCCAAGATCTAACAACCTTGCAGTATCTAAGCATCTGCACCACTGACTGGAATATACTGCTGCCTTGCCAATCCCATTTGACCGAAAGAGGTCTCCAATCTTTTTTGATTGGTAACGTCCTTCATCGTGTAAGTTGCGCTGCGTTTTACAATCTTTCACATCGAAATAGTCAGGATCGCCATATCCAGGCGCGAGAGCGTGACGGATAAGGACAAGATGATTATCTGACTTCAACGCACTCCAAAGGTTATCTGCGTACACAACCCCCGAACTTCCAAGAAGCGCAGCAAATGATAGGCAGAGAGTGGTGATGAGTTTTCTCATACAAAAACTCTGTCATATTATGGTGATGTTGGGGAGTCTAACTTTAGTGGAGTGGAGTAATGAATAACACCAACTTTTCCTGTCACGGATTTATGTAAATCAATCATCCGTTTAGTTTGTAAAATACTAAGTATTGGATTCTACTACTATCGCGAAACTTATTTAACTTTCATGACTAACCACGGTGTTGGTTCACTTCGCATTTCCCAAACAGTAATTAGCTGGTCCAAATGCGATAGATTTTTGAACCATGGCGCAACAACGTCCTTAATATCCCGCTGACCATCATCTTCTACGGCATTTATGTTATGACTTTCTTTAAACCTATTAATCATTAAGTCTAAACCATTAATTTTGGCTATATTATGTAACTCCACTATGATATCCATTGTCTTGAGTTCTGGCGCCTTAACAGGGTCCAATAAATCATATTCACCTCCCTCAATATCACAAATGACTAGAGTATTTTCCTCCTTAAATGCCCCAAAGTCCTCTATTTTAAATGCACCTCCTATTTTGATTCGATCTTCAATATTATTCTTTTGTGCTAGTTTTCTGCATAGATTTTGAGCTTTTTCACTGATATCAAAGGCAAACGATTTTGTGGCAGGCATCTTTTTTGCCATTCCCACCGCATAGTAACCCTCTGCGCAGCCAATATGAACGACAGTAGAATAATTAGCATCAATAGCACCTGCTATAAACGGTGATAATGGTTGCTCATAGCATCCTATTAATTTAGGTACATGACAACCTTCAGCTGATATTTCCAGGAAGTCCAACCCTTTCAAGGGACCCGAAGCAACAATCGTATTTCCGTATTTCAAAAATGTTTGGCGAATCAATTCCATACGCCATTTGGCTAATAGACGCAAATTATCGTTCAATAAAAAATCGTTGTTATCGGTTTTTTTACTAACGTTATTTTTCAACATATCTAAAACGCGAGAATTAAAATCCACACCAAGCCTTTTTAAACCTAAAAAATTGTTATTTTAAATATAAGAGTTTACAGAACAAATGTTCAACGACAATAAGAGATACATTTAGCAATGCAAAGCCTACAAAGTTAGTTTATTTACAATCTCACCTCTAAATAGCCCTATCTCCATAAACCATTGTTTATATTTATTTTAGCATCATAATTTTTGTGATTGCGCGACACTGTATCAAATTTTTTTGGGATTAGGACAACACGTTTTTCCGCGTCTAAAATATCAGTAGCAATCTTTCAATGTCATCTCATCGAATAGCATCTAGCCCCAGCCTCACTATGCCGCTCACTAATAACATCAAGCAGAAGTATAGACAGCTGAAAACCGTGCACGAAAGAGAATTTCAGTTAAATCAATCGATTATATTTTTTCTGAAAGTTTTGTATAAATAATTAATTTATATAGATTCTTATTTAATATATTTCATTATATAATTACTATAACCCCTTGATTTTATTGAATAATAAGGTCACTCCCACTCGATGGTACCTGGGGGCTTTGAGGTAATGTCATATGTGACTCTGTTTATACCTTGTACTTCGTTTATTATTCGAGTGGAGACTTTGGCCAAGAAATCATGAGCAAAAGGGTAATAATCAGCTGTCATTCCATCAGTAGAAGTGACCGCACGTAGCGCACAAACATTGTCATATGTGCGAGCGTCGCCCATTACGCCAACTGTTCGAACAGGTAACAAAACCGCAAAAGCTTGCCAAATCTCATTATACAAACCAGAGTTTCGTATTTCTTCTATATAAATTTTGTCTGCCGCACGAAGAATTTTTACTTTTTCTAGATTAACTTCTCCAGGCATACGTATAGCTAGGCCCGGTCCCGGAAAGGGATGTCGATCGACAAGAACTTCTGGAAGGCCTAATTCTCTTCCAAGGATTCGTACTTCATCTTTAAACAGTTCTCTAAGAGGTTCTAATAATTCTAGATTCATTCGCTCTGGTAAGCCGCCCACATTATGATGAGACTTGATAGTAACGCTAGGACCTCCAGTAAAAGAAACGCTTTCAATAACGTCTGGATACAATGTACCCTGTGCTAGAAAGTCTACATCTTTTAATTGTTTTGCTTCTTTTTCGAATACTTCTACAAAAAGAGCCCCTATGGTCCGGCGTTTAATTTCTGGGTCAGAAATATCTTTCAAAGAGTCCAAGAAAAGTTTACTCGCATCCACATGAATTAAAGGAATGTTGTAATGACTATTAAAAAGATTAACGACTTCTTCGGCCTCTCCCTCTCGTAATAAACCATGATCGACAAAAACACATGTCAATTGATGGCCAATGGCTTCATGTATAAGTTTTGCCGTAACAGACGAATCTACTCCACCAGAAAGACCACAGATAACTTTTGATTCACCAACTTGTTTCCTTATTGAATCGATTGATTGATTTCGAAAACCTGCCATGGTCCAATTACCTAAACAGCCACAGACTTCCAAAACGAAAGAACTAAGCAGTTCTTTTCCATGAGTTGTTTGAATAACCTCAGGATGAAACATTGTTCCATAATATTTTCGGGTTTCGTTACCAATTACTGCAAATGGAGCTCCCTCACTAAAAGCAAAAACTTTGAAGCCTTCAGGTAATTCAATAACCCGATCTCCGTGGCTCATCCACACCTGTTCCGTCGAACCAACGTTCCAAGCCGATGAAAAAATTTCACAATCTTCAATTATTTTCACTTCAGCACGACCAAACTCTCTATGAGCAGAACTTTCCACTCGGCCACCGAGTTGTGCGCACATTGTTTGTTGACCATAACAAATACCCAGTAACGGTAGGCCAGAATTAAAAACAAACTCAGGTGCCCTGGGAGTATCATCATATAGAACTGAAGCTGGCCCCCCCGAGAGAATTATGCCATTAGCATTAAAATCCTCTAGCCTTGAAATCTCAGTGTTGTAAGGAAATATTTCACAATAAACACCAGATTCTCTGACCCGCCGTGCTATTAATTGAGTTACCTGGCTACCAAAATCAAGTATTAAGATACTATCAGTCATATTAATTAAAGTTTCACTTTTTTATATTAACTTTTGTTATCATAAGCGTAGTTATCAAATTATTATTTTAATATTTACATAAGAAAGAAAGCGGCTAAGCCAAGAAATACAAAGAAACCAACAACATCTGTAACCGTCGTCACAAAAACGGAAGATGCTATTGCAGGATCAAGCTTAAAACGTTCAAAAGCTATTGGGATCATAGTACCAAAGAAGCCAGCTACAATTAAATTTACAACCATTGCTATTGCCAATACTACGGCAATTTGTAGGTCTCCAAACCATATCCAACTAACAGTTCCTGCTAAAATGGCGAAAGCAATACCATTCAACGAACCGACAGTGGTTTCCTTAAATACAAACTTTGCAGCATTAGTCGCTGTAAGCTCTCTCATTGCCAGTGCTCGGACAGCAACAGTAAGAGACTGGGTTCCCGCATTACCCCCCATCGAGGCAACGATGGGCATAAGCACTGCTAAGGCTACCATTTTTTCAATTGTAGTCTCAAATGCGCCTATCACACCTGAGGCTATAATCGCTGTAATCAGGTTGATTGCTAGCCATGAAAACCTTGATCGAGTAGTCTGAAATAGTCCACTATGAAAGGTGTCATCCCCTACCCCGCTCAGTCGCAGCAAGTCTTCCTCCGCCTCTTCGTCAATAACGTCTACAACGTCATCTACAGTAATTACCCCAACCAATTTGTCCTGCTCATCAACAACTGGAGCTGAAACTAGCCCATACTGCCTAAATAGCATCGCTACATCTTCTTGGTCCATATGAACCAAAATGCTATGGAACTTTTTCGACATAACATCAGCAACAAACACAGGCCTTTTATTTCTCAGCATATTTCCTAATGATAATTTACCAACAGGCATACTATTTTCATCAACTATATATATGTCATAGAAATCCTCAGGTAAGTTTCCGTGGCTTCGAAGAAAGTCAATTGTCTGCCCTATAGTCCAATAGTCAGGAACCGTGACTATTTCTCTCTGCATTAGACGACCCGCAGTTTCGTCTTCATAAGCCAAGCCTTCTTTCAGAAGAACTCGCTCTTCTTCAGGGATTTTATTCAAAAGACGTTCCTGCACGTCTTCGTCTAATTCTCCGAGAACTTCCACTGCATCATCGGTTGGCAGTGCAGCAAATGAATCCGTGAGAACTTCATTGCTGAGATAAGACAAAATGTCCTCTCGAACAGTTTCATCAAGCTCGGCTAATATCTCCGCGTTAAAGTTTTTTCCTACAACTGTAACTAAGAGACGTCTTTCATCAGCCGAATGCCGTTCAATTAGATCTGCAAAATCAGCCGGATGTAATGGACGAATAAGCCTATAAAGCTGTGGCCCATTTTCTTCTTCAATAGCTTTCTTTACAGCGCGCTCAACTTCGGAAGTTAGACCATACAACTTAGAATTCTCATTTAACTGAAATTCTCTTATTTCAGTCTCAAGGTCCTTTATCTTCTGCCTGAGATTCTTTTTCATCCCAACTGAACGATTCTTCTTTTTAGACAATCGAGGAGTATCATTAGTTAGAGACTCATTATCTCGGAAATTTTCTTCAGAGCTGGTTTTTGGATCTTTATTCATAAGTTTGGATCCCTTTTCTTCTCCAAGCTCAAACTCCATCAGTTCAGAACATTAGACAGGTAATCTATATATAGACATTAATACTGCAAATTAAGATTCATTTAAAACTTTTCAAAGATCGCTGCAAAAACTCCATCTGTTTTATTTTGTGCAGGACTCATGCGTAAATAACCACAATTATTAATACATGATGATAGATTTTCGTTATTTCCCAGAACCTCATTAGCTGACACGAGACGAAAGTTTTTATGAGTTTTTAAAAAGGAATCCACTTGTTCTTCATTTTCTTCCAAAAAAAGTGAACAAGTGGCATAGACAAGCCAACCTCCTGAACGAACCAATCGAGAACCATCATGAAATAATTGTTTCTGAGTTTCCTTGTATTTACATAGTTTTTCAGGTGTTAACTGCCAACGTACTTCGGGATTTCGGCGCCATACACCACTGCCGGAGCAAGGTGCATCAATTAAAACTCTATCTACTGGATCAATTGTCTCTGCAAGAATACTAGATTCAACAGAAAATTCACTAATTATAGAGACTCCAGCTCGTTCAATTCTCGATCGACTTCTTCGTAACCTATAATCAAAAGCATCTGCAGCTATTATTTCCCCTTCATTTTTCATCATCATTGCTAAGGCTAAAGTTTTACCTCCAGCTCCGGCGCAAAGATCGACAATACGTTCTCCAGGTTGAGCGCCAACGACTGACGCTAAAATCTGACTACTTTCATCCTGCACTTCAAATAAACCATCTTTAAATGCCTTTGTGTCCAACAAAGGGGACCAATTCATTGAACGTAATCCAATTGGGGATAAGCTCGTCAAGCTAAAATCATGACCTTCACCACGCAAATAAGACTGAAGTTTCTCCCGAGTGGTTTTTAATGAATTTACCCTCAGATCAACTGGTGCCTTAGCATTCAGAGCCATAAGTTCAATGTCACAAGAGTCACGAAAGGCTCTATCGAAATACTCTAAGATCCATTTTGGACAGTTTAATAGCGCCCAACGAGCATCGGGTGCTTTTTGAGAGTTTATTCTTGATTCCAAGTGTTCAATTAGTTCTTTTTCTATGGCAGAAATAGCAGCAGGTCCAAAACGTCCGCCAATAAAGTATGACCCTAAATTTTCTGGTTCTTCTAACAAGATAGAAATAATTAACCATAATCGAGGATCGTCCTGATCCCCTCCAGATTCAATTAACCAATATTTTAAGATCCCAAGATTACGAAGCACGACATAAACTATTTCTCGAATTTTTCTTCTATCACCACTTCCTGCATACCGCCGTCTACGAAAGTACTCACTAATGATTACATCTGCCGGATCAAACCCAGACTTAATGTTCGATAGTAACTCAATTGCTGCAGCTATCCTCGCTGGGGGGGTCATTTAGAGAAACTTATATATATGGTGAAATGTCGACTTAAACATTAGTTCTATAATTTGGAGCTTCGCGAGTTATCGATACGTCATGCACATGGCTTTCACGCAAACCCGCATTTGTAATTCTTAAAAACCGACAGTTTGACTGCATGTCTTTTATTGTTTCATTTCCTGTGTAACCCATCGCAGCTTTCAAACCACCCACCAGCTGATGAAGCACATTTTCTGCTGGCCCACGATATGGAACTTGCCCTTCGATTCCCTCAGGTACCATTTTCAACTTATCAGCAATTTCTGCTTGAAAATAACGATCAGCAGACCCCCGAGCCATTGCACCTATTGATCCCATCCCCCTATATGATTTGTATGAACGACCTTCATAGAGAAAAACCTCTCCTGGCGCCTGATCGGTGCCTGCCAAAAGAGAACCTATCATTGCACAATCTGCTCCAGCAGCAACAGCCTTTGCTAAATCGCCTGACTGCTGTACTCCACCATCTCCAATTACGGGAACATCGTGTTTTTTTGATGCCTCGACCACATCAAGAATAGCAGTAAATTGTGGCACTCCAACTCCAGCCACAATCCGAGTTGTACAAATAGATCCAGGACCAATTCCAACTTTAACTGCATCGGCACCTGCATCAATTAGTGCAAGTGCAGCTTCAGCAGTTGCTATGTTGCCTGCAATTATTTCGGTTTGATTACTTATACGTTTAATTCGATTGACCTGATCTATAACACCGATAGAGTGGCCGTGCGCAGTATCCACAACTATTACGTCAACACCGGCATCTATTAATGCTTCAGAACGCTCATAGCCCGACTCACCAACACCGGTGGCAGCAGCAACTCGAAGCCGTCCCTGCTTATCTTTACAAGAATTAGGATAAGTCTGCGCCTTATCGATGTCCTTGACGGTAATTAATCCGACACAGTGTGTTTTATCATCAACCACCAATAATTTCTCAATACGGTGCGCATGCAGTAATCGCTTAGCCTCTTCCAGATCAACCTTTTCATCAGCTGTAATTAAATCTCTAGTCATTAATTCTTTAACAGGTTGTAATGGGTCCTTAGCAAAACGAACATCACGGTGAGTTATAATTCCAACTAGTAAACTCGTTGCTTCATCTATAACAGGGATACCTGATATTGATTGAGTTTTCATAATTTCTAGGGCGTCCGCTAATGGTTGATCCGGGTTAATCGTGATTGGATTAATAACCATGCCAGATTCAAATCGCTTGACTTTACGAACTTCATCCGCCTGTTCATTCGCTTCTAGATTTTTATGAATAACTCCAATTCCCCCTGCCTGAGCTAATGCTATAGCCATTTCGGATTCGGTCACCGTATCCATAGCAGCTGACATTATCGGGATTCCGAGTTCAATATTGCGAGTTAACCTGGTGGAAGTGTTTGCCTCACTTGGCAGCACTCGTGATTCTGCTGGCTCTAGTAGAACATCATCGAATGTGAGTGCTTCGCGAATATCCATGTCAACTTTGCCTTTTGATATAGACTGGAGTTGACGGGCCTTATATACACACTACACCGCTATCGACAAGAGATAGTTTGGAACACAAATTCTTTAGTTGTTATTTTTTCTTAAAATTTTGACCAATAATATATAATTCTGTTGAATCACTTCGACTTGCAGCAGGCTTGAAACGCTTCACGTTTCCAAAGTATTTATTCATTTTTTTAAATAACTCAGGTTCATCAGATCCTTGCAAAACCTTTACAACAAATGCTCCACCTTCAGATAAAACTTCAAATGAAACCTCAAGGGCGGCCTCGGCTAATGCCATTGTTCGCAAGTGATCAGTCTGTGAATGACCAGTGCTTGGGGCCGCCATATCACATAGAACAACATCTATTTTATTTTGAGATTTATGAATAAGTTTTTTTATAGTTTTTTGGTCAAATAAATCGCCTTCAAGAATTAGTGCCCCTGTTATTGGAGACATTTCAGTAATATCTAGCGATATTACTGTACAACCTGTTTGACCCGGTAAAACTTTTTCTGTGGCAACTTGTGTCCAACCACCCGGCGCAGCTCCTAAATCAACTATATTCTTTCCAGGTTTCAATAAATAAAATTTATCATTTATTTGCTGTAACTTATAAGCTGCACGTGAACGATACCCTTCCTTGTGAGCTCTCCTCACATAGGGGTCGTTTATTTGTCGTTTCAACCAATTTGTTGAACTTATCTTTCTTCTGCGTGACGAACGAACACGCTCAGGTCGGTTTCTTATCGTTTCTTTCCTTTTGGTGATTGTACATTTTTTTCTATAATCTTTTTAAAATGAGTCAAGATCAAGAATACGTTAAACTCAAGTGCATAGAGACACAAACTTTAGAAAATATGACTAGGTGTTCACTCTTAATCACAAACTACACACTTACTATAGAATATGATAAGTAAAAAATAGTTCATAATACTGGGGGATCGTCTAACGGTAGGACTGCGGACTCTGACTCCGCCAATGGTGGTTCGAATCCACCTCCCCCAGCCAAAAAATATAATGAAGGTAATTGAAGTTTAGTTTAAATAAACTGTGTAATTTAATATCAGCAATAAATTAGATTCAACCTTTATTCTGTTAAATATCAATTGCTCTTAGGGACCTCAAATATTTGTCCTGGAAATATTAGATCAGGATCATTTATTTGATAAAGATTTGCTTTATATATTATTGTGTATTTGATTCCTCTACCATAACTTCTGCGGGCTATTCTCCAAAGACTATTTCCTGGCTGCACTATAACAAAGTCTCCAGATGGCATATTTTTCAATGCATCATCTTTGACCAATGGAAGTTGCTCCTGAGATGCCACCTTTCCGTCCTTTTTTAATTGATCAACACGCAAGGTGTAACGGCCTGGCTCAACTTTTTGTTCCGGAGTTATGGACCACTTACTTTCTTTATCGGTCTTAGTACTACCTATAAGTTTATCATCGATGTAAACGTTCACGGTTGAGTCCGGTTTAGAGATTCCAGACAAGGCAATTTCTCCCTTATCATCATAATCGACGGCACTCACAGAAACATTTGTTGTTTTCCTATTGTCTGAACTAGTTTTATTCGGAGCTTGCAGAATTTTTGCTGGAGCTACTTTGTCTTTACCTACCTCCACTGCCAGAGTACCCTTTCCATCTTTAGGAATAGCCAAAACAACTACACGATCGGATTCAATTGGGGCAGATTCACCACACTTTGCCAACAAACTTAGAGCCCTATCTCCAGCACTTAAGGGACTATCAGGAATTACCACCCAATCACCTCGACGATCTGCTAAGGCGGTTCCAACTATTTTATCACCATCACGAACCATTATTTTACAACCAGGGGATGCTCTTCCAGCCACAACAACGTTACCATCATCATCAACTCGAACAATATCAAACTCCGGAATTAATAATTTTAATTTTAAAGACTCGTTTCCCTTTAAAGAAACCGAAGGTTCTTTGTCAGATTTTTTCTCTTTGACCATCCCTTTTTGACTTTGGGAGGGTGGGGTATCTGGCGAGGGCAACTGGTAAAAAACAATTACACCAATCACAACAGCGAGTATAAGCGCTGCAACACCCCATTCAACTAGTGGTCGATTCACTTTGGCAGCCCTATAATCTTTCCATTATTTAAAAAACAAGTTTTCTATTTACAAGTAAACACGGTATTAGATGGGAGAGTTAATGGCAATCACCGTATGATAAGATAAATGATTTAAATGTTAAATATGTACAGGTCTATATGAACAAAATTGAAACAATTTGTGTATATTGCGGAGCATCTAGCAATGGGCCCGCATATCATCGAGAAGTCGCAAAGGATTTAGGGGTTATATTAGCAAGAGAAAAGATTCGATTAGTATATGGAGGCGGCAGCACTGGTGTAATGGGCGCCCTCGCAGATTCAGTAATAAACGAAGGAGGTTTTGTAACTGGCATTATACCCGAATTTTTGTTGTCTCACGAAATGGCGCATCAAGGTGTTAACGAATTAAAAATAGTAAAAGATATGCACGAACGAAAAGCACTAATGGCTTCTAAGTCCCAAGGGTTTGTTATTTTACCTGGAGGGATTGGAACATTAGAGGAATTTTTTGAAATTGTTACGTGGAAACAACTTGGGGTACATAACAAACCTATTGTAGTTCTTAATGTTATGGGTTTTTGGAATAATCTCACAACTATTATTGATTCACTCATCACATCTGGTTATATGCGTGAAGAAAACAAAGAATTACTAAAGTTTGTTGAAAAAACTGATGATATACTCCCACAAATGCAAAAAATCCTTGAACAACCTAGTTAAGAATAATTTCAATAAAGATTATAGAAGCAATTTAGGGTTTACCCCTTGAACCCATTGAACATGAGACGTATTTTCCCATTCGAAGCAAGGCATTTACTATCTACACTGAATATCTATAAAACCAGATAAATCTATAACCAAAAGTTCTATTAGATGGATAAAATTACTCATAGTCTCTCAAATAGAATTCGAGACAACTTTATTAAATGAGGCAAAAATGATTGATCTTATGTCCATCGCAAAAACAGAAGCCAGTGGCGGTGACCTTTTTGCTGAATTAAAGGTATTATATGAAGAATCGGAAGTAAGGCCTGAGGGGTTTCCAGATGCTGTGGTCTGGAAAGGAGGAAATTTCAATAGCAATGTCCAGCCCGTTGCACACTCACTTACCGACGCCTATGCGCTTCTGGGCACAATAGCGGCTATAGATATTTTAGGGCTCCCATTTTATGCAATCCCAATGTGGTCCCAATACAGGCATGACACTAAACTTGAATGTCTTTCTTGGTTTGGAAACATGCCTTGCATTTCTATAAAGTGGTCAACAGCCGGAGACGCATATGTAAATGATGGAAATGGAAAAAAAGTGGTTGTAATGGGCAAATCTGGAAATGCCCCCTTACGCACTCAAGCAGGGGTTTATTGTAATGTTAGACCTTATGGGCCTATTACGGTGGTAAGATGTATGCCTTGTCTTCCTTATTCTCAGAACCGCCCAAAATTTGAGGTTAATGATAAAACTGGATTAATTCATTCCGAAATGAATTCTCCAGGCATTCAAATGGCATATGCTAATCGACTTTTCTTAAAAATGGTACACGAAAGTGGAAAAATAGGACGCGTTGCAATGAAGCCCACTCAGGCGATGGAGGATGGAATAAATGCTGGTATACACGCTTGGATGATAAAAGACACTAAGTTCTCCGTAGGGCGTAAGTACGCTGTAGACCCATATGAAGAGCACAAAGAAAATATAGAAAAGATTATAAGCCTGCTGCCTAAAAATTTTAAAGAAGGAATGGATAAGTGGGAGGGTCAAATAGAACAACATATTGCAGATACAAATTATGGATTGCTCTTGTGGGACTTAATTGAAAAAAAAGATTGTATTGTCCTCGCGACCGATTTAGACGGTGACCGATTAACTGATCTTTTAGCAGACGTTTCTGATCCCTTAAGAGCCTTTGCCAAAGTATTCTCAAAATATTTAGGACAGGATGTTGATATAAATAAGGCGTGGTCCGAAATGGGATACACGACTGGAAATGGCAGAGATATGACATCTGTTATGCATCGCATGTCTGGCCCCGCTATACACGAACAAACATTAGGATCTGCTGACGCTATGTTACTACGTCTACTGAAGGGAGATGAATGGGTAGACGGAACCAAAAAGCCATATGATCCAAGAATTCACTTTGTGCTAATTCGTGATGCTTATATAGATGCAAACCCTGACAATATTGATCTGCGTAACTGGCTGGATAATGTTTTAGAAACGTTTGATAATGTTTACTCGCAGGAAAGACCAGGTTTCCTTGAAGGGTACAAAACGCTTAAAGAGGCAATTGATCCTTGGACGGGTTAATAGTCTGTACAATGACTTTATATGTTAAATAAATATCTACATAAGAGACAAACGAGTAAAAGATAGTTTTGCTTTAATGGCTCATTGACCTCATTGAACTTTCTATACCATCTAAAGTTAATGGAAACATTCTGCCATCAAATATTTCACTTATAATACCCGCCGAAGGAAAATAACGCCATCTATCTTTTGGCAAAGGGTTCAACCAACAAGCATTAGGATAAGTGCGAAGCAGTCGTTTTATCCATACATCTCCAGCCTCTTCATTCCAATGTTCAACGCTTCCTCCCGGATATACAATTTCATATGGGCTCATAGCAGCGTCTCCAACTATTATAAGCTTATAATCTGAAGGATAAGTATGGAGTAAATCCCAAGTAGAAATTCTACGGGACTGTCTTCGACGATTTTCTCGCCATACAGACTCATAAATACAATTATGAAAATAATAGTATTCTAAATTTTTAAACTCTGTTCTAGCAGCAGAAAAAAGTTCTTCACAATTTCTTACATGACTATCCATTGAACCACCGACATCAAATAAAAGAAGTATTTTGACTGCATTATGTCGTTCCGGGACCATCTTTATATCTAGCCATCCGCCATTTCGGGCAGTGGAAGAAATAGTGTCTTCAATATCTAATTCCTCTGGCGCACCTTCGCGAGCAAATTGCCTAAGCCTTCGTAGGGCCATTTTGATATTTCTCGTCCCGAGTTCTACATCAGAATCAAGATCACGAAAAATTCTCTTGTCCCACACCTTAACAGCAGAAAAGTTTCTGTTTTTCTCCTGACCAATTCTCACTCCTTCTGGATTATAGCCTTGGGCACCAAAAGGTGATTTTCCTTGAGTTCCAATCCACTTATTTCCGCCCTGATGTCTTCCTTTTTGTTCTTCTAAACGTTGACGAAGTGTTTCCATCAGTTTTTCCCAGCCACCTAGAGCCTCTATCTGAGCTTTTTCTTCGTCAGTAAGAGATAGTTCTCCCATTTTCTTTAACCACTCCTCTGGAATTTCAGAAAAGTCTTCTTCAAAGTTAAGAGGTTCGAGGCCACGAAATATATGTCCAAAAACAAGATCAAAACGATCAATATGCCTTTCATCCTTAACTAGAAGTGAACGGGCTAGATAATAAAATTCATCTACTTGATAATGACCAAGCCCCTTATCAAGAGCATCTATCAAATCCAAGTATTCTCGCAGTGTGACAGGAATGTCAGAGCGACGTAACTCAAGAAAAAATTGTGTAAACATCTATCTTTCCGACTTTATTAACTTTCTTTTTCTTCTAATCACGTGCTCTTTCACTTCTATTTAAAAAAGCTAAACGTTCTAGGAGATGGACATCTTGTTCTGACTTTAGCAAAGCGCCATAAAGTGGTGGTATAAGTTTTGCTGGATCATTAGTTCTCAGTACATCAGCATCTATTTCTTCGGCCACTAACAACTTTAACCAATCTAGCAATTCAGAAGTAGAAGGCTTTTTCTTCAAGCCAGGTACATCTCTAACATCATAGAATACCTTTAAAGCTTCACTTAAAAGATTTTTCTTGATTTCAGGGTAATGAACGTCAACGATTTTTTGCATTGTTTGTTCATTTGGAAAGCTTATATAGTGAAAAAAGCATCTCCTTAGAAATGCATCTGGTAATTCTTTCTCATTATTGGAAGTAATAAGAACTATTGGTCTATTCTTAGAAACTATGGTTGTTTTGGTCTCATATATATAAAATTCCATCCGATCTAACTCTAGTAATAGATCATTGGGGAATTCGATATCGGCTTTATCAATTTCATCAATCAAAACTACTGGCCGTTTGTCGCTATCGAAGGCTTCCCATAATTTTCCCCTAACAATATAGTTATCTATGTCACCGACCCTATCGTCTCCAAGTTGACCATCACGCAAACGAGCAACGGCATCATATTCATATAGTCCATGTTGGGCTTTGGTTGTAGATTTGATATGCCATTCTATTAGGGGAGTACCAAGAGCTATTGCAATCTCGCGAGCCAAGACAGTTTTTCCCGTGCCAGGTTCACCCTTAACAAGCAGTGGCTTTTGAAGAGTAATTGCAGCATTTACAGACACCTTAAGATCATCTGTTGCTACATATTCCTTGGTTCCCTCAAAACGCATAAATCACCTTTTCTGAACGCTAAATAGCGGTCCCCTTTTTATTATTTGGATAATTGTTCTTTTATTGCAGCTTCTATTGCTCTTAGTGCTTCATCAGCCTTCTCAGCGTTTGGTCCTCCGCCCTGGGCCATATCAGATCGACCTCCACCACCTTTACCACCAATCTGAGCTACCCCTAAACGCACAAGGTCTATTGCACTAAAACGTTTAACTAGGTCAGCAGTGACACCGACAACTATAGACCCCTTATCATCATAAGCATCAGTTACAGCTACAATGCCTGATCCAATTTTTATTTTTATATCATCGACCAAAGCTTTCAGTTCACGTGGTGGAACATCTTTTAGTGACCTCCCAACAAATGTAACCCCACCTATATCTGCTCCACGCGTATCCTGATCTAATGCACCACCAGTTGCTATTTTTCTCCTAGCGTCTGACAAATCACGTTCTAGTTTACGTCTTTCTTCTAGTAGTTGAGCGACTCTAGCGGGAACATTCTGCTGACTTGTTTTCAAAATGTCAGCGGTGGCGTTTAGTAAGTTTGACTGATCACCGAGATGGCGTCTTGCCTCAATTCCAGTTAAGGCCTCTATACGACGAACACCCGCTGAAACGCCACCTTCAGAAATTATTGTAAACAGCCCGATATCACCAGTTTGGCTTACATGTGTTCCGCCGCATAACTCAACAGAAAACTTTCTATTTTTTTTATTAGGGCTATTTTCTACCAGTCCCCCCATAGATACTACACGAACTTCATCGCCATACTTTTCTCCAAACAAAGCAAGAGCTCCAGCTTCTATAGCTTTCTCTGGTGTCAAAACAAGGGTATCGACTTTAGAATTAAGCAAGATTCTTTGATTAACTATATCTTCTACTGCTGTAAGGTCTTCCTCGGAAATTGGTGTTGGTTGACTTATATCAAAGCGCAACCTGTCTGGCGCGACAAGTGAACCTTTTTGGGTCACGTGTTCTCCAAGTTGACTTCTTAACGCCTGATGTAAAAGATGAGTGGCAGAGTGATTTGCTTGTAATCGATCACGCCTATCAATATTGACGTTTAACTCTGCAACATCTCCTACCTTGAGTTGTTCTTGTAAGATCGTACCAAAGTGAATATGAAGGTCACCTAATTTTTTTTGTGTGTCAATAATCTCAACTTTTGAGCCTTCGTTTGTCAGAAGTGAGCCTGTATCCCCAATTTGCCCTCCGGATTCAGCATAAAAAGGGGTCTGATTTAGTACAAGCGCAACGGAGTCACCAATATTTGCATATTCAACAATTTTTCCGCCAACAACAATAGCTAAAATAACACCCTCAGCCATAACTGTGTCGTAACCTAGAAATTCGGTTGCCCCAATATTTTCTCTAACATCAAACCATACTTCGTCAGTTAGTTCTTCACCGGATCCAGACCATGACTGGCGAGCGACTTCTCTCTGTTTTTCCATTGATTTATCAAAATCTTCAAGGCCAACACTGAGTCCCTGGCCTCTTGCTATATCTTGAGTTAAGTCAATTGGAAAGCCATATGTATCGTAGAGTTTAAAAGCTACTTCACCAGATATTATATCCCCCTCATCCAAGCTAGAGATTTCTTCATCAAGAAGTCTAAGCCCTCTATCAAGGGTCTGCTTGAACCTTTCTTCCTCATGCTTGAATGTTTCAGTTATTAATGCTTCGGCACGAACTAACTCATTAAATGCTAGCCCCATTGTGCTGACCAGAGTAGGAACTAATCTATGCATCAATGGGTCATCAGACCCCAATAAATGCGCATGTCGCATGGCTCGACGCATAATTCTTCGAAGGACGTATCCTCGGCCTTCATTTGAAGGCAACACACCATCAGCTATAAGGAAGGAACAAGCTCTTAGGTGATCAGCAATAACCCTATGACTTACCGAATTTTCTCCATCAGATGGAGTATTGGTCTCTTCAGCGGAAGCCTCTATTAACTTTCGCATTAAATCTATATCGTAATTATCGTGTTTGCCTTGGAGAACAGCAGCTATTCTCTCTAACCCCATTCCCGTGTCTATAGAAGGCCTCGGCAATGCTACGCGGTTTCCGGGCGAGTGCTGCTCAAACTGCATGAATACTAAATTCCATATTTCAATAAATCTATCACCATCTTCATTTGAGCTACCTGGTGGACCGCCAGGTACATTTTCTCCGTGATCAAAGAAAATTTCTGAGCAGGGACCGCAAGGGCCTGTATCACCCATTTGCCAAAAGTTATCCTGAGTTGATATACGAATGATTTTCTCTTCAGGTAGATTTGCTATTCTCTTCCATAAGTTAGCTGCTTCGTCATCATCGGAGTATACAGTCACTAATAAACGCTCAGCCGGTAAATCATATTCTTTTGTTAACAAGGTCCATGCCAACTCTATTGCTAAATCCTTAAAATAATCGCCAAAAGAAAAATTACCGAGCATTTCAAAAAAAGTATGATGGCGTGCCGTATAACCTACATTTTCCAGATCATTATGCTTACCACCAGCTCGGACACATTTTTGGGATGTCGTCGCGCGCTTATAAGGGCGTGATTCAGCTCCAGTAAATACATTCTTGAATTGCACCATGCCTGCGTTGGCGAAAAGTAAGGATGGATCATTCCTTGGAACAAGGGACGAAGAATCAACTATCTCGTGTTCGTTACGAGCGAAGTAATCTAGAAAAGTTGTCCTAATTTCACTTGTTGTTGCCATGGACCTAAAACGAAATTTGATAAAAGAGAACGTTCAATATATTAAACAAAATCTTAATTCCAAATTATCACTAATGGTATTATGAAAAATAGCTTTTTCTCCGAGTGATATCAGAAGTTACTTGGTACCCCTAACTGTAACCTTTTACCTTGCGTCCGTGCACCTGTCGAGAGGCATCGCACATCAAAACAAAAAGAGCGGCAACTCAGCTAGTGCCGCTCTATTTAATTTTCAGTAATAATCCGACCGTATTAATCAGAATCTATTGTTTTAGATTAATTCTCCTCTTCTGAAGATTCTTCTTCATCATTGGATGATTCATCTGGAATCCCGAGCATTGATTCACTAATTAGGCCCGCATTACTGAGAATTTGTTTTTCAATTTTTTCAAGAATTTCTGGATGATCTGATAGAAAAGTTTTTGCGTTCTCACGACCTTGTCCAATTCTTTCATCTCCAAAAGAGAACCATGAACCTGATTTTTCAACAATCCCGGCTTGAACCCCTAAATCTATCAACTCTCCTGTTTTAGAAATGCCAGCTCCATACATAATATCAAACTCCACAACCTTAAAAGGAGGTGCTAATTTATTTTTTACAACTTTAACCTTAGTTTGATTGCCAACTATTTCATCACGTTCTTTTATAGATCCAATTCTTCTTATATCAAGACGAACAGATGCATAAAACTTGAGGGCATTGCCACCAGTAGTTGTTTCCGGACTACCGAACATTACGCCAATCTTATGGCGAATTTGATTTATAAAAATAACAGTAGTATCAGATTTAGAAATTGAGCCCGTCAATTTTCGCAAAGCTTGACTCATTAATCGAGCATGTAATCCAGGTAAATTGTCACCCATATCGCCTTCAAGTTCAGCTCTTGGAACTAAAGCAGCTACACTATCTACAACAAGAATATCCAGGGCTCCAGAACGTACAAGAGTATCCGTGATTTCTAAAGCCTGTTCCCCAGTATCTGGCTGTGAAATTAATAAATCATCTAAATTGACACCTAATTTTCTAGCATAAATTGGATCAAGAGCATGCTCAGCATCAATAAATGCGCAAGTGCCGCCATCCTTTTGACATTCAGAAATAACATGCAAAGCCAATGTGGTTTTACCTGAACTTTCAGGACCATAGATTTCTACGACTCTTCCCTTAGGAATACCGCCGATACCTAAAGCAATGTCTAGCCCGATAGAACCAGTCGAAACAGTCGCTACTTCAACTGCTTGATCGTCTCCGAACCGCATAACAGAACCTTTACCAAAAGCACGTTCTATTTGCCCAAGAGCAGCGTCTAAGGCCTTTGCTTTATCTTCCATACTTTCCTTCTCAATGACACGGAGTGTTGCAACCATTTTTATCCTCCTTTATTTCACAGAGCCGCAAAACCTGCAACGAAAAGCAGCTCCTCAATAAAAAATAATAGGAGTAATGTACCTATTTTGTTCTTTTTTACAAGTTCTTTTTTTGTTCTTTTTTAAATTCAGGAAAAAATTTAATAAAAAGTCCCATTAGGCATACTAAAAAATTAATAGCCTACTAACTAGTTAAATCATTCATATTGTTTTGTTTACAAACCAGCAGCAGCCAACTCAACTCTCTTACTATAGCGGGGATCATCAGGCTCAATTTCGCCCAGTAGCCTAGATGCTTTCAGGGTTAAAACATCATTTGTACCATCCGAATGAATAAAACTTAATGCGTCTCTTAAGAGTTTTTCTATAGGATTCTTTTTCATGTATCCTGTGGCAGCCCAAAGTTCGAATGCTTCTTGTACAACGTTAAGTGCAGACTCAGACGCACAAACTTTACAAAGAGAAGCTGCCCGAGCATCAGTATTGCCTTGAGTTGAAGTCCATCCGGAATACCAAATATAAAAACGAGCTGATTCCAGCATCATTTGCATCCTGGCCAATCTTTTTGCCTGTATTTGATGTTCAAAAATTAACTTACCACCTTGCACTCTTTGTTTAGCGTACTGAAGAGTAATATCATGAGCGCGCTGAGCAACGCCCAATACGGTTGCTCCAGCTTGGATGTTTGAACCAAAACTAGTTAAAAAAGCTCCCATTTCTGCTAACGCATTTCCTGGCGTGCCTATAACATCTTCTTCTGGAATCTCAACATTTTTAAACTCTAATGTACCATTTTGTACTGTACGCTGACCAAGTTTATCCCAAACTTCTGTGCAGGAGTACCCAGGAGTATCAGAGGTCAATATAAAGCCCGCAATACTTTCTGAGGGCGGCTTAGATAGATCAGTTCTAGCCATAACGTAAATTACTTTTGCCAAACCACCATTAGAAATATATCTCTTGGTTCCATTTAACACCCATCGGTCACCCTTTTTATCTGCTGTAAGGCGAATACCTCCGTCTGCGCCATCGTATGGGTGTATTGTATCACTGCCAGATGTAGGCTCTGTAGCAGCTGCTGCTAACAAACAAGTGTCATCATCCATAACTCTAGGCAACCATCTTTTGCGTTGCTCATCGTTTGTAAGATGACTAATTGCTGTCATTATTTTCCATGTTTGATCAAAAGCCACCGCGACGCCTAAATCACCGTAGGCTATTGTTTCCCCAACTATAGAAAGCGTCAGCACATCAGCTCCTTCTCCACCAAAATCTTTTGGAACCGATAATGTTCTCAATCCCAATCTGGAGGCCTCCCTTATTAATTCCCAATCAAATGATTTATCAGGCTCAGGAATCAAGTCAGCTTCTGACGCCCGCGGAATAACCGAATTAATTGCATAATTCAGGGCAATTTCTTTTAACTCTTTTTGTCTTTCAGTTAACGCAAAATCAACCATATTTCTCCCCCGACTAGCTAGCGCTGAAGTTTCAACGCGTGTTTATCTAGAAACTTGTTAATCGTCGTATATCAAACTTCCTCGGCCCAAGAGGTCTTGAGTAATTAGATCCTGAAAGAGTGTTTCTACTTCTGTAAAATGCACTCGTTTCCCTATTACGGGCTTTATAACTCCGCGTGCCATTACATCCATAGTCTCAATTAATTCTGCTCTTGTCGAGTGTCGCGATCCAGTGACAATTTGTTCAGTCACAAGCAAATTTATAGGATTTACTGTAACGTTTCCAGGTTGAGCACCAATAACAACTGCACGACCGCCGGTGGCTAGACCGTCGATACATGATTGAAAAGTTTCAGGAGCACCATGAAAATCCACGGCGGCATCAACTCCCTTGCCATCAGTTAACTTTTTTATTTCAGAAGTAAAATCGTTTATCGCTCGTACGTTAATAATTTCATCAGCTCCCCACTCTTGAGCCAAACTTAACTTAGCCTCAGAAATATCAGCAGCTATTACTCGAGCTCCAAACAATTTTGCGACCTGCACCCCATGAATGCCAACGCCTCCACCTGCTCCGACTATAAGGACATCATCATGAGGATTAATTTTAGCTCTCTCTCGCATACAATGCCACGGAGTGTTAACAGCATCAGCAGCTATTGCAGCTCCCTCGTAGTCAAGTCCTTTTGGTATTGGAATAAAATTTTCCGCGGGCAGGCAAACGTAATCTGCGTAGCCACCATCCCTGTGAACACCTACATAACCTGCGTGATTTTCACAAAGAGTTTCCCGTCCGTTTCGACACCAACGACAATGACCACAGTTTAGATAAAAATAAACCCCACATTTATCTCCAACCGAGACATTACTTACCCCATCAGCAACAGATATAATTTCTCCGCCCAGCTCATGCCCCATAACTCGAGGTGCTTCTCCACCAAACACACCTGTCCGCATGGTTACTAATGTGAGCCCGACACCAGCTGCATGCACTTTCATGACAGCCTCACCAGTATTTGGCTCGGGATCAGATCTCTCTTCTAGAACAAAAGGCTCTCCCCAATTCCTGATTACCATAGCTTTCATTGCAGCCTCGCTCAGATTATTTATCAGTTATTTTAAGGCTATGACAAAATCCAGCGGTCATCTAGGGAAAAAATCTAATTTTCTCTGTGGGTCTTTTCCATCCGTTCATGACGTTCTTGTGCCTCTAGACTTAAAGTCGCTATAGGCCGTGCAATTAGTCGACGGATGTTTATAGTTTCTCCTGAAACTTCACAATAGCCGTATTCTCCTGTGTCTATA
>JAKUPN010000002.1:234932-306985 GCA_022449545.1 Alphaproteobacteria bacterium | reverse complement strand
ATCCGCCAGGTGTGGCTGGAAAGAAGCCAGCTTATACTGCAGTACGTTATAGTTAGTTTTGTTTACATCAACCGTACGTAATCGCTCATAATATAAATCTAGGTCTGTATCCCCAGATAACTGTAATGATTTAATCGTGAAACCGAGAGAGGTCCATACGTCTTTATAGTCGGGATTGATCCGCAATGCGTTATAGTCACTTTCAATTGAAAGCCCCAAATCACCCATGTCTTGAAGAGTGTTACTCAAGTTATGATGCGCTAACCGGAAATTTGGATTAATTGAAAGAGCTCTATTCAGACAATCAACTGATTCCTCTAATTCTCCTACAACCCTAAGAACTATTCCCAAATTATTATAAGCTTCAACATAATCATCTTTCAATTCTAAAGCCTGCTTGAAGTTTAAAATCGCTCCGGAAAAATCCTTTTGTATTCTAAGGGAATTAGCCAAATTATAGTATGCCTCGGCATATTCAGGATTTATATCTATAGCCTGTTTAGACTGTATGACTGCCTCAGAATGATTACCCTTGTTGTGGAAAGCGACCCCAAGATTATTATATGCATGTGCATAATCGGGTTTAAGACGAATAACTTCTCTATAATACTTAATAGCGAGGTCAAGGTCACCTAACATCAGGTTAGCGGAACCTAGGAGGTTTAAAATATCAGAATTTTGAGAAAATATATCCAAAAAAGGAGTTGCCTGCTTCACTACATCTTGAAACTTTCCTTGAGAATAAGCCGAGAATAAAGAATCGAATTTGTCTTTTATAATTTCTGGCTTTATGGATTTATTTGCTTCATCGAAGCCTAGCTGTGCACGCCTATTATCGGGAAAATCTTTTAAAATGGACAAATATAGTGCACGTGCCTCTAAGTAATCACCTTTATTAAAGAATCGCTTTGCCTTCGAAATTATTTGGTCAACCGATTGTTTCATGGAATATATATACTTTATTACCTATTAAATTCATATTTGAAAAACATTTATATAATTCAATAGTTTTAATAAAATATTTATAAAAATATAATTATTAATTATATAATATTAACAATTAAATAAAATAAAATACTTATTATAAGTAAATAATATATAAATAATTATATATTATTTATTATTTATATATTTATATTACATCATAATATTAAATTTTTTTTTATATTTTGTTTATTATATCGTTTTATATAAATATTTTTATGGCAATATGATTCGACTCTTGTACAAAGGTACAGTAAGTTACACACCTCAGGGAAAATCCAAGGACTAAACAAATGTCTAGTTTTGCGCAAATCAAGCAAATAAATAAAAATGATTCTAAGCAGTTACGTAAAGAGGCTGGCCTGTGGCTGCGTTCTCTTAGAGAAGGACGGCGACTTTCTCAAAGGCAACTGGCTAGCAGGGTGGACGTAGAGTACTATACATTTATATCTCAAATTGAAGCTGGAAGAGGACGCGTCCCCACAGAAAGATTAGAAATATGGGCTGAAGCTCTAGGTGAAGAGGTACAACCCTTCGCAAAGAGGTTGATGAGTTATTACGACCCTATAAACTATCGATTGGTGTTCCCAGAAGCCGAGATGCGGCACAGTGATCACTCGAATATTTAAATGCTTAATTGATTTATACTTGTAATTAGGAGCCTTCATGTCGGCTGCGCTTTTTCAACTAAATACTGAACATTCACCTAAAAAACGCTGGTGGACCAATCAGGAATTAGCTGAGTTCTATCGAGTTTCTGACATCATGGCCCAAGCGGGCCTAGAGGTCGATTCTGAGAGCGGCCTATCGGACGAGGGCGACCCATGGTTCGTCTATGTTAGGTCTGATACGGGAGACGTCATTGCCCATTTCGCTATCATAGATGGTACATTTATTGCTGTTAGTGCTGTTACACAAGATTTATACCGTGGAAAAGATATCAGAAGCCTGATTGACCAACTAGTAGAACGGCATCCAATGATGATGCCTTCCGGATCCAATGGTAAAGTCGTTTTACATCCGAGCATACTTCTAACAGCATTTGTGGCCGCAGCTTTCGTAGCAGCAAGTGAGGAAGTCCAGGCCAATACCATAGAAGAGGTTCTTGAAGTCGCCCTAGCAATTAATAATGGCGAAAAAAACACATCTACAAAGACTGGATCAAATACTGCTGACCCATCTCAATCGACAGAAGTAGCGGATGAAGAAACAGGCAAAGAAATAAATGCTGAGACGGCACCTGCTTTCAACGATTTAGATGCAGGAAAAACATTTGGAAGCTCATTTTCTTTACTAGGCGCTATTATTCTTGCCTTAGAGATCTCATCACGTGAAACTGCACTTGCTAATACACAACAATCAAGCAACTCATTAAATATGCAGGCACTGACAGATCTATATTCTTCAGAATATCTTCCAGTGCCCAGTTTAGTTTCAGCATCCAACCCGTTTTCAATAACTGATTTTAATCAGGATGATGTATCCAACCTGGGCGATAGCACTCAATTTCATGAACCAATCCCAAACTCTCAACTAACCACAAAAAAGAATGCGGCAACACTAACTACTGACCTCGACAGCTCTTACCTTGGCATGCAAGACGCTAAGATGATTGCCTCTGACAGCCTCATAAATTCTCCTAACACTCAAAATAATTCGAATGAAGACTTTTCTAGCTATAGTCATCTTGGTGATGGAGGCTTTAGTCAGGCGACAACTTCTGACAGTAATTTATTTTATAGTTCAGACACAGAACAAACGAGTAAAACTGTAAGAAACGACATATCCGAACAAAAATTATCCGTAGCAGCAATTGACATTGTCAGTTTGGTGAGTGGTACGGTAAATAACACTTCACAAAAAGAGGATAACCTAAACCACTATTCTCTAGACAATAGCCTAATTACTTCATTTTCATCCGGACCCGTAGATTTTGATATGCAAATAGCTTCAGTTAAAGAAGTGCAAGAAAACTCCACCTCCGAGGAAAACTCTACTAAAGGCGAAGTATTGATCCCAAGTCTTAACATTAAAGGACACCTACTTAGTGCAGAAGGCCCGGAGACCCTGACACTAAGCAATGAAGTTGACATATTGCTTTATGAGGGTGGTAATGTAAGCGTTTCAAATTTTGAACTTGGTAAAGATAGAGTATGGTTTTTCTTATCAGAGGGAAAAAATTTATATGAAAGCTACAAAATCACTGAGTCTAACGATTTAGTTCTTGAGTTTGAAACTGGTGACACTCTTACTTTACTCGGCGTATTAGACACAGAATCATCGTCTCTAGTCTTGTAATTAGTATCTCTATATTAACTTATTACTGAATAATTGTTTGATGGTTCAGTGGACTGAACGCTTATCATCTGCTTCTGAAACTTCATTGCTTTCTTTGAACCACTCTGGCCATATTTCTAAAGACCATCCCGCTAATTTATAAGTTTTATAGATAATTGAAAGCCATTGCCGAAGCTCAATAGTTTGGAAAGATATACTTGCAGAATTTGATTTCTCACTTTTAAAAATTAAGCTTATGTCTTCATTATCTCTATTTATATCAATGGAAATCGCAAGCCAGGAAACAAGGTGAGCATCCTTTTCTACAGGTGGCTGCTTAGGAATGGATGAAGAAGCTGCCTCTTGTTCAAATACTTGCAACGCCTTATCTGCTGCACCTTCGCTCTTAACATCGCTCAATAAGTTTTCTAACAAACGATCCATAAGCCGATGGGTTAGCCAAATCTCACAAATTTTGTCCTCACTAGATTCACCTAAAACCCTAAGTCTGTCTTCATTATCTATGTACTGTGTAGTTATTCTTCCAAGTCTATAATTCATCACCGTGCTCAACTAATGATAAGACCCACTCGACCTGTTTGGGTAAGCATATTGACTTAAGGTCATAATTATTTATGGCAAATTTTCTAGCCGAACGCCCTAATCTTTTTCTTGTACTCTCATCATCCAGCAGACTGCAAACCTCCCTACAAATACCATCAACATCGAAGAAGTCCACTAGCCTCCCAGTTTCATCATGATTTATAGCCTCAAAAACAGGCTTAGTATTACTGGCCACTATAGCACAACCTGCACTCATAGCCTCTAGCAAACTCCAACTTAAAACGAATGGGTATGTGAGGTAAACATGAACAGTAGAAACTTGAAGTAGAGATAAAAATTTTTCATATTCTATATTTCCTAAAAAGTGTACCCGTTTCCAGTCAGAATCATCAATCTGACTTCTAACTTCCTCAATAAAAATACCCTTCCAAGTCTTACCAGGCTCGGGACTGGCTCCATAACTTACTCCGTCTCCGCCAACAATAAGAATTCTCGCATTAGGCCTACTTTTTAGGAGCTTTGGAAGCGTTCTCATAAATATGTGGTAACCACGATATGGCTCAAGGTTACGATTCACAAAGGTAATAATCTCATCTTTTTTAGTGAGCTTGATATTCTTTTCTTCTTGACTGTCCATAGTAAGAAAAGCATCGGCATCTGGTCGGACAATCTC
This sequence comes from Alphaproteobacteria bacterium, assembly GCA_022449545.1. Lineage (GTDB taxonomy): Bacteria > Pseudomonadota > Alphaproteobacteria > UBA6615 > UBA6615 > UBA6615. The sequence continues at coordinate 302,487 of JAKUPN010000002.1, read as the reverse complement.
AGTATCAATGCCATCATGAATTGTAGTGATGTTTTTTCTAAACCTTTCAGGAAATGTGCTCGCTTGCCATTGGGTAGGCGATATACCAGCATCAGCTACTTCAAAATGTAGTAAATTATTAATATTTTTTAGAGCGAGCCTACATGCTTCGTCATCACGAGAAGGAAACTCGGGATCATTACCTACATCAGCTCCAGTACTATGATAAAAAAACTCGCAATAAATTCCTAGTTTACTGTTCGGCCAAACTTCTTTTAAAAATAAACTTTCTCCCCAGCCTGGGTGAGCAATTATAACGTCCGGAACAAAACCCTTTTTACGCAGTCCCAAAGCAGCCCTATAACAGTCATCTCCACGGATAGTTTTAGTTTCTATATCTGAAACCCAAGGATGTATATTGCTTGATGATGAACGACTATTTTGATAAGGCCATAGAGATACTCCGTGCCATTCTTTTTCTTTTGTGACTATTACAGGCATAGCAATAACATTATGGCCTTTAGATGCTAATGTAGGAGCTAAATGCTTAAACTGACCTGGAAAGTTTTGGTGAACGAATAAAATATTCATTTATAAACTTTCAATATATTTAATTTCAAAAGCCATAATAGTGAACGGAATATATAGGCCTGCCGGTTATCAGGAAAGTTTTTAACCAATTCCTTAGCGGACATTGGCCCTGATTCGAGATTATTAAGCACTTCACTAATTTCATCAATATCAGGCACTACTAATTGAGCATAGTTTACCATCGATAATTTTAAAAACTCTCTTAATCTATCAATTGAGTCCTGTGAATTAGATTCTACGAGCACAAAAAGAGTTTCCAGTGCTAGTATTCTACTTGGATATTGATCAAAACCATTAAAGGGGTCCATCCGGGAGGGCCAAGGATGGGACAACGACTTTACCTCAGAAGATTTTTCTTGACGTAATTCTTCTAAATGTTCCCAAAGAGTTTCGTATTGAGGAATTATAACTTTCCATTCATATACATCGAGAGCTCTTTTTCTCCCCTCAGCTCCCATTTTTTGTCTTGTTTCCTCGGAATTAAAAAGTGTGACAAAGGCCTCGGCAGCAAAATTAACATCTACCGCTACAAGACTTGAGGTATGCCCCAAATACATATCATAGGTATCAATCTCCAGGGCATGTCGTTCAGCTATATCTACTCCCAGGCCTGCCTTGGGCATCGTAGTAGGAATAAGAATTCCGTCTACTCCATCTCGTACCGTATCTCTATACCCATCCCAATCTGAAACAACGCAAGGAAGGCCTGCGGCCATTGCCTCAATAGGGGAGATGCCAAATGTTTCTTGTATGTTGTCTGACAGAGAACAGAATATATCCGCTGCAGCCCAAGCGAGTTCCCTGTTACTAGATTCTCTTCCATCTAAATGAACTACTTCAACATTCGGACAAGCCACCTCAGCGGCTTGTTTATAGGCCTTGGAAATGTCTTCATTTGCATGCCATCCACATTCAATAAGCACTATTTTTTTTCCAGTTATTACCGATGATTTCTGAAGAGCTTGATACATAGCTAGCGGGTGAGCCTTAGCATGAAATGACAATCGCCCCATGAAAAGGACTACCAATGTCTTATCTGCTATTTTAAGAGACGCTCTGGCTGTACGTTTTTGTTCATCATTGTAACTAAATTCTTCCGCGTGAATTCCTAGAGGGATCACGGGTAATTCAGGAAATGAAAAATTGGTCGATTTGAAGCGTGCTTTGAAATATTCCACTTGTGACTGTAAAACTTTATTAACATTACTTTTGACGGCGTTAGAAGTACAGATAACTGAGTCCCATGGCTGTAAAGGCGCAGTAATTAACTGGGCTATTGAATCCATAATATGTGCGCTTGCCGTTGTGTGCGTTATACCGCAGAGGCTCCAGGCATCATCACCAAACAATGTACGGCGCAATGCATGGGGACCAATATCTGGGCCAGGATGATAGAGAACACTTGATTCTCTCATTTTATCAATTGAATGTCGTTCAACGATGCTTATTGGTTCGTTTCGCTCTTGAGCCTTTAATGATTCACCAAACATTTGAGCATGTTTGGGATCTTCCACTCGAACCCAAAATTTATTCGCTCTGCTATGTTTTGCAAAACCTCGTAAAAACGATTCACCCGCCACATTGCGACCCATTAATCTAGGGCCCTCTAATGTATACCCATCGGGGTGGTAATTAATACAAACCCTCATGTCATAGTTCTTACGCATCAGGTAATTTTAAAACTACAGCTCTCATACGTGTAACTCATCCATTTTGGAAAGTTAATTGACGTAACTATAAGCCTTGTAAAATTACAATCAAATACAGGGGTGTCTATTCTTCTGGTAGTTCTTCCGTTAATGCTTTGGCGTACGCATTTCTGGCTGTCTGGGCTATTGCCAGTAATACGTTCAATCGAGCAATTTCGGCGTCGACTGCTTGAAGTGAACCAATTTGATTCATTGCCTCTTGAGAAAAATCATCGGTATTATATTCTTTATCATCAATCGTAATAATAGGCATTTTGCTCCCTTTTCATTAACGTGTTATCTATTAGCAGTCATGACACTCAATCTTACCCAATGGATATAATTAATAGACAATATTCTAATTTGTTTAATAACTACGAGTTAACATAAAATAATAGCAGAAGATTTGTATAGTGTTTTATATATATATAATGCAGATGTAGTTGAAATGGTGAATTTTTAACAACAATTATTAAATAAATATTACGAGAAAAGCAGTCTATGGTAAATATAATACCAATCACCAAGTCAGGGTTTCTTGATCGCAAATGGTCAGCTTCAGATAATTATGAGTTTGCAGCAGAATACGCAACTGCCACACTTGCTTTGGGAGAAATTTCACAAGCCATGAGATCACTTCCAATTGGATTTGTGAAGCATGAGGGAAACTTCACTCTTGTCGCAATACTTGGTCTAAAGCAGGGTGAAAACTTATTTGTTAATAAAAAAGGTGATTGGATCCCAGGTTATAAACCGGCAGTATTACGTTCGTATCCATTCTCTCTCGTATCCAGTGATAAAGATCAAATGGTATTAGCGTTTGACGAGGATAGCTTATCTATTCCTGATGCATCTCCGACCAACTTATTCTTTGATGAAAACGGAGAAATAACAGATGAACTAACCAGTATTATGTCATTTCTAACAGAGGTTCACACGTCTTATAATAGGACGATCCAACTCTGTAAAATTATCGATAGTTATAATCTATTTGAAAACTGGAATATTTCTATAATAAGAGGCGATAAAGAAATAAAGGTTGATGGTGTTTATAAGGTCGATGAAGATAAACTTCGAGCATTAGACGGGGATGCATTGGTGAACTTACAAAAAGGAAGTGCTTTAGGATTAATATACGGTCACATCTTTTCCGGAGCAAATCTTAGTCTTCTACAAAAGTTAGCGAATCTTAGAGACAACGCATCTAAAGCACAAAAAGATAACATAGAAAATGTTGAAGAAATATTTTCTTATGAGAATCAGGATAATATAGATTTTAGTCAATTGTAGTATCTTTTTATTGCTTAGCTAACGGTCCACAACGAATGCTACCAGAAAACAAAGATATCAGTTTTTTCAGCTAACCATTTACTCATAAATTACAGATTAATTAATTTATAATACTTTGTTCATATCAAAGAAAAAGGCCCGCCTCATTTCAGAGACGGGCCTTTTCTTTAAGAAAATTTGTTTAAGCTATGAAAGCGGTTCCGAAGTTTGCCACAACTAGGTCGGTGACATCATCTACGCCTTCCAACGTTAAGATCGTTGTGATCTCAATATTAGTAATGGTTTGTCCATCAGTAGATAACCCGTCTGTGTCATCGGTACTATTAGTTTCAATAGAACCAACACCTAGGTACGTATTGGTACCATCATCCCAAGCTATGGCCCAGTTGGTAATACCTTCTTCTGCAGCTCCAGCATCCAGCGTAATCTGGTGGGTTCCACTAGTCTCAAGAGCCGTTTCAACCAAGGCTGACGTCGCATGGTCACCACCAACAATAAGGATGTTACCATTACCGCCACTTACATCAAGATTTGAGGCAGCGGTCGTTGACTGAAGCACAACTGTATCAGTGGTTATGGCATCACCACTAAGATCTTGAAGTGCATCAGTATTAGCTCCAGTACCTCTAGTCTCAAGACCTGCGTTACTTAGGTCAATGGCATCGTCAGCGGCCGCAGTTTCAAAGTTCTTAATAATGATATTACCTTGAGTACCGGTTGTGATAATTTGATCAGTCGTCTCATTACCACTACCCAACGAGATAGTTGTTGTTTTGCCGGTATCGCCAACAGCCGTAATTGTTGCCGCTCCATTACCCGTATTGACTGTCGCATTTGAGTTTGTTCCAGTTAACACAAGCGTTACAGCACCTGCAGCATCAGACGCATCAATCGTATACGCTGAGGTCGAAGTGGTTGTGATATTACCGATATTATGCGTACCGCTACCACCAAGGGTTATACTTCCGATTGAGGCTGTCGTAATGCTATCCATCGTAAACCCTGTACCATTATTCTCTGAAGCATCAATCGTGGTTATGCCGTACGTATTATCAAGTCCACCGACTTCCACCGTTCCTGAAGCTGCTGTTGTAACGGTCCAGGTTGACGTTAGATCCGTGGTGCTATCAGTAACACTATCCAAGTAGATGATTTGTCCATCTCCAATGTCAATCTCCGAATTGGTAGCACTCAGAGTAACTGTCGCAAGACTTTCACCCTCTGCACCATCACTATCAGCACCAATATTCGCAGCAGTACTGAAGGTTAGGTTTGCAGCAGATGATGTCAGAGACAAACTCGTCACTTCACCAACATCAGCATACGCACCAACCGTTAATGTACCAGAAGCCGTGCTCGTGCTTCCCGTTATAGAGGTTACAGCACCCTGACCAGTAATCGCACCCACATCCATTGCGTAAGCAGCATCTGCACCAGCAAGTACCAATGTCGTGGTATCTGTACTATCAAGGACAGTATTAGCAACCGAAGTTGTAGCTGCTGCATCTTCACCTGTAATGGTTACACTTGCGGCGTCAGTAATTGTAAGTGCGCCACTCGCTGCATCATCAAGTTTAACTGTAAGAGACGCACTAGCAACCGTATCCAGAGTGATAGTTTCAATTTCAGCAGTAGTAGTTCCGTTCGCTACAGTTGATCCTGTTGCCAGGTTCGTAACGGTCGCTGCAGTTGCAGTACCAGAAAGTATGTTTATTGCTGTAGCATTCGAAACATTCGCTGCATTTAAGGCACCACCCGTGTTGAACGTTACATTATATGTTTCAACATCTGAAATTGTCGCGCCAATTGTCGTGGCTAGCGTCATGCTAATCGTATCAGTTCCTGCTCCACCAGAAATTGTGTCACCAGAAGATAAATTAGTAGACATTACGATGGTGTCATTGCCTGCACCGCCTTCGATGCTATCACTACCTGCACCAGGCGTAAGAATATCAGCACCGGCTCCACCATACATCTTATCATTACCAGCGTTACCTGTTATTGAGTCAGCCCCGTCATTACCCGTGATACTATCAACGCCGGCACCACCTGTGAGCGTATCTGCCCCCGTACCACCGGTTAGTGTTGAACCACCAGTCCAGTTAGTACCCACTATATTAAGTGTACCAGTTGCAGCACTACCATCCACGGTTAGATCTCCAGATGATGCCACCACTGCTGATACTGTTAATGCTGAGTTACCTGTTGCAGTGATAGTTGCAGCTCCTGTTGAAGTTGCACCTGTGTCTATGGAGGACATCACGTAAGCCGCGGTGTTAGCAATAGTAGCAACAAAGTCATCCGTTGCGTTTATATCCGCCTGCGTACCACCACCAGCTGAGACTGTTAAGGTGATATCATCAGCAGTCCAAGCAGTTGAGTCATTCGTTCCCGCACCGCTTTGGGTAATGTTAAGCGCACCGAATGTATGCGTTATCGTTCCCAAATCAGTATTCGAACTCGTTGCAGCATCAGCCGTAACGGTCAATGCCTGGTCTGACGTACTATCCGTCGTATCACCTGTAACCGTACCAGTTAACTGAACATCAGCACCACCGGAAGCTGTCAAAGCTATTGTGGAGAGAGTTTCAGCACTACCTGATGTACCGGTATTACCCATAAGAATGTTACCACCCACACCAGTAAGAGTTATGCTGGTCAGCGCGTCGGCATCAACAACAGTAAATGCATCAACGAGAGCACCCGACAATGCGGTCGTGGCAGTAACAGTTTGTAGAACGTTAGTATTTGTTACAGCACCCACATCAACATCAGCGTCCGTATCCGAAGAACCAGTAAGCGTAAGAGATGTGGTGTCCGTATTATCAAGAGCTAGGCTCGTAATATCACCAGCATTGCTAGATCCCGTATAACTGGACTTCACTGTTACAGATGCCGCATCAGTTACCGTCAAGCCCGCAGTATTATTCAGATGCGAATCTATGGTAATCGAACCGCCAGCAGTGGTGTCAGCCGTCACAGTTGCATCGGCATCAAATATCCTAACCGTACCACCAGAAGAAAGACCACTAATAGTAAGAGCTGCCGCAGAAGATCCGGTTTCTACGTCGACCCTGCTCGTATCAGTTGAACTGGTCATTGTTAGCGTGTGTGCACCAGTCGAAGTCAAGTCAATATTCTCAACTCCGGTTAACACTGGAGTAAGGTTTGATGAGTTAGTCAGTGTAAGACTATCTGTTCCTGCACCACCATCAACCGTATCAGCGGCCGTTAAGTCACCCGCCGTATTAAAGGTTAAGGTGTCGTTACCAGCACCAGCGTCAATACTATCGTTACCCGTTGTTGTATCGATGGTGTCGTTACCGTCTCCACCAGAGACTGTTTCTGCCCCGGTTCCACCAACGAACGTATCATTACCACCTCCAAGTGTCGCGGTATGAGTATAGCCCGTAGCAGTCGCGCCATCCATGTCAATATCATCAGCACCGCTACCAGTTGTTATGGTAACCGTACCAGTGTGATTGGTATTTATGGTATGAGCACCCGTTGCCCCTGACGCATCAATCGTATGTGTCGTGGTTGCACCACCGGCTTGTAGATCGGTTACCGTAACCGCTCCAGTATTTGTACTTGTTATGCTTACGTTACCTGATGGATCAATCTCATCAATAGTTTTGGCTCCAGAGCCTGAGATTGTCAGGGTAATCGCTTCACCAGCTATCGTACTCGTGCCGGTTGTGAAGTCGATCACGCCAGCTCCAGCAAGCGTGCCGGTTACCGTACCGAACTGGTTGTTGAAATCAGCTATATTTACGTCTGAAGAAGCATCGGAATCAATTGTAAATGTTAATGCGTTTTCTGCTATACCAACAGCACTATCCGTCGTATCCATCGTGATAGCTGCTATGGTCAGTGTTGCGCCGTCAGCCGCATCGATATCGATAGTAGCCAGGTTTTCACCAGTACCTGTTCCACCGATGGCTTCTGACGTAATGTCACCACCACTAGCGTTATAGGTAAGGCTTGTAAGGTTATCAATGTCAGCAATTGTGCCAACTACAACGTTACCATCAGCTGCTGCTGCACCACTAGTAGATAACGTAATACTCGTTAGGGCATCTGAATTGCTAATAACGTTGGTATCAATATCAAATGTTGCAGATGCAGAAGTAACCGTTAGGCTGGTCGTATCTGAGTTATCCAACGCTAAAGCGCCAAACGCACCAGAGTTTACACCAGCTTTAGCAGTCACAGACGCTCCATCGGTAACTGTAACTGTCGCATCTTGTGCAGCATCAGCTTCAACTGTGATGCTACCACCTGCCACAACATCCAATGTTGGTATAATATTCGTGTCTGTAAGGTTTACAACCACGCCATCTTGAAGGTTTGTGAACGTAACAATATCATTGTTCGCTGCACCAGTTAGGTTCAGCGTCGCCACAGCTGTTGATGTCATCGTTATATTACTTGCAGAGGCACTATCACCAGCCACGATTGTCGCCGTTTCAACACTTGTCCAAACTGGGGTCAATGTTTCATCGGTTAATGTTACAGTTATAGTATCTGTACCGTCACCGCCATCAATGGCATCCAATACTGAATAATTTGTAGACAGTACCATTGTGTCATTACCGGCGCCACCTGTCAGGCTGTCATTGCCTCCACCAGCGGTCAAAATGTCAGCACCGGCTCCACCGTCAAGCGTATCGTTACCGGCTCCACCGTCAAGGTCATCAGCACCACCAGCACCCGTCGCCGAGTCAGCACCACCGTTACCGTCAAAATTATCAACACCTGCGGCACCGGTGAACGTATCACCCTTCGTCGTACCCTCAGAGGTAAGACCACCGCTACCAGCCGTAAATGTCGTGGCGGTTGTCGATGCGTTACTGGTACCTGTACTTACCGTCCCGGTTGAGGCAGATGCATCAACAGTAGCAAGGCTTAGGTTACCAGCGATAGTTGTAATTGTCAGGTTTTCGTCACCTGTAATTGTGATTGAGGTTACATCAGCTGCGTTCATCGTCGAAATTGTTGCCGCTGCTGTAGAAGAATCAATCGTTAGGGTCTCTTCATCATTAACCGTAAGTGTAGTGGTCGTGCCACCCCTATCCGTAATTGTTAGAGAGTCAGAAGAACCATCCGTCTTACGATCGAGTGAAGTCGCTGTACCACTAGCGTTGTCCAATACAAAAGTCGTCACGTCTGACGAAACATCCGTAAAGCCAGTTGTACCAGTTGAATCGATCTGAAGTGTAGTAATCGTATTACCGTCGAAGGCATCCATGTCCTGGGTTACGTTGCCCGTTAAGGTTACTTTTTCAATCCCGGTTATGTTACCTGAAGTAATATTAGCTGACGTTTCCAACGTATCGGTGCCGTCTCCACCAGCGATTGTATCTGTACTTGCAAGAGCCGTCTTAATCGTATCGTTACCGGCTCCACCAGTAACAGACACATCACTATTTGTGTGAGCAGTAACATCAATTGTATCGTTACCGCTACCACCAGTGACAGAGAGATCCGTTGTGGAACCAGTGTCCTGCTGACCCGTAGTAATCGTAACCGCACCAGAGTTTGAGGAAGCATCAATGCTCGTCAAGCTATCTGTATCTGCGGTATCTAAATTTGGGAGTGTTATTTCACCGGTACCTGCAATCGTCAGGGTTTTTGCTGCTTCCGCTATAAGATCAAAATCGTTGGTCGTACCTGAAGCCGTAAGCGCAACTGTTTCAACGTTAGCAAGAGTCAGGTCAGTAGCAGCTCCACCTGACAGACCGGCAACCGTTACGGTAGCCGTGTCAGCCGTACCCGAAACATCATTGTAGGTGATCGTGTGGGCTACAGCACTATCAGAAACCGCCATCGCAACTGCGGAGCTTACGCCGCTCACTGTTGCAGCTGCAGATGAGCCAGCCATATTTAACGTCGTAAGCCCTGATGCGTTCGTCAGGTTTAATGTGGAAGCGTTTGCAGTGACTGTAACATTAATGGTCTCAACGCCCGAAATGCTTAAGGGAGCCACCGAACCATCAATAGTCGCGTTCAAAGTATCGGCACCGGCTCCACCGGTAATCTTATCTAGCGAGCCAAGTGTCTGTGACCCGGCGCTACTGAGAGAGGCATCAAACGTATCTGCTCCATCTCCGCCCGTAATAACGTTGACACCCGTTGTGAGTGTGTATGAACCAGCTTCAGCCGCTGCTGCCGCTCCACTGCTGCTTAGGGAAGCACCGTCTGTGTCCTGTGCCGCACGTCCTTCAAACTGTCCGAATTTTACCCAGTGCTCATAAGCATTTTTAAATGTGCCGGCTGTTACAGCTGCATCCACATCAGCGTTTGCCGCCAAATATGTGGTTGAGTCAAACGTTGCCGAGATGTTAGCTAATGCAGCCGTTGGGGCTCGCCCCTCTCCCGCTCCAAATTCCATAAAGTGGGTCAGCGCATTTACACCTGCCGCAACTATATCAGGATTGCTTTGCAAGTAATACGATGTATCAAAGCTTGCGTTCGGGTCACGCAACTCCTTATATCCAAATAGGGTCCAGTGAGACTCGGCGCTAGTAAAGTTACCAGCAACGACTGCAGCCAGGACGTCCTGGTTCTGCGTTAAGTAATAGCTCGAATCAAATACCATTGATGTGATGGCCATGAACTTTATCCTTCAGTTTGTTACATCCTATTACGTATACGTTCTGCTTTAGCCCAAAGTGCTGTTGCCCAGCACCCCAAAACTAAAGCGATTAATTCTCATATTCTTCCACACACGTGGATTCATTTCAACTCTACGTGTATAGCGATTACTATACCTGATTCTCAACAGCAAGCAACAAGGTTCGAAAATTAATTAAAAACCTATTTGTGTTGCTTTTTTACAACACCTGTAATTTATAGCTTTTTGCCTCTATTCTTTGTCTCCTGCGCCAAATCGGCCAATATGGTCTGCATAACTATGAAGAAGGGCGGAAGCCGCTTTTCTATCAATCATTTCTAGTAAAACTGCGCCGTATGCATTAACCATGGCGCTAAGGACCTCATTTGTAGGCGCCTCTTTTTGCGCTTCTTGAACGGCTTTATGTAAGCCCGGCGCTATAATCTCGCGGGCCAAACGGTTAACGCGTTCTCTATCTTCTGGCTCAATGACCGGCTCATCTGCAGAAACATTCATAATAATCTCCTGATATTATTCACAGCTTTCACAGCCTTACTTTTCATTCATGCCGCGTGCCAGCGAATCAGTTAAGGGTTTTAGAAGGTAAGCAAGCGCAGTGCGCTCACCAGTTTTAATTAAAACATCTGCAGGCATACCGGCTGACAAGGTTACATCGCCAAGTTTTTCTGTTTCTGTTTCAGAAATTTCAGCTCGTATCAAAAAATATCCGACACCCGTCACTGAATCAACCAAGCGGTCACCGGAAACTGATATGACCTTGGCCATAACACTCGGTGTTAACAGCATATTAAGTGCCACGAGGCGTACCTCAGCCTCCTGCCCTACCTGTATATTATCAATATCATTCGGAGAGACCTGAGCCTCCACTATCAATTCCTTATCTTGAGGGGCTATCTCCATCAAGAGCTGGCCGGCTCTCACCACACCACCAGACGTATGGACTTTCAAGTTTTGTACAATACCCGATTGTGGCGCTTTGACTTCAATTCTTGCCAGCACATCCTCAGCAACTGCGAGTCTTTGGCGTAAGTCAGACGCAGCCGCATGTATGTCTTGATATCGAGCCACAACATCCTCGCGGAATCGCTGACGTAAACTTATTATCTGGCTTCTTGCTTCACCAACACCATTTAGTGCTCTAGCAATTTGCGCATCATCACTTCCGGCCTCGCCTTTGAGGCGCGCCATAGCGCGCTCTCTGGCCAATATTTCATTTCGGGGATAATGACCCTTTTTATATAACTCTCTTAACCCTACAAGCTCTAACTCAAATATCTTCAGTTGCTCAAACCTAGAGTTACGTTGGATGCGATGACCCTCTATTTGATCTTGAAGCTGACTAATACGTTGCTTGAGAATATTGATCTGGCCATTTAATGATTCTCTTCTGGCTGCAAATTGTTGACGCTCTGATTCCATGATTTCTTTAACGGAAGATTCATGTGCACGAGAGACTAGCTCCTCAGGAAAAACTATCGAGCTCGACGAATCTCTTTCTGCGATAAGGCGAGCCTTTTGGGCCACATGAAGATCAATCTGATTGCGAAGCCTGGATGCAGTTGCTGACACTTGTATATCATTTAACAATACCAGCAGCTGGCCTTCCTTAACGGTTTCCCCCTCTTCCACCAGAACCTTGTCTACTATACCACCTTCATAATGCTGTACTTGTTTTCGCTCTCCTTTTACTGCAAGAATCGCAGCCGCAGGAACTGCACTTGCCATTGGGGCAGTCGCAGCCCACCCGCCAATCCCAGCAAATGCGAGTAAAACAACAATTAAGCCAAAAAGAAAAACCGAAGAGATTTTGGATGAAGGCCTATTAATTGGCTCATGGCCATCGCTTACAATTGCAATTGATGTAGATTCATCAGCCATAAATTAATATTCCTTAGAAAAGAAGATGTCGCTACGACTTAATATATAGGACATTCGCACAGTCAATATAATCATCAGTTATTCCCCTGGCTCAGTAGAGATTGCCAATGGTTTACTAGCTTTGTTTAAATCAGCTAAAACAGCATCTCTCTCGCCATACCGCACCAAAACTCCTTCCTTAAGAACAGCAACTTTATCAGCTATAGATAATAGTGCGGCACGATGGCTGATCACAACAATGGCCTGTCCGCTATCCTTTGCATTCTGAAGTGCCTCGGCCAACGCCTGTTCGCCGTCTGTATCAAGATTTGCATTGGGCTCATCCAGTATCAAAACCTTGGGATTACCATATAGGGCTCTAGCAAGTGCAATACGCTGTCGCTGCCCACCAGAAAGCGCTAAACCATTCTCACCGAGCTGTGTATTATAACCATCCGGAAACTCCAATATGAGCTCATGTACTCCAGCCTTTAATGCCGCTTCAACAACCGCAGTCGAATCGCCCTGCTGAAAACGTGATATATTGTCTGCTACCGTACCAGAAAAAAGCTCTACATCCTGGGGCATATATCCCAGGTACGGCCCGAGCTGTTCCGGATCCCATTGGGATAGTTCAGCGCCGTCATAACGAATTGAACCAGAATGGGTACCCCAAACTCCAACTAATGCACGGGCCAAAGAGGATTTTCCAGATCCACTAGGGCCGATTACAGCCAAAGCTGCACCAGGAGAGATAGATAACGATATATTCATCAATACAGGGTTCTCTGTTCCCGGAGGCACGACAATTACCCTATTTACAGTAACTTCGCCTACAGGCTCCGGTAAAGACATTGGTCTTTCGGGAAGGTCGTTTTGACTTAATAAATAATTTAGGCGCCGATATGCGTTCCTGGCAAAAACAAATGTTCGCCACTGACCGACCCCCATTTCAACAGGAGCCAGGGCCCTTCCCATTATTATAGAGCCAGCAATCATCGTTCCCGGTGTAATATCACCTCGGACTGCCAAATAGGCCCCCACCCCAAGAATTCCAACTTGCAATGCCAGACGTACAAACCGCGATAGAGAGAGAATTGTACCGCCTCTATCACTTGCCTGCGACTGACGTTTAAGCCCTTCGCTGTGTCGATGCCCCCATATATTCATAACAGATGAAATCATGCCTAACGCATGAACCACCTCAGCGTTTCGTAGACTGGTCTGCGCATAATGTGTCGCCAATAATGATTCCTCTGAAGCTTCCTGCATAAGTCTGCGCGTCGAGAGTTCGTTTATGAGTGCCAGAATAAAGATAATTATCGCGCCGCCCAGTGAAACCATGCCTAGCCAGGGATGTAATAAAAACCCAGCCACGATGAATAACGGCACCCACGGAGCGTCACAGAAGGCAATTATCGCTCCACCGGATAAAAACTCTCTTATTGTATCCGTATCTCGAAGCGCTTGGGCAGAGGCACTTGATGAATTACCTATAGAAGCTTTAAATATAACTCTGAAAACTCTTTCATTTAGGTATTCGTCTAATTTTAGTCCTGTGCGAATAAGTATACGAGAGCGAACAAACTCGAGCAGTCCATAAACTACCAAGCAGCCCATCGCTATAATTGTCAGAGCGGTTAATGTCTCATAGCTTTTACTCATGAGAACACGATCGTAGACTTGCAGCATGTAAAGCGGTGCAACTAACATCAATAAATTGATAAATGCACTAAAGAAAATAACTGACAGCACATTAGGCCTGCAGGCTCTAATCGCCTTCGCAAGAAAAATAGATTTTCCCTGTAAAACCTGAAAATCGTTCATTTTAATCAACCAATATATTCAAAACCTGAAAACTGAAGAGCGGACTATGATTTGGTATCCAAAAATCAATTTACAATAGAAAAACGTTGATTCGCTCAAAGTAAAAAAATTATTTAATATAAAGGATATTCACAACTAGCCCCCTAAACAGGAACAGGAATAAAACTTTTCTGGTTTTTATATTTATATTTTAATTCCATAAATTATAGTTTCGTCTAACCTGCATCATAAGAATGTTATCGCCAGAAAACCCAAAAAGAGAACAAATCCTATTTTTATGAAAAAAGAAACAAGTTTTAGGGGCTGACGAAATAAGAACCAGAGACCAATAACTCCGATTACAACTACAGCAATTATTTCCATAAGACCTTATGTCTCATATGTTCGCCGACTCGTGCCAGTAGATTAATTCATTGCCCAAACAAAGTTACAATGCTCCTTTAGGTTCACTATACCACCTTCTCTTTAACTAATGCTTAGTGAGAACTTCAATCAAACAGAGCAACGGCCCTAGTCCAACCAGCCGTGCCCCCCCGTATTTTACAAGGGAAGCAAGTTACGATAAATCCCTTCGAAGGCAAAGATTCCAGATTATGAAGTTTTTCCATGTGACAATAGGGCTGCTCAATTCCCGCATAATGACCCTCCCAGATGATTGATGGATCTTTTGTTTGGGCCCATTTTTTTGAAGTATGCACAAAGGGTGCATCCCACCCCCAAGCGTCTGTTCCTGTCACACGCACCCCCCTCTTTGTCAAATAAAGAGTGGCTTCGCGCCCCATTCCACAGCCCGAACTCGTATAGAGGTCTGTCCCATATGCTTCAGAGGCACTGGTATTAACAAGTACAATATCAAATGGCTGCAAAACATGTTCTATCCTGGCAAGTTCAGTTTCTACATCACTGGCACTAACAACATAACCATCATCAAAATGTCTAAAGTCTAATTTTATTCCGGGGCGCATAAACCATTCTAACGGCATTTGGTCTATAGAAGGCATGTCATCACCATTTTTATCCTTTGGATGATAATGTAGAGGAGCGTCCACATGTGTGCCATTATGCGTGGAGAGAGTTATAGTTTCATATGACGCACCCAGCCCTCCAGGCAAATCGTCAGTATCAAGGCCTGGGTATAATTTTGTGTAACGATCAAGATCGTCGCCATGCTCTAGCATCTCGATCTTTGGCCTCATATGCGGAGGATCTACAACAACAACATCATCAAGAGCCATAGATATATCAATGATCTTTCTTGGTAGCTTCATAAAAATTCTCCCCGTCATTCAGGTCATTATGATTTTCGACATCTTAATTCTATGTTATTCCACCGAATGAAACTCATTTTTTTAAGCAAACATATTTATATAATTAATAGCATAGTTCTTTTATTTTTATTCTAAGGACCTACATAATGAGTCTATCAAGTAATGTCGTGGTCATCATGACCGATCAACATAGCCCCAAAATGCTATCTTGCTATGGCCATCCCCAAGTAAAAACTCCAAATCTTGATTCCCTTGCTGACTCAGGGGTACGTTTTACCAGCGCCTATACCCCATCTCCGTTGTGCGTTCCCGCAAGGGCATCTTTTGCAACTGGACGTTACGTTCATGAAATAGGCTGCTGGGATAATGCTATTGCTTGGGCCGGTCAACCAGAAGGGTGGCCTCAAAAACTTCCATCAGCAGGACACGAAACGGTTTCAATAGGAAAATTACATTTTCGAAGTGAGGAGGATCCCATTGGATTCAGTCAACGAATACTGCCAATGCACATCGCTGACGGTGTCGGAGAACTCTCTGGTTCAATTCGACCGGACTTACCCAGACGCACACAGGGCCGAAAACTAGCAGAAGACATTGGGCCTGGGGAAACAAGTTATACAGCGTATGATAGGAATATAACAAACGAAGCCATCTCATGGATTACTAAAACTTCTAATAGTCCTCCCAGAGATGAAGAAGGTAATACCATTAGTTGGGTTCTTTATATATCCTATATATGTCCTCATTTCCCTCTTAGCGCCCCAATAGAATTCTACGATCTCTATGATCTAAACTCTATTGTTATCCCTAAACCCTATGATCCAGAACATATAAAAAGATATCCATGGTGGGAAGCGTTTCATAACTCAATCCTATTCGATGAATATTTCAAAGACGACTTGCATAGACGCAAGGCTATAGCTAATTATTATGGGCTAGTCAGTTTTGCTGATGATAATATCGGGAAGGTAATTAACGCTTTAAAAAATACAAATTCCTATAAAAATACACATATTTTTTATACCTCTGATCACGGGGACAATTTAGGAGCAAGAAAAATATGGGGAAAAGGAACCATGCATGAAGAATCAGCAGGAGTTCCCTTGATTGTATCCGGACCGAAAATAAAAGAAAAAAGCACCATAAATACTCCCGTAAGCCTTCTGGATATTTACCCCTCAATTCTCGATAGTTTAAATTTAGCGACAAGTGAAAGAGACAATGAGCTTCCAGGATCATCTCTTTTCAAAATAGTAGAAAACAAAAGCCAAGAATTTTCGGAGAGAGAAATACTTAGTGAATACCATGCAGCAGGGGCAACTTCAGGGGTATTCATGATAAGAAAAGGTGTCTGGAAATACATTCACTACACTGGATATCACTCAGAGTTATTTAATCTAGAGGATGATCCTGAAGAATTGAAAAACCTATCCCACAAAAAAGAGTATGCTAATATTCTTAAAGACCTAATGGAGGTATTATATAATAAGTTAAAACCTGAGACTCCGGAAAGCATAGACACTAGAGCGAAGCTCGATCAAGCAAACTATATTGAAGAACACGGAGGCAGGGACTTTGTTTTAACACAGGCACAAATCCATGGGTCACCAGTACCGGGGGGAGAAAGCACACGTGTCTAATTAAATTTGTAGTTTACCTAATTTAAATTTTAAAAAAATTATATGGAGAAAATTTTATGGCTAGAATACCTAGAATAAATCCCGAAAACGCTCCACCTGAAATAAAAGAGTTTTATGGTGCAGTAACAGGCCTTATCGGACGAGTTCCAAATGCGTACCGCACTCTCGCTCATGCCCCTTACCTGGCCATGCTTTTCTTACCTTTCCAAGCCGCAAACCAACGCGACTGGTCTGGCTCACGCCTATCAGGAAAAATGAAAGAAATGATCGTTATAAAAACCAGTCACGTAAACGGATGCGACTACTGTTTTGCTCATAATACTGCTTTAGGAGCTGCTGCTGGAATAACTCATGAACAGGTCATCGCTATGTCTTCCGATGACTATCTTACATCCGAATTATTTGACGCAAGAGAAAAAGCCGCTATTCAATGGGCTGAACATATGACGAAGAATACTGCTCAAGAACGGGAGGACGTCTATGCTCAGTTAAAGGAATTATTTAGTAATGCAGAAATCATAGAAATATCTCTTATTTGCGCCATGTTCAACATGATCAATCGTCTTAATGATTCTCTAGATTTAACTATTGAGGACCAGCCAGAAATAGATAAAATAAAAGGGTCGCTTCATATTGATCCCAAGAACATAAAAACATATCTTCATTGGCTAGCCGATCAATGGCCAGAAGAATTTGATGACCTTAATAAACGCGCAGGTGAATCTGCTGAAGCAGCTTAAATCTGCTCCTGGAATGAGAAAAAAGATTAGTTTAGTATTTAAATAAAATCCCCTGCGGTTTGGATATAACACAATATTTTGACTGATTCTGATCAGACGAAAGAATTATGTTTTTTATTTAACTTATTATTATCAGACATTCACTTGTCCGATTATTGGTTTGAGTACATATGCATCTCAGAAAATGGCAAGAAAAAATAATCGACAGTTTTCCGGTTATTATGAAACAACATCGTCGATTTATTTTAAAAGCACCAACTGGCGCAGGCAAAACTGTGCTCGCAAGCGAGATTATCGAGAACTTTTTTAAAGATAAAAAAATTATGGTTCTTTGCCATAGATTAGTTCTATTAGAGCAGCTTGAAAAAGCCCTTAGCGTTAAACATAAAGTTCAAAAATTGTCAGTTTCTGATACTGGGGTCGCTTTTGCAAATTATGACATATTGTTATCAACCAGCATGCGAGCAAAGAATGTTTTAGCAGATGCGATTCCTAAGGCCGATCTAATAATAGTCGATGAAGCTCATCGCGTATCTCCAAATGGCCGTGGGTATAAACGAATAATTGAGGCCTTTAACAAGCATGGAAAAGATTCAGCAAGATTTATGGGTCTGACCGCTTCACCTGAGCGACGGACTGGCGATCAACGTGATCAGCTCAGCCTGGCGTTTGATGCAATTATAGATTGTGCAAATATAGAAGAGTTGATCAATGAGGGTGTGTTAGTTAAGCCCATATATAGATCACATTTTGTCCACGACCTTGAACTGAAAGACATAGATATAACATCTGGTGATTTCCCTGTGTCAAAACTTGCTCCAGCGATAATCAAATCATCTATGATTGACTATGCTTTGTGGTCATACAGAGAAGAACGTGAACGACTTAAGGCCACACCAATATCGGCATGGTTTTGTGCAGATGTCTCAGTAGCAGAGGCAACCTTGGAGACTATAGAAAGTCATGACATCAAAGCTGCAATTGTTACAGCGCAAACTCCCATCAATGAAAGAATGAAATTACTTGCTCGTCACGAGGAAGGAGAAATCGAAGCTATGGTATCTGTCGGCGTGTTGGCAGAAGGCTGGGATAACCCTTATTGTAATATCATAGTTCATTTAAGACCTACTCTTTCTAAAGTGCTCTGGGGCCAATCAGTAGGAAGAGGACTACGCTCAGCACCCGGCAAAGAGAAGTGTGTAATTATAGATGTAAGCTCTAATTGGAGTACGTTTGGGCCCGTTGAAAAACTAGAATGGAGTCTTTGGAGCCATAGACGTTCTTATATGCGGTTTATGAACCGTTTCAATTGGATTGGTCAGCAGCAAAAAGGTGAAGAAGAAGAGAACGATATTTATTTGCTTTGTAAAAATGAGTTGCCAAACAGATTGCGTTGCTCGCATATCTATAAAAAAAATGCCTTCAAAGACGATACGTGTCCTGTGTGCGGCTCCTATGCGGCAGTAGATATCTATAAGGATCAGAAACTTGACCACGGATTAAATGAACATGGCTTGCACCAGCTGTTTTTTGACCGGGTTCCCAAAGTCTACGAAGAAATGGATTTGTCAGTCTGGAGAAGCCTTGGTAATACTGCCTGGAAAAACTCCAATGGGAGGGAACAAGTATTTTTAGCTTTCTGCATGGCCTTTCAGGAGGTCTCCGGAGAACCAACACAGACTGAATCTGAATATTGGGATGTAGCTCTTGAGGCCGAGGCAAATATCCGCAAATATTTAGTACAAAAAAACATTCAAATTGTTAAACAAGTGGATTTCAATCTTGCCTATCTCGCTGATGGAATGCTCGTTGGCAAGGAAATTCGTACACTACAAGCCCATTACGGAATTTCACTCTGTGGCGAAGTTTTTATCTCCCATTCTCAAGATGAAAATGAAAGAAAGTACCAAAAAGCTCTGCGGATTGCTGAAAGACTAGCTGTCATAGGCTGCTCATCTCAAGACAATTTGCCATATTTCAAAGCTGCAGATCATATTAAAACGTGATAAACAAAATATACTAACTGTCTGTTGTTCCATTAGATTAGCTAACTTTAATCCTCTGGGGTTTCGTTCCTAGACTGAGCTGTTTTGGAATCAGAATTATTTCCACTTTCCATTACCTCAATACGAACTCGTTCAGCTCTGCGTCCTTTTACAGCGGTAACTGTAAAACTATAATCCTGATTGACAACGATATCGCCTAGTTCAGGAATGTGCCTCAACTCTCTCATCAAAAGACCAGATACTGTATTAGCCTTATAAGTATCTGGAACATTAAATCCTGTTACTCTCTCTAAATCCGCTAATGAAGCAAGGCCATGCGCAATCCAGTGATTTTCCTCATGTTTTATAGGAAACACTTGTTCGAGTATATCAGTCTCATCAGCTATCTCTCCAACAATTTCCTCTAGAAGATCCTCTAACGTAACTATTCCCGCAAAAGTTCCATACTCATCAATTATGCATGCCATATGCGCTCTTTCCTGTCGCATCTGATTAAAAAGACGAGAAACTTTTTGAGTTTCGGGAACTATTAGAGGCTCTCGAAGGTATTTTTTGATGTCCGTCCAAGGAGCCCTCTCACCTGTAAGCAATGCACGTGTTAAATCAACTAGCAAAACAACCCCCAATAAATCCTCATTTTGACCCTGAACAACAGGATACCGAGAATGAGGGCTTTTACGCATAATTTGAAGATTTGTGTCCACCGAAGCATCCAATCGTAATACGCTCGCTTCAATTCTAGGTATCATTACGCGTGATACTGACCTCTCATCAAACTTGAAAACATTATGTATCATTTCAGCTTTATCGATCTTCATTTTTCCATGTTCGGTTGACACATCTACCAGTGTCCGGATTTCATCATCAGATAGAATATCCATATGTCCTTCCTCGGATATACCTATAAGGACTAAAATTGCCCTAGAGGCCTTATTCAGAACCCAGGTAAGTGGAAAAAACAGCCAATAAGAAAACTGTAATGGATAAGCAATTAATAATGATACTGGTTCGGCTTTGCGAATTGCCCAAGTCTTAGGAACCTGTTCACCTATAACAATATGAAACGAGGAAAACGCCAAAAAACCTATAAGAAAAGAAATCGAATGAAGTGTTTCATCACTTAAACCCATTGGGGCTAATAAGGGTTCAAGTAATGCAGATACTGTTGGTTCACCAACCCAACCCAAACCAAGAGAAGCCATCGTTATTCCTAACTGACAGTTAGCTAGATAGCCGTCTATATGTTTTATCATGTGAAGAGTAATCTTAGCTGCACCACCTCTAGTTTCCGCTAAATTTTCAATACGAAAACCTTTGGCTTTTACAAGCGCAAACTCAGCTGCAACATAAAATCCGTTCGCTACAAGCAGCAAAAAAGCTACAAATAAATTAGCCCCCGCACTTTCCATGAGTTATTAGCACCCCTATCTAATTATGAATATCGACCTTACCAAAGCTAGTTAAAGACTGCTAGATTTGCTTACAACTAATTTTTCAAACTTATTATTATATAGAACTAATCAGTTTGTTGATGAATTAGAAATTTTCCGTGCGAACTTCTTTACTTAAACGATCTACCTTGCTTCACTTAAACGAACATAAAAAATAAAAACTGCTTAAGATTTTATTACTAGGACAGGCTATGAATTATACCGGATCTAATAAAGAAAAAACAAAGCC
The DNA here is from genome assembly GCA_022449545.1 of Alphaproteobacteria bacterium. Taxonomy (GTDB): domain Bacteria; phylum Pseudomonadota; class Alphaproteobacteria; order UBA6615; family UBA6615; genus UBA6615. The sequence continues at coordinate 281,284 of JAKUPN010000002.1, read as the reverse complement.
ACCAGACCTGATGTTCAGCCATTTTGGAATTAATTGCCACGACCCAGACAAGCTTGAGGACTTTTATACTCGTGTAATGGGTTATTGTGTTAGCGATGAAGGCCTAATAGGGGGCAACACTAAAAAAATTATATTCATGACACGAAGGCCCCGCGAACATCACCAATTTGTAATCGCAGGTGGACGCGACAGATCTTTCGAAACAACAATTGGGGAAACTGGCTTCAAAGCACCAAATCTAGATGCACTCCGTCAAGCACATTTCGTAGTTTCTAATGAAACAAGCGTTAAGGATATTACAGCTATTGATCATGGAATCTCGTGGACGCTTTATTTCCGTGATCCCGAGGGTAATCGAATATCTATCTCGGTAGAAACCAACCACTATGTACCCCAACCAGCTATTTGGCCTTTAGATCTGTCAATGTCAGATGAAAAAATCAATGAGTTAACTAACGAACGCTGCAAAACAAATAAAAGTTACATGACTAGAAAGGACTGGAAACTTAAAAAATATAGAGAGTTTAATGAAGAAAAGCGTTTATCTATTGAAGGGCCTGAAACTGGTAATCCAAATCCTGATTTTAAACTAGAAGAAAATTTAAATGATAAGTTGCTTAAATTTAAAGAAAATACAATGCCCCCGCCAAAAGTGGCACAATCACATTGTGCTTTTAAAGTCTCTAACATGAACGATATGGTTTTTTTCTACGATAATGTGCTCGGCTACGCTGTGACCGACCGAGGGAAAATGATGGAAATCGGCGAAGAGCCAGCACACGAATACACCTATTTAAGCCGTGATCCCGACGAGCATCATCAGCTTATTCTGGTATCTGGAAGAGATATGAATGATCCGACAAGTGTTAACCAACTTAGTTTAAGAGTATTAAGTCTCAATGAACTTCGTAGAATGGAACGTATATTAGATAATAACCCTAGTATCGGACAAATACGAAAAACATGTCATGGCAATTCTTTCTCAATTTACTTTCCTGACCCTGAAGGCAACATTGTGGAGTTAGCCGTTGAATCGACTTGGTACGTTCCTGCCCCACATGGCATAAAAATGGACCTTTCCTGGAGCGATGAACAACTAATAACTTGGGCTGAAAATCATTGCAAAAACACCCCAGGCTTTATGATGAGATCTGATTGGAAAACAAAAGCCCGTCAGGAGCTAGAAGCCATTGGACACCTAGAATCTGAAGGGCTTATTAAATAACAACTATAATCTAGGGCTTCCAAGCATCCGGAGTAATACTCCCTATATCGGTTTTGACATCTATCAATGATGGCCTACCGCTCTCTAGAGCTTGATCTAATGCACTAGCAAAATCGCCTGGTTTATCAACTGTAAGCCCCAGCCCCCCCATAGACTCAGCCATAGCAGCAAAATCAGCCTCAGGGAAAATCCATAGGCCATCAGATCCTTCTGAACGACCTCCGTAAATTCCCTCATTAATACTTTGTTCCTGGTTTAAAGAGTGATTATTATTGACCACAGTAACCGTATTTATCCCACACCGTACAGCCGTTTCCATCTCAGTTAAATGGTACCACATTGCACCATCTCCACCAAAACATATCACAGGTCGATTAGGCGCAGCACATTTTGCCCCCATGGCTGCAGGAAAAGCCCATCCTAATGAGCCAGCACAGCGAATATAGCTTTGTTGTGGGTGTTTTAAATCTATCATTGTGCCCGTCCAAACACCGGAATGGCCAGTATCAGAAACTAAAATTGAATCACTGGGAAGAAGGTCCGTCAACTCACGGCAAAGCCGCTCAGTTTTTACTGGTGTACCTTCATCAGCCATTAAAGGCTCAACTTCTAGTCTCCAATTCTTCGCGAGACTTTGAACCTGATCAACCCACGCAGTTCTAGATTTAGTTTCAGAAGCATCCAGCAATCGCAAAATAGAAGCCTTAGCATCACCTTGCATAGCCGCAAGCACAGAGTAATTCCGACCTAGTTCGTGAGGATCAATATCAATCTGAACAACTTTTGAACCTGGTTGAGGCACTGTCCATTCATTTGTAACCATGCCTCCAGCACTACTACCTATATAGATAACTAAATCAGCCTCACATACAGCTTTGTTTGCAGACCACCTTGAATAGCTCCCAACCACGCCCACACAAAGTGGATGATCGTCAGGAATGGTTCCCTTACCATTAAGAGAAGTAACAACTGGTATGGATAATTTTTCAGCCAAAGCAACTAACTCTTTCCCTGCAGAACTATGAGCAACACCTCCACCCGCAACAATAATAGGTTTTTCTGCTTCAGAAATAAATTTGGTGGCCAGCTGCACACTTTGATTGTCAGGCTCAGGCCTGAACGGGGGAATTTTTGTAAATTGTTCCTCTATAATTACCTCTAAATCTGCTTCAGCATCAATTATATCCTGCGCGGCTATGCCATCAAAATCCAAGTGAACTGGAGCCGGACTACCACTCACTGCTTCTCTATAGGCTTGTCGCAATGCATGAGGAAGTTGTTCAATTTTGGTAATCGCATTACTATATTTGGTAACGGCCTCAAAAGGGCCTCGATGGTCTACCTCTTGATATGAATGTCTTTGCAAATGTGCCTGAGGACGCCTTCCAGTCATAGCGATAACCGGAGATTTGGCTAAAAAAGGATCTTGGAGACCAGCCGCAAGGTTAGCAGCACCAACTGATTGGGCCATGCAAACCCCGGGTCGACCAGAAATTCTTGCGTAACCATCTGCCATGTAAGCTGCTGGTTTTTCCCCATGAACCATAATTCTGCGCATACCCAAATCTTCTATTTCTTTTAATGCGCGGATCCCAAAAACCGGCATGAAAAAAACATGGGAAGTGCCATACCCTTTCAATGTCTCAGCCACGAAACGGCCACCCGTCATTTTTGTCATATCGATTTTTCTCCCTTTGTTAAGTCAGGCAAGCTATTACACCTAAAAAATTAATTGTATTTTAAAATAGTAAATCAGATAAAGAAACATTGCTTAATAAATGAAGCTCAATAAATCATTTAGGGGTTATCAAATAGGCAGTGATAACGCTTTTCGAAGAGCTGCCAGGCGTCAGGGTTAATTAATCTGGCAGGTTTTCCCCCATTTAAAACGTCAATCACCTGTTCTGCTGCCCAACTACCAAGCCTCTCTCTTGCCGAGTGAGTTAAACCTGCAGTATGAGGGGTAGCAATTACATTATCCAGCGAGAGTAATTTATGGTCTATTTCTGGCGGTTCCTCCACCCAAACATCGAGTCCAGCGGCTTTAATGCTTCCCTCCACTAACGCATTAAAAAGAGCTTCTTCATCATGGATGCCTCCTCTTGCGGTCGAAACAAAATAAGCATCAGACTTCATTTTTTTGAATGCTTCTGCATTAAATAGATTTCTTGTTTCTTTATTAAGAGGACAATTTACCGATATATAATCCGCCAGAGTAAGCAACTCCTCAAAGTTCACCTTTTGGGCTCCAGATGTCTTCATGGTATCACTATCAACATACGGATCAAAGGCTATTATCCTCATTCTCAAAGCTAGAGAACACATTCTTGCAAGCGTGCTTCCAGTATTTCCAATTCCAACAATTCCGAGAATTTTTTCGGCGACCTCATCACCAATAAATTTTTCACGATCAATGTTTTTTTCTTTTCTAATAATACGGTCTGTTTCATTTATTCGTTTAGATAAAGCCAATATCAGTCCTAGAGCATGTTCAGCAACGGCCTCCCGGTTAGCTCCAGTCTGATTCACTACCAACACTCCTGCTCGAGAACATGCATCAACATCTACTGTATCAAAACCTGCACCACTCGTCGAAACAACTAGTAGGTTTGGGTTTCTTAAAAGGAGCTCTTCTGTTGCCCAATATTTTTGAGGAATAGCAGATCTAGTTGAGTCTATTTGGTATGCGTGAGCTTTCATCATAACTGACTCTACTTCATCTTGGGGGCTATCATTTGTAAGTTTGTATAAATTAATATCTGCCTGTTCAGAGATAATTTTTAAATAACTCTGATGCGATACTCTATTAAAATAGTAAACAGTTTTTGCAAAGTTTAACGGCGTATCACTCATGACCCCGCCCAAGCTCATTCATCTTTTCCCATAGGGACATTATCTATTCCCGGACGCTCCTCTAGCCCAGCCATACCTCTTAACACCTCATAAAAAGCAACTGTGTCTTTCTCTCCATAACCCTTTTCATAGGAGACCTGGATTATCTGTGACCATATATTAGTCATCAACATAGGCGCCCCCAAACGTTGGCCTTGCTCTAACATTAATCGAGAATCTTTCAATGAAACCTTGATCTGTCCCTCTTTAGAGTAATCAGCTTTGATCATTTTAGGCCCCTTATCCAGCATGGTTTTGGAACTACAAGCTCCGTCTTGAAGAACCTCAAGTAGATTATTAGCCTCTAGACCTGCCTTTTCACCTAGCACCATTCCCTCAGCTAAAGCCAACCTATTACCTGCGAGAATTAAGTTAATTATTAGTTTAGTTCTCGCTCCAGAACCAGCCGGCCCCATGTAATAAGCACTTCGACTAAATCCATCAAAATACTTTTTACATGCATTAAAGTTTTCCTCATCTCCCCCAGCAATAATAACTAAGTCCCCATCCTGAGCCATTGTACTCGTACCACTCACACAGGTATCCATGTAATTAAGACCTAACTTTTCAAGCTCCGCATGGAGGCTTTCTGAATCCTCTGGCCTAGCAGTAGTAGTGTCACAAATATACAAACCTTCTTTAGCGCCTTCTAATATACCATCAGAACCCATAATCGAAGCACGGGAGATTTCACTTGTAGGTAAAGATATGATTACGCAATCAACATCTTTAGACGCTTGTGCAGGGGTGTCCATAGGGTGTCCCCCCTGGCCTTTGAGTTGATCCATTCGTGCGGGATCAATATCAAATCCCTGTATTATAAATTGAGACTTATGCAAATTATAAATAAAAGCCTGTCCCATTAAACCCATACCAATTAAACCTAAACGTAGTGCCATAATTTAGATAACCCCCTAATATTTCGCCTTTTGCTCGTGTATCGATACTTCATCGGCCCGACATTAAACTACTTCATTTTCTATCGTTCCTATAGGATCAATTGTTATTTTTATAATATCACCAGGTTTCAAAAACGAAGGAGGGTCAAAGCCAATTCCTACGCCAACTGGTGTGCCCGTAAGAATTATATCTCCAGGTAATAGTGTTATGCCCTGAGAGATGGTCTCTATTAAAATCGGTATGTCAAAGATTAAATCCGAAACTTTCGCATCCTGTCTCAATTCTCCATTAACCCAGGTTTGTAAATGTAATTTGGTGGGATCTTTAACTTCGTCCGACGTCAGTATTGATGGCCCCATCGGGCAATAACCATCAAGTCCTTTACCGATAGTCCATTGTTTGTGTTGATGCTGAAGCTTACGCGCGGTTACATCATTTGAAACTGTGTAACCAAAAACATGATCATAGGCATCTTCTTTTTTAATGCCGCGTCCACCAATACCAATAATAACAGCCAACTCACCTTCATAATCAGTGCTATTAGTTGGATCCAAACTAGCAGGAATAGGATCAAATGGTCCTGTCACAGAGGTTGTCGCCTTGGTAAAAATAATGGGGTAATTTGGTACTACATTTTTTCCAGAAGTGGCATCAAAACCCGAATCATGAAATTCTTGAGCATGCTCATGATAATTGCGTCCAACCGCAAATGGATCACGAACCAGGGGTGAAACAGGAGAGCACAGATTAACAGAACTAAGTTTTGTTCTGCTGTTTTGTTCTGCAGCCTTAAGGCATTTTTTTGCTAAGGCCATCCCGTCAGAGCCAAGAGAAATAAATTCAGTCATATTATTAGGTAAATTTGGAGATAACTTGTTAAAATCTATTACTGTATTAGAATTAAGTTCAATGGCCCCAAAACTTAGTTGGCCATTGTTAATGAATGTAGCTAGACGCATGATAATTAATTTCCATCTCAAGGCTCAAATGAATATTGCCGCAGTGCTTTTATGAAACCCGACTTAATAAATCGGCTTTAAACCAGATAAGGATATGTATAAATGTGAAAAAGAAACACTTAAACTATTTTAGTTAAAATAATAATCATTTCTTGTCTATAAACAAAAAATACTTTCTAAAATTAGGGTTTAAAATCATGACGGAAAAAAAAGAGTTAGGACTAGCAGTTGTTGGCTGTGGGGTAGTAGGACGAATAAGAGCAACCTTGGCTAAAGACTATCCAGGGATTGGCTGGATCGGACTTTCTGACATGAATGAAGGTGTTGGACAAAAGCTTAAGAATGATATTAATGCCGACTATTACACGAATGATTTTCGCGAGTTGATTAGACGCCCTGAAGTAGATGCAGTAATTGTGGCAACGTCTACATGGGCCCATGTGGAACCAACTTTGACTGCCGTAGAGCAGGGGCACAAGCTTTTCATAGAAAAGCCTTTAGCAACTGATGCACGTCAATCACTAGAAATTTTATCTGCCATCGAATCTAATAATATTGACGCTGTAATTGGCTATACTCAGAGGTTTCGTCGTCGATTCTTAGTAGTAAAAGAGAGAATTCAAAGTGGACAAATCGGTGAGTTTAACTGCGCAGTAGTCAGAGCATTTATGAACCGGATGGCGCCTACCGGCGAAACTAGATTAACACAAGATCGAAGATATCTGACTCCAATGGTTGTCTCAGGCACACACAGTCTCGACATGGCTTTCTGGCTTATGGGAGACGCAGGAAAACCAGTCTCTATTTACGCCAGATCAAGGGACGTAATAATGAAAGAGCTTGGAACGAAAGACGCTACCTTCGGTCTTTTTACTATGGAAAACGGTTCGATGTTCTCTATGAATATTTGTTGGGCTCTACCTAAAGAGTGGCCTGGAGCTGTATATGGTCTAGAAATTGGTATAGTTGGAACTGAAGGTGTAATTGATATTGAGGACACTCATCGAGATGTAATACTTGCTACTGAGAACCCACAAGGACCCGCTTATGTTCCGGATGGTAACACTAAGGGGCTAACAGAAGTTCAGAGAAACGTAGATTTTCTAACAAGTTTTCCTCCAGGCGACATACATGATGGAGAATTATGGGGGCCAATGCGAGAGGAAACAAATTCTTGGTTCCAAAGAATTTATTCTGGAAAACAGACACCACATGCTACTGCAGCAGAAGGACACCGAAATCTTATGTTAACAATGGCAATGGATTTATCCGCTAAGCGTGGAAAAGAAATTAAGTTACCCATAGACCCCGATGAACTAATGACAGGGCTAGATGAATAAGCCAATAAGACTAAATAGATAAAATTGTGTCTACTTCGGATAAAGACCAGATTACTGAGCTACAAGGGTTTTCAGCAGCACAAGCTCGCATTGAAATTGACCAGAGAAACATATCTTCTGAAGAACTCGTAAGAGCCTGTTTAGATCGAATTGAATTACGGGAAAAAAAACTAAACGCATGGGCTTTCATTGACCCTGAGCTGGCTATTTCTCAGGCACGCAAGCTTGATGGAGAAAAAAAACGAAGTGAAATCCATGGCATCCCGATTGGCATTAAAGATATCTACGATACCTTTGACATGCCAACGGCCTATGGAACAAGCTTTATGAAAGATCATAAGCCAAATAGAGATTCCAATTGGGTGTCTATTTTAAGATCAGCTGGCGCGGTATTAATTGGTAAAACAAAAACAACTGAGTTTGCTAATGCCTTTCCTACCACTACCCGAAACCCTCATAACTTAAGTCGTTCTCCGGGAGCCTCTTCAAGTGGATCTGCTGCTGCAGTAGCTGATTTTATGGTACCCCTAGCCATAGGATCTCAAACAGGAGGTTCTATAATACGCCCCGCAGCTTATTGTGGTGTTTATGGATATAAACCAAGTATTGAGGGTCTACCTAAGGGAGGGGTTAGGCACGCAAAACCGAGTATAGATACCCCGGGTATATTCTCTCGCTCAATTAACGATATTTCAGTATTGCGTTCTGTATCAATGAATGACCCTAGTCAGGTTTCCACAGCATCTGAATTGAGTAGCTTACGGCTGGGATTATGCCATACAGAACACTGGAAACACGCCATGCCAGAAACAAAAAACATAATAAAGGAAACCACTGAAATCCTCAGCAAACACGGTGCATCAGTAGAGAACATTCAGCTTCCTGATGAGGTGTCAGAAGTAATGGAAGAATTCTCAGTAATAGTTACTTCAGAAGACGCTCGAGCAATTTCTGAGGACTGTGCTAAACAATACGAAAATCTTAACCCTTGGTCTCAAAGAGTTTTGAAGGAAGCAAGCGAGTTTTCCGAAAGCCGCTACCAAAATGCAAAATTACTCGCTGAGAAAGCCAGAGAAAGAATAAACCAGGTATTTAAAAATATTGATTTTATAATTACCCCGGCAACTCGGGGAGAAGCCCCTCTAGATATTGAGTCTGTCGAGCCATCATATTTTAACAGTGTTTGGACCCTGATGCACTTGCCCTGCATTTCACTTCCTGCATTCACTGGACCCAACGGTATGCCTTTGGGTCTACAAATCGTTGGATCTATAAATGATGATCTCCGACTCTTAACCGAAGCTAAAACAATAGAAAACGCACTTAATAGCCATAATCACCAAGAACAATAAATTTATCTGATTAACTAACGACGCCGTAATTGACGCCATCCTAAGCCTATTAATATAAGCGGGATCAAACCTTCTAGTGCCACTATGCGAATAGCTGTAGAGGCCCCAAATAATTCTCCCATCAATCCGATATTGGCAAACCCTATTAAACCTGTTCCTATACAAATCACCACAACTCCAAATAGACGCCCTCTCATTTCGGGCGGAGCTGCCGAATATATAAGTGTGCTCTGCATGGTTGTGAAACCCGCGCACATTAAACCAACAATAAATAAAGTTATTCCCATTGGTATGGATGAAACCATCCAACCTGTAATAAAGGCAAAAACCAGATAACCCATTAATCCAAAATAATAAAGTTGTCGAAAACTTAAGCGAGGTATACCCAAAGCAATTATTAAAGAGCCAATCAAAGCTCCGGCTCCTTCAAGACCTGCTAGTACTCCTATCCAGCTTGCGTTAATCTCTAAAAGGCTACGTCCGAGAACAGGAATCATAGAAATAAACGGAAAACCCCAAACATTAAAAATTACTGTTATAAGAAGGATTCTCAATATATCGCGGTCAGCCGCAATGAAACTAAAAACCTCTTTAAAGTCCTTAAACAAGGGCCGCTCGTTAGCGGCTCTTTTTGTAAATCCAGAACTGACTGGTAGTCCCAATAAAAGTAAAACACAAGCTGCATACATCAAAGCACTTAAAGAAAATGCCCCGCTTGGGCCTAACCATTGCAGTAAAATACCACCAAAAAGAGGCCCAATCATGCGCGTTCCATTGTTTGTCGCGCTGTCGAGGCTCATGGCAGGAGCGATTCTGTCTAACCCAGCTATGTCTCCTAGCAGCCGTCGACGCAAAGGCATATCAGTTGCCCAAACAATGCCAGCTATAAGACTTGAGACTGCCACCAACCAATAATTATCAAAACCGAAAGCAAAAATTAGAAAGACGAATAAAGCTGCGAGCATAGCTGATATCATTACCAAGATTAGAAGTAATCTTGTGGATAAACGATCTGCAAATGTTCCAATAATAGAGCCAAGAAGAGCTAGGGGTAACATCCTCAAAATAACGAGCAAGGCTACCAAAAATGGAGATCCTGTTGTGTCATATGCATAAACACCGACCACTAGTAGTTCGAGCCAACGGGCCACTCCACTGCATACCCCAACCAACCAAACTCTAAGATAACCTGTGTCACGCAAGAGGCCTATAATTTTGCTGTTGGTCATCATTTAGAGGTCATTTTTTGAACTAACCACTTTGGACGGCACCATTTTTTCACCTAATAAAATGTATAACCCACTTACTACAATCAAAGGGGCACCTAGAAAAGTCCAAGAAGAGGGAATTTCTTGCCAGATCAGATAGCCCAGGATAGCTGCCCAAACAATGTTAAGATAACGATAAGGGGCGACAATACTCGCTTCTGCATAGCTAAAACCCTCAATAATAAAATAGTGACCAAGCCCAAACATTACTCCAGCAAAAATTGCCACAATAATTTCCTCTCTACCCAATAAAACCCAGCCAAATGGTAAAGTAGTTAAGCCAAATATAGTCAACGCTAGGCTAGAGTAGAACAGAATTGCTGCAGAAGACTCTTTTACGCTGATCTCCCTTGTAACTATATCTCGAAATGAGGCTACCAGCGCTGCAGCCACTGGAATTAAAGCTGCAAGTTGGAATGCTGCAGAACCGGGTCTAACGATAATCAGCATACCGCCAAACCCAATAAGTATAGCCACCCAACGTCTTATGCCAACTCTTTCGCCCAATAATGGACCTGCTAAGATCGCGATAAATAACGGGCCGACAAAAAGTATAGCTATCACCTCATTTAGTGGCAGCAAAGATAGAGACGTAACAACAAGTATTGTTGAACATACTGCTAGAAATGAACGGAGACTTTGGCCACCAATTGAACGAATTCTTAAATCTTCAAGCCTACCCCTAATCGATGTTATTAACCAAATTATAATTAAGACTAGCAGAGCCCGGATAAATAATATTTCTCCAATTGGTAATGATGAAGTTAAATACTTTGTGGCAGCATCGCTGATTGTCAGAGCGGCTCCACCCAAAATCATACTTAAAATTCCCCTAATTTTGTTATTTTTTACAGGAAACAAATGTGAAGCCGCCTCATTATTTGTGGGTTAATTTATAACTTTCTTTGATATCAGAGACCTCTGCAACCTGAAGCGTCTAAAATCATAATTTTGAATCAACCTCCTTCAGCGTATTTTCCAGTTAGTTGTGGAGTAAAACGACCTTCAAGTCCCTTTCCAGTGTGTTCAGACCGAGTGTCTCTCGACCAGGTGCGCTTAAGGTCATCTCTGATATCAATTTTCAATTGCCCTAGTCCCTCTATTTCCATCTCAACTATATCTCCATCTTGAAAAGCATTTAAGCCTCGGTGGTTCGTTCCTGTAGCAATAATATCTCCGGGTTCAAGATCATGAATTGAACTAATCCATTCGATTAAACGAGGAATTTTATGTGCCATGTCGTCGGTATTAAAATCTTGTTTAACATTTCCATTTACAGAAAGCTTTACTTGTAAATTCTGAGGATTTTCAATTTCATCAGCTGTAACAAGATAAGGACCAATCGGAGCAAAAGTATCCCTGGATTTTGCTTGAAAAAAAACGTTTGTATCTGGCGGCAATCCTCTTGCCGATCCATCTATAAAGTTAAAATAACCAAATATATAATCCATGGCCTTTTCTAAAGGAACATGCGACGCCCTTTTTCCAATAACGAGACCAAGCTCTGCTTCACCTTCGAATATTGCTGCAGGAATATCAGTCAATATCATTGTATCCCCATGGCCAATTACACAATTAGAAGCCTTGTGAAACGCATTAATCGGCGCTGGCTTTTGCAGAGTTCCATCTTCCATATAGTTAACTGCCATGCAATCTATATTACCGGGCTTCGGTAGGGGAGGCCTGATGCGAACTTCTCCAAGGGGGATGGTTGGAGCACTTTCTGAAAATAGTTCGAGTTGTTGTCTGTAATTAGAGAATTGTTCAATTAGTCCAATGATTAGGTTGTGTGGGCCAGTATGTGGCACGTCCTGAACTTGGTCGGTTAAATCGACTACACTATCGCCTTTTAAAAGCCCTAGCCTAAAGTCATTAAAAAAAAGCAATTTCACTTTTATGGCCCTCCTTAGTTTCTGTCAGGTTACCTCAAAAAAAAGCAACCCTTTGTTGTTTTATATTAAAGATAAATACTTACGTGTATTCATCGACATTTCCAATAACTGAATTGAGAATTTTTTATTCTTTTAACAGTTGTACACTTTCTTTATTATCTATGGAGAAGAAGTATAGAACATAATGCTTGGCACAAGCACGAATATGAATCAGTTGATTGAATATTAAATTAGGATTTATACAATTGATCTACGAACTTTTTTATTGGCCGACAATTCAGGGTAGAGGTGAATTTATTCGCTTAGCCTTAGTAGAAGCGGATGCAAAATATATAGATGTAGCACGTCTATCGGAGAACAAAAAAACTGGTGTAACAGCCATGATAAAGATTTTAGAGAACGGTTCTAAAGAGCATCCTCCATTTGCCCCACCCATCTTAAAATATGGAAATCGGCTAATATCCCAAACTGCAAATATATTAATGTTTTTGGGTGAAAAACATAGATTGTCGCCCACCAGTGAAAAAGGCCGTATGTGGACCCACACAATCCAACTTACAATCAATGACTTTTTAGTTGAGGTTCACGATGTACATCATCCTTTGGCAAAAAGCTTTTATTATGAAGAACAAAAGGAAGAGGCCATTCGTAGAGCATCAAATTTTAGATCAGAGCGTTTACCAAAGTTTTTGGGATATATGGAAAAAATTCTATCTAGAGATTCATCTAGTGAAAAATATTTGGTGGGAAAAAGAACAACATATGCTGACCTCTCATTATTTCAAATAATCGAGGGTCTACGTTACGCATTTCCTATATTGATGTCAGAAAAGCAAAAAAATTATCCAAATGTTACCGCCCTGCACAACAGAATATCAAATAGAACTCGTATAGATAAGTATTTGAATTCCTCCCAACGAATCGCTTTTAACCAGCATGGGATTTTCCGCTATTATAAAGAACTAGACCTTTAGTTAAGAGCAAACCCCTTATAACCAGCAGAAGCTACTTCTTTGCATTTTTTTGCATAAGCAGGCACCCCACCAATATAAGGCATATATATTCGCGGCTTACCTGGTATGTTGGCTCCAACATACCAAGAATTACAAGTGGAACGTAGCGACATATCTGCGACGTCTCTAACGTGAGATATCCACTCTTCCTCAGCTTCAGTTTGTGCATCAATTACTGCAAAACCTTTGTTGCGCATATACGATATGCATTCAGTAATCCAATCAACATGCTGTTCAATTGCCGGGAGCATATTAGAAATCACGGAAGGACTTCCTGGACCTGTAATCGTAAAGAGGTTTGGAAAGCCTGCTAAGGCCACCCCCAAATAGCTTTTTGGGCCTTCATTCCATTTTTCTTTTAGAGGTAAACCCTTTTTTCCACGAATATCGATGTTAAGCAATGCTCCAGTCATTGCATCAAATCCAGTAGCAGAAATTATTACATCTAGTTCATATACCTTTTTGCCAATACGAACCCCGGACTCACAGAGTGCATCTATTCCCGATGCACTGATGTCTACCAATTTTACATTATCTTTATTGAAGGTCTCATAATAACCGGTATCAACACAAAGCCGTTTACAACCAATAATGTTTTTAGGTGTTAATAAGTCAGCAACAGCTCGATCGTTAACTATTTCACGTATTTTCTCACGCACAAAGTCTGCTGCTACTCTGTTCGATTCAGAATCTAACATTACGTCTGCATAAGCTGACAGAAACGGTAATCCTCCAGCTTGCCATCGTTTTTCATAACTTTTCGCCCGCTCTTCTTCAGAATCAAGCGTTACCGAATCTTTGCCAATTTCAAACAAGTTACCCGTTGGCGTTAATTTTGCTTTAGCTCTAAATTCAGCATAATTATCTTTTATTTTTCGAACTTGATCAGGATCAAGAGGCTTATTATGAGCAGGAACGGCATAGTTTGCAGTTCTTTGAAACACAGTTAACTCATCTACTGATTTCGCAATCACAGGTATTGATTGGATTGCTGAAGAGCCTGTTCCTATTATTCCTACTCGTTTATTGCTGAGATCAACCCCCTCTTGTGGCCACTCTCCTGTATAATAAATTGAACCAGTGAATGATTCTTTCCCTTTGAAATCCGGTTTATTGACTGAAGAAAGACAACCCGTAGCCATTATACAATATTGAGCTATTAGTTTTTCACCATCATCGGTTTCAATTTGCCAATGGTTAACTTTTTCATCAAAAAAAGCCTTTGTAACTTTTGTATTAAATCTAATATCTGAACGTAAATTATATTTTTTTGCTACATGATCTATATATTTTAATATCTCTGGCTGGGTGGCATATCTCTCACTCCATTCCCATTCCTGTTGTAATTCCTCATCAAACTGGTAGGAGTACTGCATACTCTCAACGTCACATCTAGCTCCAGGATAGCGATTCCAGTACCACGTTCCTCCCAAATCTGCCCCAGCCTCAAAAACTGAAACAGAAAGACCCATTTTGCGAAGCCTGAAAAGCATATACATGCCAGCAAAACCAGCACCGACAATTACTGCGTCATATTTTGTTTTTTTATTCACTCTAACCTTTTCTTTAAAATATTCGTCACTCTATAGAAAAAACAATAGGATTCTAGGATTCTATTTGTGGGGTAAATAAAATTTTACCTCTTTTACTTCCATTAGTTGAGTGAGCTACCGCCTCCTTCGCTTTTGAAAGTGGATAGGTGGCCTCTACCTCAGCAAAAAGTATTCCTTTGACTACTAAATCTCGCAAGAGAGCATATACCTGCTCTCTTTCAGCACTGGTGCTTTTTTCTCTAAGCCATTTATTAAGCCAAAAACCTGTAAGGGTAATTTCTCTAAAAACTAAATCATTTGCTTTTACTTGGCATGGCTCACCGGAAAGTAATCCATAGTTAACAATGGTTGCCTTGGGTGACAGGCAGGAAGATATTCTTTCAGTCGCTGATCCTGCTACAGCATCAAGCCCAAGCTTGATATCCGCCCCCCCCGTTGCTTCTTTAACACGCTCAGCCAAATCGGTGCCATCAACCAAAACCACATCTCCACCGCACTTTTCAGGTATCTTTAAAGACTCTTCACGTCTTACTACACACACAGTTTTCCAACCAAAATAGCGAGCTAATTGTATCAAATACTGACCAGTTGAAGAATTAGATGCATTTTGAATCACCCAATCTCCTGATTGCAAATTAAGATATTGTGTAAGCATCAAATAAGCCGTCGGCGGGTTTGCAAGAAGCATTGATAGCTGGAGGGGATTCCCGCCGGGAGGAAAAGTAACAATAATGTCTTTGGCTTTAACCGTTGCGTATTGTCTCCAACTACCAGAGCCTCGAGGAAGCAAAAATTGATCACCAATCTGAAAATCTGACACGCCAGAACCTAATTTAATCACCTTAGCTAGAGCATCATTCCCAGGAACAGCAGGCAAATCAGGTAAGTCCCCATAAACACCGGACAGAGTTAAAATATGAGATGGGGCTATAGGAGCAGCCTCAATTTGGCATAGTATTTCTCCCTCAGTCGGATCTGGAGTGCTGATCTCTTCGACCTCAACAACATCAACTGGATTTCCAGTTCTACTAAACTGAACAGCAGAGCCGATTATGGGCATGGCGATCTCTTGTTTACTAGTTTCAGTTAGTGATTACTCATAAACTCTGTGAATACAGATGTTATCTCCGGCTCATGCGGCGTCCACTCCTCAAAAGGGACAAGATCCAAGTCCTGATCTTCTATAGGCAGCTGATGCAGTTTACTTCCTGGTATCATTTCATGAACAATTCTACCAGCCCTGGAGTCATGTATCTTATCATTTCCAGGTATAATAATCACAGGCATTTTCATTGAGTTAAGTTCTGCTTCTGTAACTCCAAACACAGGTAGATCTTTGCCAGAAACAAATAAATCTCTCCACTTCGTAAGTGCAGCAATAAAATCATTTGGATCCATGTTTCTTAAAATTTCACCTGTGGCCGGATTAGCTGCAATTCTTTCAGCATATTGAGGATCTGCGCAAATAGCTTCCATTCCTCCCGCCTCAGCCATTCGTATAAACTGGTTGTAATAACTTTCTGGTAAACGCTCTGCAGCAAATGCGCCTCCTGTAACCCGAAACAATAATAGACCTCTTGCTGAGTCAGGGTGTCGCAAACCAAACATTATTGCTGTTCTGGCTCCGGATGAAGATCCGCCTATAAATGCAGGTAGACCACCCAACTGATTGAGCAGTTCATATAAATCATCTGCCCAAACCGACTCCTCGACTTCAGTACCATCAAATGATGTGTCGGAAGCGCCTGTATTACGCCTGTCATGCATTAATACATGAAACCCACAAGCAGCAATTTTTTTGGCCAAGGGAACAAATTCACTGTAACCACGTCGACCGCCAGTTATCAACGTTACCCATGGGCCCTCATTTCCTATAACTTCATAATTAATGTTAAGCCCATTCACTTTTGCTAATGGCATTTTTTATTCCCCTTTAAAAGTATATTAACCAATAACTTACTAGCAAAAATCTTAGACCACAGCCTCTTTATGATTAGAAGACATAGTAGCCCTATCCGAAAAAATTAAATCTCTACCTGACAACAGACCTTCCATAGCAAGAGGAACTGTTGTCTCTAAATCAAGGACTGGAAGACCATGTGTGGGCGCTATAACCTTAACTCCTAATTCATCAAGAAGAGTATACATGCGTTCAACATAAATGTTCATATCAACAAACATGGTCCAGTATAGGGCCCGTTCGGCGAAAACTGCCGAAACATCTTTAAGGTCAAGGGATTCAGCTTCCTCAGCAATCTGTCCACAATGACCGTCCCAATGATAATGACTGTAAGCGAAGCCATCGCCTGGAAAGAGGACTTTTTCTCCAGCATCAAATCCCCACAAACTTGTGCGCATGTCACGAACAACCGGTTCTGCAGCAACAAAAAGTCTATCTCCCAAATCGATAGAATCACCTACCTCCATTGGACGAAGTATGTCTGCATATTCGGGAAAAGCTAAATGATAGTCGCTTATATCGCCATGTATAGTTAACTCAGGAAAACGGCGTAGCATTCTTCCGAGACCGCCCGAATGTGGTGTTTCCTGGTGAGTCAAAAACAAATGCCGTAATGGAGCTTTTGTGTTTGACAGAACTTCCGACATCTGTTTCTCAATTAAAGGAAAATCTTTTGGGTGACCTGTCTCAACCAATAAAGATGATTTCGATCCAATAACCAAAAATGCAGCATTATAGGCGTGATAAATCTTACCCTTAAAGGGTTGCTCCAAACAATCGCCTAACCAAAAAACTCCTGGAGCTAATTCTCTGGGCAATGAACTTATGTTTGTCATATCTATCTTTCCATACCTCTATATACATACTCTGTATTAGCTCGTGATTTATCCAAACTTCTTAAAGCCTCGTCCAAAATCATAAACTGTTTTTCGACTATTTCTTTACCTTGCAGAATACAACCATAACCGGGAGCTATAGTCTCAATATCATATCGGTTAAAAACTTCATAAACTTTTTGTCTTAGCCCATCTATCTCTGCCCCTTCCAACCACCAATAACGTGTGTTGAGTAAGAATGAACGGACCCAACTAACATCTGTAGTATCGTTTCTAGATGATATCAGCCAAGGTCCTTCCAGCTTATCACCCCAAATATGGGTGAACATATCAGAAGTGAATAAAACACGGCTTTCTTCGTCATAGATCCAGCTAGTATTAATTAGCCGAATGGGCGCACTAAATGCAGAAATTATTCTCTCTCCACTTGTCCCCACGGAAATTTTTCCATTTGGGTCCAATAAAGCAGTGTCTAGTTTGAGCGGCTCGTTTCCTTCCACATCTCTTCCATCGAAATTAAAGTCCAACCACTCATCTATTCTGGGGAAGGGTGCATAGCAAGCTATCACATTAAATTTCTGAGCTATTGGCATAGCATTGCATACCGACATAAATTCATTCAAACGCATGGGAAACAGGTGCAGGGGTAGTTTAGTGTCTATTACGCTACCAATCTGGCTCAGTATTTTTTCTTCATGAATGGAGTATCCCGTATCTAGCAATAGGGCTCCATCATCCTGACACAATAGATAGCAATTGGAAGGAGTAAACCCTCTAGCACTTAGCGGATAAGAGCTTATACGGCCATTTAGCTCAAAGACATTTTGTAAAGCGTACAACTTGCCTTCAAGCAGACTTGTTATATTTTGTGTTGTCATATTTATAATGAACCCGTCTGACACGCCTTTGTCAATTTAACTGAAAAAAGAAATATAGAGGAATTATCCCATGATTGAAGAAATAGCACATATTGAAACAGATGATGGAAAAATGGAGACCTTTATATTCCGTCCAGAGAGAAATGGCCCCCACCCGGCTATATTTTTTCTCATGGATGCTCCTGGAATTAGAGAAGAGTTAAAAGACATGGCTCGTAGATTATCAAGTGTAGGATATTATGTCCTCTTACCTAATCTTTATTATCGTGCAGGACAAAACACAACCTTTGGACCGGATGTGCTCACTGAAGGCAGTGAGGATTATAAAGCAATGCGAGCAATAAGGACTAAAATGACCATACCTCCAGTGATGGAAGATATTAAATCAATGCTAACATATATTGATGGCATTAATGAGGTGAAAAATGGGCCTGTGGGATGTCACGGCTACTGCATGAGCGGCCCATATGCCCTAGCTTCTGCGGCTAGGTTTCCTGATCAAATTGACGCTGCTGCTTCCTTCTATGGCACTTGGTTAATAAATGATGCAGAAGAAAGCCCTCACCTCAATTTAGACAAAATAAAGGGCGAAATTTATATTGCCTGTGCTGAACACGACGAATTAGCTCCTCTGGATATGGTAGAAGAACTAAAATTACTATTTGGTCAGTCTGGTGCAAAGGGCGAACTTGAGGTTTACCCGGGTGTTCATCACGGTTTTGCTTTTCCGCTCAGGTGGTGTTACGACCAACCTGCTGCTGAACGCCACTGGGAACGCCTTATAGCCCTTTACAAAAGAATATAAAGAGTAAAAAAAGACCTTTAAACTAATAGGACTAAAAAATTTCTGAAACCTTTAAACCGTCAATTAGGAAACTAAAATGGGTTACACTCCGTTACATTTCACAGAAGAGGAACGCATATTTCGTGATCAAATGTATCGTTTTGCTGATCAAGAAATTGCCCCCATTGCTGATGAAATAGATCACAATGATCGATTTCCAGAAGAGATTATTCCTAAATTTTCTGAATTAGAGTTACTACAGTGGAGCGTTCCTCGTAGCCATGGCGGACCAGAAGGGTCCCTAACAATGCTGTGTATCGCTCGTGAAGCAATAGCGAGGCACTCCTTGTCTTTATCTGTTATGGTTGGGGAGAACGGAAATGGGCTTGCTCTCCCATTACTATTTGCGGGTAGTGAAGAACAAAAAAATAAGTACTTCCCGATTCTTACAAAGGGTAAAACTCTGGTTGCTTTTGCTCTCTCAGAACCAGAAGCAGGATCAGACGCAGCATCGCTACAGACTCGTGCTATTCGAGATGGCGATGACTGGCTAATAAGTGGAAATAAAATTTACGTAACTTGTGGGCCGGTTGCGGAATTTATTCTTGTTTTTGCGCGAAGCAATGAGAGACCACGAGCAAAAGGTATATCAGCATTTGTTGTGGACACTAGTCTGCCCGGAGTAGTTCAAGGACCTATTAACAAGAAAATGGGCTACAACGGAGCTACACCAAACTGTGATTATTTTTTCGACAATGTACGTGTTCCGTCTGATGCAATGATCGGCGAAGATGGCGAAGGATTTTCAAGCGCTATGAAATGCATGCAATTTAATCGACCAGCGATGGCTGCATCAGCGCTTGGAATTGCACAGGGGGCATTGGAAAAATCTGTCGCATACGCTAAAGAACGGCAACAATTTGGCCGTCCTATATCTGATTTTCAAGGATTACAATTTATGATGGCTGACATGGAAATACAGATAAACTCCTGCCGTGCTCTGCTATATGAAGTTGCCAATAGATACGATCATAATTTAATGGACAACTACGATTCTTTGACAGCTTCTGTAAAATGCATGGCAAGTGACACTGCCATGAAAGTTACAACCGATGCGGTACAAGTTTTCGGGGGCGCGGGCTACATGGAGCAACATTCTGTAGAACGAATGATGCGCGATGCCAAGGTCACGCAGATATTTGAGGGTACAAATCAAATTCAAAGAATGTTGGTAGCCAGGGATCTACTTAAATGAGTGTTATTGATCAGAACTCTAGACCACTATCTGGAATAAGGGTTCTAGATTTCACAACTATGATGGCTGGGCCATATTGCACCCGCCAACTGGCTGATATGGGAGCTGAAGTCATCAAAGTGGAGAATCCTAATGGAGGAGAACAGAACCGCAATGCAGTTCCAGTTAGGGAGGGCCATAGCGCAGTATATGCCCAATTAAATGCCGGAAAAAACTCAGTTGCAATTGACCTGAAATCTACGGACGGGGTTGCCATTGCTTTAGATCTTGCTTCGCACTGCGATATAGTTGTCGAAAATTCAAGGCCCGGGGTAATGGCAAGGTTAGGACTGGATTGTAAAGCAATTCGAGAAGTTAGACCGGATATAATTTACTGCTCAATTTCTGGCTTTGGTCAAACAGGCCCCTCGGCAATGAATGCCGCGTTTGCCCCCGTCGTTCAGGCTGATTCAGGCTATGAATTAGAAAATATGAAACAGCAGCCAGAATTAACCAAACCAGGCCATGTCGGCATTTTTTTTGCAGACGTCATGGCAGGTGTACAAGCCTTTGGCGCTATTAGTACCGCTTTGTTTTCTCGGACTCAAACTGGTCACGGTCAGTATATCGATGTGTCTCTATTAGAAAGCATGATGTGGTTCATGGTTTACGAACTTCAGCTCTCGCAAAACCCCTCTGATACGCCTCGAGGACTATATCAACCAGTAAAAACATCGGACGGCTTTTTAATGGTCGCGCCAGGCAACCAGACAACCTTTGAAGCGATGGCAAAATCCATGGGACATCCAGAGTGGATTGAAGATTCAAGATTTCAGGATCACGAAGACAGAAGTCGTAACTACTCAGCAATGATTAGTCTGATAGAAACATGGACCATAACCAAAAGTGCATCTGTCTGTGAAGAAATTTTACTAGAAGGCAAAGTTCCGTGTGCTCGCTATCGCGAAGTATCAGATTTATTTGATCACCCACAATTGATTCACCGCGAAGCATTTACCAAGACAATAGATCCGTCAGGCGAAATAAAAGTACCTAACCAGCCCTTTAAATTTGACGGTAGTGAAACTGACGCCAGGAATTGGGTCGAACCTTTGGGAAAATCAACACCAGAAATTTTGAAAAAATTGCTGGATTTTCAAGACGAAAAAATTAAGGACCTGAGAGAAAATAAAATCATTTTATAATTTTTTTACGTGTCTTCGATGTATGATTTAGTTAAGGCTGCCCGCTATAGAAAACAGCTTATCATTAACGACCAGCAGCAGCCTCCGCAGCCCTTTTACTATACACAGGATCTGATGGGTCAGGTTTCATAAGATAGTTACCTGCCTTTAGAGCTAATATATCGTTGGTGCCGTCTGAATGTAAAAAACTTTGGGCATCTCGAATCAATTTTTCCAGCGGATTTTTTCTCATATAGCCAGCAGCTGCCCAGAGTTCGAGCGCTTGCTGGCAAACATGCACTGCCACCTCTGAAGCAAACACTTTACAAAGGCTAGCATGCATCGGATCCTGGTCTTCTCTTCCCGCTTCCCAAGCCGATTTCATTATGTAAGATCTCGCAGCAGTGATTTGCATAGCCATTCTGGCTAAACGCGTGCGCTGTATTTGGTGATTTACTATCGGCCCTCCTGCCTGCTCCCTTTCAAAGGCATATTGAACAGACAGGTCATACGCGCGTTGCGCTACTCCTAACACTGTTGCGCCAGCTTGAATATTAGAGCCATAACCAAGAAGAAATTCTGTACCAATTTGAGCAGCATTGCCTATTTCACCAATTCTGTCTGAATCCGGCACTTCAACATTCGTAAATTGTAGAGTTCCATTTTGAACACATCGTTGCCCAAGCTTATCCCAAACCTCTGTCACCTCAAAACCAGGAGAATCAGCGGGCACCAAAAAAGATGTTAAACTTGTACGCAGTGGGCCGTCAGGATCATTTCGAGTTCTCACCATGTAATATTTTGCAAGCCCACCATTTGATATATATCGCTTGGTGCCGTTCAGAATCCAAACATCGCCTTTTTTTTCTGCACGCATCTGCATGCCTTTTCCTGGCTCTTGATATGGAAGTATATTTTCACTTCCCGCAGTGGGTTCAGTCGAACATATTCCCATGAGGCAAGTGTCATCTTCAACAATCAGCGGCAACCAACGTTTGCGTTGAGCTTCATTAGCAACTCTGCACACAGCTGTCAGAATTTTCCATGTTTGGTCAAAAGCTACTGCCATACCCAGATCACCATATGCAAGCTGTTCGCCAATCATGGCAGCAGTTTCAACGTTTGCGCCCTCTCCGCCAAATTCTTGTGGAATTGTAAGTGTCCTCAACCCGAGACGGGAACCCTCACGCACTACATCCCAGTCAAAGGATTTTGATGGATCAGGCTCACGATCCGCTTTTTCTGCTGAAGGGATCATCACTTCAATAGCAAACTTTTTTGCTATAGCACGAAGTTCTTCTTGGCGTGGCGTTAAGTTAAAATCAACCATTTTAAAACTCCCATTAGGATGAATTATTCGCTAACCAGCTTTTAATAACTTCTAATGCTCGAGAAGCTTCCTCCATTAGAAAGAAATGACTTGAATTTTCAAAAACTTCCAGTCGCGCATTAGGCAAAACGTCCATCATCCAATTCTGGGAAGTCATTGAGCAGATAGGATCATACCTGCCGCCCATCACCAGAGCAGGTGTCTCTATCGCCCCTAATTGATCAAGAATATCATGCTCTAAAACTGCTGTAGCTAAATAATCATAGGATTTCATATCACGATCTTCATCACTTATTAGTTCAGTAATGTTCTTAATTATCGCAGGATTTTCATTATAAAATGCAGGAGTTACAAATAATAACAAAGCATGAGGCGCCCACTCAGCCCAGCTCTTACGCCATCTCAATAGCTCTTGCATGTTTCTTATTGTTTGAATACCAACAGGATCTAGTTTGCCGAACGAGGCTGCCATAGCAATTGATTGAAGGCGGTTGGGCTGTTTAAGCGCCATATGCTGAGCGATCGCACCTCCCATAGATCTGCCAATTATATGAGCCCGTTCAACGTCAAGTTGATCCATTAACTCAATAGCCGCATCTGCCAAATAAGAGGTACTTGTCGGTTCCTCTACCAAGGAGCTATCGCCTGACCCCGGATTATCAAATGCAATAACTCTATAGTCGTTTTTTAATGCCTCTATCTGAGGCCTCCATGCGGAATGATCGCCCGCAAGCCCATGGATTAGGATGACTGGGAACCCCTCACCCTCGTCTACATAATTAATTTCAAACCGACTAGTTTTTACAACGGGCATTATTTTCTACTCCTCCAGAAAACAAGAAAAATTTTTGTTCTGTAAAAAACAAAGGTAAATTATTTTTTATATATTATGGTGACGATGCTCAAAATCGAGAACTTTCTCCTTAACCTCATCATTTGTTAGTACCCATCCGAGGCATCGAGCAACATTTTCCATGGCAAATTGATGCAAATCCAACCCATACATTGATGACACGCAATCAGACATCATTATCACCTTATAGCCAAAATTAAAGCCATCAAAAGCGGCATTCTGACAACATGTGTTGGTATTAATACCCATAATTAGCAAGGTATCTATTCCATTGCGTTTTAGTGACCACTCAAGTTCTGTGCCAATAAAACATGAAAGCGTCTTCTTATTTGTCACCATAAAATCTGTCGGCTGTACATCTAGTTCAGGCATAACTTCAGTCTGCACTGAGCCCTCAACATTATGCAGAATTCCTTCTTTCTGTGCCTCAGTCTCTATTGTATTTGCCGAAAAAGTTACTCCTCCTACCGCATGACGAGGATTCATAGAATCAGCGATTTCTTTTTCTCTCATTGTTAGCACCGCATGATAAACCTTAATGCCATGATCTCTGGCAAATTTAAGAAAATCGCTAGCCCCATCCAAAACCCGAGTTGCTTCGTCAGGTAAAGCGGGCATCGTGGCATTATTCATATCGAGATGGCCTCTGTGCATGTCCACGGTCAGGACAGCAGTTTTAGCCGGGTCAAACTCAAGAGCATCTTTCATTGTTTCTAGGCCCTCTGAGTGATCTTCCACGTGGACCTCACGTTCCATACCTAATTGGGTCATTTTTATCTCCGGTTTTGCGTTAAATTTTTTTTTTTAACAATATAGATCTAATTATAGACAAAAAACTCCACAAAAATTAATTAAAAAATGTAAAAATTAAACTGAAATAGGTGTTGATTTAGCGATAATTATTTTAGTTATCTAAAAGCATTACTTCTATTATTATTATTTATCCTCTAAGGCAGTTTATAAGCATAAGAATAGATCGAAGAATATAGGTTATGCCACTCGTAACAAAAGACACGCTTTCGGAAGCGTTAAAGTTTCAGGAAGACGGACACTTTGAAGAAGCTGAAAAGCTTTTTAAGTCTATATTAATAGAAGAACCTAATCATTCAGAAGCAAACTACAACTTAGGGGTTATTTCTCTCACCAAAGGTGAGTTGGAAAACGCGTTGGACTATTTTGTTTTAGCCGTAAAATCAAATCCTAAAAAAGAACCCTACTGGATAGAGATGATTAATACCCTAATAAAACTTGGGGAAACCGCCAAAGCAAGTTCAGCCCTGCAAAGCGCATTAAAATTTAGTTTAAATAAACATTGTTTTGAGAAACTTATAAAAAAATTGGAGAAGGCAAAAAAAGTAGAAAATCCAATTTCTCTAGAAACAACAGTCGGTGCAAATGAGAAAAAAAAAGACTTTAATGAAGTAGTAAATCTTTACAAAAGGGGCGAACTCAAAAAAGCTCTTAGTTCTGGACAATTGTTTAAAAAGCAAAATCCTAGTGAACCCAAAATACAGAATTTATTAGGCATTATTAATGCTGGCCTTGGGAACTGGAACGAGGCTATTGAAGATTACGCTTTGGCCACAAAACTTAAGCCCGATTATTTTGAGGCCTATAGCAATATGGGGGCGGCTTTTTTCGAGCTTGGTAAATTCGATAATGCAATCTCTTGTTACACAAAAGCTATAGACATCAATCCTAATTTTGAAGTGGCTTTTAATAATTTAGGTGAAGCATTAAGAAATACAGGTGAACTACAAAGGGCCGTGGAATTTTTTACAAAAGCAATTAAAATTAAACCAGACTTCACTAAAGCATATATTAATCTTGGAAGTGCATATAAAGGCTTAAAACTATACGAAGAATCTCTATCTCATATTAAAAAAGCTATAGAAATTAACCCGAAAAACTATAAAGCATATAGTAATCTAGGAAATATATATTCAGATCTTGGGAAGCCTGAGGAAGCCAAAGAATCATATAGCGTTGCCCTCCAGATTAAACCTGACTTTGCTGAAGCTCATAACAATCTAGGGAACACGTATTCGGAGCTTCTTGAAATTGATAAAGCCCTCGAGTGCTATAAGAGAGCTCTTGAAATTCGCCCAAACTTCACAGAAGCACATAATAATCTAGGCAATATTTTTGTTACAAGGGGACTACACAACCTAGCAATAAAACATTTTTTAAAAGCTATCAAACTAGATCCTGGCTTACCTGAATCCCATAATAACATTGGAAACGCTTATAAAAGTCTGGGTAAATTTAATGAAGCTAAATCAAGTTTTAATGCAGCGCTAAAAATAAATCCAAACTCATTTGAAGTCCGAAGCAATCTTATTTTTTGCCAAAATTTTTTACTTCACTCTCCTGTTGAAATGCTCAAAATCGCTAAAAGATATGGAGAAAAATTATCGAGCAAAACTCAAAAGTTTTCTCAATGGAATAACGGCGGAGAGAAAAAAGAAAAACTACGTCTTGGATTCATTTCAGGTGATTTAATGAATCATCCGGTAGGACATTTTTTTGAGGGGTTCATAAAGGCCTTAAATGCAAATTCTAATAGAACATTAGAAACCAATATTTATCACAACAATACGATGAGTGATGATTTAACACAAAGAATTAAAAATTCGTGTGATAACTGGAATTTAATACAACCTCTGACAGATGAGCAACTTGCAAATCAGATAAGAGAAGAGCAAATCGATATATTAATAGACCTCTCAGGACACACAGCCAGAAACAGACTACCAGTTTTTTGCCGAAAGCCAGCACCTTTGCAGATAAGCTGGCTTGGATACTTCGCAACAACAGGGATTAAAGAAATTGATTACTTCTTAGCAGACAAGTGGACCGCTCCAGAAGAAGAAGAAAGCCACTTTGTAGAAAAAATATGGCGTCTGCCAGAGACTTATTGGTGTTTTACTGAGCCAGCTTATAATATAGAAGTAGGAGAGCTGCCAGCCCTCAAAAACAATAATCTAACTTTTGGGTGTTTCAATAACTTTTCAAAATTAAATAACAAAGTTTTAGAGCTCTGGATTAACTTACTTAATACAATTCCCGAAAGTCGACTTTTTTTAAAAAACCAACAGCTAGTTGACAAACAAATTCGTACTGAGCTCGGTTTAGAGTTTACCAAACAGGGAATAGAAAAGGATCGCTTAATACTTGAGGGCCCCTCTTCAAGGAAGGAGTACCTTGAAGCATATAACAAAATCGACATCGCACTTGACCCTTTTCCATATCCTGGTGGAACAACCACTATAGAGGGTTTGTGGATGGGCGTTCCTATGATCACAAAAAAGGGGGATAGATTTCTTTCTCGAGCCGGAGAAACTATAGCCCACAATGCCGGTCTTAAAGACTGGATAGCTGAAGATGATAATGATTTTCTTGAAAAGGCAGTCTTTCATTCTTCCAATTTAACAAGGCTCGCTGAAATTAGATCTGAAATGAGAATAAATTTATTAAGCTCTCCTTTATTTGATTCAAAACGTTTCGCCAACGAATTTGAAATAAATATATGGAAAATGTGGAACAAACATAACTAGCATTATCTCTACTGACAGTTCGCTATGGCAAATGCAGAGGTTAATATGAAACGCAAAATCGAAAAAAAATGGAAAACTGGACTGATTGATATTGGCAATGACTGTTACGCCTATATACAAACGGGAGGTCTAAATGTTTCTAACGCCGGTCTGATTATAGGTCCTGACTCTTATCTTGTGATAGACACACTATTTGTTAAACCTATGACCGAAGCTTTTAAATGCTCTATCCTCGAAGTCACTGACAAACCTCTGAATAGTATCATCTGCACTCACCATCACGCCGACCATACACTGGGGCTCGCTTGGTTTCCCCGAGACATTCCTGTAATTGCCCATGAGCATATGAGAGAACGAATGATAGAATCAGAGCTAGATCTAGCTCATTTTCGCGAGGTAAATCCCGAATATGCAGAACATTTAATTGAAGTAACTCAGTTTTTCCCCACTCACACCTATAAAGGATCGATGACATTATACCTTGGTAATAGGCGAGTAGAACTGCACAATATGGGCCATACCCATTCCAAAGGCGACACCATGGTATATCTACCCGAAGAAAAGATTCTCTTTTCCGGGGATTTTTGTTTTAACTTCGTTACGCCTGCCACTTTTGATGCCCATATAGGAAACTGGATTAATAAAGCAAAAAAAATCCTAAAGACTTTCCAAATAGACATAATTGTACCAGGACACGGCCCCGTTGGAGACCGGGCAATACTGGAAGACATGGTTGATTATCTAAGTTTAGTAAAAAGGCAGTCTAGGAAGATGTACAAAGATGGTTTAACTGCCCAAGAAGCAGCAAAAGGAATAAGGCTAGGAATATACCGCGACTGGATAAAACCAGATCGTGTCGAACAAGCAGTTATGAAGCTTTACAATGAATTCCAGGGCAAAGGAGACCAGGGCATATCTCTAGAATTAGCAAAGGGGGGATAAACAGAGTTTTAGCTCAAATTCTTATTAACCCAATTAGCCATGGCAAAAAGATTTGAATCTTGTCCATAGAAGCCAATTAGCTGTAGACCTAAGGGCATATTATGAGCTGTCATTAAAGGAAGAGTGAGTGATGGAACGCCAGAGCAAGTGGCTGGCGAACAATTTACTGGGTGTCCAAGATTCTCCAGCCCCACCGGAGCCACCTCCGGCGCGGTCAGCCCTATTACACCATCCACAATGTCACTTGCTTTATTAAAAAGATCACGCAGATGCTTTTTAAAATTTAATGCATTATGATACTCATCAAGAGTTATCTCATGAGCCCTCTTAAGTAAATTATCTATGCGTTCATGATGTGTGTGACCAGCTTTTTCATATTCAAAAAATGGCCAACGCATTTCAAAAGCAGCAATCTCAGCTATACACCACTCTACCCTTTTAAATTCTACTTCCAGAGCTTTCAGGCTAGGATCAGAAGAGGGCTCTATAATCTCAACATCTAGGTTTGACAGGGTATCCAACATAATCTCTAGATTGTTTTTTACTTCTTGGTCTGTAATTTCCCAGCCTGGAGTATACATTCTCATTAAACGCAAAGGTTTCTTTTCTGGAGGCAATAATTCTGGACCCACAATGCCATACGAGCCAGGAACCGGGCCGGCATGATTAGACAGATATTTCAAGACCGTCCATGCATCCCCTAAGGTAGTGGTGTGAGCGCCAACGTGTTCTCCAGACGGAGAAAAAGGATGTATAGCTGCTTGGCGGATAGCACCATAAGTAGGCTTCACACCAACCTGGCCACAATAACTAGCAGGCCGCATTACGGAAGACATGAGTTGAGTGCCAATTGCAACTGGCAACATTCCTGCCCCGACAGCAGCCGCAGAGCCACTAGAAGAACTTCCTGGTGTTCGATCTAGGTCATACGGATTACGCGTTCTAGCAATATTTCCGTAAGCAAACTCTGTAGTAGCTGTTTTTCCAACTATCACCGCTCCTCCGCGACGAAGTGCAGCTGTAACAGGAGCATCACGACCTGTTATATTGCCCTCATATATTGGACTCCCACATTGAGTTGGCATATCCGACGTTTCAATAATGTCCTTAAGACCTATGGGTAAACCATCAATCGGAGATAGGGGATTCCCCTCTGAATAACGATTTGAAGATAAATTTGCTGCTTCTTTAGCGCTTTCTATATTGAGGGTAACGAAAGCCTGAACTTCAGGTTCAAATTGTTCAATCATTGAAATGCATTGTTCTAGATACTGACTGGGTGTGTCTTCACCTGACAAAAACAAAGGCACCCGGCTTTCAAAGCTGGGGAGTTTTATAACTTTAGGATCATAATTCATCTAAAAACCATCATATTTGTTTTATGTATACATACCTTAGACTAATGAAAAAAATAGTATAGCGGGACTTTATCGAACGATAAAAAACACGTTAGGCTCATAGTAGTAATTTCCATATATGAAGTATACGGCTACAAGGATGAATAGAATGAACATATCTCAAAGAGTTTCACCAGAGTTTCCAATTGACGAGAACGCCATAAGAATTCCTTACGCTAGACTTAAAGATTTTATGGGGCAGGTTTTTAAGGCGACTGGCTTGCCTGATTCGGATGCAGAGAAACTAGCACAGGCCATGGCAGATGGTGATTTACTTGGAAAGGATAGTCATGGGTGCATTCGAGTTCCAATGTATATCAATCGAATTAAAGGTGGAGCGATAAATAAAACCCCTAATATAAGAATAACGAAAAAAACTCCTGCGATGGCACTGGTCGATGGAGATAATGGTATGGGCCATCTTGTGGCACGTTTTTCTATGGAACTTGCAATGGATATGGCTTCAGAAAATGGCATTTCTTGGGTAGGTCTGCAGCACTCTAATCATGCTGGTGC
The DNA here is from genome assembly GCA_022449545.1 of Alphaproteobacteria bacterium. Lineage (GTDB taxonomy): Bacteria > Pseudomonadota > Alphaproteobacteria > UBA6615 > UBA6615 > UBA6615. Next base: position 251,419 of record JAKUPN010000002.1, on the reverse strand, counting down.
TGCAGCTGTATATGCATCTATGGCAATAGAAAGAGACCAAATTGGTATAATTGCCTGCGTTGGAAGTGCTAACCATGCGGCTCCATATGGTGGGAGTGATATACTTGTTGGAACAAATCCGATTGCTGTGGCAATTCCAACCCTTGAGGAACCCCCCGTGGTGATAGATATGGCTACCACTAATTCATCTCTGGGTAAAATCATGGTGAAAGCAATGCATAATGAACCCATGCCAGAGGGATGGGTTATTGATGATAATGGTACGCCCATTACAGATTCAAAACTTGCTGACGATGGCATTCTAACTCACATTGGCGGAGCTAAAGGTTTTGGCCTGTCTATGGTGATAGGGTTTTTAGCCGGCACCTTAAATGGCGCAGCTTTTGGTTCGGACGTTGTGCATATTGGAGAAGACCCACATACAGAAACTAATACTGGACAATTCATAATGGCTATAGATGTAGCACACTTTATGGACCCTAAGAACTTTAAAGCCAACGTTGATAGAATTTCCAAAGAAATGGTTAACTCTGCAAAGCTTCCCGGGGTTGACGAAATTCGTATGCCTGGCACAAACAGCTTCCGTGTATATAATGATAGAAAAGCAAACGGTATCCCAATAACAGCTCCCCTACTTAAACGTCTAAATGATGCTGCTGATGAAGTAAACGTTCCAAAATTAGTTTGACGCTTCTCTATGCCCTCAACTGATCTTCTCAAACTATCCGCTACCGAAATTGCATCTAAAATTTCAGGTGGAGAATTAACTTCTGTCAGATTAATAGAAGCTCTTTTGTCTCGAATTGAAGAGCGCGAGAAGACAGTTAAGGCTTGGGCTTATATCGATCCCAATATTATTCTTGAGCAAGCTAGAAAATCTGATCAATCTGGGAGCTTAGGCTTACTTCATGGAGTTCCAATCGGAATCAAAGATATTATCGATACCTGTGATATGCCAACTCAAATGGGCTCTCCTATTTATATTGATCATCAACCATTAATAGACGCTTCTTGCGTTGCTTTGACTCGATCAGCAGGAGCGCTAATTATGGGCAAAACAGTTACGACAGAGTTTGCTGGAAGCTTCCCGGGCCTTACTACTAATCCCCATAATCATGAAAGAACTCCGGGAGGTTCCTCAAGCGGTTCAGCTGCGGCTGTTGCTGATTATATGATACCAGTAGCATTCGGAACTCAGACAGGAAGTTCTATTTTACGCCCTTCATCATACTGCGGAATAATTGGATATAAGCCCACTTTCGGTAGGTTCAATATTTTTGGCATTAAACCGGCTGCACAAAGCCTTGATACCTTAGGACTCCATGTCCGAAGCATGGAAGATATTCAGCTATTTACCTCTGTTCTTATAAATAGAAACTTTAAGCCTCTGGAATCTCCTTCTTATTTTCCAAAAATAGGAATTTGTCGAACCGAACTATGGGATTTTGCGCTTCCAGAAACAAAATTGGCATTAGAAAACGCAGCCACAAATTTGGAAGAATCTGGTGCCAAAGTAAGTGATGTCAAAACCCCAAGTTCATTTAAAGGTTTAGAAGAAGCCCGTATATTAATAAACTGCTATGAGCGCAGTCGACATATGGTTTACGAATGGACGGAACATCGTGCATCTCTAAGCATGCCATTTCAGGAAGTAATAAACGCAGGATTGAACATGTCAAATGACGACTATACTGCCGCTATGAAACAGACAGAAAAATGTCTAAACGAATCTAACAATATGTTTCAAGACCTAGATTTAATTATTGCTCCGTGTGTCGATGGAGAAGCACAGCTTGGCCTTGATTTTTCTGGTAATCCGAGATTTTCCGGCTTATGGACTGCTATAAGGCTACCCACCTTAAACCTTCCAACACATTTAGGCCCGAATGGTTTGCCTGTGAGCATCCAACTAGTAGGCCAATACCGAGGTGATGATAAATTCCTAAGCATTGCTAAATGGGTTTTGCAAAAACTTGGATCACCGAGCCTTAAGATCAGTTGAAAATTTTATTCCAATCCTATTGACCAGAGAGATATACACGCCAATCTCCTATCTTAGTAATATCTTTAGCATGCGCAATAACATAGGACTCGCACAAGAATCCCTTTACGCTAGTGCCATCTTCAAGTTCAATAGTCCCAATTGATAGTGGTTCAGGAATTTTAGAAATAAAATCTCCAAAGCTTGTCTTTGGTAAAGCCCATACTTCAAGCCCTATATTGTTAACCTTTTGATCGACAGATCGCACCATACCAGGACGAGGTGGAACAAAATTTTCTAAAGCATAAAATTGATACTTCTTTGCAGACCGACATTTACGGATAAATTCTGCACCTCTATCAGTTAACTCATTGTTTAAGGGTAAGCCTGACATATGAGCTCCACAAACAGCTATCAGTATTTTGTCAGCATTATCATAGTCAGCATTAAATTTGCTTTTAGGTAATTTTGTGCGCTTCATTCCCATTCCCGCTTTAGAATGATAATGGACCTTATTTGCTAGCGGTAATAACAATCTGTCATGTGATGCAGGGCCGAACAAAGTGACGCCAAATGGCATTCCATCAGATCCAAAGCCCGCTGGAACAGACACTCCGCATAAATCTAAAAGATTCATGAAATTTGTATAAGTTCCTAAGTTAGAATTAAGTATAATGGGATCAGCTTCTACTTCTTCAATGGTATAAATCGTGCCAGCAGTCGGAGAAAGAACCATATCAATATTTGACCAAATAGGTTCAATTTTCCGCCTAAGTTCTCTCAGACGGTACTCAGCTGCAAAAGCATCTGCTGCTATGGGCTTTTTTCCCTCCTCTATTATGGCTCTTGTTATAGGATGAATTGATTCAGGATTATTATCAAAGAACGTCTTAATGGCTTGATATCTCTCTGCGACCCACGGCCCTTCGTATAATAGCTTCGCTACCTCAAGAAACGGATCAAAATCAATCTCAACTATTTCAACATCTAGTTTTTCAATTGTCTCTCTAGTTTGTATGAACAAGTTTTTTGTTTTGATGTTTCCGAAAAAGTTGAGCTCATCTATATGAGGGACTCCTAGCTTAGTATTAGAAATCTCAACAGGTGCTTTCTTGGACAAATTTAATTGAGCTCGTGAATATGGGTCATTTGAATCAAAACCTTTTGCAATTTCCATAACTTCTGCTGCGTCAGAAGTATTTAATGCAAAGATGGACAGACAATCTAAGGAGCGACACGCGGGAACGACCCCACTATTGCTAATCATTCCCCGTGTGGGCTTTAAACCTACAATGTTATTAAACGCCGCAGGCACCCGGCCTGATCCTGCCGTATCGGTGCCTAGTGAAAAACTGACTAGTCCCTTAGAAACGGCAACTGCCGAACCTGAACTCGAACCTCCAGAAACATATTTAGGGTTGATAGCATTTCTACAAATTCCGTATGGGGAACGTGTCCCCACTAGGCCCGTAGCAAACTGATCCATATTTGTTTTCCCTAATAAAATAGCCCCAGCTTTTATTAGCTTCTCTACCACTGGCGAACTAAAAGAAGGTACAAATGAATAATCTGGACAACCAGCTGTAGTAGGTAGCCCAGCAAAATCAATATTATCCTTAATTGCAAAAGGTAAGCCATATAGCGCCAAAGAATCTGGGTTCTGGTCCACCAAGCTGTTCGTTACATTTAAAACATCTGATTCGGACACTCTTGATATCCAAATTCCGGTGTCTTCTTCCTCTCTTATACGCTCCAAAATACTTTTAATAATTTCTGTTGGATTACTTTTTCTGCTCTTATAGAGGGTTCGTAAGTTGAAAAAATCAAGACTTTGGTAGTTTTGTGTCACATTAATTACCCTTCATATTTAATATTGAAACTACCTTCAGCCGAGTAGAACTCTCTATGTTTAAACAAATGCTTATAAATTAGACATATTGCAATAATTTGAGGCAAAACTATAAATAAAAAAATGATATATAACACTAGGTGATTGGTCGAATTTTATTGTTACTTAAATATAAATAGCTAAGATCAGCTCCGATAGGACTTTTCGCCAAAATAAGAAATTTAAGTTCGAATCTTTGCAAGTATTAGCGTACCGTAGTACCGTATTAAATTATAAAAGTGATTCGCATTTAGTTTGGGGGGTCATTCTGGATCAAGCGAATAACACATTCACTGCGGAGCCCTATGATCTTAAGTTTGATTATAGGTCTACTGCGCTGGTTGTAATCGACATGCAAAGGGATTTTTTGGAGCCTGGCGGCTTCGGAGAGTTACTTGGTAATGACGTCTCGTTACTCAGAAATACTATTGAGCCCTGTCAAAAAGTTCTGAATATTGCCCGAAAAGTAGGACTCATAATTATACACACCAGAGAAGGTCATCGAGAAGACTTGTCGGATGCACCGCATAGCAAACTTACTAGGGGTAATTTAAAAACAGGGATCGGTGATTTAGGTCCCATGGGACGTGTTTTAGTTCGCGGAGAGCCAGGTCATGAGATCATATCTGAGCTCTCACCAACCAAAGGAGAAATAATTATTGATAAACCTGGTAAGGGTGCGTTCTATCAAACCGATTTGGATTTCATACTGAAAAATAAGAGTATTAAAACATTGATCGTCTGCGGCGTTACTACAGAGGTGTGTGTGCATACTACAATACGCCAGGCGAATGATCGTGGATATGAATGCATAGTTCCTGCTGACTGTGTAGGTTCTTACTTTCCTGAGTTTCAGAAAATTGGGTTAGAAATGATTAAAGCTCAAGGAGGTATTTTTGGATGGGTTAGTGATTCTAAACGAGTTACAGATGCTTTATCAAAAAACTTATTAAATTAGAGTTTATGTTCATTAGATAGTTTAATTTTATAAACGTATAACGGGGGAAAAAATGGCTACAAAACAGGCTTCATGGTGGGTTCCAGGAGACTGGAACGGCTTTTTCGGCCTTGGAACTAATGTGCTCGTTAACCTGCTAGTTCTAACAGGCCTACTTAAATTTGTTATTGGTATCCCTGATGCAACTCTATTCGGCATAATTCTTCCAGCCGTCGGTTTAATGTTGTTTTTGGGAAATATTTATTACGCTTGGATGGCTCTAAGACTGTCCGAAAGTGAAAACAGAGACGATGTGACTGCATTACCCTCTGGACCGAGTGTTCCACATATGTTTTTCGTTGTATTCGCTATCATGTTGCCTATTAAGCTGGGAACTAATAGTTGGGAAGTTGCATGGTCAGCTGGAATGATTTGGGTATTTGTTGAGGGAATTGTCCTATTCCTAAGTGCATTTGCAGCACCCACAATTCGTAAATTAACACCAAGAGCAGCCCTACTAGGAACTTTGGCAGGAATTTCAATTACTTTTATCTCTATGAGACCGGCTTTTGAGATAGCAGAAACACCGATTATCGGACTGATTGCTTTGGCTATTATTCTAGCTTCTTGGTATGGCGGAATTAGATTTCCTGGGAATGCCCCAGGCGGGCTAGTAGCCATTGCTGTAGGAACAATACTTGCCTGGATAGCCTACATATTTGGATGGGGCTTTGGAGGCATGAACGCTTCAGCCGTTTCAGATAGTCTTTCCAGCATTGACTTTAATTTTGCTTGGTTCCAGCTAGACACACTTTGGGCAGGCAAGGAATATCTTGCTCTCGTTTTGGTTACAGCAATACCCTTTGGAATATATGACTTTATCGAAGCTATGGACAATGTTGAAAGCGCTTCTGCCGCTGGTGATGAGTATTCTGTTAAAGAGGCAGTCGGTGCAGAGGGAATAATTAGTTTGCTAGGAACGTTATTAGGAAGTCCTTTCGCTAATGCCGTGTATATTGGGCATCCAGGCTGGAAAAGCATTGGTGGTAGAGTAGGCTATTCAATTGCGACTGGCGTTATGGTACTAATACTCACGTGGCTGGCAATTGTTCCCTTACTTCTGACAATTATACCAGTGGTAGCAATAATACCGATTTTATTGTACATCGGAGCACTTATAGGAGCGCAAGCCTTTCAGGCTACACCACGTGCTCACGCTCCAGCCATAATATTTGCATTAGTGCCAAACCTTGCTGCCTGGGCAAAAGTGCAAATTGATGGTGCGCTTGGTGCAGCTGGTACCAATGCAGCCACAGTAGGCTTAGACAAGATGGCCCAAAATGGTGTGCTTTATAATGGCCTAGAGGTGCTTGCTGGAGGAGCTGTTGTTACAGGCCTTCTATGGGGCGCCATGGTTGTATTTTTAATTGATCGAAAACCAAATTCTGCAGGTATCGTTTCTATAATTGCTGCTGTTCTTACATTCTTTGGGTTTATCCATGGATCTGCAGTAGGGCTTGCTGTTTCACCTATGGTTGCGCTTAGCTATCTACTCATTGCATTGTTGTTCTTTAGCTTTACCAAGCTTGAGATTGCCCCAGCGGAATCAGATGAGTAACCAAACGATCATTTGGTAGAAAATAATATGTTTAGATCCGGGCTGACTTGAAATTATATTTCAGTCCGGATCTTCTACTAATAGATACGTTATAAGGTATATGAATATTAAGATGCGTTACTTAGCATCAAAAAAATTTCGTTTGTCAGATTCGTATTTCGATGGACACGTCCACAGCGTTTTCCACAGCGTGGTAAATTTACGTCTACATACTCAAGATTTATTAACTGTAATTGCTAATAAAAGTGATCTAAATTCACCTCGTTATATAGCCATAGAGACACTAGATGATGTCGATTTTACCAAGCTGATCTCACATGGACAACCTTTGTCATGCCGTGGAGAAGTTATAAGATTTTCTGGATCAAGAATTTCTATTGATCTTAGGTTTGCAGCCAAAGAAAAAAAATCTTTCGTCAAATCAAAAAAGAGTTTCTTAGAAAAGAAAATAAATACAAATTGGAAAATAGCGTGGAATTTCTTACTTGATATAAAAAAAAAGGAGGGTTTAGCCCTAGCACTAGATGATAAGCAGTCCGTTGACTTATTTCATAGATCTTTGATCGCACGAACCCAAAAAATTATTCCACAGCTTCTTATTTCCATCCAAACAAAGAATATAGGTTTAGCAAAAAATGTTGGGCAGAAACTATTAGGTCTAGGGCCAGGTTTAACACCCTCAGGAGACGATTTTCTTCTAGGGTTCATAGTTGGATCTCGAGCCTCAGTTAGGGAAGAAGAGCATCGGGTTTTTCTAAATAATTTTGGACATCACCTGAAAAATCAAAAAAGTAATAGTGTTGACATCTCGCTTGACCAACTAAATTCCGTGATATCAGGACGCTGCTCATATCCAATTACTGATCTATGTAATTCAATATTAAACTGCGATGGTAAAGACAAAATAAACTATGAGTTTAATAAATGTTTAGACTTAGGGCACAGTTCTGGTATGGACAGCACTTTTGGTCTTTTGTGTGGCATGGTAGCTTGGAAAAAAGAATTGGCTAATTTAATAATAGATGAGATTAAAATGCCAATTAAGGCACTGGAAACATGACTTCCGGAACACGAGTCATAGCAGATCTGTATCGAGATTCAGTTTCTCTAATGAAAATCTCTTCGACAGTTGATTCACTACCTAATGTGATTCGAGCCTCTTGTATAATGGCCACCCCAGCAAATATTAATTTATTACTTGAAGCAGGGTTACTTTCATCTGAAATATCTGCAGAACAAAATGAAGTTTTAATAGCTATAGAAGCTAAAGATAAAACTTCATTAAATGAAGCACTTGATCTTGCAGAAGACGAGCTGCGCAAGCGCCCCACTATCAACAGTAACTCAGAACAAGTATCTGAGAGTCCTGAGGCCTATAGTCAAGAAATGGCCCTAGACATAAATACAGAAGCTAATTTAGTTCTTATCTCGACCCCAGGTCCTTACGCTGCAGCTGAAGCATTCAAGGCCTTAAAGCTGGGTCTAAATACCATGATATTCAGTGATAACGTTTCTATCGAAGACGAAATACTACTAAAGGAATATGCTAACAAAAAAAACCTTATGGTATTAGGTCCCGACTGCGGTACTTCAGTAATTAACGGAGTGCCTCTAGGATTTGCAAATGTAGTAAAAAAAGGAAATATTGGGATAGTAGCTGCATCTGGCACAGGCCTACAACAGGTTCTCTGTCTAATTGATGAGGGCGGAGGAGGCATTTCACAGGCCATCGGTACGGGTGGAAGAGATTTAGACTCACGGATAGGCGGATTAACAACCATTCAGGGAATCAAGGCCCTGGCTAAAGATCAAGAAACGTCCGTAGTAGTAATTATTTCTAAACCACCCTCATTAAAGGTTGTGGATTCATTGATCGAAAAAGTTCAGGCAATGAGTAAACCAGCTGTTCTCTGTCTTTTTGACTCTAATATAGAAGATCCTAAAGTTAAAAACATTTACATAACAGAAACACTTGAAGACGCTTCCAGAACTGCTCTATCGCTCTCTAATAATGAGCAAAGTATAGCTCGTATGGATGAAACCAGGATCTCTGAACTCTTGTATCATGTTCCTAAAATTTCTAGTGATCGTAGGTACTTAAGGGCTCTCTATAGCGGGGGCACCTTCTGTTATGAGGCATTAAGCCTACTCAATGGAAAGTTAGAAGATCTTTATTCGAATATCATCTTTCCTAAAACAACTTTAATGAATGACCCTTGGCAAAGTCATGGTCATACACTTCTGGATTTAGGTGATGATCTATTCACCCGTGGTAAAGCCCACCCCATGATAGATTTTGGAATCCGAAATGAACGCATGATGGAAGAAGCCTCCGATCCCGAAACAGCAGTAATCCTTTTTGATATAGTATTAGGTCACTGTGCACATACTGACCCCAGTAGTGCTATTGCTCCAATAATTAATGAGATTAGAAGCAATAATAAAGTCTCGCATCCAGTAATGATCGGGTTTATTTGCGGCACAGAAGGAGATCCTCAAAATCTCTCCTTACAAAAAAGCAAACTCAGAAATGCAGGTGTTTTATTAGCAAATAACAATGCTGAAGCGGTTCGCTTGGCTACGAAAGTAATTGAGACTTTATAATGACTAACCTATTTAATTCAAAATTATCAGTAATCAACGTAGGAGTTTCTGATTTTGCCAAACCTATTATCGGCAGCGACGCAAAAGTTATAAATGTAGATTGGACCCCTCCTGGTAATGACGAGAACGTAGCCCGAGCCCTAGGTCAACTGGTGAATAGATCAGAAGTCGAAGAAGCAAATCATAGATCATTTCAAAGATATCTTGATAGCCAGCCAACTCTGGTCGGGGTTAAACCAGCATTTCAGGTTATCGAAGGCATGAGTGAAAAAACTATAATGCACTCAGGACCTCCCATAACATGGGAAAAGATGTGTAGTCCTATGAGAGGAGCAATAATAGGTGCCTGCATATTCGAAGAATGGGAAACAGATCACAAATCTGCTGAGAAGACTTTAGAATCAGGTGCTATTAACTTTATCCCCTGCCATCATAATAGGGCCGTAGGGCCAATGGCTGGTATAATTAGCCCTTCCATGCCCGTTTGGATCATTGATGATCCAGTTCATAACTCAAGATACTTCTCTAACCTTAATGAAGGACTAGGCAAAGTGCTTAGATTTGGTGCTAACGATTCTGAGGTCATTAATAGATTACATTGGATGAAAGAAGTTCTAGGACCTGCCCTCGGTAAGTCTCTCGAAAAAATGGAACCATTAAAGTTAAAACCATTAATGGCACAAGCACTGCATATGGGAGATGAAGTTCATAACCGCAATGTGGCTGCTTCGGCACTCCTATTAAAGCGACTTATCACAGCTGCTTTGAAAACAGACATAAAGGTATCAGTATTATCAGAGTTAGTTAACTTTATCAGTAACAATGATCATTTCTTTCTAAACTTATCCATGTCCGCATGCAAAGCTATGATGGACGCAGCACACGGAATACCAGGATCAAGCTTAGTAACAGCCATGGCAAGGAATGGGACAGATTTTGGAATCCGAGTAAGTGGTTTAGGCGATAATTGGTTCAAAGCACCAGCTCCCTTAATTGATGGGCTTTTCTTTCCAGGTTTTGACGCTAGCGACGCCAACCCCGATCTTGGGGATAGCAGCATAACTGAAACTGCGGGTGTTGGTGCATTCGCTATGGCTGCTTCTCCTGCAATTGTCCAGTTTGTGGGCGGATCAGCATACGACTCAATAGAAAACACCAAACTAATGTCACATATAACTCACAGTCAAAATGACGCTTTTACAATACCCCAGATGAACTTCTCAGCAACCCCTGCTTGTATCGACGTCCGTAAGGTGATTGATACGAGTATAATGCCAATTATTAATACTGGAATCGCACACCGAAAAGCCGGCGTTGGTCAGATTGGTGCAGGAATTACTAAAGCCCCGGCTGATTGTTTCTCGCAAGCAGTTATTGCGTTAGCAAAAACGTTTTCTAATTAAGAAAATAAAGTTGGGGCAACAAAGCATGGCAAGACGTCCAAAAACCGCAATCATCGCAGCAGGTGGAAACTCATTAATTATTGATGAAAAACATAAATCCATTCCGGATCAATATAAATCTGCCTCTATAACCTCGCGTTATATAGTGGACATGATAGAACAGGGATGGAATGTGGTTGTCACTCATGGAAATGGTCCCCAAGTTGGTTTTATAATGAGACGATCCGAGATTGCAATTGATGAAGTTCCACCGATACCAATGGATTATGCTGGCGCGGACACCCAAGGAGCTATCGGTTACATGTTCCAAAAAGCGCTTCTAAACGAAATGCGTAAACGCAAGATAGATAGGAATCCTATTGCAGTAGTAACACAGATATTGGTTGACAAAGATGATCCAGCATTCACATACCCTTCCAAACCAATTGGGTCTTTTATGGATGAGTCTACGGCAAAAAAACTTGTTAATGAACAAAAGTGGACTATCCGTGAGGAAGGAGACCGAGGGTGGCGTCGAGTAGTACCGTCCCCAACTCCAAAATCAATAGTCGACATTTCAGCCATCGAAACTTTGATTGACGAACGTTTTGTCGTGATCGCCTGTGGAGGAGGAGGTATTCCCGTTTATAAAGACGAAAAAGAGATGATACATGGCGTTGAAGCGGTTATAGACAAAGATTTTGCGTCTGGACTTCTATCCAGAGAACTCTCGGCCGAACTGTTTATAATAGCCACTGAAGTTGAACGAGTAGCAATAAACTTTGGAACAAAAAGTCAAAGGTGGTTAAATAAACTAACCCGTTCTGAGGCCATTGAGTATCTTAATGACGGTCAATTTCCTGAAGGTACTATGGGCCCAAAAGTTTCCGCCATTATAGAGTTCCTCGAAGCAGGCGGATCAGCCGGAATTATAACAAACCCACCTAATCTAGGCCGTGCCTTAGCCCAAAAAACTGGTACCTGGATAGTTCCAGACTAAACTGGATACAAAAATAACCTATAAAAAAGTATTAATTATTTTCTAGCAATTTGAAGGGAGCATCCCCAAAAACTCTTTGTCCTTCCTTATATAAGGGCTCAACTCTACTAAGAAAGGGTTTTTGCCCTTCGAGAGAAAGCTCAACGACTTCACATCCTTCCGATTCTATTTCTTTAAGAGCCAAAACTTCTTCCTCTTCAGCAAGCTTCCGTTGATAACTGATAGCCTCAGGGATAATAGATTCCATTGTAGCTTTTAATTTTTTAGGCCAATTATTTACAGAATCTCGATGAGCCCATAAACCCCGGGTTAAATAAAAATGGCTACTTAAAGTATGGTATGGATGATATTTATGCACACCATAGGTCACAGTGTTGGCCAAAGGGTTCTCTTGCGCATCTAATTCACCTTTTTTAATCAAATTAATAGCTTCAGTTAAATCCATCTGAACTGGTTTGGCCCCTAATAGCTCGAAACTTCTAGAATGAATTTCGCTCGGTAACATTCTTATTGTTAAACCTAAAATGTCTTCCGGAGACTGAATGGAACGAACTTTATTGGATATGTGACGAAAACCGTTTTCAAGAAAACCAAATACATGAAAGTTATACTTCTCCTCAATTTTATTAATCATATATTTTCCTAGCCGACCATCAAAAGCAGCTCTCGCTGAACTTAAATCTGAAAATAGAAAAGGTAGATCAACAAATCCGAGTTCTGGTACTTTCCGGGTTAAATAACTGGTAGATTGGTATGAAATTGTGAGAACTCCAGATTCTGTTAAAGACATAATTTCATCTGCACGGTAGCCTAAGTCCATTATGTTCCATATATACCTTATCTCAATTTCATCCCCAAAAAGTGCTTCAAGTCGATCTCCTACAAATTTTAATGCTCGACTGTGAGTAGTTGAAGGAGGACCATAACCCCCCATTCTAATCTGTATAATTTTAGACATTATCTAACCTCAGGGGGCTTCCACCATCATTTTATCGTTTGCAAAGCTTTCTGTGTTATAAGTATAGCATCACTTTTTGTGTGGTAACGGAGAAATATAATGAGTAGAAAAAGTTTAGGAGTTGCTGTAATTGGTTGTGGACGTATAGGAACTCTGAGAGCAAACCTAGCATCCCGATACCCCGCAGTGAATTTTATCGCTTTGTCTGACGCTGAGCAACATCGCGCTGATATCTTGGCTCAACAAATAGGTGCAAATTTCAGCACAAATAATAACCTAGAAGCAATCAATCACCCTGAAGTAAATACTGTGATCGTATCAACCCCTGAGCACGACCACAGAGAAGCCATAATCCAGGCCCTTGAAGCTGGAAAACCAGTTCTGATAGAAAAACCAATCGCTCTTACTTTGGAAGATGCCGATGCAATTATTAATGCGTCCTCTTCGACTGGTACAGAATTTCGGGTGGGATACTCTCGAAGGCATGAAAGACGGTGGATGCTTGCAAAAGAGCAATTATTGCAGAACCGATTGGGAGAAGTGATCGGTATACAGTCTCGAGTTTATAATACCCGAGCCCAAATGCTTCAGATACTGGAACGATCTCCCAAAGCAACGCCTGTATTGGACGTGCTAACTTATTACGTAGATATGGCCTGCTGGTATTTGGAAGGGATTCAACCAATTGAAGTTGTCGCACGTTCTCATGGAAAAGTCTTCAGAAACTTGGGGTACGAGGCAGACGATGTCACTTGGGCTATAATAACATTCGAAAATGGCGCTATAGTAAACCTCGGTATCTGCTATGCGCTTCCATCAAAGTATCCTTCTATAGGTCAGAGCTCAAGATTCGAAATACTTGGCGACGAGGGTGTCATACTTTTGGACGCCGATAACAAGGATAGTTTACTATATACTGACAATGGGGCTCCTCATACATACGTTCCTGACCACAATATAAATCTTATGTTCATGCAGACAACGTCAGCAGCGGACTTTGCTGTAGGAGATTTCTGGGGGGCATTGGCAAATGAATCCAGATCGTGGTTTGATCACTTACTAACTGGTCAACAAATTCCACATGCTACACCAGAAGAAGCCCGTCTCACCCTTAAAGTTACACTAGCGATAGAAGAGGCTTCAAGAACCTCACAAACCGTTGTCTTGTCATAATTACCTTTATATTTAGGAACTATTTTATATATGAATGAGCAACTCAGTTATGATTTTATTATAGTTGGCGCAGGAAGCGCTGGCTGCGTATTAGCTAACAGGCTAACAGAATCGGGAAATTATAAAGTACTTCTGCTTGAAGCTGGCAACACTGACCGAAGCCCATGGATACACATCCCATTAGGTTATGGAAAACACTTCACAAACCCAAAAGTTAACTGGCTCTATACTAATGAACCAGACCCCGAGACAGGCAACCGCCGCATTCCACAACCACGGGGGAAAGTGTTGGGAGGGTCTAGCTCAATTAATGGCCTTGTTTACATTCGTGGGCAAAAAGAAGACTACGACCATTGGCAACAATTAGGAAACACTGGATGGGGTTTTGATGATGTCCTTCATTATTTTAAAAAGTCAGAAGACCAGCAACGCGGCAGTGATGAGTTTCATGGAACTGGTGGGCCAATAGCTGTTTCTGACCCAGCGAGTGGACACCCCATCTGCGAGGCTTTCATAAACGCAGCAGAACAGTTTGGGCACAAACGTAACGATGATTTTAATGGGTCTGAAAATGACGGTTTTGGGTATTTACAATTCACTATCCGCAATGGCCGACGTTCCAGTGCCTCTACTGGTTATATTAGACCTGCACGAAAACGTAAAAACCTCAAAATTTCTACTCTCTCTCATGCTACCAAAATAATATTCGAAGGCAGAAAAGCCGTCGGCATAGAGTATTTACAAAACAACAAAAGAAAAGTAGCTCTAGCTAACAGAGAGATACTGCTTTCAGGGGGATCAATAAATACTCCTCAAATAATGATGTTATCTGGGCTAGGCCCAGAAAAAAAACTTCGCGAATTAGGAATAGAAGTTGTCCTAGACATGCCTGATGTGGGTAGTAATTTGCAAGATCACTACAATGGAAGGCTTATGTACGAGTCCACCCAAAAACTGACACTCAATGACACTTTGTCTAGTAATTTCCGGGCAATACTAGAAGGGGCGCGCTACCTCCATAGCCGTAAGGGCTTTTTGGCCATGGGAGCCTCGTATGCAGCGGGGTTTTTAAAAACGGACCCTTCATTAACCTCTTCTGACATTCAAGCTGGTCTCGCTCTGTTCAGCACAGATAAATTGGGAAGGGGACTCCATCCATTCTCAGGGTTTTCGGTCATTGTTAGACTATTGCGTCCCAAAAGCAGGGGCTCGATATATATTCAAAGCGCTGACCCGTTTAAACACCCTAAAATTTGCCCTAATTTTCTTCATAACCCAGACGATTGTGACAAGCTCGTATTAGGTTTCAAAAAGGTAAGAGAGATCTTGAAAGCTCCGGCAATCGAGAAATTTATCAAACAAGAATATGCCCCTGGTCTAAACTGTATCACTGACAATCAAATTCTCGAATTCTTAAGACAAAAAGGGGGAACGAGTTTTCATCCTGTTGGCACCTGCAGGATGGGGCAGGACAACAAAGCCGTTGTCGACCATGAACTCAGAGTTCATAACATTCAGTGCCTCAGGGTTGTTGACGCTTCCATCATGCCAACCATTGTTTCTGGAAACACAAACGCACCAACAATTATGATAGCAGAAAAAGCTGCCGATTTAATATTAAATGAAGCTAAAAACCACCAGAAAGTAATAAAAAGGAGAGATTACTTTGTCTTTTAGACCAATTAATATTGGAGTTATAGGAACTGGCTGGGTCGGAGGAATTCGCGCCAACGCATGCGCAAATAGCCCCTTAGTAAAGGAACTTCACATAGCTGAAATAAACCCACTAAAAGCCAGTATAGTCGGTGATGAAACTAATGCCTCAAATGTTACAAATAATTGGCATGATATAATCAATAACGACTCTATTAATGCTGTAATAATTGCCTCAACACCCGAATCAGAACGATATCCAATTGTTCTTAGCGCCTTAAAAGAAAAAAAAAGTGTTTTGGTTGAAAAGCCAATAGCACCAAGTCTTGCCGAAACTGATGAAGCTATTAGGATCGCCCACAAAAACAATCTTAAACTTACAGTCGGGTATACCCGCCGTTTCGATCCGAGATACGCTTATGTTAATCAATCCATAAAATCAGGAAGAATTGGCGATCCAGTCACATGTTTATTGAGTCGAAATATCACTCGTGAGATCGGAACTAAAATAAAAGGACGCTCCAAACTGTCACCCGCGTCTATGGGGGGCACCCATTCAATAGATTTTTTACTGTGGTGCTTACAGCCTCGCCTTCCCGTAAGAGTTTATTCCCAGCAAGCGGGAAAACTTTTTTCACGTGAAAGCAAAACTCCCGACCATCAATGGATAATGGTGACCATGGATGATGGCTCAACCATAACGGCAGGCTCGGGCTGGGTGCTTCCCCTAGGATATCCTCAGTACTCGCAAAGCTGGATAGAGATAATAGGCACTGACGGGTCCCTCACTGTTGATGATACACACAAAGAAATCATATTAAATTCCACAAAAAACGGTATTGAATATCCACTCTCATCAATGCCTGGCGAGCAAGTCGATCATGTCTTTGCTGGAGCCATGGTAGATGAAACGATTCACTTTCTTAATGCAGTATGTAATAACCAACCTCTACTAGTCACTGCAGAAGAAGCAAGGCTTGTTATGGAGGTTACGAATGCCGCAGATATATCCGCAGAGTCTGGGCACGTGGTGAGCCTAATATAGAGAAATAACAAAACTCCTATCCATGCTGATAATCAGCGATAGTAGTGTTTTCTTCTACATAAATTGTTCTTTCATAATCATCAGGTCTGCCCTCTGTTAGGGAGGTCATCAACCAGTCTGCTATAGCGGGATATATTTCTCCTGCAACTTCCCCCATCGGATGAAACCGGGCCTCGGGAGGCCCGAGCTCACTCGGGCCGCCGCAAGTCTCTGGTGAGGTTTGAGTGGGATTCGGGGCAGGCCACGCG